>JAATFT010000091.1 GCA_015655075.1 Clostridiales bacterium | reverse complement strand
CCGCTGAAACAATAGCTTATGCGGATCGAGCCAATGAAAGACTGCGTCGCAGGTACTATAAGCTGATATCCCGTGGAATGAAGCGAAATGTTGCAGTCACAGCTATTGCCAGAGAGTTATCTTGTTTCATGTGGGGATTGATGACAGATAACATAGCCTGATACTGGATCGGTATGATATCTGTCCGCCAACGTCAAGGCTGCTTCGCACCGCTTTGCGGCTAAAGGCCTTTGACATTGCCTGCCATCTATCATGGCGGGTAGTTAAGCCGCCATGAAGGCGGGCGAGTGTCACTAACGATGGCAAAAGCTATAAAAAACGACTGAGGACATATGGAAGGAGCCTTGGATACAAGAGATGGTTCGAACTATCCACGGGTACACTATGTTGACACAGTACTATATGTGATTCACGCTTCTAGATGGTGGGGTTCACGGCGGACCATTGACCTGAAGGCAGGGCAACCTGATCCTCGTATAACAGAATGGCCAAAGCCGGGAACTGTTAAATCTAAAGCTCTTTCCAGATGTCCTCAGACGTGAGGAATAAAAAGTTGTAATTTATAAAAATTAACCCTTGACAAAAGTCAATACATAACAGTGTACCATTGATGTGCTTATAAGTACTTATTAATTTGAGGGACCCTCTGGACATAGTGAAGTTATGTTGTACAAAAGTGCAAAATCTTGTTGATATGATATGTATGTATTTTAATAATGAGGTGAAAGGTATAAAATGGAGATGGATATTGTTTTAGTAGATAGTTTGAGTTATAGTTATGCAGGTAGATTTCCACAATTAGGATTATTATCCCTTAGACAAATATTAGAGAGCAAATATTTGGTAGAGCTAGTTAATTTTGACTACCTCTGGTCGCGAGGAGTATTAGACTTAAAAAATAGCTTGAAAGATACTTTGAATGACTGTGCAAAATACATTTTAGATTTTAACCCAAGAGTAGTAGGATTTTATACAATTTGTGATTCTTATCAAGTGACCGTTCTTTTGGCTAAGTTGATTAAAGTAAAAAGAAATGATATTATAATAACCTTTGGAGGTCCTCAAGCAACATTAACTGCAAAAGAAAGTCTGAAGGCTTTTCCTTTTATTGACTATATTTGTATAGGAGAAAGTGAATTGATTATCCAGCAGCTTATGGAAGCGCTTATTAAAAAAAGATTTGATTTTGTTGAAAATTTATCGAATATGGCGTACCGCAAAAATGGCGAAATTAATATAAATCAATCATTACCAATTATTTCAAATGAGGAATTATCAATTTATTCCGTAAAGAATCATTCACCTTTTGAAGAATTATTTGATGGGAAGATGAATATTGAAGTAGGAAGAGGTTGTCCATTTAACTGCTCATTTTGTTCGACTTCATCATTTTGGGGGAGAAAATTTAGAGTCAAACCGATTGATGAAATTATTTCTGAAATGAAATATTTTAGTAAAAAATATGGGGTCACAGAGTTTAAATTTGAACATGATATGTTTACATGTAATAAAAAATATATAAAATCTTTTTGTTATAAAATTATTGAGGAAGATTTACCGTTTACATGGACATGTTCATCAAGAATAGATACATTAGATGATGAAATAATTCATTTGATGCGTATGGCAAAATGTATAAAAATGTATGTTGGCATTGAGTCTGGATCTTCATATATGCAAAATATAATTCATAAAAATCTTAATTTAGAGAAAGCAAAACATAATTTAATTTTATTACATAAAAGTGAAATAGAGCTAACGGTGTCTTTTATTTATGGATTTCCTGATGAGACGATGGATTCTCTTCAAGAGACGATGGACATGATATGCTATCTATATAATATAGGTATAGAAAACGTACAACTTCATATGTTCATACCTTTACCAAACACTGAGGAAGAATTAAAGATTAATGATCAATTATTTTTTTGTGCTGACGATATTAACATTGGTATTTCTCATACAAGTTTAAAGGATAAAGAAGTGCAAGAATTAATCTTATCATATCCAAAAATATTTTCACAGTTTTACACATTTAAATCTCTTATTAAAGATAATAGTGCAACATTAAGTTTTTTTATTTTATATATATCAAGCTCAATAGGAACATTTAATTGTTGCTTAAAATATTTCATCAGAAAATATGGTCTATTCGGGCTTTATCAGCGTTGGATTGATAGGTTTGAAAATACTAAGGATAGAATTAATACATATTCTATTGCTGAAAATTTTAATTTTGAAGATAAATATCGAAATCCTAAAGAATTAATATATCAGTGCATCTTAGAAGAATTAAAGATGAAAGATAAAAAATTAGATAATGAAATAAAAAACTATTTTGAAGCAGAATCTCAATTATATAAATTTGAAAAGAACAATGATAAATATTTTACATTTGAATTTAATTTTGACTATATGGAAGCAAAAGTCAATAATAAATATATTGAAAAACAAACATTTATAATTTTTAAAAAACCTGATAATAACCATAAGAAATTCTGGTAATGAAAGGTGTAGTGTATAATGAAAAATGTAAACCAATTAAATATAAAGTAATTGTAAAATACTTTACACCTACAAAAACTTTGCTTTCCATGTGATAATGTCTTCATCTTAATAAAAAGGAGCATTATCTGATGAATCGAAAAAAACTTGAAGTTCAGAAACTGACAATGGTTAATACCTATCGTAGTTCTGGAATGACAGCCTCCGAATGGTGTGAACAAAATCAGGTCAAGAGCGGTGTGACAAATGCAAGATCCTCCACTGGTCTAATAATGGCTGGTGGCTCTATTATCGGAAACTCTCCAAAGGAACCTTTCAGTGGAAATTTGAATAAAACCGTGCTGTGCTTGAGATTTCCACAAGGCAGTTCAATTGGCTGATGGATGGCTTATCCATGGAGCAGCCACAGGCACATAAGCAAGTAAAACAGCGTATTTTCTTCAGCCGGGCATCACATTTTTTATCCGTCATAATGTCCTGAAAGTGCTCTGTAACGCTGATAAAACCGACACTTTTAAGTGCCTTTTCCGTCTGAATTTTAAAGACTTTTTCCTTGTTTTCCGGTATAATGGACTGCATCGTAGCATATGAGGATGGGCGCGAGTCCAAAAAGAAGTGCTACATGTGGGTATACTGCTCTGGCAGATATGATGTTCCGATTGTCTACTATGAATATCATACCAGCCGTGCGGCAGAGGCGGCAGAAGAATTTCTCAAAAATTATGAGGGCATATGCCATACCGATGGTTATCCGGTTTATCATTCTCTAAAGCCCGAAATTACCGTGGTCGGCTGCCTGGCTCATATCAAGAGGAAATTTTCCGATGCCATCAAATCCATAGAGCCGGATAAACAAAAAAATACCTTCTGCTATCGGGGGCAGGAATACTGCGACGCCATCTTCCATGTGGAAAAGCGTCTAAAGGATTTTTCACCGGAGGAGCGCCATCACAAACGTCAGGTTGAACTGAAACCTTTAATGGACGTTTTCTTTGAGTGGCTTACGGAAAACTTTCCTAAGACAGTACCGGATTCCCCGGCATATAAGGCATTCCAGTATGCCCTTAATCAGTAGCCGTATTTTAAAAACATCCTGATTGATGGATGTACGGAAGCAACCAACAATCGCTGCGAAAGAAGCCTGCGTCCATTTACCTCAGGGACGGCGTAACTGGATGACAATCAAAACCAATCGTGGGGGTTCCTCAAGTGCAGCCATTTATAGTGTGGTGCAGACTGCTATTGAAAACAATCTGAAGGTATATGAATACCTTGTTTACCTGTTGGAGGAGATGCCTTCGGAAAACTTCAACTTAAATCCAGAAGCCCTTGACAAATATGTTCCATGGTCAAAGAATCTTCCGCCACAATGCTATAAAGATAGAAAGAAAAGTCGATAATTAATCAAGGCCTGTTGGAAAACAGGCTTGTTTCATAGCTGGGTGCCTAGGATTTGACAATTACCCCTTTCTTTCTTGCAGCCCTTTCAGCAAACCTCTCCGGGTCCGTCTGAAACATTTAAGCGACTATCCCGCCTGGCGGCAGAGAATAACTTGGATTTCTATCAAAACGGAGCACAGCCCGTTATGAAAAAGGGCTATGTTCCGTTTTGATTACTCCCATTTGCTACTTTATATCGATATCCAGATGATATGGATCCATCAATACATATCGCGGCGTGATAACCGATAGCTTCAGTTCCTTTGTGTCAGATTCATTCAGCATATAACTGACGGCCGTTATCCTGTTCTGTTCATCAAAATACGGATAAAAGCCTATGGCGTTCTTTCCGGTGAATTCGACACTGACCAGCTGCTGAACTTCATTCAGGCTGGTGTAATCAAGGGAAATTTTCAGATAGCCGTATTCATTACCTATATCGCCCGCCAGTCTTTCTACGCTTTTAATGATTGCGCTTCCGTTTTCAAATGCAATTTCTTTATTAACTTCAGCTGCTTCTCCTTCCTTGGGGATTGGCAGACTGACTTCTTTTTCCTCCTTTGTCTCTACTACAACAAAGGGAATTGATAATTCAAAATTACCGGAACCGTCACTCACATCAAAGAGGAAGGGTGCATTCAGGTCAGTTCCATAATAGCTTGGCGGTGTATATTCCTTAATTCCTTTGTCTGTGTTAAGGGTCATCTTCTTTCCGAAATACTCAAGATTGTATTCACTGTTAAAACTAACCAGATTATATTCCGAATAATTCATCGGATAAATATTGACACTCAACTGACCGTCCTTCAGGAAAGCATCGGCCGTAAGGCTTATATCATTATGAATTTCCGTAGCGCCGATTTCACTTGGACTGCCGTATTGATCAATTTTACTTAGCCGGAAGCTTACTTGGATATTAAATTCCTCACATACCAACGTAAATTTTTTTCCCGTGTCAATGTACTTCTGATCCAATTTAAAGGTATAATTGCCGTTGTAGGAAAACTGATTTCCTGATATCCCGCTGCCGCTGCCGCCTCGGTACTTCTGAAACTTCTGATTATCCACAAGAAGAAAAATTTCAGGGAAGTTCGATATATTGTTCGTCTGTCCCTGTTCCTCTGTAAAGGTTCCCTTTAAGTCAAATCGAACGGTCAGGGTATCCTCTGTTGCCGCTACGTATAATAACTTCAGGGAACATTGATCGTTTTCCGCCGCCGCCTGCTCTTCTAACCGGTATTCCACCTCCTGGTTATTATTGATAATCCCCACTCCGGGTATCAGGCTTAACATATCCTGAAATGCAAGTACAACCCTGTCATGGTTGATGCCTGCCAGGATACCTAAAATAATAAAAGCTGCTGCGGCTGCATATCCTTTCCAGCGGCTGCCTTTTCTTTTCTCTGAGCTCTCTTTATGCTTCTCTTCGGTAATACTGTCATAACTTGTAGATGCCGTGTCTTCCAGCCCAAGCTTCCTGATGGTCCGCTTCTTGATATCCTGAATATACTCACGGTCAAGCGCTGTTTCATTTATGTCAATCCCATTTAACAGCAGGGAAGCTTTATTTATGTCAAGCTCTTCCATGGCAGCAGGAATTTCAGCTTCTAAATCAGCTTCATTTAGTAAGTAAATTGTCTTCTGCTCCTTCATGAACAACACCTCCCAACAATATTCTTAATTTTTTCAAACCTCTTGATATCTTCTTATCCACGGTATTGTCACGCAGATATAGCGCTTCTGCTATTTCCTTTGTCTTCTGTCCCAGATAATACTTTCTGATAAAAATCTCCCTGTCGGGTTCACCCAGGGTCTCGATTGCCTGAAGCAGGAAGTTTCTTTGTTCTTTCCTGATTACTTCCTGCTCCGGATTTAATTTATTATCTATGAATCGCTCATAGGTTTCGTCCATGTTAACATTACGGATCGCTGTTCCCGCTAATCTGCGGTATAAATCGATCCCTTTATGCTTTGCAATCACCGCAAGATATCCCTTGACGGAGCCTTTAGCCGGATCAATCTGTTTGGCTTGCCGGTAGAACTCCATAAAAACATCACTTACACATTCCTTTACATCTTCCGCCGTCCCTACGGAAGAAATTTTTGAGTTTATTATACTGTAAACCAATCCGGTATATTGCTCTATCAAGTATTCCATTGCCCGATTCGGATTTGTATTCAGCTCCTTAAGCAGATCGAAATCTTTCACCTCTTTCACCAATACCGCCTCCCTTCTGTTTCCATCGTTCCTATTATTAATTCGTATTCCCCGCAATTTTTCTGACCATAATTAACATTAATTTTAAGTTAATTTTAAATTTTATGGATATTCAAAAATTTTCAGGCTAATAAACGTAATTTTAACAATGATGCTATTTGTAAAAGATGCAAAAACAGTTATAAATGTACTTTAAACATTATCGTTCCGGATTATAATGATAATTATAAAGGGTATAGAGCAGCTTGTCATCAAAAAAGCCAAGCACAGCAATCAGAAATGGGATATTTTCATTATTCTGAACGAAGCAAGACGCGGGGGCATCCGCAGGAGGTGCATAACATAAATTTATGTGCAAAGTTTTAGTTATTGATTGGGGGTGTCAAATGTCGCTGCGCTGATAAAACAATGAATATGTGTAGGAGGAGTTATAATATCCGGAATAAAGAAGGTTTATTTAAAAATATCAATTTTATGCAGGTATATTGCTAAAAATTGAAATGACAAAAAGATAAAAATATCTATAATATCAATTATCAAGGGGCTGCCAGAAGATACAAATTCTGGCAGTCTTTATTTTATGTTGATAGGTTGCAGGCAGGTCATGTTAATCTTCGTATCCGTTTGGATTATTTTTCTGCCATCTAAAGGAATCCGCACACATCTCTTCAAGGCTCCGTACGGCTTCCCAGTTTAAATCCTTTTTGGCTTTTGCGGCATCTGCGTAACAAACGGCAATATCTCCGGGGCGTCTCGGTTTAATGGCATATTTAATTTTTTTTCCGCTGACCTTTTCAAAGCAATTTATCATCTGGAATACGCTGTAACCGTTTCCGGTTCCCAGATTGTAAACGGAAACGCCCTGGTTTCTGTTCAGGCTTTCTATTGCTTTTATATGGCCCAGTGCCAGGTCCACAACATGTATGTAATCGCGGACGCCGCTTCCGTCTATGGTATCGTAATCATTTCCGAATACGTTAAGACAATCCAGCCTGCCTACTGCCACATGGGTAATATATGGAACCAGATTACCGGGAATCCCTCTCGGATCTTCTCCGATCAAACCGCTTTTATGGGCACCTATGGGATTAAAGTATCTTAATAAAATTACATTCCATTCCGGGTCGGCAGTGTGCAGGTCCGTCAATATCCGTTCCAGCATCAGCTTTGTATATCCGTAGGGGTTGGTCGCCGACAGAGGAAATTCCTCCTTAATCGGCACGGTTGCCGGCGCTCCGTAAACGGTTGCAGAGGAACTGAATACCAGGTTCTTCACATTATATTTACGCATGATATCACATAAAACCAGTGTTCCTGTAATGTTATTATGATAGTATTCCAGCGGTTTCATAACCGATTCCCCAACCGCTTTTAACCCAGCGAAATGAATGACGGCTTCAATCGTCTCCTGTCTGAAAATGCTTTCCACCAGGTTTCTGTCCAATAAATCGGCTTTATAAAAAGCAACCTTTTTTCCTGCGATTTTTTCAACTCTTTCCAAAGACATCTTACTTGAATTTGACAAATTATCTGCTACAACTACCTCATATCCCTGATTCAATAATTCGACACAGGTATGACTTCCGATATAACCGGCACCGCCGGTGACCAGAATTGCCATCTCTTTCCCTCCTAACGGTATTTATTTACGATCTGTTTCATTAAATCCCATTTCTGTTCCATTTCCGCCGCTAATTTAAATTGCGTCCTGCATCTGTCCAGATTGTGTTTCTCACGGTGTATTCTGAAATAGGTATCCCCTTCCAGGTAATCCGTCAGAAAACGCATACCGCATTCCAGGGCCATCAGCCTGGCTCCTGCCGGAAGCATATCTATTTCAGTCTCATTCAGGCTTTTGCTGCAGCTTTCCAGAAAGCCCCTGGTATATACCTCAAAAAGCGCAAGGTCAAAATTTATCTTGGACAAATCCGGTTCGTCTTCCGCACCTGTACTTGCACCGAAACGGATGGAATCACCGAAATCAGTTACGGAAAATCCCGGCATTACCGTATCAAGGTCAATGACACAGATGCCTTTTCCCGTTGCATTATCAATCATGATATTATTCAGCTTGGTATCATTATGGGTTACCCTTAAAGGAAGTTTCCCTTCCTCATATAAATCCATTAATATATGCAGCTCCTTCTCCCTTTCCAGCACGAAAGCAAGCTCTGCTTTTACTTCCTTTACACGCCCTGACTTATCCTCTTTTACCGCTTTGCGCAAATTTTCAAGCCGTACCGGTGTATTGTGGAAATCCGGGATGGTTTCATGCAGCGTTCCGGCCGGATAGTCAGAAAGCAGGTACTGAAAATGTCCGAAAGAAAGGGCACTTTGGTAAAAAACATCCGGGTCCTTTACATCTTCAAAGCAGGTTGCGTCTTCGATAAACTGATAGCCTCTCCAATAACACCCTATGCTGTCACAAAAAAAGTTATTACCATCCCTGGTCTTAATAATATTTAACGTTTCACGGTCCGGATCACCTTGCTCACTTTTGACTTTTTTCCTTAAAAAGCCGGTTACTCCGGCTATATTTTCCATCAGCTGTCCCGGATTTTTAAATACCTCATGGTTCATTCTCTGCAATATGTAACGAAGCACGGTACCGTCCGTCTGCCTGGAGCGGACCAGGAAAGTATCATTGATATGGCCGTTTCCATAAGGTCTGTAGCCGATACAGGTTCCTTTAAAATTAATATTCTCAACCGCTTCCTTTATTTTTACGCAATATTCTTCTCTGGTCATAATCACACCCTCTTTTTATCCTTTTCATTCCTTCCATAATTTCTTTGGATACTTCCCCTGTTCTTTTAATAAAGCAATCGCACCTGCGACCGCTTCCTTATCTTCCCTGTAGGTGACACCGTACCACTTATCCCTGGATTTCAAAACCTTTACCGTTGCCTTATCCTCCTTTAGCAGTTCATTTACCACGGCCGGCAGGAAATATTCCGATTTTAAGGGATTTTTCGGCACATCATTTTCCAGGAATAAAATAAAACGTTTCTGCAGTTCTTTTAACATATTGCATCCGAATCCCCACATATTCATGGAAACCGTACTTCCCGGCGGAAGCGTAACCCACGTTTTCCCGTCATCTTCGGTATACCGCGTATGGACACCGTGTTTTTCAATTCTTGTTCTTTCCCGGATTTCACGTAAGAAACCCTGATCGTTTATCTCGCATACCCCTCTTGCAACATGTCCGTTCTCTGTTAACGTATTTTTCAGAATGTATCCAATCATTGCATAATGATATTTATCCTCCTCCTGTGCGGTGGTCAGGAATTCATAAATTTCACGGAATCCATGGGCCCCGTAATAGTCATCCGCATTAATTACCGCAAAGGGAGCATCCACCGTGCCCAGACAGCTTAAAACCGCATGTCCGGTACCCCAGGGTTTTACCCTTCCCTCCGGGACGGAATATCCTTCAGGCAAAGAGTTAAGCTGCTGATATACATATTCTGTCTGTATTTGGTCAGAGATACGGTTTCCGATTATTTCCTTAAACCCTTCCTCCATTTCTTTTTTAATAACAAATACAATTTTCTTAAAGCCGGCTTTTATGGCATCATAAATTGAAAAATCAATTATGATATGTCCTTCTTCATCAACCGAGTCGATTTGTTTCAACCCTCCGTATCTGCTTCCCATGCCGGCCGCCATTATTACTAATACCGGTTCTCTCATACGACTGCCTCCTGTATAAATTTTAATATTGGTAACTTTATAATTATTTTATGAAAAACTACTTGCTTTTTCTCTGTAAAAAAATATAATAATTAGTAAAATAATAAAATATTAATAAAATTACTAATAAAAGGACTATTCCTATGAAGACAAAAATCGAATTACCTGCCATTTTAAAAGAACTTCACAATATTTCCGGCTTCCGGCTATGTATTTATGATACAGATTTACATGAAATTGCGGCATATCCGCAAAATCTTTCCGGTTTCTGCTCCCTTCTTCAGCAAAATCCGGATATAAAAAAGGGCTGTGTCCAAAACGACGCAGACGCTTTCAGCATTGTGAAAAGTAAAGAGGAGATATACATTTACCGGTGCAAATTCGGATTTTATGAAGCAGTTGCCCCTCTTTACCATTTTGGCGTATTATCCGGTTATCTGATGATGGGACAGACATTGGATACCAGGGAGGGCAGCCGGACTTATGTTTTGGAAAAAGCACTCATATATATTAAAAACAGGGATCTGCTTGAAAAGGAGATCAGCCGGATTCCTACCAGGACAAAGGAACAGATTCTGTCCTGCATTTCAATTATGAATGTCTGCGCCGAATATATCAGCCTGAGTAACAGGTTCAATTCCACAGACAAAAATTTGGCTCATGAAATCAAGAAATACATTAACAGTAATTTTGCCTTTAAAATTACCCTGGATTCCCTAAGTAACCATTTTTTCTACAGTAAACCCACTATCGTAAATACCTTTAAAAAAGCTTACAGCAAGTCAATCAATGAGTTTTTACAGGAAACCCGGTTAAATCATGCCGTTCACCTCCTGGCAGGCACAACGGATTCTATCCATCAAATTTCAGAACAATGCGGCTTCTCCGACCAGAACTATTTTTCAAAAGTATTTATCAGGGAGTTTGGCGTTACCCCCAGCCAATACAGGATCCAATGTAACGCAGCAGAAAGATCATAAGAGGATTGTCGTAAAAAGTAGCTTCAACAATCCTTTCGTCAGGGCTTGTTGAAGCTATTTTTCGCAGGAATAAGGTTAAAATTTTCCATTCAGCCTGTACCGGTTCATTAATCTTTTATACCGGTGAGGGCAATACCTTCAATAAATTGTTTCTGGAACATCGCAAACAAGATAAGCAATGGCAGGATGGACAGACACGCCCCTCCCATAATAGCCGGGTAATCTGTGGAATATTGTCCCTGCAGGTATGACAGCCCGGCTGACAGAGTCATCTTGTCCGCAGAGGTATTCACAATTAAAGGCCACATCAAATCGTTCCACGAAAACCTAAGAGTCAGAATCGCCAGGGATGTTAATCCGGGTTTTATTAACGGAAGCATTATTTTAGAATAGATACGGAAGTGATTACATCCGTCTAATCTGGCTGCATCCTCTAACTCATCCGGTAAGGAAATAAAAAACTGCCGGAGTAAGAACGTTCCAAACGCGCTGAATAAATTTGGCATAAATAAAGCCGGTATTGTATTCAGTAATCCTATTTTCTGGATAATTAAATACTGCGGCAGCAAAAAGAAAGAAGATGGTATCATTAATACTGACAGCATGGCCAGAAATATAGCATTTCTTCCCGGAAATTCAATACGTCCGAAGGCATAAGCTGACATGGAGCAGAAGATCAGCTGTGCTGCTACGGTAACCACAGAAGATATAACCGTATTGAAATAAATTCTGCCAAAAGGTAGCTTATCAAAAATTCTTATATAATTCTCAAAATGCCAGTCTGACGGCAATAACACCGGCGGTATCCGCATTGCTTCACTCTGCGTTTTAAAAGAGGTAAGGATCATCCATAAAAAGGGGCTGATGGTAACAAGAACTCCTGCAATTAAAATTATGTATATGAATACCGCCGTAATCTTAAAATTATTCTTTCTGTTTACTGCTGCAAACATTTTTCTGCCTCCCTAACCATAGTTAACCCATTTCTTCTGCAGTTTCATCTGTAAGGCGGTAATCAGCATGATAATTACGAACAATAACATTGCGATTGCCGACGCATAACCTTTCTTTGAAAAAACAAACGCATTCCGGTAAAAATACAATACCACGCTCTGGGTTGAATTCAGTGCGATACTATTGGAATTAATCATCATATAAATAACATCAAATGTCTGGAAGGCAGAAATCAAACTGGTAGTCATTACAAAAAATAATGTAGGCGTCACAAGAGGTAATGTAATATGCCTGAATTTTTTTAAAGGACCTGCCCCGTCAATGGAGGCTGCCTCGTAATAGCTACCTGATATTCCCTGTATTCCTGCAAGTAAAATAATCATATTATAACCGACGCCCATCCAAATCGAAACCGCACTAATGGAAAACAGTGCTATCTTCGGATCCGAAAGCCAACTGCGGGACGGAATCCCGAATAACCCCAATATATAATTCAAAATACCAAAATCTCCATTATAAAGCCATCTCCATACTATGGCAACAGCGGCCGTCATAGTAATGGCCGGTATAAAGTACAGTACCCGGAATACGGACTGGCCTTTTACTTTGGTATTTAACAACACTGCAACAAGCAGAGATAAAACCAGGGTAAACGGGACTATGATAAGTACATACTTAAATGTATTACCTAAAGACTGCCACATGACAGTATCCGATATCATTTTTTTATAGTTGGAAAGGCCTGCCCATTTTGTTACGTTAAATGCTCCGATATCATAGAAACTATTGTACATGTTTTTGAAAAAAGGATAAAAAAAGAAAATTCCCAAGCCGATCATATTAGGTGCTATCATGAAATAACCCCAGAAACAATCACTTTTTTTATTTTTTGATTCTGCCACTTAATCACCCTTTCTATTTACTTACAAGGCATATGCCGGACCAAATCCGTATCCCGTCTGGCACAAGACTGAATCTATAATATACCGATGTACCGGAATTATTCGGCAGATAAAACCTTGTTCATTTCAGCCGCCAGTTTATCACAGGCTTCATCCACCGTCATATTCAGACTGAACACCACTTTTAAATAATCCGCTTCATATTGCTGCCATTCCGCAGTGTTTGCCGATACCGGATAAGCATAGGAGTAATCATTGGCTGCTGTCAGATAAGCCTGGGCATTATATTTTGAATAAGACTTTGCCCAAATAGATACAGTCGGCGTATAAGCAGGAATAGCCGCACCGGATTCTGCCTGAATCGTATTTGCAGTTTCACCGGCTAAGAATTCAACCCATTTGCCCGCTTCGTCAGGATATTTTGTATTAGCGTAAATACAATTTCCCAGCCCATGAATAACAGAAGCTTTTTCTCCGTTCAAGGCGGGTACTTCCACGCAGTCAATCACATCAGCAATTTCTTCTGTCTGAGAAAATTCTTTTATCCTCCAGGATCCCCCCCAGAGCATGGCAATCTTTCCGGATTCAAACTGTATGTATCCGGGTGTCTCTTCCAGAGAGGCCTCACTTGGGGAATATCCTTTTTCCAATAAATCTATCCAGCACTGGATGCCTTTTTTGGCAGCTTCCGAATCATATCCGGATTTTGTTTTATCCTCTGAAATAACATTTCCGCCGTTAGCAAATATGGTATTATAGCTGCCCTCCTGACTATTATATTGAGACGCAATACCATAAACATCTTTGTCCGTGTCAGTCAGCCTGCCTGCAATTTCAACCATATCCTCCCATGTCCAGTCGCTGGATGGATAATCCACTCCTGCCGCATCGAAAATTGCTTTATTATACCAGACCGCAATTGTATCGAAATCCTTTGGGAGGGCATATTTAGAACCATCGATCGTATACAGGTCAACCAGGCTGGCCGGATAATTACTTAAATCCAGATCAGAATTTGCAATGAAATCATCCAACGGCAAAAGAACCCCGCCTCTTGCATATTTTGTAATATTAGGTCCATTCATCCAGAATACGTCTGCTATGCTTCCCCCGGTAGCCGCTACTTCCAGTTTTGTCCAGTATTCATCCCAGGAAGTAACTTCAATCGTAATCTTGATATCAGGATTTAATTTCATAAACTCATCTGCTGCTTTTTGCAGATACTCTTCCTGGTTCTTGTCCCAGATAGCATATCGGATTTCAACCTGCTTACCAGATGACCCCGTCTGGGACACTTCCCCTGCCGTATCCGTTTCACCAGTCTGAGCCATTTCTTTTGCAGCATCTGAATTACTGGGTTCACTTTTCCCACAGCCTGCCGACATGGCTGCCAATAAGCTCATACATAAAAATAATACCATAATCTTGCGTAACTTCATAAACTCTCTCTCCTTTTTAATTATAATTATTTATATAAAATGATTTGAACGTCAAAA
Organism: Clostridiales bacterium; assembly: GCA_015655075.1. GTDB lineage: Bacteria > Bacillota > Clostridia > Lachnospirales > Lachnospiraceae > Anaerocolumna. The sequence continues at coordinate 183,886 of JAATFT010000091.1, read as the reverse complement.
GCAGCTTAAATTTCATATAATTATCAGTAGCATTCATTTCGTTCATGGAAACAGGCTTTTGATGCTTAAATCATAAAATATTGTAAACGATTATTTGTTTTATCCGCACTAATGCACTGGCAAGTTGATATCTTGTCAGAACTCTAGTTAATGATTTAATCCAATAACTTTCTCTTCAGCTCATCCATATCCATGGCCTGGCCGCTGATTCTTGACTGTTCTGCGGCATATGCCATGATATGGCTTTCTATGGAATTATCTATGGAAGACCTGCTGGTTTCACTGTCCTTTTCCATTATATTTAAAAAATCCTTGATAAGTCCAAAATCTCCGCCTCCGTGGCCTCCGCCCGTAATTCCCGGGTGAATTACTCTCTGTTCATAGCCCTCCAGCATATTTGACGGGAAATGGTTTACCTCAATTACATTGCTTCCGTCATCACCGCGGATTTCTCCATGGTCACACATAATTTTTATGGTTCGGCACATCTTGCTGGTAAATCCGCTTAAATTAAAACTTACCGTGACCCCGTTTTTAAATTCAATCAGCACCACCTGATTATCACACACATCATTATCGCAACGGTACACGCAACGGCCGTAAGGACTTGTTTTTAACGCCTCTAAAATACCCTCCCGGGTCCGATCCTGCGTTACAAGGGTGGACGGCCAGCTGCCGGCAGTGGGCAGATACGCTTTTGCCGCATCAAACCTGCAATCTTTAGCGGCCGGACATGTAAAACACCGGCTGGTACTATTCTCCGGAGCATTCTCTTCTTTAAAATATTTCAGGCTGCCATAGGAAGTAATGCGTTTTGCCTCACTGCCAACCAGCCATGTCAGAATATCCATATCATGACAGGATTTCTGCATAATCAGGGGACTGGTCAGATCGCTCCGTCTCCAGTTGCCTCTTACAAAAGAATGAGCCATATGGAAATTGCCGATATTTTCGTTGTGCTGGATGGAAATAACCCTGCCTAATTCCTTACTTTCAATTATTTCTTTTATTGTTGCAAAGAAATTCGTATACCTGAGTACATGACAGACAATTACCTTCCGTCCCCTTTTACCTGCTTTCTCCTGGATCTTTAAACACTCTTTCGGATCCGGCGAGATCGGTTTTTCCAGGAGCACATCATAATTTAATTCCAATGCATCCATTGTCTGTGCATAATGATCCTGATCCATAGACGCAATAATAACCGCATCACAAATTTTTCCCTGACTGTAAAAATCAGCGGCATATGTAAATTGTCTTTCCGTGGGAATATGAAATTTCTCCGCGGCAATCCTTCTTCTTTCATTATTCGGCTCTATTACGGCCACGATTTCTGCTTTTTTGGAAAGCTGCACATATTCGGCATATATCATTCCTCTCTGTCCGGCCCCCACTAATGCTAGTCTCATGTTGATTACCTCCTGAGTGCAAGTATGCTTGCTATTTGTCCTTAATATTTCTCATTATGCTTTGTTGCGTTTGTTTAGTAAACTTAATGTTAAAATTCTATCATATTTTTCGCATCATGTAAATATATTTAATAAATTTTTTAATTATATTTCCTGTAAACATATTGTTTCATCCGAAAATTTTTTAATCCACTTAGTTTTAGTTTACGAAAAACATTTCGAATATCTAAAAATCTGTTTCAATGCGGGAAGTTTTATCTCTTAAAATTTTTTATATTTTCCAGCCAAAAAGGCAGGAATTCTTTTCAAAAACCGTATATTGCTGGGGAATACAGAAAATTCATGAAATGTTAACTGATTTTTTTCATTGGTTTCATAAGACAGTGATAAGCTGGTTCCATGAAAAATATCTACTATCTCCGGGTAATCTAATGAAATGAATATAGAACGAAAATAATTCTGCATGAAATGACATTGACAATAAAAGAGATATAATATAATCTATATATGTAATTTTTTGTTTCCTTAACGTAACATTCTATTAAAATGTTTCAAATATAATTTTTAACCAAAGGGGGTTATGTAATATTGAGTACAATCAGAGATGTCGCAAATTTAGCAGATGTATCCATAGCAACCGTATCCCGTGTGTTAAATAACGACACAAAATACAAAATGACTGACGAGACTCGCATAAAAGTGCTGCAGGCAGCTACACAGCTTAATTATAGAACAAACTCAAAAAGAAAAAATAAATCTTCGGACATTGATAACTCAAAAGTAAAAAACGATATGAAAATTGGCTGTGTCTTAAGCGTAACAAAGAGTAAATATAATGATCCTTTCTACATGACCATCCTATCCGGTGTAGAATCACAATTATTAAACCTTGGATATGAAATTTCATTTATAAAAACCAAACATGAACTTAACGATAAGAAACAATTATATAACACGTTCCGTACACCTATTACCGGACTTATTCTAATGGAATCCCTAAATAGCGATACCTATGAATTCATACGAAAACAAGTTCCGTATATTGTTGGAATCGAAACGCAGCATGAAGACATCGACAATGTCGGATATGATCATTATAATGCGGCCAAGATAGCTGTCCAATATCTTACGGAAAAAGGCCACAAGAAAATCGGTTATATCGGCGGCAGCAATATTAAGGATAATATTAAAGAAAGCCAGCGTTATAAGGGGTTCTATTCAACCATGCATGCTTCCGAGTTGTCCGTAAATCCCGATTGGGTAATAGATTGCGGTGAGTGGGACGAAAAGCTCTGTATGGAAAAAGTAGATTTTTTATGCAGGACCAAAAATTATCCAACTGCATTTTTTGTCGGTAGTGATTTAATGGCAATGGCTGCACTGAGCAGCTTCGGCAATAATGGCATAACCGTTCCTAATGATCTGGCAATAGTAGGCCTGTCAAATATTGAAGTGTCAAAATTCTCGAATCCTCCTTTAACTACCATTGACATTCCAATGAAGGAAATAGGAATCGTTGCTGCCGATCTGCTTATAGACAGAATTAACGGTTACAAATTGCTGCCTAAAAAAGTGATACTGCCTACCGGCTTAATCGTACGCAATTCGGCTTAAACCTATATCGGCGGAATGACTACTTATTCATTTTGATTAATTATAATTATTGGACTTGGGGTGGCGGCAAAAAAGATTATGTGGCTGCGTTTACTCTGCTAAGAGCCGCCGTTTTCCGCTTGTACTCCTGTGTGCTCCTGTCCATCACAAGCCGGGTAAACTGCTTTTCGTGCTTCGGAATTTATCGGAGCAAGTCCCGCAGTTCTTCCAATACAAGCTGTTCCAACTGGCTCTCACGGATAGTGGCAGGCGACTGTTAAATCGTTTATCAGTTTAATTCAGTTTGACATTGTCAGTATCAGCAGAAGTATCCGCTTTTACATAGACGCCGTCGTCATTTAAAAGAATATATCGATTTCAGCTTTGTAAATGATATATTAAAAAAAAATTATTGTGAATATTTTGGAAGACCGGCTAATGAACCAGAGTTTAATATTTCTAATTTATTACAAAATAATTTATATATTTTTACTTAATTTTAATCGCAAATTTTAACTCACCACAACATTTCTACCGATGATATAATTTAGGAAAATTTATATTGCAAAACAATATTATATATGTTATAGTACTTGTAGAACAAGAAAAAGCAATAATAATATTATAGCTATCATTTTTCATGAATCATACAATTATTGTTAGAAAGGCCGGTGTAAACCATGAATATTAACAAATTTACTCAAAAATCCATGCAGGTAATGCAGGAATGTGAAAAAATTGCCATGGATTACGGACATCAGGAAATTGCTCAGGAACATTTATTGTACAGCTTAATTACGGTAGAGGACAGTCTAATTCAAAAATTACTGAAAAAAATGGATATTACCGTGGAGGTATTAACTGCCCAGGCGGAAGGGCTTTTAAATAAGAGGCCCAAGGTATCCGGAGGACAGGTATATATCAGCAATGATTTAAACAAGGTGCTCATTTATGCTGAGAATGAGACAAAGCAGATGGGAGATGAATATGTATCGGTAGAGCATCTCTTTTTAAGCATGCTGAAGCAGCCCAGCCGTGAAATCAAGGAATTGTTAAGTGATTTTAGGATTACCAGGGATGGCTTTTTACAGGCCCTGCAGTCTGTAAGGGGAAACCAGAAAGTAACCAGCGACAATCCGGAGGCTACCTACGACACTCTGGAAAAATACGGTTCCGATCTGGTGGAACGGGCCAAAGCGCAAAAATTGGATCCGGTTATCGGCAGGGATTCCGAAATCCGTAATGTTATCCGGATTCTTTCCAGGAAAACAAAAAACAATCCGGTTTTAATCGGCGAACCGGGTGTGGGTAAAACGGCTGTGGTGGAAGGCCTGGCTCAGAGGATAGTACGGGGAGACGTGCCCCAGGCCCTTAAGGATAAGAAAATATTTGCCCTGGATATGGGCGCGCTGGTAGCAGGCGCCAAATACCGGGGGGAATTTGAAGAAAGGTTAAAAGCGGTGCTGGAAGAGGTAAAAAACAGCGACGGTCAGATCATCTTATTTATTGACGAGCTGCATACCATAGTCGGAGCAGGCAAAACGGAAGGTGCCATGGATGCCGGCAATATGCTAAAGCCCATGCTTGCCAGGGGCGAACTGCACTGCATCGGCGCCACAACCTTAAATGAATACCGTATGTATATTGAAAAGGACGCCGCCCTGGAGAGACGTTTCCAGCCAGTTATGGTGGATGAACCTACGGTGGAGGATACCATATCCATATTAAGGGGATTAAAGGACCGGTATGAAGTATTCCACGGGGTAAAAATAACGGATGCAGCTCTGGTGTCGGCAGCAGTATTGTCACACAGGTATATCTCCGACCGTTTTCTGCCGGATAAAGCCATTGACTTAGTGGATGAAGCCTGTGCCCTGATAAAGACGGAGCTGGATTCCATGCCCACCGAACTGGATGACATCCAGAGACGTATTATGCAGATGGAAATTGAAGAGGCGGCCCTGAAAAAGGAAACGGACCGGTTGAGTGCGGAACGGCTGGAGGATTTAAGAAAAGAACTTGCGGAACAAAGGGAAATTTTTGCCCATGGGAAAGCAAAATGGGACAATGAAAAAGCAGCCGTGGAAAAAGTCCAGAAGCTGAAGGAAGAGCTGGAAGCGTTAAATAATGAAATTGAAATAGCAGAACGCAATTATGACTTAAATAAAGCCGCGGAATTAAAATACGGTAAGCTTCCTGCCCTCACCAGGCAGCTTAATGAGGAAGAAAATAAGGTGAAAAAGGAAGCGCATACCTTAGTCCATGAAAATGTAAGTGAAGATGAAATAGCCAGGATTGTATCCAGATGGACGGGTATTCCGGTGGCTAAACTTACGGAAAATGAAAGAAATAAAACCCTGCATTTGGCTGCGGAACTCCATAAACGTGTTATAGGACAGGAAGAAGGGGTAAGCAAGGTTTCCGACGCCATACTGCGTTCCAAAGCGGGCATTAAGGATCCTGCAAAGCCTATCGGTTCCTTCTTATTCCTAGGTCCTACCGGTGTGGGTAAAACGGAGCTTGCGAAAGCTTTGGCAGCCTCTCTTTTTGACAATGAACAGAATATGGTCCGCGTTGATATGAGCGAATACATGGAAAAATATTCGGTTTCCAGATTAATCGGAGCGCCTCCGGGATATGTGGGATACGAAGAAGGAGGCCAATTGACGGAGGCGGTCAGAAGAAAACCCTATTCCGTGGTATTGTTTGATGAAATTGAAAAGGCCCATCCCGATGTGTTTAACATATTGCTGCAGGTATTGGATGACGGACGGATCACGGACTCCCAGGGCAGGACCGTGGATTTTAAGAATACTATTCTGATTATGACTTCCAATATCGGTTCCTCCTATCTGCTGGAGGGAATTGAAGCGGACGGTAATATTTCCGCGGAATGCGAGTCCGTGGTAATGAATGATTTAAGGAACCATTTCCGACCGGAATTTTTAAACAGATTGGATGAAATCATTATGTTTAAACCGTTAACCAAAGGTAATATAGGCGACATTATCGGATTGCTTATTGCCGATTTAAACCGCAGGCTTTCAGACAGAGAAATAACCATAGAACTGACCGATGCCGCCAGGGATTTTGTAATCGAGCGGGCCTATGATCCGGTATATGGCGCAAGACCCCTTAAGAGGTACCTGCAAAAGTATGTGGAAACCTTGAGCGCCAAATTAATTTTAAGCAATGAGGTTGGTGAGCAGGACACCCTTCTTATTTATGTGGAAAATGGAAACCTTTGTGCAAGAGTGAAATAATTTGTCCGTGCATTTTTACGGGAAATAGGATATAATATCTTTAAACAGCGGACCAACCCCTAAAATGAGGTGTTATAGGTTAATGACGAAATTAGATGCTCTTATAAAAATAATAACCAAGGAACATGTCTATATACAGATGCACAATTATCCCGACCAGGACGCCCTGGCTTCGGCTTATGGCCTTCAGGCCTTACTTGGCGGCAGGGGGATAAAATCCACCGTCTGTTATACCGGACGGATTGATAAATATAATACGTTAAGGATGATTGAACTTCTGCACATGGATATTTATAATAACAATGAATTTTCAATGGATCCGGAAGACGAGATTATCATGGTGGATGGTCAGACGGGCAATGTCAATATGGTTAATTTTATCGGCAGAAAAGTTGCCTGTATTGACCATCATCCCATGCAGGAGGTTTCCGGATACCGGTTCTATGATATACGGAGTGAATTGGGCGCCTGTTCCACCCTGATTGCCTGTTATTTTGTTGAAAATCATATTGACGTGCCGGTGGAGGCGGCAACCGCATTGGCGTATGGTATAAAGATGGATACCGCCAATTTATCCAGAAGGGTATCAAACCTGGATATTGATATGTACTGCCTCCTTTATAAGAAAGCGGATAAGGATATTTTATCCAGCTTTGAGAACAGCAGCTTAAGAAAAAAAGATCTTCTTGCCTATCAGGAAGCCATTTCTAATCTTAAGCTGTATGGAAGAATCGGGATTGCTAAAATTGGAAATGATTGTTCGGAGGCCATCATTGGAAGTATTTCAGATTTTCTGCTGACAGTATCGGAAGTGGATTTTACTTTGGTTTATTCTTACCGGGTCGGCGGCCTTAAATTTTCCGTACGCAGTGAATCGAAAGTCCTTGATGCCGGCAGAGTGATTAAGGAAGCACTGCTTGGGTTTGGTGACGGCGGAGGGCATGCCACCGTGGCGGCGGGGTTTATTCCAAATCTTAATACGGAACGGGAAATTGATGAAACGGCTCGTCTGGTGGAACAAAGAGTAGTTGATTTAGTTATGAACGCTGAATAAACTGAATTATTGGAATTAACAGGATATTTTCTATAATTATAATTTTTTTAAAATATTTGACGCATCAAAATTCCTGTGTTATAATACCTATGGTACATTTATCTGGATTAAGCGTCTGGAGCAAAGGAATAGTTTAAGAATAGTATATTAATACTTTATATATTTAAGCTCTCTGTCCAAAAAGGCCAAGAGCTTTTTTTATATGACAGGAAATTTACGGAATTTTCCGTCACATAAAAAATCCGATCGGGATGTGTACGCTTGCGGTATAGAAGATGCACTGCGTGCCCGCAAGTGGCACGGCACGGTTGTCGCACTAAGCATTTTAATTACCATACATATAGTATGGCCGGTTTAGCGAGGAGCTAAATATGGTAAAGAAGAGCGCTAATGCGGCAGCACCTTTGTCCTCGAATAGAAAATTGCGTATAGTTGAAGTAAAAGTACGGCAATTTGCGGGTTATTCAATCAGAGATTGAATAACCTGGAATCAGGATAAAATAATAAAAGATTTCAGGGAAAAGAAAGGATCGAAATAAATATGCAGACAACGAAATTTGAGGAATTAGGAATTATTGACCCAATATTAAAGGCAATTGCCGAAATGGGATTTGAAGAAGCCTCCCCCATACAGGCGGGTGCAATCCCCGTTATGTTATCCGGTAAGGATATTGTAGGGCAGGCGCAAACCGGTACGGGTAAAACGGCGGCTTTTGGCATTCCGTTATTACAGGCAATTGACCCGAAAGATAAACATTTACAGGCCGTGGTATTAAGCCCCACAAGGGAATTGGCCATACAGATAGCGGACGAAATCAGAAAGCTGGCCGCTTTCCTTCATGGAATAAAAGTACTTCCCATTTACGGAGGACAGGAAATTTCAAGACAGATTCGTTCCTTAAAGACCGGAACCCAGGTTGTTATCGGGACTCCGGGCCGCGTCATGGATCATATGAGGAGAAAGACAGTTAAATTTGATGACGTTAAGATTGTGGTACTGGACGAAGCGGACGAAATGTTAAATATGGGCTTCAGGGAAGATATTGAAACCATATTAAAGGATGTACCGGAGGAAAGACAGACCGTATTATTTTCCGCCACCATGCCAAAGCCGATTATGGATATTGCCAGAATATATCAAAAGGATGCGGAAATTATTAAGGTCGTAAAGAAGGAGTTAACCGTACCTAAGATTGAACAGTATTATTATGAAGTAAAGCCTAAAAATAAGGATGAAGTTTTATGTAGGTTAATTGATATGTATGACCCCAAGTTATCCTTGGTTTTCTGCAATACCAAAAGGCAGGTGGACGAGCTGGTCTCCGTATTGCAGGGCAGGGGATATTTTGCGGAAGGACTTCATGGGGATTTAAAGCAGCAGCAGCGCGACCGGGTTATGAACAGCTTCCGCAGCGGCAAAACAGAAATTCTGGTGGCAACGGATGTTGCTGCCAGGGGTATTGATGTGGATGATGTGGAAGCGGTATTTAACTATGACGTTCCCCAGGATGATGAATATTATGTCCACCGTATCGGCAGGACCGGCCGTGCCGGAAGGACCGGAAGGGCCTTTACCCTTATTATGGGCAGGGAAGTCTATAAACTGAAGGATATACAGAGATATTGCAAGACCAGGATTCTTGCCCAGCCCATTCCTTCCATCAACGACGTAACGGCAGTCAAAGCGGAAAAGACACTTGACCGGGTGCAAAATATTATCGCTTCAGAAGACCTGGCAAAGATGATAGAAATTGTGGAAGCCCGTGTTAATTTGGAAGACTGTACGGCGTTAGATATTGCGGCGGCTTTCCTTAAGATATCCATGGGTGAAGACAGCGGGCCCATGGAAGAAAATGCAAGTTATGAAGACTATGGCGACACCGGTGCGGAAGCCGGAATGGTAAGGCTTTTTATCAATATAGGCAAAAAGCAGAATACAAGGCCCGGAGATATATTAGGCGCCATTGCTGGTGAAACCGGAATACCCGGTAAATTAATCGGTTCCATTGATATGTATGACAAATATACCTTTGTGGAGGTACCCAGGGAATATGCCCCCGATGTTATTCAGGTTATGAAGGATGCAAAGATCAAAGGAAAAAGCATTAACATTGAGCCGGCTAACCGTAAATAGCCGGTGTACGGGCTTAAATTTTATTAGAAGACCCTGGAGAAGAAATAAGGCATGAAATACATTATCCGGCCACTTATTAATAATATCATCATTAATTATAAAAATTTAAAACCTCTTCATAAGGTCATGCCATACTGGGAAGCCGTGAGTTTTAGCTCATAGCTTCCTATTTTTATACCTTGTCTGGATGTCTTGCTGTCTATCCATGTCTATAAGTTACAGGCAGGATATTCATTTAATTTCTGTATAAAATTTTCCAATGCTAAAAAATTTTTAAGTAATTAACGATTCTGAACGGTTGATAAGAAAAGGCCTATTCAGGCAGTTTTCTACAGCTTTAAAAACTTAACATTTATTTTGTTAAGTTAAAAAATTGTATAATATGTATAAAACATGATGATTAAATGCCAAAAAATTAGTAAAAAATACTTGACGAAAGAGATTAACAATGATATATTAAAAAAACAGAAAGGTTTTTCTCCTACTCCATTTTCAGAAGGATACGGTTGCCGTCAACGGCTTCGTAATCTAAGGACAGCATGTTTTGAAATACCTCGCAGGCAACGGCGGCCTTTGTTTTGTTTCTGACATAGATAGTTTTCATGTCTGCGGGCAAAAGATTTGTACGGCCAAGGCTGGATACCATCAAAAGATTGTCTTTGGGAAAGCGGCGTTCGATTTGCATACCCAGTATATCGCCGATTATAATACCTTTCCCGTCCTGATGGCTGTACAGGAATTGTTCCAGATTGGAAGAGGGTGTGTTGATAAAGATGTCCGGCGGCCGGAACCATTCCAGTACCTGCTGCCGCAGAGGCTGGTTGTATACATCCTCCATCACAAGAAAAGGATAATCCGTATGAAGCATTTTTTTGGCAGAAGCAATAATATCTCCGTAATCAGGATAAATGCGGCAGAACAGAGGATTATTGATTTCACAGTCTATAAACAGGATTGGTACATAGTAGTCTTTTGTAAAATCTGCGATTGTTTTGGTATCTGCGTCGATGATAAATAAAGCATCCAGACGGTGTTTGGTGATAACATTTACATCGTTTTTCAGCTCTTTGGTTGTAATTAAGATTGTTTCAAAACCCATAAGACCCATCTGGTCACTTAATTCGGCTGCCAGATCATAAAAAATCAATTTTTTACCGGAGGTATTGGACTCCTTTAAATTAATGATAATCCCAATCAGATTATTCTGGCGCTCCCTGGCAAATTTCGTTTTCTTATTCGGAGAATAATGAAGACGGGTGGCCGTTTCCATGACTTTCAGACGTGTATCATGGCTGATTTTTTCCTTCTGGGAATGGTTTAATACATAGGAAACAGTGGCGACTGAAATACCGCATTCTTTTGCGATGTCACGCATGGTTGGTCTATATTTTGCCATCCTGTCACTTCCTTTACCTGTAATAATACAACAATTTTATCACAGCAGGGAAAACATGGCAATTGAAATAATACCTGATTAATAATCTGCGGAGTTAGTTTGAAAAATAAAAAAATATTTTTTAAACAAAGAGTTTGTGCCTGCATAAATCAAATCAAAATGTGCATGCACACTTTGGTTATGCAGGCACAAGCTTTATATATATATGCGCAATACTTCGCATTACGAACTATTAAGCTTGCGCAGAATGGAGGTTAGGTTGAAAGAAAATTCAAATTTAGAAAGGTCTGCCGGATATTGATTCTTTCAACCTTTTTATTTGTGGCAGTATCACATCTATAAGCAGATGTGATATGCAATGGGTGTTAACATGAAAAATAAGCACAGAATGGTATTGTTTTCCGCCCTGTTATGGGGAAGCGGACAGTTTTTTATCGCTAAACAGAGGAGGAAAGGAAGGCTGTTTTTCCTTACGCAGGTATTGATGGTCGGAATTGAACTTCTTACCGGTTATTGGCCTAATTATTTTGCGGGTCAGATAAGAAACTTTTCCCTTCGGCTGCACGGCGGTTTTTTTACAAGGGGTTTGTGGGGACTTATCACACTGGGAAGAGTGGAAGGGATAAAAGGCGACCACTCAACCATTTTATTAATTAACGGTATTATAGCGTTACTTGGACTTGCCGCTTTTTCGGCACTTTATGTCTTAAATATCACGGATGCCTGTAAACAGGGAGCGCTCCTTGACTGCCCGGATAACAGGCGGATAGAAAAATCAAATAAGCTGCCCGGAAAAAAGAAGATCTTTCCCTATCTGGTATTAACGCCGGCGGCTGTTATTATTACGCTGATTGTACTTATGCCTATTATTTTCTCTGTTGTAATCGCATTTACAAATTATGATTCCAATCACCTTCCGCCGGCGCATCTGGTGGATTGGGTCGGAATTGAAAACTTTATGAAACTGGTCAGTATTCCCATATGGTCAAAGACATTTATAAAGGTATTGATATGGACGGTTATCTGGTCAGCGGCCGCAACCTTTTCCACTTATTTTATGGGGCTGCTGCAGGCTCTAATGCTTAACAGCAGGCATGTAAAACATAAAAGTATATTTCAGAGCATATATATACTGCCCTGGGCAATTCCCGGCATGATATCGCTTCTGGTTTTTAAGAATTTACTCAACGGCCAGTTTGGCCCTGTTAATCAATTTCTGTTAGATGCCAAAATCCTGTCGGAGCGGATCCCGTTTCTGACGGATCCGGTTACCGCTAAAATATCCATATTGGCAGTTAATTTATGGCTGGGTTTTCCCGCCTTTATGGTAATGCTTCTCGGGGTATTGTCTAATCAGGAGGAAAGCTTATATGAAGCGGCAAAGATTGACGGTGCGGGTAAATTTCAGGTGTTCTTCCGGATAAAGCTGCCGTTGCTTATGTACGCTACGGCACCCCTAATTATCATGAACCTGGCGAATAATTTTAATAATTTCGGCGCTATTTACTTTCTCACCGGAGGCGGGCCCGTCAATCCGGACCTGCAATTTGCCGGGGATACGGATATATTAATATCCTGGATTTATAAATTAACCCTGGACCAGAGGATGTTTAGCATGGCGGCGGTTATGAACATTTTAATTTTTCTGTTTATTGCGGTTATTTCAGTCTGGAATTTCAGCAGGACCAATGCTTTTAAGGAGATGTGATGTTATGAAAAATAAAATCGGCTGGCTGCTTGTACACCTGGAATTGATTTTAGTTGCTTTATTTGTAATACTGCCAATTATCTGGATTGTTATGTCTTCCCTGAATACGGGAAACGGACTGGCGTCTGCTTCTTTCATACCCAAGGACTTAACAATAGAACATTATAAACGGCTGTTTACCGATTCCAACTACGGTAATTGGTTTTTTAATTCCTTTTTGATAGCCGCACTGAATGCCGTTATCAGTGTAATGCTTATTATGCTTACGGCATGGGTTATGTCCAGATTCCGTTTTAAGGGCAGAAAAGCAGGACTTATGTCCATCTTGCTGTTATCCATGTTTCCTACTTTTTTATCCATGACGGCAATCTATACCCTGTTCTGGAATTTTGGGTTGTTAAATAAGCCGGCGGCCCTGGTTTTGATTTATGCGGCGGGGGCTATTCCCTATAATGTATGGCTGGTAAAAGGTTATCTTGACGGGATACCGCAGGAGATAGATGAAGCTGCCTATATTGACGGAAGCTCCTATCTTACCACCTTTGCAAAAATTGTACTGCCCCTTTCAAGACCTATTGTTACCTACTGTGCGGTATCCCAATTCATGATGCCCTGGATGGATTATATTCTGCCCAACATGCTGTTATCAAGCGATGAAAACCGTACCATTGCAGTTGGGCTGTACAATATGATATCCGGCAAGGAAAATTCCAATTTTACTATGTTTGCCGCGGGTGCGGTATTAATTGCCGTTCCCATTACCATATTATTCCTGTTCTTTCAGAAATATCTGGTGCAGGGTATCGCGGCGGGAGCCAATAAAGGATGATATATTGTAAATATATTATAAAAATATTAAGGAGGAGCTTTATGAACTTTATGAAAAGAATAATAACATTGGCGATTTGCATTTTATGTATGCTGGTATCTCTGTCCGGCTGCAGGGAAGTGCCGGTGGAAGAAGTCGAGGGAGAAAATACATCGGCGGTTACGGATACTGACCGTAAGGATACTAAGGCTGCCGGCACAGAGGAGGTACTTACCCCGGAGGAAGGAGCCGTACTTAAGTTCCGCTGCGGCGATAAAGAATTTGCCGACGCTGTCGCCGAAGAGTTCCGGGAAGCTTACGGAGTGGAAGTAAATACAGAGGAGGGCGGCGCTTATGATTTTAACAAAGGTGTTTTGGAAGGAGCCGCAGGAGAAGGGCCGGATGTATTTATGAGTCCTCATGATAAAACTCTGGAAGGGATTCAGGCGGGTATCTTCTTGGAACTGGAGCCTTCTCTGGTAGAAAAGCTTAAATCGGAAGTAAATGATGTGGCAATGAATACGGTAACAGTAGAGGATAAGGTATACGGTGTTCCTGTTTCCGTTGAAACCTATGTTATGTTTTATAACAAAGCTTTGGTTACCGGGGAACCGGCCGCCACTTTCGAGGAGTTAAAGGAAGAAGCCCTGGCGTTCAACGATGAAAAAGAGAATAAGTTTTGGTTTTTAACAGACGTGACTACCGGTTCCCCTCTTTATCCCATCTTAAGTACCTACGGATTCCGCTTATTTGGAGAAAGCGGGACCGATGAGGACAATCCGGGGTTTGATAGACCTGAATTTGAAAAAGGTCTGGAGGTTTTGGCAGATTACAAAAGCATTATGCCCATATCCTCAGGGGATCTGGCCAATACGGATTTTCTGGCCAATCAGTTTATTGAAGGAAAGACGGCTTATCTGATCGGCGGACCATGGGATATTAAAACCTTCCGGGAGGCGGGAGTCGATTTCGGAATAACAAAACTGGTTACTTATGACGGACATCAGCAAATGCCCTTTGCCTTTGTCCAGAATGCGCATGTATCTGCTTATACGAAATATCCCAAAGCCGCGCAGTTATTTGCGGAATTTCTGGTATCCAGGGAAGGAGCCGAAGCTTTATATACAAAGCCCTTTAAGATAACTTCCCGGGCAGACGCACAGGAAATTGAAGGCTTAAAGGAAGATAAGGATCTAATTGATATTACAGAGGCTTTTAATGAAAGCATACCCATGCCAAGTGCCAAAAGAATTTCCTATTACTGGACCATTTCGGCGAATATCGGGCCGGCCGTATTTGATAAAAAGCTGACGCCAAAAGAAGGGGCAAAAAAGGCAGTCGACGACTGGAACGCATTTTTACAGGCAGAATAATGAAAAACCGGAATAAAGGAGATGAATTATGAATTTACATGCGGTATATCACAGACAGAAAAGCAACTACGCATACGCATACGGCAAGGACTGTCTGCACATACGCTTAAGGACGGCAAAGGACGACTGTACCAGGGTTAATATTGTGATTGGTCAGAAGCATCGATGGGAGGAGAAAGAATCCCGCCCCATGAAAAAAATAGCATCCGACCATTTATTTGATTATTACCAATATGAAGTATATGAAAAGATTTTAAGATTAGGTTATTATTTTGAACTTTCAGACGGGGAGGAGGATTATATTTATTCCGAATCCGGATTTACCAAAACCTATGATGATGAAAATGCGTATTTTCACTATTTTCAATTTCCCTATCTGAATGAAGCTGATATTTTGAAGGTGCCTTCCTGGGTGAGGGAAACGGTTTTTTACGAAATATTTGTGGAAAGATTCTGCAATGGAGATAAAGAAAATAATACAAAAGAGCTGACGCCGTGGACAGAGGCACCCGGGCCTCATAGTTTTTACGGAGGGGACTTAAAGGGAATTCTTGAAAAAATAGATTATCTGAGTGAATTGGGAATAAACGGTATCTATTTAACGCCGATTTTCACTTCGCCGAGCAATCATAAATATGACACCGTGGATTACAGGGAGATAGATCCTATGTTTGGTGATAAGGAAACATTATGTGAACTGGTTAAGAAAGCACACGAAAAGGGCATACGGATCATTCTGGACGGAGTATTTAATCATTCCAGCTGGTACTTTCCTCCTTTTTTGGATGTTGTTAAAAAAGGGGAGGCATCAAAATATAAAGACTGGTTTTACATTAACAGCTACCCGGTGAAGAAATATAGGGAAGAGGAGGTGAATGACTATAGCAGGCCCCTTAATCTGTCAGGGCTTAATTATCATGTTTTTGCAACCAGTCCTAATATGCCCAAGCTAAATACGGAGAACAAAGAATTACGCAAATATCTTCTGGATTCGGTTGCATATTGGATGAAGGAAACACGGATTGACGGATGGAGGCTTGATGTATCCGATGAGGTAAGCCATGATTTCTGGAAGGAGTTCAGAAAGGTTGTAAAAGAAATCAATCCGGAGGCTTTAATTATCGGGGAGAACTGGCATAATGCCTACCCCTGGCTTAGGGGAGACGAATTTGACGGTGTTATGAATTACCCTTTTACCAAGACGGCCATACAATTTTTTACAACAGGTGAAAAGAGTGCGAAAGATCTGGCGGCGGATTTATCGGAGTATTTCATGTGGAATTACGAACAGGCTGACGCCGCTATGCTGAATTTGTTAGAAAGCCATGATACCATGGGATTTTTAAGATGGTGCGGGGAGGATGAGAGGAAATTCAGAATGGCTTTGCTGTTATTGTTTTCCTATCCGGGCATGCCCTGCCTCTATTATGGGAGTGAAATCGGGCTGACAGGTGATGGGGATCCCGACTGCAGGAGAACCTTTGACTGGAACGAAAAAAACTGGAATCAGGAACTGCTTTTATTCTGCAAAAATCTGATTTCACTTAGAAAATCAAAAAAGACGTTGGCCTGCGGGGACCTGCGGATTACAGCGGGGGAGGACTTATTTTATCTTGAGAGAAGGCATTTAAATGAAAGAATTATTACAATTCTCAATAATACAAAAAAGGAAGTACATTATGCCATACCGGAGGGAGGAACGGTTCTGCTTACAACCGGGGAGTTAAAAAATGAACATATCATTCCAGCCTTTTGCGGAGTTATGATGGAAGTAAAATAAGTATCAGGTTACCAAAAAAGACGATTGTAAGGGAGAGGTTATATAATGATGGGAAAAAGAGAATTTGCGAAAAAATATTTTGGAAAAATGACATTTAGTATTGCTTTGGTATTGGTTTTATCCGGTATTTTTGCCGGTAAAAATGAAATGCCCGTATTTGGTTCTGCGGCCTTGGAAGATGCCCTGGTGTCCAATTCGGCCAGCTTCTCAACCGACGTTATTTATCAGATTGTAACGGACCGCTTTTTGGACGGGGATTTGTCCAACAATCCGGACGGCAGCATATTTGATACGGGTAATTTAAGAAAATACCATGGCGGGGACTGGTCCGGTATTATGGATAAACTAAACGATGGGTATTTTACGGATTTGGGTGTTACCGCCCTTTGGATTTCATCGCCGGCTGAAAATATTACGACCATGGACCCGTCCAATAATACGGCTTCCTACCATGGCTATTGGGCAAGGGATTTCTTCCGCACGAATTCCAGCTTCGGAAGCATGGGGGAATTCCGGGAATTCGTTCAAACCGCCCATGATAAGGGAATTAAGGTGGTAATTGATTTTGTGCCAAATCACACTTCTACTGCCGAATACGGTACGACGGTTTTTCCGGAAGACGGCAGGCTGTATCGGGACGGCACATTAATAAGCGGATTTACCACGGATACCGGCAATATATTTAATCATGAAAGCTGGACGGATTTCAGTACTTATGAGAACGGAATCTATCACAGCATGTACGGACTGGCCGATTTAAACCATATGAACGGCACGGTGGACGCTTATATGAAGGAGGCCATTGATTTATGGCTGGATCTGGGTGTTGACGGAATCCGTGTGGATGCGGTGAAGCATATGGCGGAAGGCTGGCAGAAAAACTGGCTGAGCGATATCTATGAAAAAAATCCGGTATTTGTATTTGGCGAATGGTTTACAGGCTCCACAAGCAAAGACGGACAGATGGAGAGCTTTTCCAATAACAGCGGCATGAGCCTCCTGGATTTTCGATTTGCAAATGGAGTACGGAATGCTTTTAGCGGTGCGGGAACCATGACGGACTTAAACGGAGTTATCGAAGATACGGAAATTGATTTTGAGGAGGTAAACGACCAGGTTACTTTTATTGACAGCCATGACATGAGCAGATTTATGACACTGACCGGTAACGATCAAAGAGACGTTGAAAATGCTTATGTAATTTTACTGACCTCAAGAGGGGTGCCGACTGTTTACTATGGTTCGGAACAGTATGCTACGGGAAGCGCGGACCCGGATAACAGGGCAGATATGCCGTCATTTTCTGTAAACACAACGGCTTATCAGGTTATCAGCAAGCTGGCTCCCTTAAGGAAAACGAATCCTGCACTTGCATACGGGACAACCCGTGAACGCTGGACGAATGACGACGTATATATTTATGAAAGAGAATTTGCAGGCAGTGTTGTCTTAACGGCGGTGAACCGGAACCAGAATATGGGATATAACATCACAGGGCTGCTCACTGATTTACCGGCCGGAACCTATACGGATGTCCTGGAAGGTATTTTAGGAGGGGAGAGCATTACGGTATCGTCAGGCGGGGTTGCGCCATTTACCTTAGGCCCGGGGGAATCCATGGTATGGCAGTATACCCGGTCCTCCGTAAATACCCCGGATATCGGCAATGTAGATCCTATGATGGGGAAGGCCGGCAATACCGTTACAATAACAGGCAGAGGGTTTGGCACGGCGGCAGGCCAGGTTTATTTCGGTACGGCGGCAGGCCGGGTACAGTCCTGGAGTGACAGCAGAATAACAGTTACGGTTCCGGAGGTGACTGCCGGGCTGTATGACATTCAGGTAAAAACCGCCTTAAATGCAGCAAGCAATACTTATGCCGGCTTTGAAGTGCTGACAGGCTCCCAGACGGCAGTCCGGTTTATCGTAAATAATGCCGCCACCTCCTATGGAACCAATATATACCTGGTAGGAAACGTATATGAATTGGGCAGCTGGAGTACGGATAAGGCAATAGGACCGTTTTTTAATAATACACCTACCATTGGTACTTATCCGACCTGGTTTTATGATGTATCCGTTCCCGCCGGAACAACCATGGAATATAAATTTATTAAGGTTGACGGCAGCGGCAGCGCGGTCTGGGAAAGCGGAAATAATCACACGGTGACAACTCCCACAGGAGGAACGGCTACGGTTACGGTGGACTGGCAGAATTAAACAAACCTTCGGACTGCTTTTGCAGGTAAATACCAGCAAAGATGGTATTTACCTGACAAGCTGATATGGTTATGGGCAAGCAGCATAGCGGACCCGGAATATCCGCTTTGACCGCCCCACTTGTCGGTATTCTGCGTCGCGATTTTGGGAGCGTAGCACCACTACGCACCCAAAATTGCTCCTTGCCTCCCACAAAGTGGAGCGTCCAACCCGACCACAAGCATTTTTCAAACACGCTCTGGTGGAGCTGATAAGCATAGGCCGGTGCATTTCTTTATGAAACAGCCTCTTTTTTTGATTGTTAATGAATACCCTGAAAATAACCGAAGGGTTAAGTTATCCTGTTATTTTGCCGATAATAATAATAATTACTGACAAATGGCATCTAGAAGAAATGAGGAGATTCAGACAATGGTAACGGTAAAAATAAGCGGACAGAATAATGATAGGACAGCTTACTCTCAAAGTGCAACTGTAAATGAAAAGACGCAGGATGAACAAGGGGCTATTGATAATAATAAACAGAAGAAGAATACAGATACCATTTATGCCGCAGATTTAAAGCTTGGTTCAAATGATATATACGCCAAAAAAGAACAGTTGAAAAAGAATGCGATAAAAATTCTGACGGATGCCTTTGCGGGTGAACAAAAAATTGATGAAATTGTTGATACACACCGCAGTAATGCCGAAGCGTTAAAAGAAGAGGCCAAAGAGGCGGCAAACGAATTGAACCGTATTAAAGGCCTGAAACAGGAATTAAAAGAAACGTATGGTATTGATGGTGAAGGCGAAGAACAAAAAGACAAGGAATTATTTACCGAATACCAAAAGGCGGCACTGGAATATCAGGATATGGAATCGACCTGGAGAATAAGGCTTGATAGTGCCAACGAAGCCATAGCGAATGAAAATAGAACGATTGAAGCAATTCAATTAGACAGATTAAAGACCCACCCTATGTTTGATGCACGTAAGGACTCACAAAAGATATTGGATGCCGCAAGCAGGGAATTCGCCGGCGGACTGTTGGGGGAAGCGAAAGATAATATAGATGATACGATAGAAGAAGACGTGGATAAAGCAGAAGAAATAAAAGATAAGGAAAAAGAGAAGCAGGAAGAAGCTTCAAAAGCTGCCGACAAAGGGAGCGCCCAGGAACATAAGAGCAACACTGCCCCGATGGAGCAGGCACAAAAAGCAGACGCCGATTGGGATAAATTACACAGAGAAATTATGGTCATGGCGGATAAAGAAAAATTACTCAATGAGGATTTAAAGGGGCTAACAGTAGATGAACAACTGTAAAGGCATATGAACCTTTTAAGGGGTAATCGGGTGATTTTGCAGATAAAGCAGAACATTGGTTACCAAATGAGTTTTTGGTTGAAGCGAGGAGCCAACCACTCCGATAGGATATGAACTATCTTATAAATTTCATTTTTCAGTATGCTAAGTTCACCCTCCCGATTATCCCGAACGTCCATATAGTAATTTCCCGTGGATATACTGCGAAGATAGCATAGCCGGTCAGCTCTTTAATTTTATGATAGTGCCGTTTTGTATAAAGAAAAAATGCAATAGACAGTAAAAGCATCCCCAAAAACAAACGATACCCGCTATTAGATTAATCCAGTATCCTTTATCTGGCCGCGTTCGTTTTCTCTTTTGGGTTCATTTGCGCCGCTTGCATACCGGCGCAGACTCCACTGTCACTGCTTTGCATGAATACTCTCGTAAACATCCATAAATTCCTGTGCAATAATATGAAACCCTTCTGCGCTCATTAATTGATCTTCTGCATGCAAGGTAATTAAATATATGGGACAGCCGTTTTTTGTTCCCTCCTGGGACAATAATTTTAAATGTGCCTCATGTCCCAAGTAGAAAAGGGATTCCCCTTCTTTAATCAATTCTTTTGCCTTATGAAAATTCCCTGCCTTTGCATCGTGGATGGCTTCGATATAGCAGCTGCGTGCCGCTCCTACATTAGAAATGATAGTTACCAGAAACTCTTCCATCTCTTCATTCATCATTTTTTATATCTCCTGACTAATTAGTATCAATTAAATCTATTGCCATGTGTAAAATTTTCTTTCCGTCCATTTTTCCATAATCGGCCATATCGATGGCTTTAACTGGTTTATTGCCTGCCATTTCCTGAAGTTTCTTAACTAAAAAACGTACCTGAGGCCCGACTAATACCACATCAGCATTGGGAATATGTTCTGCTGATACGGAATCTCCTACCGCCCAGATTTTAGCTTCAATACCTTCTTCCGCGGCTACGGCCTCCATTTTTTTAACAATCATGCCTGTTGACATGCCTGCGGAGCAAACCAATAATATGTTTTTCATTTAAATACCTCTGCTTTCTTAATAATCCAATGTCGACGTTATCTTTATATATTCTTCAAATCTTTCCATATTTGCATCATAATTTTCAGCAAATAATACCGCAAATAAAATATATAATACATATCTGGTCGAAGTTGAGAAAAATAATGGCCCCATATCAATGAAACGCTTTCCGGGTTTTATATAGATACTCACGTCGCAAAGCAGTGACAGTTTGGAATTCATATAGCCGCATAAACAAACGGTCTTCGTTTTCTTCTTGCGTAATATCTTAACTGTCTCTATACATCTGACCGTTTCACCGGAATGGCTTAAAATAATAGCCAGGTGCCCTTTATCCGAGTAAAATATCTGATTCATCTGAACATTTGAGTATTCCGATACATTTGCTTTTTTCCCCAAACGCATAAATAAATAGGCTGCTTCATGAGCTACATTTAAATTCATACCGGATCCGTATAAATCAATTTCCGAGGCTTTATCTATCAGGGAAATCACTTCTGAAATCTGTTCATACTTCAAGGAAGACTTTGTTTCATCAATTGCCGTCGTTTCTATTTCTTTAACCCGGTTAATTATTTTATAAAGGGAGTCCCCTTTTTGGACGGGAGTAATGTCAATGTTATTGTCGACGTTTCCCGCCGCACTCATTTCCGCTGACAACCGTATTTTAAACTGAGGAAAGCCGTCAAGGCCTAATTTATGGCAAAACCGGACTATTGTAGTCGGGCTTGTAAATGTATTTTTCGCAATATCCCTGGTTGTAGTGGACAATATTACTTCCGGACACTTTAGAATATAATCGGCAATTGCTGCCTCAGTACTTGTAAACCCCTCTTTACTTTTCATTTTTTGTATTAGATTCATCACCCACCTACTCACAATCCAATATTTTATTGATACTAAAAGTATACACTATGGGTATTCTCAAGTAAAGGCTCCTGCTATTGCAGAAATTCCTTTTTATTTGCTATTTTAACAAATGGAGCGTATATTAATATTGACACCGCAAGGCAAACTGCCTGTGTAATAATTGCGCCAACACTTCCCCCTGTAGCTAAAAACGCATTCAGGAAAACAGGTGTTGTCCAGGGAACTTCAACAAATGCCCTTCCGGCAAATCCAAGTGCTGTAGAGGCATATCCTATGGAGGCTGAAACCAGGGGAGTTAAAATAAACGGTATCATGAATATTGGATTCAGTACCAGGGGCAATCCAAAAATCACAGGTTCATTGATGGTAAAAACAGCCGGTACCGTTGATAATTTTGCGATTATCCTGTAATCCTCCCTCTTGGAAAATAAATAAATTGCAATCAAAAGTCCCCATGTGCATCCGGAGCCGCCGATAGTACAGTACATGCTCCAGAATGGCCTTGCGACATTCATTGTAGGCTGTAATCCGTTGGCAACCAAGTCTGCATTCGTTGCTAGAGCCGCCAGCATTAAAGGCTCCCGGATTGCACTTGTAATATTGGCGCCATGTAATCCGAAAAACCAGAAAATCTGTGTAACCAATATGATAATTAAAATTCCTGCGGGATGCTGCATTACGCCTATCAACGGAGCCTGTAAAAGTTTAAATACCGCCTCAGATATATATAAGCCGAATATTGCCTTAAAAATAAAGGCTATTAAGGAAATTGAAAAAATAGTTAATATGGTTGGGATCAGTGCTGAAAATGATTCTGCAATAGAGGCGGGTACGGAAGAGGGCATTTTAAGTACTAATTTTTTGTTTTTCATAAATGATGAAAATAGTGAAACAGATAAGATGGCAATAAGCATTGCGGTGAATAAGCCCTGTGCGTTTGTATTGGTATTAACCAATACATTATTGACCACCTGTGCAACATTGTCCACTTCAATTGTTGTCTGCGTTGGTGTTGTTATGACATAGGAAGCAATTGCTAAAAGCCCTGTAAATTTATCATTTAATCCTTTTGCCCTTCCGAGGGATGAACCGATTAAGTAACAGATAAACAATGCAAGCAGGTTGATACATGCATAGCTTATTGCCGAAAATAAAGTTGTAAAGCCTGCTAAAAACTCAAAGCCTTTAAACTGGGCCAATCCGCTTGTTGTAGAGCATATTACACCTGAAAAAAGTGTTGCAAAAGAGCCGGTTATAATTAACGGCATGTTAACCACAAATGATTCCCTGATTGCTAAAAGATATATATTCCCGCTGATTTTATTGGCAATTTCACCCATAGTGTCAACCAATTTATCTGATATCTTCATTTATTTACCTCCTAAAATTTTTAGTATATTGTTACCTTGTGTTTTAATGACTTCTTTATACCATTCGAAAGAATCCTTTTTTCTTCTCTCCAGCGTACCGTTTCCTTCGTCATCTTTATCCACGTAAACAAAACCATATCTTTTTTTCATTTGTCCGGTGCTGTTCGCTATCATGTCAACAGGTCCCCAGTATAAATAACCTATAACATCAACACCGTCGCAGATCGCTTCATAAATCTGAACTAAATGTTTTTTGACATAATCGATTCTGTAGTCATCGTGAATCAATCCGTCACTGTTTATTTTGTCTTCATAGCCCAGGCCGTTTTCAACAATAAACAGCGGTACCTGATATCTGTCCCACATTTCATTCAATACATGCCTTAATCCTACCGGATCGATCTGCCATCCCCATTCTGTGGTTTCCAGATAAGGATTCTTAATACCAAGTACTCCGCCTGACTTTTTAAAGGTATCAGAGCCTGCTTTGTGTGTTGTGCTTCTGTAATAACTGAAAGCTAAATAATCAACGGTATAATTCTTTATTTTTTCTAAATCACCGTCTTTAACGTCGATTTTAATGCTGTTTTCTCTCATTATTCTTTTGAAATAGCCGGGGTATTCTCCTCTTATAAATACGTCTGAAAAAAAATAATGCTCTCGTTTTAACTGGAAGGTTGCAAATTCGTCATCCGGACTGCAGGTATTTGCATAAACGGTACTTAAGGACAGCATGCACCCGATTTTTGCCGCAGGCATTATGGCATGGCATAATTTTACCGCCTCTGCGCTTGCCACAAATAAATGGTGCGCGGCCTGATAAGTAATCTCAAGGGGGTTCTCTCCCTCATGTACCAGAACATTTCCGGCAAACAGCGGATTATCGTGCAAATGGTTGAGTTCATTATAAGTTAGCCAGAAGTCTACCTTATCTTTATATCTTTCAAATATTACCTTGCAGTAGTTTATATAGAATCCGATCATCTTCCGGTCGCGCCATCCGCCGTACCGGCTGATTAAATGCATGGGCATTTCAAAATGGGAAATAGTAATAACCGGTTCCATGTTATATTTCAGCATTTCGTCAAATAAATCATCATAAAATTGCAGCCCTTTTTCATTAGGCTCCGATTCATCACCTTTCGGAAATATTCTGGTCCAATTGATGCTTGTTCTTAATGCTTTGAATCCCATTTCTGAAAATAATGCAATATCTTCCTTGTAGCGATGATAAAAGTCTATTGCTTCATGGCATGGATAAAAATACTTTTCCGTATCAATCTCTGCCGTATAGGTTCTTCCGCGGTTCATTTCATGGATACTGGAATAACTTCCCCGTAATCCGGTTACATGGTCAAGAATGCTATCTCCTTTCCCGTCAGCATTCCATGCTCCTTCACATTGATTTGCCGCTAGAGCGCCCCCCCATAAAAAATTATCCGGGAATTTTGTGCTTTTCAATATAACTGCCTCCTTGGTAGTATTTACTAAACAAGTGCTGTTTTTTTGCTTTCTTATATTAACATTTATCAATTAAACTTACAATCCTATTAGGGTTTTTTGACTTTTTGTATCACATTTTCTTGCTTTAATTCTATTTTTACTGTTACATTGTCACATCATATAAAAATTAAGAGGGGATAGTGTGAAAAACAAAAAAACATATTTTTCGCACCCTGATTTAAGGCAGTAAATCATCTGCAAACGGATGATTTATGTCATGGGAGATCGGCTGAAATTACAAGATTTTAGATGAAATTAAAGATATTGTTGTTTACCCCTATGCCAGATGAAGATTACAGGGGGGGAATAATGGTCTCAAAGTATAAAAAGATAATTAATTCAATAAAAAAGATAGATAATATCCAGCCGCCCCATAAATCCGAGCAACATACATATTATCTATCAATTGCAGTTTATGATAAACAATTTTTGTAAATTAAGATAGGCAATTTTTACATTTACCATAAAAAAACGTACTACTGCCCTCTATTTTACCGCTAAAGCCTTTTCCGGCCAATTCATTCAGTTGATCGAAAACTTCTTCGGGTATTTCTAAATCCTCAACGGCAGAGCATTCGGTACATATAAAATGATAATGGGGCGCAGCATTACCGTCAAAGCGATCACTTCCGTTACCAGTAGATAATTTTATAATCTCTCCGTGCTCAACCAGCAAATTTAAATTACGATATACGGTACCTAAACTTATGTTGGGATATTTTTCACGAATTTTCATATATATGGTATCTGCAGTAGGATGTTCTTTGGTATTACGCAAGTATTCTTTGATGGATTCACGCTGACGGCTGAATTTAGTAGTGGACATATCTCACCTCCGATAATAGTAACCATTATCAAGCTACCACATGAGGGAAGATATGTCAAGATGTATCACAATGGCATAAGCGCAACGAATTTATACATCAGTATAAAATGGCAGGCACTGCCGCCCAGGCAGAATAAATGAAAAATTTCATGAGAACCGAAATATTTGTGCCGGTTATTAAAAATGGGAAGCTTTAATGCATATATTACTCCGCCCACCGTATAGATGATACCGCCGGCAAGCAGCCAGTTGAAAGCACCTTTTGGCAGAGCGTCGAGCAAAGGAGAGAAAGTCAGAACACAAGTCCATCCCATGGCAATATAGATGATGGAAGATACCCATTTCGGACAATATACCCAAAAAGCTTTTAAACATATGCCTAATACTGCCATACTCCAAATCAGGATCAGTAGTCCGATTCCTACCGGACCGTTTAAAACAATTAGACATACGGGAGTATAGGTCCCTGCAATTAGTATAAAAATCATCATGTGATCAAATTTTTTTAAACGGCGGTTAATCTTGTCAGATAAATCAAAGGTATGATATACTGTGCTTGCGGTATATAATAATATCATACTGAGCGCAAAAATACCTAAGGAGATAAAATGTATCGGATCCGGTGCCTTGGAAGCCTTAAACAATAACGGAAGTGCAGCAAAGGCTGCCATCAGCATACCGATAAAATGAGTGATTGCACTCCCGGGATCCTTGGGATTCATAATTTTTTTTACCATAACATCAATCCTTTCTTAATTATATATAATTTAATTATGTACTAGTATTTGTAAAATTTTTTGTTTTCATTACAATTAGTCATGGAAATTGCATGAAGTAGTAATTAAAACCACATAATCTATAAAAGTATACTACATCATACGGAAATAAAATGCAAGAGGAAATTTATTTTATTTTTCAGAAAATTTTTCTCATATAAATGGAACATGTGACTTGATTGAAAAAAGACATTAGAATCGGGATTAAAAAGGAGGATAATCATGGATATACAAATTGGCGACATTTTAAAATTAAAAAAACAGCATCCCTGCGGCAGCAGCCAGTGGGAGGTTTTAAGGGTAGGCATGGATTTCCGCTTAAAATGCTTAGGCTGCGGACATCAGATCATGATTCCGAGGAAACAGGCGGAAAAATACATCCGCCAGATTACAAGAAAAGAGCCCCAGGAGTAGACAGGACTTAAGCTGTGGCTTTACTGAAGGACAGATAAAAATGGCTGCCGCAATATCGGATTTTAAGACAAGGGTCTGTCTGGTCAAAGGCATTGCGGCAGCCGTAAAGGTACTTTTCCTTTTAAAGGATATTATTGGTTTTGTAATTCCATTTTAGCCAGCTGGATACATCCCATAATGCCCTGGTTATCATTAAGGGCAGCAGGAACAATATAATTGCCTATATCGTTTATTTGGGAAGTCCTTACATAACCGTTTAATAATTCGGTTACCTTACTGCGAATCAGCGGAAAAAGCTGTTCCTGGTGCATAACGCCTCCCCCCAATATGATTCTGTGAGGAGAAAGGGTCAGGATATAATCTACCAGAGCCTGTGCGATATAATAAGCTTCCAATTCCCAAACCTTTGGCTCGTCTTTTAATTCTATGGCTTTTTTACCCCAGCGTTTTTCAATGGAAGGGCCGGATGCCAGGCCTTCCAGACAATTCGGGTGGTATGGACACACACCTTCGAAATTATCCTCAGGATGTTTGCTGAGTAAAACATGCCCTCCTTCCGGATGGAGCATTCCGTGCAATAGCCTGCCGTTCTGGTAAACACCGACACCGACACCGGTACCTATTGTTATGTAAATACTGGAGTCGATTCCCTTTGTACTTCCCCAGGTTGCTTCTCCAAGGGCCGAACCGTTAACATCCGTATCAAAACCAATGGGTACGGACAGGGCGTTTTTAATATTACCGACTAAGTCAAAATTCACCCAGGCTAATTTGGGAGTTGAAGTTATATATCCGTAGGTTTTTGATTTTTTGTCCAAATCAACGGGACCAAAGGAAGCAATTCCCAGAGCGGCAATTTTTTTACCTTTAAAATAATCAATAATTTTGGGAATTGTAATGGAAGGGGTTTCCGTAGGAATAGAAACCCGTTCCATAATTTCGCCGTTTTCATTACCGACGGCCAGCACCATTTTGGTACCGCCGGCTTCTAATGCACCAAATAACATGTCATAAACCTCCAAGTAATATTCTATTAATCTGAATTAAGCTGCGTTACTAAGAAAAAATGAATACTTTCTCTTATTTTACCCTAATTTTCATAAAAAATATAGTACTAAATTAGCAAAAAATAAGATATATAAATTTTGGAATTAAAGTATTAATATACGGTGGTATACTTTTTATATCTTTATTTTATTGGAACATTCCGGAATAAATATATATATTCCGGCTACACACAATATAATCAACGATTAATTTAGATGGGTTGGGAAGAACCTTAAAAGCTTAATGATTGATATAAAAGCCATTTTAAACTTTTGCCTTTATTGTATATTATCATATATTACATGAATAATAATCATACTACATTGACAAAACAATGCTGATATAGTAAAATATTAATGATTTATTGAAAACTAAAATAATTTATAATTATATAAAATATATGTTCAATGGAGGTATGGTATGAGTAAATTGGTAATTCATGCAGGTAACAAAAAATCCAGGATTAATAAGGAAATCTACGGACATTTTTCCGAACACCTGGGAAGATGCATCTATGAAGGACTGTATGTGGGGGAAAATTCTAAAATTCCAAATAAAAAAGGAATACGGACAGATGTGGTGAAAGCCCTAAGAGAAATGAAACTGCCGCTGCTGCGCTGGCCCGGCGGATGCTTTGCCGACGAGTATCATTGGAAGGACGGTATTGGACCTAAGGAAAGCCGTAAAAAAATGATTAACACTCACTGGGGCGGAGTTCTGGAAGACAACAGCTTTGGCACCCATGAATTTCTGGAATTATGTGACCAGATCGGCTGTAGGCCTTATATTAACGGGAATTTAGGCAGCGGTACGGTGCAGGAAATGTCGGAGTGGATTGAATATATGACCTTTGACGGCGTTTCTCCCATGGCGGATTTAAGGGCGAAAAACGGAAGAAAAGAGCCCTGGGAAGTGAAATACTTTGGGGTGGGAAATGAAAACTGGGGCTGCGGCGGCAATATGACGCCGGAATACTATGCCAATGAATACAGACGATATCAG
Source organism: Clostridiales bacterium (assembly GCA_015655075.1). Lineage (GTDB taxonomy): Bacteria > Bacillota > Clostridia > Lachnospirales > Lachnospiraceae > Anaerocolumna. Next base: position 154,979 of record JAATFT010000091.1, on the reverse strand, counting down.
ACCTATTGCAGAAATTACGGTAAGAACCGGCTCTTTAAAATTGCCTGCGGTCCTAATGTGGCCGATTATAACTGGTGCGACACGGTTATGAGAATAGCCCGTCCCTATATGGATGCTCTTTCCCTGCATTATTATACTTTTGAGAATAAATGGGAAGAGAAGGGTAATGCAACCGGTTTTGATGAAGAAGGCTGGTATAAAACCTTAAAAAATGCCTTGTACATGGAGGAGCTGGTAACCAGGCATGCAAAAATCATGGACAGATATGACCCGGGTAAACATATTGCCTTAGCTGTGGATGAATGGGGCTGCTGGTTTAATGTGGAACCGGGAACGAATCCGGGTTTTTTGTATCAGCAGAATACCATGAGGGATGCACTGGTAGCCGGAATTACTTTAAATATTTTCAATAAGCACAGTGACCGTGTCAGAATTGCCAATATTGCACAGTTAATCAATGTGCTCCAGTCCGTTATCCTGACAGAAGGGGAAAAGATGCTGTTAACCCCTACTTATCATGTATTTAATATGTATAAATGCCATCAGGACGCAACCCTGGTCGACAGCTTTATTGAAACAAAAGAGGTGGGCATTGACGAAGCGAAAGTTCCGAATCTGTATGAATCCGCTTCTCTGGATCCGGATGGAAAATTAAATGTAACCATTAATAATTTGTCCGTTACCGACGCCTATGAGATCAACGGTATTCTGGTTGACCGTAGGATTAATTCGGTAAAGGCAGAGATCCTTACCAATGAAATGGGAGCCCATAATACCTTTGACAACCCGGACGTTGTACATACGCAGAAATTTAAGAATTTTAAAGTAACGGAGAAGGGCATTGATTTTAATATTCCACCCTGCGGTATTCTTCATTTTACCGTGGAGTAGAATTAGTACTCTGTTAAATGGAATAAAGAATGCAGATATTGTAATAAATATATACCAACCGATAACAACCGATAGAAAGTCACCGCCAGGGTCTTTCTGTCGGTTGTATTTTTCGTATTATCCGTTAGCTGTAACAGAAAGCGTCTGACTGCTAATACTAAACCAGTCTATCACGAGCAGTTCTGATGCAGCAATTCCTTATGGGGCAGTTCTTATATTACAAACTGTTTTAAATAACGTCTGCTAAGTTTTAAAGAATTCTCAATATCCTCCTTAGAACCTTCAAAGGACTTATCTTCTATTTCAATACAGGTATATCCTTTGTATCCGATATCAGTCAGTGCGGATACATAGTTACCCCAGTCAATATCGCCAAGCCCCGGAAGCTTCGGAGACATGTATTTTAACGGAGTTGCCATAATACCTACATCGTTCAGCTTATCGCGAAAAATTTTAATATCCTTGTAATGGACATGATAAATACGGTCCTTAAATTCATATAAGGGCTTGATATAGTCCATCATCTGCCATACAAAATGGGAGGGATCGTAATTAAGGCCCAAGTTTTTGCTGGGGATGATATCAAACATTTTTCTCCAGATGGCAGGAGTTGTCGCAAGATTTTGTCCTCCCGGCCATTCGTCATTGGTAAATAACATAGGGCAGTTTTCAATTGCTATTCTAACCTGGTTCTCTTCTGCCAATTTTACAATAGGGGGCCATACTTCCCGGTAAATTTTAAAATTTTCGTCAATATTTTTATGGGAATCACGTCCGATAAAGGTTGTAACCGTACCAACACCCAGTTTGGCGGAAGCTAAGATAACCTTCTTTAAATGCTCAATATAAACTGCACGTCTTTCAAGATTCTCATCCATTGTATTGGGGTAATATGCCAGGGAAGAAATCTCCACCTTTTTTTCGGCACAATATTGTTTTATGTACTTGATTCTATCATCATCCAAACTATCGACGTCGATATGAGTCACCCCGGCATATCTGCGTTCCGCTTTACCCTTTGGCCAGCAAGCCATTTCCACACATTCAAAACCCTGTTCTGCGGCAAAATTAATTACCTCTTCAAAGGTGTAATCTGCCAATACAGCACTTACGAATCCTAATTTCATGTAAAATACCCTCCTTTTTTATTTAGAGCACTCTGGGAAACTCCCTTGTACGCATCTTTGCGGCCGGCTACACACAAATTTAATCAACGTACGTTCCACGTACGCTTCATAAATTTGTGCATATCTGACAAAAAATCATCTCACAATCTGCATACAAAGAGTTTCCGAGAGTATCATTTAGACTACTTACTAAATATTAACATTATTTACTGCAAAAATCAATGATTTACAGTATTCCTTTCCAGTCATTTTATGACGGTTTGAACTTAACCCTACGTGGTTTAAGCTCTTTTGTTTTTGCGCTGTATATGGTATAATGATGGTTAATATATATGAATACGTGAAGAAAACGCTCATGAAGATTGCTGTATTCCTGTCCCTAAGTGATAATAATAACGTAAAAAGTACGTTATTTGAATATAGATTGATATCTTGCTAAAATGATACCTCTTTGCGTTATATACCGGCTTTTAAATGGTTTGCATGATAGATAAAATACAACAGCACAGTTTTGAGAAAGGAATAGGAAGATGAAGAAGCTTACTGTGGCAATGGTACAATATCATTGTAATAATTCAAATCAAAAAATCAACACCGAAATCGGATTAAAATATGTTCGCGAGGCGAAGATCAGGGGAGCTGATATGGTTTTATTTCCGGAGTGTTGGATTACCGCCTATTGTTGTCCGGATATTGCAAAAACGCTCGTTCCCATAGAAAAAATTGAAAAAAATTCTGATTTTATTAAGTGGTGCGAAGCAGCCATAACTAAAGAGAGCGAACCGATATTAAAGTTTCGGGCAATCGCAAAGGAATTATCCATCGGAATTGTAATTACCGGTTTTACAAAAGGGGAAAAATATCCTCAGAATACGGCGTTTATCATTGATAGAGATGGGCAGATTATATTAAAATACAGTAAGGTACATACCTGCGATTTTGATTGGGAGTGTTATCTGGAAAGTGGAGAAGGATTTCATGTTTGCCGGTTTGACGATATCTGTATTGGCGTTATGATTTGTTACGATAGAGAATATCCGGAAAGTGCCAGAGAATTGATGCTGCAAGGTGCTGAAATTATTCTGATACCAAATAATTGCGAAAGTATGAAACCAAGATTGCAGGAATTGTCGGTAAGAGCAATGGAAAATATGGTGGGAATTGCAATGGTAAATCCGCCGGGGGAAAATGCAGGGTGTTCCTGTGTTTTTAGTCCCATTGTTTGGAATAAAAATGGTGTTCCGGTTGATAACATTATAATGATTGCCGATGAAAAAACAGAGGGAATTGTCTGTGCAACATTTAATATAGATGAAATACGTGAATATCGAAACCGGGAGGATTTGGGTAAGTACAGAAAAGTAAAAGCATATAAATGGTTAACAAAATGAGTATAATGTGTATAAAAGAGGTCGGGGGGCGAAGGGCAAATTTGCCGCCGCTCCCCGCCTTTATAGTTCCGCCTCCGTTTTAAATTCCTTTGAGATGGGCCTCCAGCCCGGCACAGGCATTTTTCAAACTCTAGACTTGCTTGAGGAAAATTAATTACCGCCTTGTTTCAGGACAGGATTAATTGGAAAGGAAGATACATGAATTTACAAGAAAACAGCAACAATAAATATTGCAGAAAATGCCTTTTAAAGGATATGCCGGAAAATGTTTATTTTAAGAATCTGTATGATTATATTGAAAACCTTAGTGAGGATATTAAAGCAGAAACCAGGGAATATGAAAGAAGGTTAAATGCCTGCAGGAAGTGTGATAATCTTTTAAACGGTATGTGCAGAATCTGCGGCTGTTTTATAGAACTGCGTGCTGTAATAGCAAAAAACCGCTGCCCGGATATGGATAAGAAATGGTAGCGTGCTGATAGATATAATCTAATAGGAATGAACCGGTAAATAGAAGCATATTCCATATAGTATAAAATTGTTTTGGCAGGGATTTTGGAACTAATAGGAAGACAGAAAGGAAATGGAAGTAATGGAATATTTCACAGAATTATTTACAGAACGCGGGATAAATACTGTTTATGCAAAATATTTGTCCGGCGGAATCATGGTACTGATTCTTATTATACTGTGTCAGATAATAAATCTTATATTCAAAAAATTTATATTTAAATTACTCAATAAGTATATAGAAAGCAATAATCACAAATGGGATAATATTATGCTTAAAAAACATGTGTTTAACAGGCTTGTCCATGTTATTCCGGCTATTGTCGTTTATAATTTTGCTCCTGTATTTGGCCATTATGAAACCATTGTAAAAAGGATTACGTTAACTTATATTTTCCTGATAGCCATATATGTCTTAGATGCCGTGTTAGATTCTGCCAATGAAATTTATACATTTTATCCCATATCCAGGGTCCGGCCCATTAAAGGCCTTATCCAGGTAGTTAAGATTGCAATTTATATCATAGCAGGGATTATCATTATTGCCAATCTGGTGGGTCAGAGCCCGTTGGCTCTTCTTAGCGGAATCGGAGCATTAACGGCGGTATTTTCCCTGGTATTTAAGGATTCCATACTGGGCTTTGTAGCCGGGATTCAACTGACCTCCAACAATATGCTTCAAATCGGCGACTGGATCGAGATGGGGAAATACGGCGCGGACGGTGAAGTGATTGAAATAACTTTAAATACAGTAAAGGTACAGAATTTTGATAAAACCATTGTTACAATACCCGCTTATACCCTTGTATCCGATTCCTTTAAAAATTGGAGGGGGATGGAGGAATCCGGCGGAAGGCGGATTAAAAGAGCCGTTTATATCGACACTGCCAGCATAGGTTTCTGTACTCCGGAAATGCTGGAAAAATTAAAAAAAATTCATTATCTTAAGGATTATATAATGGAAAAGGAAGAAGAGCTTAAAATATATAACGAAGAAACAGGAATAAAAGATGATCTTTCCATAAACGGCAGGCATCTTACCAATATCGGAACCTTTCGTACTTATATTCAGAACTATATTGAGAATCTGCCCGGTATACACAAAGGAATGCTCCGTATGGTCAGACAGCTGCCGCCCGGAGAGTTCGGACTGCCTTTGGAAATCTATGCCTTTGCCCAATATACAGATTGGGTTAACTATGAAAACCTCCAGGCGGATTTATTTGATCATATACTGACCGTAGCAGCGGAATTCGGGCTTAGAATTTTTCAGAATCCCACCGGACAGGACTTAAGAATATGGGGAAAACCGGAAAGACAAACCCCATAATCATGATCGAATAATGAATTATAATAAATCCAAATGAAATATAAACCAAGAATTAGGTTTTACCCTTGGTACAAAAAGGATGTGATCGTATTTGACCGTTTCTTTTCATTTTTTCCAGTATACATATGGATTTGCGATAACATGGTTTAATCTTTGCAAGATTTAACGAAAATCCGTGTATAGCTTATTGAAGTGAATTGATCAGTCCTTTTGTGAGAATATCGGATTGGATTGTTAATATATGCAAGAGCATAGAAAAGAGGTAACATGTATAAAGCACTCAAAATAGGAAATCTTACGGCAAAGCTCCCCATTATACAGGGAGGAATGGGGGTCGGAATCAGTTTGAGTTCACTTGCCGGGGCTGTTTCAGCAAAGGGAGGCATAGGTGTAATATCTACAGCACAGATTGGATTTACGGAACCGGATTTTGACCGCAATCCGCTGGAAACCAATCTTAGAATGATTGGAGAACATATTAAAAGAGCAAGAAAATTAGCGCCCTCAGGAATATTAGGCGTTAATATCATGGTGGCTACGCAAAACTACGCCAGATACGTAAAGGAAGCCATAAAAAACGGGATCGATTTAATTATTTCCGGAGCAGGACTTCCGGTAGAATTACCTGAAATAGCCAAAGGAACCATGACTAAACTGGTTCCCATTGTATCCTCCTTAAAAGCAGCCAATGTTATCCTGAAAATGTGGGATAGGAAAAACAATATTATTCCGGATGCCATTATTATCGAAGGACCAAAAGCGGGCGGACATCTGGGCTTTCGGTTGGAACAGCTGGAGCATATGGACGAAGCGGCTTATGAGGAAGAAATAAAAAGGATCATAGCTTTAACAAGAGACTATGGAAATAAATACGGAAAAGATATACCGGTCATCGTAGCCGGCGGAATACAAAACAAACAGGACATGGAGCATTATTTTTTCCTGGGAGCTGACGGTATTCAGGTAGCAACGAAATTTGTCACAACAGAAGAATGTGATGCGGATATAAAGTACAAACAGGCATATATTAATTGTAAAAAAGAAGACATAATTATTGTAAAAAGTCCCGTGGGAATGCCTGGACGGGCTATCAGGAATGCTTTTATGGAACAGGTCCTTTTGGGACGTATCCCCATAAAGCGCTGCCACCACTGTATAAAAACCTGTAATCCGGCGGATGCACCATACTGTATTACAGATGCCCTTGACAATGCCGCGAGAGGTAATATTGACGAGGCCCTTTTATTCTGTGGCGCCAATGCCTATATGGAGGATAAAATAAGAACGGTGCAGGATGTACTGGACGATTTTTTTAAATGAATAATCATTTATATTGTAATGCTTATACTGCAATGTATTTAACATTATAGTATATTTTAGTATAGAGGTTTTACGGATAAAAACGGGGTAATAGGTGGGATACAAAAATAAAAACATTCCTCCATTTGAAATAAGTTTTTACATGAGAATTTTTCGGGATTAGATATTTTTTTTATTAAAGAATTTTCAAAGAATTTTCTAAAAAAACTTGCCAAGCTTTGTCATCTATGGTAAAATAAATATTCGTGATATGTTATACAAAATTTTCCTTGCTCTTTACAGACAGATATAGATTCCAGACTGTCAATGGGACCCGCAGCGGACCATTGTGATAAAGGGCCAGAGACCAGAAGGAGGTGCAGACAACTATGAACCAATATGAGTTAGCCTTAGTTGTAAATGCAAAAATCGAAGATGAGGCCAGAACAGCGACTTTAGAATCCGTTAAAGATATTATTACAAGATTTGGCGGCGCAATTACCAACGTTGATGAATGGGGTAAGAAAAGATTAGCTTACGAAGTTCAGAAAATGAAGGAAGGCTTCTATTATTTTATCCAATTCGATGCTGATTCAACATGCCCAGGCGAAATCGAAGAGCGTATTCGCATTATGGAAAATGTAATCAGATTCTTATGCATTAGACGGGACGCATAGTAAAAGGAGGTATCCTTAATATGAATAAAGTTATTTTTATGGGTCGTCTTACAAGAGACCCGGAAGTCAGATACTCTCAGGGAGAGAATTCATTAGCAATAGCAAGATTTTCACTTGCCGTTGACCGCCGTTTTAAAAGAACGGGTGAAGCGGAAGCAGATTTTTTTAATTGTACTGCGTTTGGCAAGCAGGCGGAGTTTGTGGAAAGATACTTAAAGCAAGGCACAAAGATGGTTGTTGTCGGAAGAATTCAGAATGATAACTATACCAATAAAGAAGGCCAGAAGGTATATAGTGTCCAGATTATAGTGGATGAATTGGAATTCGCAGAGAGTAAAAGCAGCAGCGAATCCGGCGGTTACCAGCAATCTGGAGGTTACCAGCAGACTTCAAAACCGGAACCAAGCCAGGCGGCCGGAGACGGGTTTATGAATATACCGGACGGTCTGGACGAAGAACTACCGTTTAATTAGATGTAAATTTATTTAGGCATTAAGAATAATATAAATTTTTTCCAGGCTTACATGGGAAGAATAAGAGCAATATAAGTTTTATAATGTATTTATCGGATAAGGAGGTCGGTTATGCCATTTAATAAAAACGACAGAAATGATAAAAACGATAGGGGCGATTCTCCGATGAGGAGAAGAAACACCCGCAGAAGAAAGAAAGTTTGTATATTCTGTGCAGATAAGAACCATACAGGTATTGATTATAAAGACGTTAACAAATTAAAGAGATATGTATCTGAAAGAGGCAAAATTCTTCCCAGAAGAATTACCGGTAACTGTGCAAAACACCAAAGAGCACTTACGGTAGCAATCAAGAGAGCAAGACATATTGCGCTAATGCCTTATACTTTAGATTAATCAAAACATTAGAGCCATTACATCTTATCTTATGTGGTGGCTTTTTTAAGGCTCTGGTGTCAGTAATGAAGTGGGTTCCAAGAAGAACGCTACCAATTATTGACGCAGAACCAGAAAAACTAAATAGCTCTCAGCCAAACTTTAGAGGGGATCCTAGAAAGACTTTAACCCATCGATTAACAAAAAATCATCTTAAAACCACAAGGACAACGTTAAAGATGTTTTCTATAGAGTGGCTTAAAAATGATTTTTTGTTAATAGGTTAATTTATTATATCATAATTATATCCAACAGTTATTTTTTGCCATTTGGTTTTGAATATGGTTCTATAAACTTTTTGTCTTTTTTTTATGAAAAATATTGTGATAAAGTTCGTCTATAAAGTCTAAAATTATATGAAACTTAAAAATATTTGTTCCTATATATATTGCCAATTGCATACATAATATGCCAATTAGAACAAGTGTTAAAATAGCGACTACAATCATTATAATACCTCTTTCCATAATTATTATATTTATTAAAAGCTAATGGATTTTGAGATATTAATAATTAATTTTTAAGCATAGTCTGCTACATCCCAATATCCAAATGAATTAATGTGTTGACCACCCACTTTAATAATTCCTTGACCACCAACTCCTAGATATTGAGTTACATAAATATTTCCTTCTAAAAATATATAATTTGGGTCAAAAGATAGTTCAAGATCGTCTTTGGTGATTTTATACACATAAATAAGATTATTTGTATCAGTTTCAGCATCTGGATTATCTGCATCTACCCACTCATCCTGAAAGTATGTTCCATCAGCACTAAATTCAACAGTATACGAACCGCAATCTACAGTATATGATAACTTTACAGTTGTTTCACCAAGACCTTTTGTATCATATATGCTATTTGATTCATTTCCTACTGAAATTTTATTGGCTATACATGTGATTTCACTTGGTTGAGTTTTAGCTTCTTCAATAGCTGCTTCTAATTCTCCAACAGTAGTAACACTTGGCCCTTCAAAATCAGTTGCTATAAAATCTTCCGAATCTAAATCTAGAAATTCAAGAACATCATAAATGTTATCTTCAGTAATTATAGTATCGGAAGATATCAAAGTTTCTTGCGCTTTAGCACTTACCGGTGTCATTAAAGCAAATACCATACAAGACAGGGAGGCGATTATTATGAGTAGTGCAAAAGCGGCAATTATGGAGCATTTGAAACTGATCTCCGACGATATGAAAGATGAAGCTGAAGTCCTTAATCGTCTATATATGTTAATGCGCCTGGAGCATAGCAGAGAACGCTGTAAATCAGAAGGAACTGTTTCTGATGATGAAGTGGCTGAATACTTTTCTAAGAAAAGAGAAAAGTATAAGGAGTCATAATGCGATTAGAATGGTCAAAGGATGCGCTCGAGGATTTAGATAATATATGGGAATATATAGCTGCTGATAATATGATAAGAGTATTTTCATTTATTGATGAGATAAGAGCAGAAGCAAAAATTTTTTTGGATAACCCAATGATAGGGATTAAGATACCCGAACTTAATGATGGTTGTTTCTGTGAGTGGTTTTATAGGAAATAAGAGAGGATGATGCTAGACGAAACGTGCTGAATTCGTATCAGTTCATATTGCGCTAATGCCTTATATAATGAATTAAGCCCTTATTTTACTAGAGCGTGTTTAAAAAATGCTTGTGCCGGGTTGGGTGTTCCACTTTGTGGGAGGTAAGGAGCAATTTTGGGAGCGTAGTGGTGGGGCTACATTTCCAAAATTGTGACGCAGCATACCGCAAAGTGGGGCGGCCAAAATGGTGCAATGATTTTTTAAACACGCTCTAGGGTTTAAATATTTGTAATTCGTATTCAAAATATAAAAAACCGCTTTGGAATTATATGCCTCGGCGGTTTTTTATTGCATAATAATGACGTGCAAGTGGAATTAGGGATTTTGTTTAGTAATATAATTAAAGGTTAAGCATTGAAAAGTCAATATATAGGTCAGTATAGATGTTAACTTTAACCTTGTCCTGAAAAGTATAAGCATTTACTTCAAATTTTGTTTCTTCTAGATAGTAAACAAGGATAGATTTTTTTATGGGATTTACTATCCAGTATACAAATAATAATGAGAAACTTTCATTCACTTAATAAATCTTTTGTAATGATTTCTACGGGAATTTCGTAAAAATCAGAGCGAGGTACTTGTGATTTGATAAGATAGTCAAACAGTTCTTTAACTAACTGATAACCTTGTTTTTTAGCACTTTGACTTAGAACAAAATCCAGTACATTTTCCTTCAATAAGCGTTCCGTTTCCGGAAGAAGATCGTGGCAAATCAATTTGGTGTCATCTAAACGATTTACTATTGATAAGGCATTTACCGCACCGTCGCAGCCGCTGCTTGTTAAATAAATGCCTTTCATGGATGGATAAAGATTACAGTATTCCAGAGAGATTTTAAATGCTTCCTCTCGTTTATCCTGGTTTTCCCGGACATCTAGAATATTTATAGGGTGCTTACATTCTGCTAAGCGTTCTTTAAAACCTGCCAGACGGTTCTGATGGCATGACAAATTTTGGGAACTGGTAATGACACAGATATCCCCGCCTTCCGGCAACAATTTTTCCATCAAACCGGCGGCAATTCGTCCGGCCTTTACGTTATCCTGTCCTACATGACGGAATCCGTGAATGCTCTCCAGTCTGGAATTCCAGGTTAGAATAGCAATGCCTTTTTTGATAAGTTGATTTGCTTTTAGAATCACTTGTTCGTCATCAATAGGAAAAAGGGCAATACCGGAAACCTGCATACTTTCTAATTCGCCTAAGATACTGACCAGTTCAGCAGCTTCCAGAGTAGTCATCATTTTTGTGATGATACGAATACCAAATGGAGAAAATTCCTTTTCTGCTTTTCGAATACCACTAAGTATCGTCTGAATAAAAGGATTGTAGTCCGGTGTTAAGATAATACCGATTTTAATCGGAGATTTGCTGTTTACTAGTGTTTTTCCAATAAAATTGGGTTGATAGTTCAATTCTGTAATGATTGCCTCAATTCGCTTTTTGGTTTCTTCTTTTACCCCGGGTCTATTGTTGATGACTTTATCAACGGTACCTCTGGAAACATTTGCTAGTTTGGCAATTTCTTTTATTGTAACAGACATATTTTACTGCTCCTCATACCTGAATTATAAATTTATGCTATCACAAACAAATAGGGATGTCTACAAAAAGATTTTGGAAGAGCACGAGCACAATTACTTTTAACTGTTTGTGAAAGTTTACTAAAAATACTTTTTAAAAACTATAAATAATTACATATTGCACTAATTCAGTACCCGTGTTACAATTTACATATAAATTAAGCACGAGCACAATTTTAAAGAGGAATCATTGGAGGACAAAAAATATGAAATTTGGAACTAGTTATTCCTATTGGGGAAATGTCTGGAGCTGTGATTACAGGAAAGTTATTAATAAAGCAGCAGATATCGGCTTTGATATGTTGGAGTATGGTGTGGACCATTTGTATCACATGACAGAAGCAGAAATGGATGTATTGAAAGCTGAAAGCCAGAAATGCGGTATTATATTAGTGGCTAACAGCGGGCCAGCAAAAGAATATGATATGGCTTCTAAAGATAAAAACATAAGAACAAATGGTATTGCTTATTTCAACGAGATCATGAAAAGAATGAAAATGATTGGAAGCAATAAGCTGATTGGCGCAATCTATTCAAATTGGCCCAGTGATTTCACAGATACAGACAAGGAAGGAGCCTGGGGCAGAAGCATAGAATCTTTGAAGATTTTGGCAAAAACGGCAGAGGAATTGGATATCTATATTTCCTTGGAAGTACTGAATCGTTATGAAAGCTATATTTTGACGGATTGTGCAGAAGCTAAGGAATACTGCAAGAGAATCGGCAGTTCCCATATTGATATTCTGTTGGATACGTTTCATATGAATATTGAAGAAGATAATCAGGCAGCAGCTATTAAAAATGCCGGTTCTATGCTTGGACATGTACATGTGGGAGAATCCAATAGAAAACTTCCCGGTATGACAAATTCCATCGACTGGGATGCTGTAGGAAAAGCATTAAAAGAAATTCATTATGATAAAGGTGTTGTGATGGAACCATTCATGAATTCCGGTGGAGAAGTAGGAAGAGACATCAAAGTCTGGAGAGATTTGAGCAATGGAGCGACACAGGAGCAGTTAACGCAGTACATTACGGATTCGTTGAAATTCTTGAAAGAGAAATTCGAGTAGTTACTATTCACAGCTGATAAACTCGACGTGTTTTTTGTGAGTGCAGCGAAGCGAAAGTCACAGAAAACCGGAGAATAGCAGCGCCAAAAAGCTGATTTTGCGTTTTGTGTGCATCGCGAAGCGTGTTACTGTTCACAGAACTGCTGATTTTTTGCAGGGCTGTGAATAGTAAATTCGTATAGGAGGTGTATGAGAGATGGCTGAAGTATGGACTATGGGAGAAATAGTAGTTGAGATTATGAGAGCTCAAGAAGAAGTTCCGCTGAATGTCCCCGGGCTATTCCGCGGTCCGTTTCCAAGCGGCGCGCCGGCAATCTGTATTGATACCGTAGCCAGACTGGGACATAAAGCAGGAATTATCGGAGGCGTTGGAAAAGATGATTTCGGCAAATGTGTACTGGATCGTCTGAAAAAGGATGGTGTGGATTGCTCACAGGTGCTGGAAAGTACTACGAGTTCTACGGGGACAACATTTGTTACTTATTTTGCAGATGGTTCCAGACGGTTCATCTTCCATATGGGGAATACACCGGCAGTTGAACCCAAGGCACCGGAAGCAGATGTTTTGAGAGGTATACGTTATTTCCATATTATGGGCTGTTCCCTGATGGCCAAGAAAGAATTTGCACAGGAAATTTTAAAAACGATGCATTTGGCAATCAGTCAGGGAGCCAAAGTTTCTTTTGATCCCAATATTAGAAAAGAGCTTTTAACAGACAAATCAGTTTTTGAAATAATAAATGAAGTGGTAAAAAACACCAATGTATTTCTTCCTGGTGCGGGAGAACTATTATCCATAACAGGTAAGGAAACAATAGGAGAGGCCGTGAAAGCCGGTTTTGAAAATCCGAATCTGGAAATTCTGGCATTAAAGAATGGGTCTAAGGGATGCACAATCTATACTAGAAACGAGGTTGATCAGGTAGGTGTATATCCTGTCGAGCAGGTAGATGCAACGGGAGCCGGAGATTGCTTTGACGGAGCTTTCATTAGCGGCCTGCTGGAAGGAAAAACTATAAAGCAGGCAGCACAGATGGCGGCGGCGGCAGGAGCCTTGAATGCGGCGGCATTCGGACCGATGGAAGGTAAGATCAGTCAGGAGTCAATACAGGAGATGATAGACGCGAATGCCTGACCCGCCGGCAGATGGAGGAATTATGGAGAAAAATATTAAGTTAGAATTACGGGGAATATCCAAAAGCTTCCCAGGCGTAAAGGCTTTGGATAATGTCAATATTGTTTTAAGAAAAGGAACCGTTCATGCAATCGTTGGTGAAAATGGCGCCGGAAAATCGACTTTGATGAAAATCATTAACGGATTGTATAAACGTGATAAAGGGCAGGTATTTCTTGACGGGAAAGAAGTGCATTTTTCAGGGCCCATGGAATCCTCAGAAGCTGGTATTGCCATGATTTATCAGGAATTAAATTTTTTTCCGGAATTGTCCATCGCGGAAAATATTTTTATGAAACGGCAGCCCAGCAAAGCAGGGTGTCTGAACTGGGAAAAAATGATGCAGGATGCCAAAAAAATTTTAGAACACAATGCGCTGAACTACGATCCTGCTATGAAGATTAAAGAATTACCTATTGGTAGTATTCAGATGCTGGAAATTGTAAAGGCGGTGGCCTTTAATGCACAAGTCATCATTATGGACGAGCCAACTTCCTCAATTTCAGAAAAAGAAGTCAGGATGCTGTTTGATAAGATTAATGAGCTTAGAACGAAAGGCATCAGTTTCCTGTACATTAGTCATAAGATGGATGAGGTTTTTCAAATTGCGGATGATATCACGGTTATTCGTGATGGAAAGACCATTATTTCAGGGCCGGCTGGTGGTTTTGACAATGATTCTATTATTACCTATATGGTAGGACGGGCTATCAATAACGTATATCCGAAAGTTGATGTGCCGATTGGCGACATTGCATTTGATGCAAAGAATCTTTGCAGCAAAGATATGTTTGAGAATGTTTCTTTTTTTGTGAGAAAAGGCGAAATCGTAGGCATGGCGGGTCTGATTGGAGCAGGGCGCAGTGAAGTTTGCCGGTCGATTTTCGGATTGGATTCATTAGATTCCGGTGAAATCGTCTTATGTGGGAAGCAGTATAAACCTAAAGATGTAACACATGCAATTGAGAATAAGATATTGATGATTACAGAGGACCGTAGAAAAGAAGGCATCATTGGAGTCCGCAGCTGCCGTGAGAATATCACGATCACCAGCCATCACATTAATAAGGGTGTCATTATGAATTTGAAAAAGGAAAAAGAAGACGCTATTCGGATGTCTGAAATGTTGAAGGTAAGGTTTGCCGGTATTGAGACACCTATTGGTTATCTTAGCGGTGGTAATCAGCAGAAGGTTTTGCTGGCAAGATGGTTAATGCTAGAGAGTGATTTGTTAATTCTCGATGAGCCTACCAAAGGTATTGATGTTGGTGCCAAATTAGAAATCTACAATATTATGATTGATTTGGTGAAAAAGGGTTATGCAATTTTGATGATTTCTTCTGAATTACCGGAATTACTGGGAATGTGTGACAGGATTTATGTCATGAGTCAGGGGCGTATGAGAGGATGTCTTGCCCGAAAGGACTTTCAGCAGGAGAGGATTATGCAAATAGCAACCGGAGTCGCAAAGTAATTCGGAAAGAAAATGAGGAGACGAAAAACATGAGAGCAAAACCAGATATGAGAAAATATTCACTCGTATTGATTTTGGTTGGCATGATGATTGTTTGTACGATATTATCAAACAATTTTCTGACTGTTACTAATCTAACCAATATTTTAAAGCAGGTTAGTATTGTTACCATTTGTGCTTTTGCACAGGGAATGATCATTGTCTGTGGTGAAATCGATTTGTCTATTGGCTATTTGGCCGGTATGTCAGGAAGTTTCGCCTGTGTTATGTTTATTGCAACCGGCAGCTTACCCTTAGCATTTTGCTTTGGCTTGTTCCTGGGCGCACTTGTTGGAGCTTTAAACGGTCTATTTGTAGCGTATTTCAAATTGCCCTCTTTTATCGTTACACTGGCAATGCAGACAGTCTGTTTTGGTTCGATTTGTTTGTATACAGGCGGCCAGAATATTTACCAGATCGGCGCTTTTAAAAATTTTGGACAGGCAAACCTGTTCGGTGTAATTCCGATTACCATAGTATTTATGGTTTTGATGCTGATTATTACACATATTGTACTAAGGTATACAAAATTCGGTCGTTATTTGTATGCTATCGGCGGTAATAAAGAAGCGGCCAATGCCGCGGGTATTCAGGTCTGCAAAATTAAATGGGCAGCATTTATTGTATCCGGTTTATTTGCAGCCGTTGCAGGTATGGTGATGATGGGTCGTTTGAATGCCGGAATCCCAAGCGAAGGTGCCGGTTATGAAACCGATGCAATTACAGCAACCGTAATCGGCGGTACAAGTTTTTCCGGCGGCGCTGGAACTGCATTTGGCACGTTCTTAGGTTCATTAATCATCGGGGTATTGAATAATATTATGAATTTGTTGGGGGTAGACTCTTATATGCAGATGATTATAAAAGGCTTTATCATTATTTTTGCAGTATTGGCAGATGTATTAACGAAAAACCGAAAAACTACTGTTAGGATTATGGCTTCCGCTTCAGATGAAAAAAAGAAATAAAAATAGGAGGATTAAAAATATGAAAACAAAAAAAGTATTAGCAATGTTAATGGCAGTAACTATGGTAATTGGCTTGACAGCGGGATGTAGATCTTCTGATAATTCCACTACGGGTACGCAATCATCCGCAGAAAGCAGCTCTGATGGAAACACCTTTAAGGTGGCGTTCCTTCCTACAGATATGTCGGCAACCTTTGCGTCATGGCTGGCAGCAGAATTAACGACAGTATTTGAAACATATGATGATATGGAGTTAACCGTTATCGACTCTAAAAATGAATTGGAGACACAGCTTAGTTCTTTGGAAACCTGTGTTTCTCAGGGATATGACTACATTATCCTGCTTCCGCTGGAGCCGGCGGCAGAAGATGATATCGTGGCAGGATATATTGCTGACGGTACTCCAATGATGATGATTAACCTGGATGACTTCGGCGTTGATGAAGCCGCCAGCGTTATCGCAAATCCGTATGATTTGGGTACTGTAGTTGCCGAATATGCAAAAACTCTTTTGCCGGATGACGCTAACGTTGTCGTCTTGTTAGGACCGTCCGGAAATACGGATTCTATTGAGCGTCGTAGAGCTTATGAGGAGGTTCTGTTTGCGGATTCCGGCATGACGGTTCTCGATGAACAGTTAGGTGACTGGGAGAAATCCAAAGGCATGGAATTGATGGAGAACTGGTTACAGGTATATGGCGATTCCATTGATGCAGTTATTTCCATGAACGATGCCATGGCAATCGGTGCATATGAAGCGGCAAAAGAAGCTGGAGTTGGAGATGATATGCTGTTCTTTGGAGTAGATGGTTTGGCAGACGCAGCTGTTTCCATTGCAGCTGGTGAAATGACTGCAACCGCACTGCAGGATGCACAGGTCATGGCAGAAGAAGGTGCTCGTATTTGCCATGAAGTTTTGACTGGTGAGAACACAGAAGGCTTTGAGAAGGTTCAGATTCCGGTAACCTTAATTACGGAAGAAAATGTGCAGGAATTTGTAACCAGATATACAGAAAATGGAATGCTGTCCAAATAATTGACAAATATTGTTTACAAGGAGGAATCGTAATGAAACAAGCAATATTAACAAAACCGGAAACAATTGAGCTCAGTGAAGTTGAAAAGCCCATAATAAAAGATAATGAGATTTTAATGAAAATAAAAAATATTGGTATTTGTGGTTCCGATATTCATGCATATTATGGAAAACATCCGTTTATGTCTTTCCCGATTCGTCTGGGCCATGAGATGGCAGGTGAAGTCGTTGAGGTCGGTTCTGCGGTAAAAAATGTCAAAGTCGGAGAGCTGGTAACGGCAATGCCCCAGGAGTTTTGCGGAGAATGCGAGCCCTGCAGAAGCGACAGATATAATATTTGTGACACATTGGAGGTAATCGGATGTCAGACACCAGGAGCTGCCTGTGAATATTTTAATGTAGATGCGTCGTTGGTTAAAAAAATTCCGGCCGGTATGTCTGCACAGCTGGCTGCAACCGTTGAACCGGCAGCTGTGGGCGTTCATGCAGTAAGAAGAAGCGGAAGCGTTAAAGGCATGAATGTGGCGGTTATGGGAGCCGGAACTATTGGCAATGTTACTGCTCAAGCCGCTATGGCAGAAGGTGCAAAGAGTGTGCTCATTACAGATCTTTCCGATTACCGTTTGGAGCTGGCAAAAAAATGTGGTATTCCGCATGTAGCTAACACGGGGAAGATATCCATGAAGGAAGCCGTTAAAAATGCATTTGGTGACGAAGGCGCAGATATTTTCTTTGAATGCATTGGTATTGGCGCCACTGTTAATCAGGCTATCGAGTGTTCTAAAAAGGGCCGTGATATTATTATTGTGGGAGTTTACGGTTCTAATCCGGAAATCAATATGGCATGGGTGCAGGATAGAGAATTTAGATTGATTGGCTCTTTGATGTATGTAGATAAAGATTTCCAGGATACGATTGATTATATGTCGGCAGGAAAAATTAATATGAATCCTTTAATCTCAAAAGTATTTAAATTTGATGAGTATCCGGAAGCCTTTAAATATATTGAGAAACATAAGAATGAGAGTCTGAAAATTCTGATTGAAATGTAACAAGTGGCAAAATACTATAAGGAGGTGGAATCATTATAGATGATGATATTATTTTTAGAAATTTTGATGAAAATTTTTCATTAGCAGGCAAAACGGCAATTGTTACCGGTGCTTCAAGTGGAATTGGCATGGAAATTACAAAAATGTTTGCCAGAAAAGGGGCAGATGTTGTAGCGTTTGATTTAAAGGCCTCCAAGGAAGTGGAAGATTATGTAACAGCACAGGGCAGAAAATGTCAGACGATTACCGGTGATATTACCCTTACGGATAACATTCAAAAGACAGTAGATGCTGCGATAAAAGCATTTGGCAAAATTGATGTGCTTGTAAATTGCGCTGGTGTGGGTTTTTTGGAAATAGCTACTGAAAGTACAGAAAAGGTATGGGATCTCACCATGGCTGTCAATTTAACGGGAAGTACCAGAATGGCTCTGGCAGTTGGGAAGACCATGATTGAGAAGGGCGGCGGCAGTATTATTAATATGGCCTCTCAAGCAGGAATTGTAGCATTGGAACGGCATTTGGCATATGGCACTGCCAAGGCCGGCATTATACAGATGACTAAGCAGCTTGCTCTGGAATGGGGACAGTATAATATTCGTACCAATGCTATATCTCCTACCATTATCCTTACACAGATGGGTGAAATGAACTGGAATAATGAAAAAGGTGAAGCCTTTAAAAAGACTATTCCATCCAGAAGGTTTGGATATCCGGAAGAAGTGGCTGCCTGTGCAGTGTATTTGGCAAGCGATGCGGCAAGATTGTTTAATGGAGCAAATCTGGTGATTGACGGTGGGTATACAATTTGTTAAGTATCTTAGAGCGTGTTTGAAAAATGCTTGCCGGGCCGGACGCTCCAATTTGTGAAAGGCAGGAGCGATTTGGGGAGTGTAGAAGGGGGAACGTTTCCAAAATTGCGACGCAGAATACCGCAAAGTGGGGCGGTCAGAACGGTGCGATGATTTTTCAAACACGCTCTAGAACAAACAGCGAAAACTTAGTTCAATTAACGGACTGCTAAGTTGATAGTAGTTGATTGGTATTCTGAAACTTTTAAATGGTATTCTGAACTTTTAGTTTGATAGAATTCGAGGTAGAACGATGGCACTTGTGACTTCAAAAGACATGCTGCAAAAGGCCATGAAGGGCGGTTATGCGGTAGGTGCTTTTAATGTGGAGAATATGGAGATGGTAAAAGCAGTAATTGCTGCTGCTAAAGAAATGCAGGCACCCGTAATGTTGCAGACAACACCATCTACAGTGAAATATGGGACTTTAGATACCTTTTATGTGATGGTAAAAGTCGAAGCGGAAAAGGCAGATATTCCTGTAGCGCTTCATTTGGATCATGGGAACAGTTATGAATTAGCTGTAAATGCTATTAAAGCCGGTTATACATCAGTCATGATTGATGGCTCGCATGAGAATTTTGAAGATAATATTGCAGTGACTAAAAAAGTGGTAGAGGAAGCAGAAAAAAAAGGAATTCCTGTAGAAGCTGAATTAGGGCGAATCGGCGGCAAAGAAGATGATTTGGCAGCCGACGGAGATACAAATACAGACCCGCGGCAAGCCCGGGAATTTGTTGAACGGACAGGTGTTTATTCTCTGGCAATCGCTATTGGTACGGCACATGGATTTTATGCAGGTACGCCCGTGCTGGATAAGCAGAGAGTTAGTGAAATTAAAGAAGTGGTTTCAGTTCCCCTGGTTTTGCATGGTGCTTCTGGATTAAGCGATGAAGACATACAGGAATGTGTTAGAAGAGGTATTTGCAAAGTAAATTTTGCAACTGAATTAAGAGTTGCCTATGCGGATTCTGTGAAAGCATTATTAAAAGAAAAACCGGATACCTATGATCCTAAAAAATTTGGAGAAGTAGGCATGGCAGGTGTAAAGAAAATTGTACGGCATCGTATTGAGATTTGTGGATGCAGTCAGAAAGCATAAAACATATATAGAATAAGAGCAGAAAAAGATAACAGGGTTCCAAAACTATGCTAAAAAGTATAATTTTGGAACCCTATTTGAATATTATTCCTGATGTATCCGACCGTCAATGCGTTTTTCAGTATGCTTTCATCGCTATTTTGTGCATTCTGTCTGAATTTGTCTGAATTGGAGAAAATTGATTGATTTTTTCAAATCGGGATGCTATAATAATAATCATCGCTTGGTTAGTCGGAGCTAACCGAACGTTCGAGAAAAGTCACTTTACCGCTTCATACTGATTTTTCCACGGTTCCCCGGCATATAGGGGAACTTATTTTTCATAAATGGTTAGGCAGGGCTAACTATTTATGGAATTTTTTAAAAAAATTTTATCAAGGAGGTTGTTATGAAAACATTTTTGCGAAAAGGCTGGTCCGCTATTATTGTCGTGTCTATGCTGCTGATGCTTACCGCTTGCAGTTCTGGTGCATCGAAAACCGATATGTCGGAAGTATCGAATGAGACTTCTGAAAATAGCACGAAAGAAATATCGAATGAGACTTCAGATGACAGCACGAAAGAAGTATCGGATGAGGCTTCCGGCGACAGCACGAAAATTGTTTTTGAAGATCAGTTGGGAAAGACAATAGAGTTAGACGGTGTGCCTAAACGGGTAGCCAGTACTATAATGCCGTTTCCGTATATCTTTTATGCTGTAGTCGGCAACACGGATTATTTGGTGGGTGCCAATCCATCCTCACTTATTGCTTATGAAGACAGCGTGCTTAAATACATGTATCCGGAGCTGGCTAATGCTAACACAAGTTTTGTTGATACAAGCTTTGTTGTAAACGTCGAAGAGCTTTTGAAACTGAAGCCCGACGTAGTATTTCAGTGGAATTACATGGACGATGAGATTGCCAAGATGGAGGCGGCCGGGCTGACGGTTGTCGCCTTGCAGTACGGCACTTTGGAGGATTTGGAAACTTGGATACGAATTATCGGTACAATGTTTCAGAAGGAGGAGCGCGCGGAAGCTCTGATTGAATACTTCCACGAAAATGTTGACGAGGTGGAAGAAAAAATCAGCACGCTTACAACCGAGGATTATGTTAAGATTATAGCTTTGTCTGACAATATGAAAGTAACGGGTACAGGCTTTTCAAATTACTGGGTTGAAAACAGCGGCGCAATCAATCCGGCAGGTGAGCTTTCCGGTGAGGATCTGAATGTGGACATGGAGCAAATCCTTGAATGGAATCCCGAAATCATTTACATTGGAAATTTCACTGAACTTCAGCCCTCCGATTTACTGGAAAATAAACTGGAGGGGCAGGATTGGTCTCTTGTTAAGGCGGTCCAGAACGGTCAGGTTTACAAAATCCCCATAGGAGGCTATCGTTGGGATCCACCCGGAGTTGAGACTCCGCTGATGATAAAGTGGCTGGCTAAAATCCAACATCCCGATCTGTTTAAGGACATGGATATGCGTGAGGAAGTCAGCGAGTTTTATCAGGAGGTATATGACTTTACACTCAGCGATGAAATGCTTGACGAAATCCTGAACGATATACAGAATTGATTTTAATCTTGCCGGTATGATGCCGTTTGGCGGCATGTTAGAATAATAAAGTGCTGCCTTCGGCAGCCGCAAATGGCTGGGCAATGGCTGGGCTGTGGATATTTGCTGCTGTTAAGAGTAAAACCAGGCAGATGGAAAAAGATTGAGTTTATGGAGAGAGAGATTGTATGCATGAGAAAAATTGCAATTTACGGTAAAGGCGGTATTGGAAAATCCACGATTACATCGTCAATTTCGGCGGCGATTGCAAATATGGGTTACCGGGTTATGCAGATAGGCTGTGACCCAAAAGCGGACTCGACCATTAATCTATTGGGTTCCGCGACGCTTACGCCGGTTATGGAAGTACTCAAAAAAAACAGAGGGGTTTGTAAAAATTTAGATGAAATTGTGGTTAAGGGTTTTAAAAATATAGTTTGCGTCGAAGCCGGAGGACCTACTCCCGGCAGTGGTTGCGCCGGGCGAGGTATTATTAAGACTTTTGATACATTGGATGAATTTGATGCGTTTAAAACCTATGATCCGGAGTTTGTGTTCTATGATGTACTGGGTGATGTGGTATGCGGCGGCTTTGCAACTCCGATTCGCGAGGGTTACGCCGAAGAAGTGGTTATTGTTACATCAGGTGAAAAAATGGCTCTCTACGCGGCGGCGAACATAAAATCCGCCCTTGATTGCTTCAAGGAACGGAACTACGCAAAGCTGCGGGGAATCATTCTGAACAGACGTAATATTCCCAATGAAATTGAGATCGTTCAGGAATTTGCGGATCGAATTGGGACGCAAATCATAGGAGTAGTCCCCCGTGACAGCGAGATACAGCACGCTGAGGAGCGGAATATGACGGTCATAGAAATGAATTCGGAATTGCCGATTGCAAAGATTATCACCCGGCTGGCGGAGCGAATAATGGCGGAATGATTACAGGTGGTGTAAACGTTGATAAAAATTGTAATAGGAGGCTTTTATGTCGGAAAACATATATCATCTTAGAATTTCAGAGCTTGACCGAAACGCACCGATCCTGGGTACGAAGGGGAAGGCGGTGAGCGGTGCCTGTCTGCATTATTGTGCACCCGGCGTAGGCGGCTGGGGGATAGTCCGCATCGCTCTGCTGGTGCCCGAGTCCGTAATGCTCTTTATTGCGCCTCACGGCTGCGGCCGTCACGGTTCGGTGGCAAGTATGCAGCTTGGTTACCGAAATAGAATCTTTTATCTTGACGTTTCCGAGTCGGATATTGTTATTGGAGCACATATCGACAGAATTGATGAGATTGTAGAATATATATTATCGCATTTGCCGAAAAAACCTAAGGCTTTTTTGATCTGCGCCTCCTGCATCGATGATCTGCTTGCATCGGATTATCGCGGAATTACACGGAGACTGACGAAAAAACATGGCATTCCCTTCGGTGAAGTTCATATGAATCCCATTACGACAAACAGCAGCACACCGCCTGCCCTTAACGTTCAGCGCAGTATATACCGCTTTTTGTGGGATCCCCCGCAGGAGCAGAAGCAGAAACATTTGCAAAACATTAATCTCATCGGCCACTTCTCACCGGTTAACCCAAATAGCGAGATTTACCTTCTTCTTCAAAACGCCGGTTTTGAAAACATATATCAGGTCAGCGACTGCAAAAGCTTTGAGGAGTTTTTGAAGATGAGAGACAGTTCCCGCAACATACTGATAAAGCCGTTTGGGCGGCTGGCCTGCGCCGATATGGAGCAAAAGCTGGACATTCCATCTACTAAAAAGTATATCTGCTACAGAGCACAAGGAGTGGCGGAAAGCTACCGGGAGCTTGGAAAATTTTTGGGCTGTGAGCTTGATTATGAGCCATATTATGAAGCTGTGTTGAAAAAAATTGAGAGTCACAGAAAGCGTCTTAGTACGCTGCGTATTGCTATCGGCGAGGGAGTAAACGGTTCTGCCTTTGAAATTGCCTGCGCGCTGGCAGAATGCGGAGCGCAGATTGCCTTTATTATCAGCAGCGCGGTAGCGGATTACGAATGGGAATATATCGGCCGGCTTCAGAAGATAGATCCTGATATACCGATTTATACCAGTTATCATCCGACTATGGCGACGATTGACCGTGTGAAAGAAGAAGCGGATTTGGCTATTGGATTTGACGCCGCCTATATTTGTCAGAATGCAAAATTGATGATTCTTGATTCCAATGCCCAGCATTATGGGTTTGAGGCTGTGGCTGCATTGCTGGACGGGATTGATGAGGCAATGTCTGCAAATGTGTCGGCCAGGGCGTTGCTGTATTCCAGAGCATTGGTAGTATGAATTGTCTCGCCAAAAACATGCGGCCCGTTATTTATGCTCAAAAGGCATGGGTGTTAGTATGAATATTTAAGTAGGGCGTGTAAAACTCATTGTACCGTTCTGACCGCTCCACTTTGCGGTATACTGCGTCGCAATTTTGGAAACGTAGCCCACTACGTTCCCAAAATCGCTCCTTGTCTCCCACAAAGTGGAACGTCCAGCCAGCACAAGCAATTTTCAGACACGCCCCGGCAAAAGGAAGGAATTATATGAAAGATTTGCACATGATTTTACCCACCTTTGCACCGGACTTTTCCGGAGTCTGCTCCACATTATTTGAAATGGAAGGTATGGTGGTTATCCATGACGCCGGAGGTTGCACGGGAACATTCACAGGTTATGACGAGCCACGCTGGTTTGACGAAAAAAGCTGCGTATTTACTTCAAACCTTGACGACGTGGAGGCGGTTTTCGGTACCGACAATATACTGCTTGATAAGATATTCGCAGCGGATGAATTCCTTAACAGGCGATTTATTGCGTTGCTTGGCAGCCCTTCTCCGATGGTTCTGGGGACGGATTTGAATGCGTTAGCAAAGATTATTCGGCAAAAAACCGGAAAGATGTGTATCAGTTTTAATACCAAGGGTACGGTCTTTTACGACGAGGGGATAAGTATGGCGCTTCTGGAGCTGGCCAGGAATTTCCTTCCGTCCGGGCGGCCGCAGATTATCCCGAATTCCGTAAATTTAATCGGAGCGACGCCTCTTGACCTTACAAACCGGCACAACATAGATGTGATTAAGGAACTCCTTGAAGAAAACGGATTTTTTGTCTGCTCGACCTGGGCAATGGGCTCCACACTTGA
Organism: Clostridiales bacterium; assembly: GCA_015655075.1. Classification (GTDB taxonomy): domain Bacteria; phylum Bacillota; class Clostridia; order Lachnospirales; family Lachnospiraceae; genus Anaerocolumna. Next base: position 130,190 of record JAATFT010000091.1, on the reverse strand, counting down.
CGAGATTTCAAATAGTCTCAGCGCCCAATGCAATATCGTGTTAACCGCCTCGGCGTTGAAAACAGCCCGGTATCTGGAAAAGGTATACGGCATGCCTTATCTGGCAGGCAGCTTTTCGGGAGTGAAGGGGGTACGGGAATGTCTGCGCCAGTTGGAAGCACTTTTGAAGGGGAAGGAGTATCGGAAGTATAGACCGCCCGAAGAAACAGGCGGAAGAACCTTGATCGTCGGCGAACAGCTCCTGGCAAACGGCATCCGCCAGTCCCTGGAATTGGATTTTAATATTGGAGGGGTTGATGTTGCAACCTTTTTTAATGCCGATCCGCAATATATGCGCCCGGGGGATTGCAAAGAGATGGACGAGGATGAATTGTTAAGGCGGATCCGTTCCGGAATCTATAATAGGATTGTCGGTGACGGGCTTTACCGTCTTTTTGACGCAGGACTGCCCGGCTGCCGCTTTGTGGAGATTCCCCATATCGCCGTATCGAGCCGCTTAAGTTGGGAATCAAGTGTATGCCCCTTTGGAAAAAGCATGCTTGAGCTTGTAACATGCGGTGAGGAGGAATTTTACGGATGAGAAGCAAACAGCTGACGTTGAAAAAGCAGAGGTCCATTGTAATTATCCTCTTTTTTGTCCTGATTGCCGCGTTTTTGTTTTCCATTTGTATCGGACGTTATTCTATCTCTCCAGTTGAGGCGGTGAAAATAATATTTTCCACCATATCAGGAAATACGGAGCCTTTGGATCCGGTAAAATACAGTGTCGTAATCAACGTCCGCCTTCCGCGGATTCTTATGGGCATTTTAATCGGCGCGGGTCTTGCTTGTGCCGGCGCGGCTTATCAGTGTATCTTCGGAAATCCCCTGGTCAGCCCGGATATATTGGGGGTTTCTTCAGGAGCAGGATTTGGTGCGGCGTTGGGCATCCTTGTTTCCGCCGGCGTAGTTTTAGTTGAATCTCTTTCGCTCCTGTTCGGCTTGCTGGCTGTAGGACTGGTGCTGGTTATTTCCAGAGTGCAAAAAAAGTCGGAATTGTTTATGCTTGTCTTATCCGGCGTTATAGTCAGCGCTCTTTTTGAAGCACTGGTATCGCTGATAAAATACATCGCAGACCCTCAGGAAAAACTTCCCGCCATTGTGATTTGGCTTATGGGAAGTCTTGCCAGCTCTACCTATAAGGATACTGCCGTCGCCGCTGCGGTCATAACCCCGTGCATTATCGTAACGCTGCTCCTGCGGTGGAAACTGAACCTGCTTTCGTTGGACGAAGAGGAGGCCTGCTCGCTGGGAGTCAACGTTGGAATGCTTCGGATGATTTTTATTATCGTCTCCACCTTGATTACTGCTGTTTCTGTTTCCCTATGTGGAATAATCGGATGGGTCGGTCTGGTGATTCCTCACGTAGGACGGCTGCTGGTGGGCAACGATCATCGCGCTTTGATGCCTGCCTGCGTTCTTTTGGGAGGAACCTATCTTCTGCTGATCGACGGAATTGCACGGACGATGACCGCGGCAGAAATACCTTTATCGATTTTAACCGCCATCATTGGCGCTCCATTTTTTGCATATATGCTGAGAAAAACAACAAGGAGATAAAATTATGACATTGGAAGTTCGAAATGCGGCTTTTGGCTACGGGAAAACGCCGATACTCAAGGAGGTAAACCTTTCTGTCGCCGACAATTCCGTAGTAACGATACTTGGACCAAACGGTGTTGGCAAAACCACATTGCTCAAGTGTATTATGGGGTTTTTAAAATGGCATAGCGGAGAGACTCTTCTTGACGGGAAACCTGTTTGCGGGTATTCAGGCAAGGAGTTTTGGAAAAAAATAAGCTATGTGCCTCAGGTTAAAAAAAGTGTATTTTCATACCGGGTTCTGGATACGGTAGTCATGGGTCTGAATACCAACCAGAATTTTTTTGCAATACCAAAGCAGGAGGATTACGAAAAAGCCATAAAAGTAATTAATACTGTCGGTGCTGCAAAATTGGCGGATAAATACTGCGACGAGTTAAGCGGCGGCGAACTGCAAATGGTTATGATTGCAAGAGCCCTTGTGTCGGAACCGGAGCTGCTGATTTTGGATGAACCGGAATCAAATCTTGATATGAAAAATCAACTGTGCGTACTTAACATGATTGAACACATCTCCCGTGATTTACAGACAAGCTGTCTGATCAATACACATTTCCCAAATCATGCACTGCGGATATCCAACCAGACTCTGTTGCTTGGTTACGGAGATGAAAAACTTTTCGGCAATACGCCGGACCTTGTAACCGAAAGCAATATACGGCACTTTTTCAGCGTTTACTCCAAAATCGTTGAGTTTAAAGTGGAAGAACAGTATTTCCGCACTATTTTCCCTTATAAAATTGATCAGGGGAAATGAACGCTCCATTCAACTAAGTTATCCGGAGCTTGTTAAGGCAGAATTAGATGCCTGGGAGCTTAACGATAAGAAAATACTTCAAGTTTATAAGCCGGCTTCTAAATTGGTCGATAAGCAGGTGAAATAATAGTATTGTACTCTGGGCCTTGTAACCGAGAGCAATATACGGCACATTATAATACCTAAAGACAGGAGGAAAGGCTTGATGAAAATAAATTATACATGTACGTCTCTTGACAATACGTTTATAATGTGTTAAATTGGCAATTAAACAAATGCGTATAAATCAATTTAAGGAGAATATCACTATGGCAGTCGGGTGAAGAAGGATACTCTTTGCAGCTGTACCATTACACGAAGACAATCGGGTTAAAGAGAAATGACGGATGATGGTCATCTTTTTAAAATGGCGGAACTGTTCAAAGCATTAAAGATCAGCCGCCTTTTCTCATCACCTCAAAGTGCTTCGACAGATCCCAATGATTAAATACCGTGGGGAGGACAACCCTTCCGCGTTGCGAAAAATTCAACATGCTGCTGCTCATGAACCAAACCGTGGAAAACGGCGTAATAGTTAGTTAATACTAACTCGAATAATTCTGCAGATACGTTTAGGAAGGAGTGGGTATATGGTAGTGTTAGATGAAAAGAGCAAGATGCCTTTATATATTCAATTATATCAGCAGATAAAAAACGACATACTGAACGGTTACACAAGGGCCGGAGCAAAGCTCCCCTCCAGCCGGAGATTAGCTACAGAATTACGGATCAGCAGGAATACGGTTGAATTAGCTTATGAAAGTCTGTATTCCGAAGGATTTTTAATTAGTAAGCCGCGGCAGGGATATTATGTCGAGCTGCCGCTTCTTGAAGCATTTGACAAAAAAGAAGATACACAAGCTTTTCAGGCGGAACCGGAATTATGGGAAGACGAAAATACGATTTATGACTTCCAAAATAAGAGGCTTCCTCCCGATGAGTTTCCCTTTGAAAAATGGAAAGTACTTACAAACAGGTGCTTTCATGATTATAAAACAGGATTTTTGAAATATGGCTGTCCTTTTGGCGAGCCGGGGCTGCGCTCAGAGATACAAAAATATCTCTATAATTATAGAAAGGTCAGCTGCATGGCTAAACAGATTATCATTGGATCGGGGACGCAATTTTGCCTGGAGCTTGTTTGCCAGATTCTTAAGCTTAGAGGTTCCAATATCGCAATAGAAGAACCAGGATATGATCGGGCTCGTATGACTTTTCAAAACAACGGTTTCCGGATATGTCCCATAGAACTTGACGAACATGGGATGAATGTAAATTTGCTGGATACCGTGGATATCGTGGCCGCTTATGTCACACCGTCACACCAATACCCAACCGGAATCGTAATGCCGAAGGGCCGGCGGCTGGAATTAACGGAATGGGCAAAGCGCAGCGGCACATTTATTATAGAGGATGATTATAATTGCTGTTTTCAATATGATATGAAACCAATTCCCTCAATCCAGTCGTTTGGCAGCGACAGGGTAATTTATATAGGAAGTTTTTCCGATCTGTTATTTCCTGCAATAGGCATCTCCTATATGGTGCTCCCGGAACAGCTGCTTTTTGAACTGTGTAAGAGGCATTGTCACGACGCCACGTTTGTACCCTTTCTTACACAAAAGACATTGGAGCTTTTCATGCGTGAGGGCTTTTGGGAGAGGCATATAAGAAAAACGGTTCAGCAGCAGCGGGAAAAACGAAATATACTTGTAAATGTACTTCAAAATGAATTTGGAGATACCGTTAACATTTTGGGAACACAGGCGGGCCTTCACCTATTGGTGCAGGTAAAGTGGCCTGTAACCCAGGAGGAACTCATAAGCAGCGCATATAAAGCCGGTGTGGGAGTGCAGCCAATATCGGACTTTTGGAGCTGCTCTCAAAATGAGAAGGACAATTTGGTGCTTCTAAATTATGGCGGAATGGTATTGGAACATATCCCTGCTGCGATCAAGCTGCTTAGGCAGGCATGGCTTAACAATAAGTCTGGAGCCATGAAGGACTGTAATGCTGGTTCTTGTGTCCTGCGTTAGTTAATTCTAGAATATGTTATGGGCAAAATAGTTATCACCGTAGATTACTGATTGTCTAAATAATATATGAAGGATTGGTATCAATGCTATTATCATTGGCGCCGATTGGCGAGATGAATCAAATCAAAGCCGTTTGGGGCGGAGAGGAAATAAGAAATTGTCTTGAAGCCGCTGGACTTACAGTGGACAGTAAGGTATGCGTGCTGCTAAAAACATATGACAATGCCATGATTGTGGGTGTTGAAGACAAACGTATTGTCATAGACGAAGAATTAGCGCGTAAAATTATAGTGTGAATGGGCAGGTGATATACTACGCTGAATGACAGCGGCATAGCAGAAATAACCATTTATTGTATCGTGGGAAAAGAAACCGTACAGAAATTATCCGAATCATTGTACGGAAAGTTCGCTGATGATATATTGTTCAATTGATTCAGCAGTTATTGCGACACTGAAAAACGGCTGATATCCGTCCGAATTACCGGACGGATATCAGCCGTAATTTTTTATTTCATTTTAGCTTTGTTACATGGCTGTTTCTCTCTTTCAAAAAATTCCTTGGAGCCACATGGATTTGTATAACTGGCTCTTGCAGTATGAATTAGCTTACACTAACATAGGTATAGCCCATTAAAGGTTGGCTGTCAATTGTGGAAAGGAGGGTATAAAGGTGCGTAAAGCGTTTGTTGCAGTAATACTGATGATTATTGTCAGCATGTACTCTATGACAGCATTTGCTGCCGCTCATGAAACCTGGAATGATGTCGTGGACGATATGGAATCCATTTTGGACGAGTCTTATGATATATATGTGTCAGGGGATGCAAAAGCCGCCAAAGAACAGGTTGATGTTGCATATTACTCATACTATGAGAAGCTGGGTTTTGAAAAAACAGTGATGGCATATATATCGGGCGACCGTACAGCTAAGGTTGAATATCAGTTCAGCTTTGCCAAAAAGGCCATTAACGCCGGTAAGTCAAACGAGGAAGTCAGGGCCTCACTCGACGAGTTAATCCAGTTGCTTCGTGAAGACGCAAATCAGCTGGACGGTAAAAAAGAAAGCGCTATGAGCGTTTTTCTTAGTTCGTTTCTCATTATAACAAGAGAAGGGTTTGAGGCCATCCTCATTGTGGGTGCGATTATCGCCTATCTGGTAAAATCGGGGAATAAGCAAAAAACGGCTGCGGTTTACTGGGGATCAGTGATTGCCCTGGGAGCAAGCGTTCTGATGGCGTTTATCCTGAACGGCCTGTCGGGTGCAAGCGGCGCAAACCAGGAGATTACCGAGGGTGTGACCATGCTCATTGCCGTTGCCGTACTGTTTTATGTGAGCAACTGGATGGTTTCCAAGTCAGAGTCGGCCGCCTGGACGAATTACATCGAAGGGAAGGTTCAAAGCTCGGTTACAAAGGGGAGCGTATTTTCCCTTGCTTTCGCCGCTTTTCTTGCGGTTTTCCGCGAAGGTGCCGAAACAATCTTATTTTATCAGGCATTATTAGCAGGTACCAAGACCTATGTTAATATGGTTTGGGTCGGTCTGGGGGTAGGGTGCGTAGGACTTGTGATCATTTATCTGCTGATTCGTTTCATGAGTATTAAGCTGCCGCTGAAACCGTTTTTCCTTGGTACCAGCATATTAATGTTTGCCATGTCTATTACATTTGTGGGTTCCGGTATTAAGGAATTGCAGGAGGGCAACCTGATAGGAGTCACACCGGTATCGGGGCTTTCTTCTATAGATATTTTGGGGATATATCCTACACTGGAGACGCTGATTCCCCAGGCTGTTTTGCTCGCGGTGACAATTGCCACATTTGTGATCCAGATCAGGAAATGGAAAAAAGCGCGCATTTTGAAGGCGGCCGCCGGGGGAGGGCCCGACATTCGGCAAACAGATAGCAAATCTTAGTAATCAGATTGGGATAGCCTGATTTCTGAAAAGAATATGGCGGTAATTGAAAAAACTTTCAGGAGGTATAACAATGAAATTAAAAAAGATGCCAATTTTTGTTTTTGCGCTGGCGATGATTATGGCCCTTGGCCTTGCCGGCTGCTCGTCAAAAAACAATGGTGACAGCGATACAGCCGGTAATACGGACAATACCGATACCAAGGCGGGAGGTACGGGAGAAGACACAAGTGATGACGGCGGCGCGGCGGCGCCCGGCGAGGTGGCCGGCTTTGAGGAATTTCCTATCGGTGACGACATAGAACTTGCACCTTTGAATGTGGCCGCCGTGTATTTCCAGCCGGTGGATATGGAACCGACCGCCAATGCCGGCCTTCCGGCTTCCGAATCCGACATGCATATAGAGGCGGATATTTCTGCATTGCAAAACGACCTGGGCTATGGCGTGGGTGATTTTGTCCCCAATTTAACGGTCGATTATGAGATCACGAGTGAAGATGAAAAAACAAAGGTGGAGGGAACCTTTATGCCCATGAATGCCAGTGACGGCCCCCATTATGGCGCAAATATTAAGCTTGGTGAAGCCGGCACCTATAAAGTCCGTTTTACTATTGAAAATCCTGAGGCACAGGGATTTCTCCTTCATGTTGATAAGGAAACCGGCGTTACAGGGAGCTTTTGGACGGAACCCCTTGTGGCGGAATGGGATTTTGATTATGTTCCCAGGGTTTGGTAATTTGTTCGATTTATAAGCTTTTAGGAAATATGATACGTGCCATGATTAGTTCGCGTGCAGGCGAGAGGCTGTTATGGTACGTTTTAACTTTACAATTGACTCCCCTGCTTACAAAGCGTAAGCGGCGGGTTTAGGACTTACTTGTTTTAGCCGGAGAATGGGCTCCGACTGAAGGGGCTGCCGCTCTAGAGTGTGTTTGAAAAATGCTTGTGCCGGGCTGGATGCTCCACTTTGTGGGAGGCAAGGAGCGATTTTGGGTGCGTAGTGGTACTACGCTCCCAAAATCGCGACGCAGTATGCCGCAAAGTGGAGCGTTCAGAACGGTGCGATGATTTTTCAAACACGCTCTAACGCTATTCTTTACCATATTTAGCAGTTTGTTAAGTCAATTATGCGCTATATATGGTAGTTAAATGTTTAGTGCGACAGCCTCATGATTATGAGCAAGCAGCATAAGCGGACTCGGAATATCCGCTTTGACTTAACCCTTACAGGGAGGTGGTAACTCCATGCTGAAATATCTCATTCAGGTTGTGCAGAATTCCCTTACCACTGGAATTCTTTTAGCAATGCTGTTTACGCTTGTGCATATCGGCGGCAACCCAAAGCAGAAAAAATGGTCGCTTTGGGGCTTTATTGCGGGTGTTGGATCCGCACTTATATTATCCGTTCTCAAGTCTACGACCGTACTGATCAACAGAGAATACTTTAATATCGGTATTTTATCTGTTGCAATCCTTGTGGAAATTCTCTTCTATATGTTTTTGTGGGGTCTTCTTCAAAAAAGAATATCCGGAGTGCGTGAAAGGATATGGAATGTTATAAATGCTATTTTAACGGCTTCGCTGCTGCTGTATTGCCTGCCCGATATTTTCCTGTACCCCACAGAGTTTTTGATATCGGGTGAAAGCGTATTCAGCACGGATTTTCTTTTTAAGATAATTGGGTATCTTGTCGGTTTGCTGATTGTGGTACTCTCAGGGTTTGCTCTTTACAAAGCCGGAAAGGGCTTATCTTTTAAGCTGGTGCGCATTTTGCTGACTATTGGGCTTGGCGTTAATATGGTGAATCAGATCGCGACCATTATTCAGTTTTTACTGGCGAGACGTATTATAGCCATGTCGAAATGGCTTTTTGCGCTCATAAAACCAGTCATCAATTACAACGAATATTTTCTTTACGCTATTATGGTTACCACGGCTATATTGCCTCTGGTGCTGTGGATAAAAAGCCTGCATCCCAAGGAAACGTATACCAATCCCGCGCAACACCGGAAAATCCGGGCGGCATCGCGTAGGCAAAGGCATTGGTGCCTTGTTGTTCTGACAGGATACATCCTTGCGGTTTTAAGTCAGACGGTTGTAAAAGCATACAGTGAGCGGGAGATTGTCCTTTCCCCTGCCGAACCGATGAACATCGTTGGCAGTGAGATTGTTATACCCCTTGAGGATGTTAATGATGGTCATCTACACCGTTTTGTATATACGGCCTCGGACGGTATCGAGGTCCGGTTTATCGTTATCAAAAAGAATGCGGGGGCGTTTGGCGTTGGACTTGACGCTTGTGATATCTGCGGTCCGACAGGCTACTATGAACGTAAAGACGAGGTAGTCTGTAAGCTTTGTGATGTTGTTATGAATATCTCAACGATAGGCTTTAAGGGCGGATGCAATCCTGTGCCGCTGGCCTACACCCTTAACGGCGGCAGTATGGTAATACAGATACAGGATTTGGAAAACGAAAAAAACAGATTTGAATAAAGAAGGTGATGGTATGTTTTGGAGAATGGTGAGAGGCGCTTTTTTCCGGCAGAAGGGGAAGATGTTTATGATTGCATTTACAATTGCATTAGGAGCCTCTCTTGCCACTGCCATGCTCAATGTCATGCTGGATGTCGGCGATAAGGTAAATCAGGAACTGAAGACTTACGGTGCCAATATCAATGTTGTCCCCAAGGAGGCTTCTTTGCTCGACGATCTTTACGGTGTTGAAAAAGACTCCGGTGTGTCGGATCAATATTTGAAGGAGGCGGAGCTTGGCAATATCAAAACGATTTTTTGGGCTTTTAATATTGTAGATTTTACTCCCTATTTTGATACAAAAGTAAAGCTAATTTCGGGGGATAGTGAGGTAAAGCTTGTAGGGACATGGTTCAATCACCACTTGGAGCTTCCTACGGGCGAGTCTCTGGATACGGGGATGAAAAACATGAAGAACTGGTGGGAGGTGTCCGGCGACTGGCTGACTGATCAGGACGAGAATTCCGCCATGGTGGGCAGTCTTGTTTCAGGAAGGAACAATATTAAAGCCGGCGACGTCATTACTATTGAATTTCAAGGGAAAACAAAGGAGCTGACGGTTAAGGGTATTTTCAATGCGGGAAGCGACGAGGACGAAGCAATCTACGTCCCTTTACAGGTTGCGCAAAAGCTGGCAGAGCATGAAGGGCTTGTAAGCAGTGTGGAGGTAAGCGCCCTAACAACACCCGATAATGAGCTTTCTCGCAGGGCGGCGCAAAATCCCGACGGCCTTTCTATTAAAGAATGGGAAACCTGGTATTGCACGGCTTATGTCAGTTCAATATCCTATCAAATACAGGAAGTTATCACGGATTCGGTTGCAAAGCCCATTCGGCAGGTGGCGGAATCGGAAGGCGCAATCCTTGAAAAGACCCAGCTCCTTATGCTATTAATAACCATTTTGAGCCTTGTGGGTTCTGCGCTGGGTATTTCAAATCTTGTTACGGCCAGTGTGATGGAGCGCAGCCGTGAGTTTGGATTGCTGAAGGCGATAGGCGCTCATAATTCTCCCGTTTCATGGCTTGTTTTAACGGAGATTCTCGTTACCGCGGTTGTGGGCGGCACCGCAGGGTATTTTGCCGGACTTGGCTTTGCTCAAATCATCGGACAATCGGTTTTCGGGTCGGCTATTGATATAAAGCCCATGGTTATACCTCTTGTGGCAGTTTTAGTATTCCTCGTAACCTTGGCGGGAAGTATTCCGTCTATCAGACTATTGCTCTCGCTTCGCCCGGCGGAAGTTTTACATGGCAGGTGATCCTATGAAAAAACAAACAATGTATTTTAGGATGGTAACCAGCTCGCTCATCCGCCGCCGCTCCAGAATGCTTGTAGCGTTACTGGCAGTGGCCATCGGCGCAACGGTTCTGTCCGGTCTTGTCACTATTTATTATGATATTCCCCGGCAGATGGGTCAGGAATTTCGTTCCTATGGAGCAAACCTTATATTTATTCCCTCCGGTGACGGCTCGGCACTGAGCATGGATGCGGCAGATGCGGCGGCGGATTTTATTCCCGCAGATGATATTGTGGGCATGGCTCCCTATCGCTATGAAACAGTTAAAATCAATGAGCAGCCGTTTATGGCGGCGGGTACAGATATGGAAGAAGTAAAAAAGACGAGCCCGTATTGGTTTGTCTCCGGAGAATGGCCCGAAAATGATGGATCGGTACTCGTCGGACAGGAAGTGGCAGACTATATCCGGCTTTCTCCCGGCGATACTTTTACGGTGACCGGCACGGACATAAAGGATGAGAGTTTCAGCCGTGACTTCATCGTATCCGGGATCGTTCAGACCGGAGGAACAGAGGAAGGGTTTATATTTCTGTCTCTTTCGGATTTAGAGGGGCTGATGGGAAACGAGGGTGAACTTGATGTTGTGGAATGCAGCATTTCCGCTTCCCAGACAGTGCTGGATGATATTGTTAAGCAAATAACGGAAAATGTCGAAGGCGTTACTCCCCGCCTTGTTAAGCGTGTTACACAATCGGAAGGAACCGTCTTAACCAAGCTTCAGGCTTTAGTTTACCTTGTTACCGTGATTGTGCTGCTGCTCACCATGATTTGTGTCGCAACCACGATGATGGCGGTCGTCGCGGAACGGCGTAAAGAAATCGGCCTGAAAAAAGCATTAGGGGCCGCTAACAAGAGCATCGTCATGGAATTCCTGGGTGAATGCCTGTTTTTAGGCGGACTGGGGGGCTTGCTGGGCGTTGTCCTGGGATTTGTATTTGCCCAGACAATCAGCGTGAATGTTTTCAGTCGTTCCATATCCTTTCAGCCTCTGCTGATACCGGTGACACTTGCCGTTTCCATTGCCATAACCGCACTTGCCTGTCTTTTACCTGTCAGAAGCGCAACGGACGTAGATCCGGCAATTGTTTTGCGCGGCGAATAGAGTGCTCAATAGAGTACTCCAATAAAGAAAGGAGGAAGTTATGAATATATTGGAGCTTAAGGATATATCAAAAATCTATGGCAGTGTAAAGGCATTGCAGAATATTAATCTGCAGGTTTCACAGGGTGAATGGCTGGCAATCATGGGGCCGTCCGGTTCTGGAAAAAGCACGATGATAAACATCATCGGATGCATGGACAAGCCTTCCAACGGTTCCGTTATACTGGATGGTGCGAATATTTCAAAGGAAAGTGCAAAAAGTCTGACCAATGTCCGACGTGACAAGATAGGGCTGATCTTTCAGCAATTTCATATGATAAATTATCTCACCGCTCTGGAAAACGTGATGGTGGCTCAGTATTATCACAGTATGCCGGATGAAAAGGAAGCCTTGCAGGCATTGGAGCGTGTTGGTCTGGGAGATCGGGCCAAGCATTTACCCAGTCAGCTTTCAGGCGGCGAGCAGCAAAGAGTATGCATCGCCCGCGCCCTGATAAACTATCCTAAGTTGATTCTGGCGGATGAACCTACAGGAAATTTGGATGAAACAAATGAGGGTATCGTGCTTGATATTTTCAAACAGCTTCATAAGGAAGGCATTACCATCATCGTTGTCACCCATGATCCCGAGGTTGCCGAGGAAGCCCAGCGGACCGTTGTGCTGGAGCATGGGCGGGTTGCGAGAATTGTACCAAATAAAGAATGAATAAGGGGGATGCGTTTGGTGAAAAAAAAGATTATTTCCGTTGTTTTCACTTTGATATTCCCATTACTGCTATTTCCGGGATGTAGTCATAACTCAAGTAAGATTGTCTATCAAGACGGCACTTATACCGGGAAAAGCAGTGAAGATGACCAGGGCGCTTACGCAGAGGTCACACTCATTATTGATGACAACAAAATTACGGACTGCAATTATATCACATGGCAGAAAGACGGCTCGGTCAAGGATGAGAATTATGGAAAGGTAAACGGTGAAATATCAAATCAGGATTATTATGACAAGGCGCAGCTTGCTGTAAACGCTATGGAGCAATATGCAGAAAAGCTTATTGAAGTTCAGAAACTTAAGGAGGTGGATGTTATAGCGGGCGCTACGATTTCCTACGATCAATTTACGGAAGCCGTTAATAACGCGCTGGAGGAAGCAAAACAATGATCCCCATCCGTGGCGGAGGTTTGCCTTAGAGCGTGTTTGAAAAAATATGATTTTTTAATAATTTCGGACAGACATATCGTTTGCACATCCGGAACGTAACTTAATATTTGAATTGATTCAAAAGAAAAGCATTGAGTTATCATTATACTCAATAGATTTAGGAGGAATTATTATGAAAAATAGATTTTTTTCCGGTATAGTTGCTGCTGTTTTAGGGTTGGTTATTTTACTTGTGCCGCTCTGCATATTTCCAACCTGCACAAAAATGATTGAAACCGCGTCGGGCGGCACGGTTCCCATGAAATGCTTCTGGTCGGGACGGGCTGAAATCGGAGTGGGTCTTTTAATCCTGTGCGGCGGAGTGCTGCTTGTTATTTTTAAATCAACGCTGATAAGGCTCGGAATTAGTATGATGGCGGCTTTGACCGGTGTTTTAGGAATTCTGGTTCCCATCGTGTTAATCGGCGGATGCAAGATGGATACAATGCCGTGCAGAATGACCACCTTCCCCGCATTGATTGTTTTATGTGTCTTAGTGGTGGCATTTTCTTCTGGAAACGCGATTTATCTCTGGAGACAGAATAAAAAAATACAGGAGAAAACCAATGGATAATAAGCCGTTGACGACCGTTAACCTCTCTGTTAAAAACTTAAAGCGCAACCCCTTTCGGACGGCCGGTCTCATATTTCTTGTATCGCTATTTGCTTTCACGCTTTTTGGCGGTACGGTGTTATCGAAAAGCCTCGAAAACGGTATGAATAATCTCTCAAAAAGAATGGGTGCGGATATCCTTGCGGTGCCATATGGCTATGAAGCGGATATCCAAAGCGCTCTTTTAAGGGGAGAGCCCAGCACCTTTTATTTTGATGCCGGCATAACAGAAAAGGTTAAAGGTGTGGAGGGTGTTAAAGACGTATCCCCGCAGCTATATATTGCTACACTGAATGCTGGGTGCTGCGCTTATCCTCTACAGCTGATAGGTTTTGAGCCCAAGACAGATTTCATCATTCAGCCGTGGCTGACAAATTCGTTGGATCATCTGCTTGGGGATGGCGAAATCGTGGTGGGCAACAGCATCAACGCCGAAGCGGGACAAAAACTCAAATTTTTTGACCGGACTTTTTTGGTGGTTGCCCGTTTAGACAAAACCGGAATGGGATTTGATACATCCGTGTTCATGAATCTTTCCACGGCAAACCAGGTGGCCAGGGATTCTGAGAGACTGAAAGCCCATCCGGTGGCAGAGAATGAGAACCTGATTTCCTCTGTCATGATTAAAATTGAAAACGGTTATGATGTAAAAGACGTTGCGAATAATATCCTCCAGGCTTATGCCAAAGAAAGTGTACATGTGGTAGTTACTAAAAATATGCTAAGCGACATTTCGGGAAACCTGCGGGGACTTACCGCCTATATCTATATACTGGCAGGAGTTCTGTGGGTTTTGGCGGTTAGTGTACTCCTTGTCGTATTTTCGGTCACTTTAAACGGACGTAAAAGAGAATTCGGCATTTTCAGAACTCTGGGTGCGCCCAGGAATAAACTGGTAAAACTAATCCTTTGTGAATCCTCGTTAATCAGTCTTTTCGGCACCGTGGCCGGAATCGTAGCGGCTGCCCTCGTTGTTTTTCCTTTCAGTACCTATATTGCTTCGCTGGTGGGGCTTCCTTATTTACAGCCGTCGTACGCAACCGTATTCGTAGTGGCGGCTATGAGTTTCCTGCTATCCTTTCTCGCAGGCCCTCTTGCCTCGGCTTATTTTGCGATTAAAATCGGGGGTTTTGAAATTTATACCGTTATGAGGGAGAATGAATGATGTTTTTAGAAATCCAAAAATTAAGCAAGCAGTATCAACGCAGGGAAAAAGTATTCTTTGCTGTTGACAGCGTAGATTTATCCATAAGCCGCGGTGATTTTATAAGCATCGTCGGCCGTTCGGGAAGTGGAAAGAGCACCCTTCTCAATATGATTGCCGGACTTTCGACACCCACTTCAGGTAATATCAGGCTGGAGGGTGCGGACATCTGCTCTATGAAGGACAGGAAAATATCGGAGTACAGAAACTCACGGTTGGGATATATACCCCAGGGGGCCGCAGCCCTGTCTAATTTGACCGTTTTTGATAATGTGAGGCTTCCCTATTATCTTTCCAAGAGATCGGGGGATGCATCCGGAAGAGCTTCCTTTCTTCTTGATAAGGTTGGCATATCTTTTCTTGCCCCCATGTATCCTTCTCAGCTTTCGGGCGGAGAGCTGCGGCGTGTTTTGATTGCAAGGGCACTGATGAACGAGCCGGATATTTTGATTGCGGATGAACCCACGGCAGATTTGGATATTGAAACGACGAAAGATATTATGGAGCTTTTTTCACGGATAAATAAAAGCGGTACAACGGTTCTGATCGTTACCCATGAATTGGACACAGTGGAATTTGGAAATAGAGTGCTGACCATGTCTTCCGGCCTGTTAACAGAGGGAACAGGGCTATAAACAGGCTTATTTTATTCTTGATATGTCTGGAAAAAGCATTAGGTAATTATGCTTTGTATCTCTATATATCTCCTCTATATATCCATAATAAACTTATCGGAAGATTACTGGGTGGCATGGGTTCCCGACCCATGACACCCAGTAGTTTTTTTATCGATTAGGAAATACGTCCTAATAAGAAACTGCTCCGGCAGGGCAAGGCAAAAAAAAGCCATGCTAGATTTGGAAGGCACGGCTTTAAGACGATAGAGTTTTTTGTCACTGTCCCGATGTCTGGCATAGACACCGTAATAACGGATCATCTTAAAATGCTTTTCGGGTATATGCTGGATTAACCGTTCAATGAAATGCGATTATAAAAAGTCGTTTGTTCTTAACAGAACAGACGGCTTTTTGGTTTGAGACTTCTTACAAATTCAGCTCATCATATTTCTGGCTAAGCTTTTCGAAATTCTCCTTAGTAATTACAATTTTTCCATGCGTTAGCGTTAGCATGCCCTTCCCTTCAAACTCTTTAACATACCGATATAAAGTGCGCAAATTGATATGAAAAGTTTCAGATAGCTTAGCTCGTGTATCCTTTAAAGTATAAGGCAGCGTATGATTAATTGTTAAGCGATAAAGAAAGTTTCCAAGAATATCCTTAGGATGGATAAGCGATTTAATTTCTGTACTATCCATATTACGTAATGCAAGACAATTCACATACTCAAGTATTTCAAAGCATAATTCGTGATCGTTTTTGATACATGAAATAAATTCAAGAGTGGGTATTTTTAGATAAACACAATCTGTGTCAGAGATAACATAAGCACTAAATACATCAACATGATTCAATGTTTCAACCAGCCCAAAAATTTGTGGCGCATTCATTTCGTCTATAAGAATATCAAGTCCAAGAGGATTAATATTGATAATTGATACATGGCCTTTTACCAATAGATAGACATGAGTGATTTTATCATCACGATAAATAATAGTTTTCTTTGGAGCAACTTTACAAATATTTCTGCCTGATAGCATCTTACTAAATATTTCCATGGATGATTTTCGTGAAAGATCACCATGGAAAGCATATGCAATTGCCAATTTTATATAATTATTTAATAAATTATTCATTAGCTTCTCCTTATTTATGCAAAAAATCACAACAGAAACTGACAAATGTCATTTTTTATATTGTACATTAATGATAAGATGAATGCAAGGATAAATAGCGAAAGGAGAAAAAATGAAAGCTCAAAAAAATATCGAAGCATCACGGGCAGAGGTACTGGAAATACTGAAGAACCCCAAGAATACGCATGAACAAACAATGATGGCACTTGCGACATTAGCGGAAAACTTGCTGCCCTACCCTGATGGAACACCAGAAGATTTTTACTCCTTGTATGATAAAGGGATTATATGTGATTTGGATGAAGGACATGCACCCTACACGGCGCGCTATATTCTACCGGATTATGACAAATTAATGAAAAACGGGTGTAAGTTTTTGAAATTAGATCTGCCGAAAGATTTATTTGAAGCATTGAATACACTGCTCATTTTTTATCGACATGTTCCATCAATCACCCATTTCCCGGTATATATGGGGAATATTGATTACTTGCTTGAACCATTTATACAAGACACAGAGGAAGCAAAAAAAATGATCCGAGGATTTCTAATCCATTGTGATCGTACGTTTGGAAGTAGCTTTTGCCATATGAATTTGGGTCCTAAAGCATCTAGAGCTGGCTGGATTGTTCTAGAGCTTGAGAGTGAATTGAAAAATTCTGTCCCTAATATGACATTAATTTATGATCCGAAAATTACTCCAGACGATTTCGCAGAATTAGCAATAGAAACAGCTCTTGCTAGCGCTAATCCTGCATTTGCATACAAACCAGCTTATGATGTCGACTTCAAAGGACGTCCGTTTGGCATTGCCAGCTGCTATAATGGTTTGCCCATAGGCGGTGGTGCATTTACGCTTTCCAGGCTTCGGCTAAATAAATTAGCAAATAACTCTACTTCTGTCAGTGACTTCTTTGACGATACACTGCCTCATGCTGTTCGAACATTGTGCCAGTTTATGGAAGAAAAGACAAGATTCATAGTTGAAGAAACACCATTTTTCTCAACACATTTTTTGGTAAATGAAGGTTTTATACGCCAAGATAATTTTGTTGGACTATTTGGAATGGCTGGCCTTTGCGAGTGTGTCAATCAGTTAATGAAGCTTCAAGGAAAGACGGAGCGCTACGGAAAGGATGAAGAAGCAAATCAATTAGGCGTAAAAGTTATGGACGCTCTTAAAGAACATGTTGAAAGCTTTGAGTCTAAGTATTCACCGGATTGGGACCATCATTTTATGTTGCATGCGCAAGTCGGTGCAGCAGGAGATGAAGGAACAAGCCCGGGTGCACGTATTGCAATCGGAGAGGAACTTCCGTTATATGACCATTTACGCCAAGCAGGATTATATCATAAATATTTCCCAACGGGAGTAGGAGATATTTTCCCCTTTGATACAACTTACAGCAAGAATCCGGCAGCTATTTTAGATGTCTTTAAAGGAGCTTTCAAAGTAGGAATCAGATATATTTCTACCTATTCATCGGATAGTGAACTTGTACGTGTTACCGGATATCTTGTTAAGAAATCAGATATTCAGGCTTATGCAGAGGGGAAACAAGTTATTAATGAAACAGTCAGAGGATCATATAATGCGAAGGAGTATGACGGTACTCTGCGAAGAAAAGTAAGGAGTATATAATGCTGGCGCCCGTGAATAAAATTATCGATACTTCAGTTGTAGATGGACCTGGCAATCGGACTGCAGTTTTTTTTCAGGGATGTAACTTTAACTGTAAATATTGCCACAATCCCGAAACGCTGCATATGTGCACCGCATGCGGAAAATGTGTTGAAAAATGTCCTGTTGGAGCATTGTCTCTTACGCAAGGAAAAGTAGTATGGAATCCTGCAATCTGTAAAAACTGTGATACATGCATCAAGGTTTGTTCGCACCAAGCATCACCAAAGATATCATGGATGACAGTGGAGGCATTGGCAGACAGAGTAATCCGCAATATACCGTTTATTCGTGGCGTAACCTGTTCCGGAGGAGAGTGTACCTTGCAGTCAGAATTTATCGTACACTTTTTCCGCAGGATGAAAGAAAATGACTTAAATTGTTTATTGGATTCCAATGGCAGCGTAATTAGTTTTGAAGAAGAACAAAGTTTAATGGATGTTACAGACGGAGTAATGTTGGACATCAAAGCTTTTGATCCGGAAAAGCACCTAGCACTGACAGGCCAAAAGAATGAATTGGTATTAAGAAATGCATTGTACCTGGCAAGCATAGGTAAACTCACCGAAATACGTACTGTTATTGCACAAAACGAAATAGATAATGCAAAGACTGTTTACGAAATTACGAAGTTATTATCACCGTATCTAGCAACCACTGATATCCACTATAGAATTATTGCATTTAGACCGTTTGGTGTAAGGAAACAATTTTTAGAATTAGGAACCCCTTCTCAGAAAGAAATGCATTCTATGGAAGCAATTGCAAGAAGTAATGGCTTTGACCATATTACATTAACTTAAACCGGGGGGATAGACTTGACGAAAAATACAAGTGAAATAAATATGCTCCTTCACTGCATATTCTTATTTATGGGATGCTTCTATGCAGCCAATCAATTGCTGGTTAATAATATAACCGAGGCATTTCAGGCCACTGATTCACAAATGGCAATGATGATTGGTGCTTTGTATGCGGGGCCAATGCTAATGGTGTTATTCTTTGGTGAATTTTCGGATCGTGTGGGCAGAAACCGAAGTGTAGCGTTAGCGATACTGATGGTGTGTCTTGGCGCATTGATTGTATTCACATCTCAGAGAATTTCACATATAATCATTGGATTTGTTATATATGGAGCCGGTATCGGAGGAACAGAAAGTGTATTGTTTGCAATTACCTCAGATGAAAATGGTGAAAAGTCAGGACAGCATTTACTGGTTAACCAAGCTTTATTTAGCATTGGTGCGATGATTTCTCCCGTTATTATTTCGAATGCTATGCGGACAGATAAATACAAAATAGTTTATTTTATTATTCTTGTATTGGCATTCATAACACTTCTCTTTTTTATCAGGGATGGTTTAGAAAAAAAGCCTGTTACACAGGTTAAAGAAAAACATAAAGTTTCGTTGTTGCGATTAATAGGTAATCCGTTAATGCTGTTTTACATGATGTCGATTATTATTATAACCGGAAGCGAAAGTGCATTGACTTACTGGACAAGGGTTTATTTTAAGACAATAGGAGCTGCAGGTTTAGGCGCAATTGCTTTATCAGTCTATTGGTTTGCAAGTATTTTAGGACGGTTTACCTGTAGCCGCATTGCAAACACAAGGAAGATTATTCTGCCGTGTCTTATCAGTGCAACAATTGGTGTTGTTATATTGCTGCTTATGCCGAACCCATATTTGAAATTGTTTGGTTTGCTGATTGTTGGAGCGGCGTTTGCTCCAATATATCCAACACTTGGGTTTAAGGCCAGCGTGTTCTTTCCTCTAAATATTGGAGCGGCTTTTTCCTTAATTACGTTTTCTTCAAATCTTGGTGGCGTTATTTCACAGCCTATTATTAGTGAAGTTTCGGGAAATGATTCAATTACTAAAGTTTATGCCGTTATTGCTATACTCTGTGGGATTCTCTCAGTAATGTCATTTACTGTTCAAAAATTAGAACAAAGAAGAAATGTAAAGGCACATTAAGGAAGGGAATAAAGTTTATAAAACAGAATTATGGCAGTGTTGGACACCATTTAATAATTACTTTGCAAAACATGCATATTAATGGGTATAGAGAATTTGCAAAGAATTATATAGGAATGATTTGATTTAATATACAAAAATGTAAAAAGTAAGCTCTTTTGTATAACAATCAAACATCCACAAAATAATTTAAGGAGGGTATTTATTATGACCGAAAAGAAAAAACATTCCATTAAGGACGATTTCACATTACTGGCGCTGCTGATTATTCCGGTCGCTGTTGCAGTGAACTTTGTTGGAGGTCAGTTAGCAAGCCTGTTAAAGCTACCATTTTATTTGGACACAATTGGTACGATTTTTGGAGCTATGTTATGCGGACCTTGGGTAGGAGCAGTGATTGGTCTGGTAACTAACTTAGTAACTGGTATTGCAAACCCTGTAAATTTTGCATTTATTCCGGTGAATGTTGCATGTGGTTTGGTTACAGGCTACCTATCCCGTAGAAATATGTTTAGCACATGGTGGAGGTGGCTTATTGCCATGATATTAATGGCAGCTACATCAATTATTACTGCTGCACCTATTATCGTTTTGGTATATGGCGGTGTTACCGGTGGTGGAACATCCATTGTTACGGCAACATTAATGGCTACAGGTACTAATATATGGCTCTCAGTGATGGGCAGCGACGGTATATTTACAGTAATTGACAGAATTATATCCTTCTTTATCTCTTATTTTGTCATTAAGGTTGTTCCTGAGCGTACAGTAATTAAATTTGGATGTGGAGAGAACTTTATTAAGAAAAAGTAAAATGATTGGAATAATAGGTTTTGGCTTTGGCTTTACTTAACCAGAGCCAAACCTCCATAAGGAGCAAAATAGAATGTGGATTGAAAAATTTCAAATTAAAAAAACAAATAGGGTAGCAGCACTATATCCAACTACAAAGTTGTGGATAGTATTTTTCTATTCTGTATGCTCACTGTTATTATCAACAGTTAATATCATGGGGATACCGCTTTTAATTATACCTTGGTTTTTAGTACTCCCAATATTGGCAACGCTAAGCGGTGTTATATCACAATTTCTCAAGGCTATGAAAAAAGCGGCAATAATCGCTATTTTTATTTTCTTAGTACAGACATTTATTATTCCTGGTGGTGATTTGCTATTCCATTTTGGAATTCTTTATATTTATTCAGATGGATTACATACAGGAGTAAGCCTCAGTGTATCCATATTGAATATTGCAGGCGCTTTTGTATGGCTGTTCCAGACAACAGAAATGAAAGAGCTTTCGCGAGCCCTAGAAGACAAAGGGATGAACTACAAGGCTTCCTATATACTCCTTTCCACGATGCAGATGATTGATCTGATGGGTCGTAATTCGAAAATAATTATGAATGCACAGAGAGCACGTGGCGTTGAGACACAAGGTAATCTATTTGTCCGTGCCAAAGCATTTTTTCCGTCCATGGTGCCTTTGATTTTAAGTGCAATTATTAGCAGTGATGATCGTGCACTTGCACTTTCCTCAAAGGGATTTGAAATAAAGTGTAAAAAGACGCACATTTTAAATGTAGAATATAGTGGTAATGAAACATTAGCAATGGTAATCTGTATAATAATTACAAGTATAGTTGCTATAGGGAGGGTATTGTTATGGATACTGCCATAGAGTTTAAAGATGTAACATATTGTTATCCGTTAACGAAAACACCCGCCGTTAAAAATTTGAGCTTTAAAATCGAAAAGGGCAAGTTTTACGGTGTAATTGGTGCAAATGGGTCTGGTAAAACAACGCTTTGTGCTTTGATGCGGGGATTTGCACCTGACTTTTATAAGGGTGAATTAAGTGGGCAGGTTTTAGTAAACGGGAAATCTACAATTGATTATGAAAATGGTGAACTTGCATTACGAATTGGATATGTGTTTCAGAATCCTTTTAATCAAATCAGTGGAGTTAAGGATTCTGTATTTGAAGAAATTGCATATGGTCTTGAAAATTTAGGCGTTGAACCGCTAGAAATTGAAGAGCGGGTTGTAACTATCATGGAGAAGACAGATATACTTCATCTAGCCGAAAAAAACCCTTTTGAACTTTCCGGCGGACAGCAGCAAAGAGTAGCGTTGGCAGCTATATTAGTTCTGGGACCAGATATTTTTGTAATAGATGAACCAACTTCGCAATTGGATCCGGAAGGAACAGAGAGTATATTTGAAATTATTAAGGCGATGAAGAAGGAACAAAAAACGATTATACTTGTTGAACATAAGGTTGACTTATTGGCAGAGTCCGCAGATGAAATCCTTGTTATGGCAAATGGAGAATTGATAAAAAAAGGTTCAACGCAAGAGGTGCTATCTGATATTTTTTTAATGGAACAAGGTATTCAATTACCACAAATGGCGATTTTGAGTAATAAATTGAAACAGTTGGGTATCGGTTTACCTGTTACTCCGATTACAGAAGCACAGGCAACGGAAGTTCTGCAAAAAATTATAAAGAAAAAGGAGGGTATTCAATAATGGCATATATTAGTATTAAAGATGTGAGCTATGAATATCCTGGTGGTTTTTTAGCAGTTGATAGTGTTAATCTAGAATTAGAAAAAGGCGAAAATGTTGCAATTGTCGGGCAAAATGGTGCTGGAAAAACGACTATGGTTAAAATGCTGAATGCATTACTATATCCTACAAAGGGATATGTAATGATTGGAGATATGAATACGAAAGACCATACAACAGCTCAGGTTTCCCGTGTGGTTGGATATGTATTTCAAAATCCGGATGATCAAATTTTTCATTCGTCGGTTCGTGGGGAAGTAGAATATGGATTAATAAAAATGAAACTTCCAGCCGAACAAATTAAAAAACAAGTGGCTTTTGCCTTAGAAATAACCGGAATGGATATTTATGCTGAGGAAAATCCATTTAATCTTCCGCTGTCAATGCGTAAGTTTATCACAATTGCAGCAATTGTTGCAATTGATTGTCCGGTTATGGTATTTGATGAACCAACAGCAGGGCAGGATATGATTGGTAACAAGAGGTTGGCAATCATATTAGAGGAACTTTATAAAAGAGGAAAAACAGTAATTACAATTTCGCATGATATGGAATTTGTAGTTAATAATTTTAGCCGTGTTATTGTAATGGCAAATAAAAAAATAATAAAAAGCGGGGCACCTGAAGAGATTTTCTGGGATTTTCAGGCTTTAGAAAAAGCCATGTTAAAACAACCCTATGTAAGCCGATTGTGTAAAAATCTTGATATTAATGAAAATATTATATTACTTGATCAAGCGGTAGATATTTTGGCTAAAACTATAAAATGCTAAAGGAGAAGACGTATATGGAATGTCAAGAAATACTTAACAAAAACGGACAGCAGTTTCATATCTGCTGTAAAAAAGGAGATATTGGAAGATATGTTTTACTTCCAGGCGATCCTTTTCGAACTGATATCATTGTACAACATTTGGACAATCCGGATCTCGTTGCACATAATCGTGAGCACAAAACATGGACAGGATATTTAAATGGAGTGAAAGTGTCAGTTACTTCGACTGGTATGGGATGTCCCTCAACTGCAATAGCGGTTGAGGAATTAATTCATTGTGGAGCGGATACTTTTATTCGTATTGGAACGTGTGGGCGTGTTTGTGATGACAGCATGGATGAAAAATTGAATGGAGTAGTAATAACGGGAGCAGTTCGTGATGAGGGTACCACCATTCATTATATTCCGATTGAGTACCCGGCAATCGCAGACCGTCATATTGCAGCTGCCTTATCAGCGGCTGCCAAAAACGCTGGATTCAATTTTGCTGAGGGAATTGCGCAGTCAAAAGACTCCTTCTACGGACAACATGATCCCAATGGTATGCCGGCTGCTGCTCGGCTGAATGAACGCTGGGAAGCTTGGAGACAAGGTAATGTAATGGCATCGGAAATGGAAACAGCAGCACTCTTTATTATTTCACAAATCCGCAAGTGCCGTGCGGGTGCAATTATGGCTTATGGTGAAATGAACAGCGAAACAATTGAAGTAGCTTGTGATGCTTTGCGTGAATTAATTAAGCAGGATGAAGCAAGTAAATAATATAGTATGTTGTAAGTTTTTGCAGGCATATGCATTGGATACCAAGAGCTTTCCCAAGATAGTGAGCACGTAATGAAATGGAGGAACGGACATGCAAAAAATACTATTTGTCAGTCATTGTATTCTTAATACTGCAGCTAAAGTTGTAATGTATGATGAAAAGGAAATAAAGGCAGAAGAAGAATTGCGCCGGAAGTTTGTTTCGAAAGCAATAGTAAAAGGAATACAATTTGTGCAGCTTCCATGTCCCGAATTTACTCTGTATGGTGCACGTCGTTGGGGGCATGTAAGCGATCAGTTCGATAACCCATTTTTTAGACAGCACTGCAAAAAACAATTGCAGCCTGTCCTAATGGAGGTAAAAGAATATATCAGTCAACCGGAACGCTTTGAAGTTTTAGGTTTTATCGGGATCGATGGAAGCCCAAGTTGTGGTGTGAAATATACATGCAGTGGTCCTTGGGGCGGATCAATGAGTAATCGTGAAGATTGGCTTTCGGTAGTAGGGCAATGCAAACGAAAGCAAAAACCGGGAATTTTATATCAAGTACTGGGTGAGTTATTAGAAGAGGAAAACATTAGTCTCCCGATTTATGCACTCAATGCACATGAGCCTGAACTGATTCTTTCTATTCCGATGGAATAGAGTAATATATAAGACGTCAGATAAATGGAGTACACAGGATAAATTTCTGATATATCTGCCTGTCCACCGTAACCACGACGGAATTCTACCGCCAGTTGTGTATCGGTCTGGGCCTGGATGCCGTTTACAAAAAGTCCGTTATGTTTAAAAGCATACAGGACTATTTTGAAAACCTGATTCTTAGCAAGAAAATCCACCACATAGCTATCTCTCTTAGGTTCGTACGTTCCTATCCTTTTTCTAAAAATTGCTCTTTTGCACTTCTTTGCTCTTTTTACTCCTTAGCATATCTTCATGCATAATTGTATCTTCGGCACGCCTTATCTAGAGTGTGTTTGAAAAATGCTTATGCCGGGCTGGATGCTCCACTTTGTGGGAGGCAAGGAGCGATTTTGAGAGAGTGGTAGTAGTGGAAAAATCGGCTAAATCAGCGCAAAATCAGTCAGATTGCAAAGCGGAGGAACAAAACGAACGGTTTATTAACGATGTCAGCTTTCTGGTACTTCCGCGTACTTTGAGGAGGGGTGAAAACATTTCGTCAGAAACAAACAAAGAATTATCCTTTATAAGCAAGGATAATTTTTGGTCGAGTAGACGTGCCCTGTAAAGGGCTCGTCTACTCGACCATTCTGTCAGCCCTTCCGGATGTGACTGCAGCCATTATAAACGGTAATTATGCACTTGATTTCGGAGTTAAGACACAGGATGCGATATTTGCGGATAACAAGTCTTATGGAAGAGAATTATTGGAATCTGATAGCAGCCAGAAGTGCTGACCTTGAGGATTCGTCTAAAGTTGAAAGATATAAGAAAGTAGTACAGGCTTTCCAGACACCGGAGACAGAAAAGGTATTTAATGACCAGTTCGGCGGATATTTTATTAAGGTGGGCTGGGATCAGGATTTACTTTCAAAATAGCGAGGCATGCATTGCGGAAGAGATTTTGCGGGAACTGTTTGATTCTTCCCGAATGCTTCCTGATTGACAAACATCAGAGAAGCAGAAGTTTGAAAGGACTAAGTAAAATTAATCTGATATTGAAAGAAAAAGGTTTGCAGAAAATGACTGCATGACGTAAAGCTGTAGAAAGAAGAATGTCGGAAAGCCGTATGAGGGAAAACTTCACGTACGGTTTGATGAGGGAAAAGAGGTCTTACGACCTCTGGACTACTCTACAATGCTGTCCTATACAATAAAAAACACTCCGTGAGGATGCGCATGACGCTTGTAAGGAATTATGTCGCGAAGCGACCAAGCGTCAGCGCAGAGTTTGCGTTTCTAGAATATGATAATTGGAAACTCAGAATAATTAAATAAAATAATTGCAGGTAAAAGAAGTAAGTAATCATCGTATATGTTTTGTCCAATGCTTCTTAAAATATATTTTAAATAAAAAATTTAAAATATATTGACAAAATTTTATATGAATATTATAATAAAATAGAAAAAAATAAAAAAATATATACAGAATAAATAAAAATATAATTTGGATATAGATAGTTACTTCAATATTGCATAATAGAATTGCATGGTTAATAAGAGGAGACATACCTATGAAAATCCTAGTCTGTATTAAACAAGGCCCTGAAACCATATCTGCAGGGACGGCTTGGCAATACCCAGATGCTGACTATGAAAAGAATTAAGCAGGTCTTTGACCTTGGTATGATTAATGAATCCGAGTAAAATAATATAAGAAAGAAGGACTTTATAATGAGGGGAAGAATTTCGGAATTGTTAAGGGATGTTGAAATTCCAAAAATGTTTTGCGTAAGGCAAAAGTTTGAATGTTCCAGAATTGAGATTGATACCATTCCTGCAACAATTGTTGCCCTTTTATCAGAAGAGAAATTTTCGAATCAAATAAAAAAAGACATGAAGATTGCCATTACAGCCGGAAGTCGAGGAGTCGCGAATCTGGCGGTTATTATCAGAGCCATCGCTGAATTTGTCCGCAAAAAGGGAGCTTTCCCCTTTATTGTACCTGCAATGGGAAGCCATGGAAGTTCTTTGGCAGAAGGTCAGCAGAAGATTTTGGAATCCTATGGAGTAACGAAAGAATTTTGTGGCTGCCCTATCATTTCCTCCATGGAGGTAGTTAAAATCGGTGTAAATGAAGAAGGGCTCGATGTCTGGATTGACAAGCATGCCGCTCAGGCAGATGGAATTATTGTATTTAATCGAATCAAACCCCATACTTCATTTTGCGGGCCATATGAAAGTGGAATTATGAAAATGATGGCAATCGGTTTGGGAAAACGAAAAGGAGCCGAGACTTGCCATGCACAAGGGTTTGAAAACATGGCAAAAAACGTGTATTTATTCGGAAAGGCTATTATCGAGCAATCCAACATATTATTTGCCGTCGCAGCATTGGAGAACGCATTTGATGAGACATGCAAAATCGTCGCCTTGAATTCAGACGAAATTGAGAAAAAAGAGCCGCAGCTGTTAAAGGAGGCATATGGATTCATGCCCAGAATATATCTGGATGAATGTGACGTGTTGATCGTAGATGAGATAGGCAAGAATTATAGTGGGAGCGGTATGGATCCCAATATTACAGGAACTTTTGACACACCTTACGCCAACGGTGGAATCAAATCCCAGCGTGTTGCGGTACTTGCGTTAAGTGATGAGACGAAGGGGAACGGCATTGGGATTGGGATGTGCGATGTAATTCCCCAAAAAGTATTTTACGATTTGGATTTGGAGGCTATGTACCTGAATGCAATCACAACTACGGCATTAGTATCTTCCAAAATCCCATGTATCGTTGAAAATGAAAAAGAAGCAATACAAATGTGCATTAAGACATGCGTCGGAATAGATACGAAGAATATAAAAATTGTTAGAATTGCGAATACTCTTCACTTGGAGCATATTATGCTGTCAGAAGCATACTATTCCATTTCCAAATCACATCCGAAACTTGAAATAGAAAACGAACCGGCAATATTACAATTTGATGAAAAAGGAGGATTCATTAATTAAATAAATATACATATTGACTAAAATTTAACAAACATAATTGTAAAATTTTATAAGATAGATAAAAATACATTAAAAATAATTGATTAATATTTGAATTATATTGCAATTTGCATAACAATGTTCTATAATAAAAATATAAAAAATATTAAATTTTTTAAGCGGAAGGAAATTGGAAATATGGGAATTAAAAAGAACTTAGATATTATATTGTATGAAAAAATTATTGATAGCTTAATTGCCGGCGAATATGTTATGGGCCAGCAAATACTTTTAGACGATCTGGTAGAGAAATTCAATGTGAGCCGCACCCCAATTAGTCAGGCCGCAAAGTTGCTAAATATGGATGGAATATTAGAAATCAAATCCAATGGGCGTCTATATGTGCCTAGCTTTGATGACCAACAAGTAAAAGAAATCGTGGAAGTAAGATTATTATTAGAAAAGAATGCATTAGATATGATTGATCCAGATAATAAAGTGATTTTTAAGGAATTAGAAAAAAGCGCCTTGCTTTGCGAAGAATACAGCAATAAAAAATATTTGGAAATGTCAAAAGAGGATTTACATTTCCATAGGATATTAATCAGTGGTGCTCAAAATGCATATTTGTCGGATATATATAGAAAGGTACAAGGGAAATACTTAGTTGCAAGTTATCTGGTATTACCGCCTGAATCCCGAGACCAGATAAAAGCCGTGGAAGAACATTCTCGTTTGATGGATTGCTTGCAAAAAAGAGATCTCAATAATGCGAAAGCTGTTATTGAAAATCACATTTACAATATATACAATCAAATGTCATTTGCACAATGATTCCATTATTGAATCCTTAATGCCATGGGGATGAAGCATATAACGCTGAATGGCTGTTTTATTTTTCTATAGCTGTTACGTACCTTTTCAATGGGAAGATACGAAGGATTATTGATTTAACAGGAGGGTTTTACGATGGATGATTACAAGAAGATAGAATATGATAGAGGCTATGAATTCTGTTGCCTTGTATTTGAATATTTGGGTATCCCAAAGAAGGATAGCCAACAGATTGCAGATGTAGTGCTTACCAGTGATTTGATGGGGATTGAGTCACATGGTCTGCAGAGATTGAAAATGTATTATGATGGGAGTAAGGCTGGTCGGATAAATCCAAATGCCCAACCGAAAATCATACAGGAAACCATGGTATCTGCCGTAATTGATGCCGATGAAGGATATGGGCAGATAGTGGGTGGCAAAGCGATGAAACTGGCGATTCAAAAGGCAAAAGAAGCAGGAATAGGAATGGTGCTAGTCAAGAATTCAAGCCATTATGGGATTGCTGGATATTATTCCATGATGGCGGCTAAAGAAGGGCTGCTGGGTATATCCATGACCAATTCAGAAGCATTAGTCCTTCCTACATTTGGTAGAACCCCGGTCATGGGGACGAATCCGATTGCTTTGACTATGCCTGCAAAGCCTTATCCGTTTCATATCGATATGGCAACTAGTGTCGTGCCAGCTGGTAAGATTGAGGTGTATAATAAAAAACAAAAGGCTATCCCGATAGGATGGGTACTGAATGCAGAAGGGAAAAACACTACAGTTGCACAAGACTTCATAAATATTCGTAAAAATAAAACGGACGGAGGTCTGCTCCCCCTGGGAGGTACCGGAGAGACCCATGGCGGACATAAGGGTTACGGACTTTCCATGATGGTTGAACTGATGACGGGCATCTTAAGCGGCGGTTGCACCAGTTATTATGTCAGAAGAGATACAATCAAGGAAAGGTGTTGCCATATGTTCATGGCAATCGATTATGCGATGTTTGGAAATAAAGAAGACGTAGAAAAGCATATGAGTGCTTATATGGAGTTAGTTCGAGCTTCTAATAAGTCAGAGGGTGAAACTCGAATCTATACTCACGGCGAACGGGAACTGAGCCAGTTCAACGACCGGAAAATGAATGGATTCTATATTAATGGCAAGACATATGAGGAACTAGAAGCCATTGCGGCTGAGGCAGGATTGGATAAACAAAAATATCTGGGAGCATAGGGAAGCTTCATTATAGTTCATATCATATGCTTTTTTATAGAAATAAATAAAATATTTTTTATTTATTATATTAAATTTATATGTCTTTTAAAAAGGGAGGAAATTATTTGTTTAACGAATCACACATCCAAGTGGGTGCAGGAAGATATATCCAACATCATGGGGCAATAAAGGAACTTGGTTCAGAGGCGGCATATTTTGGAAGACGTGCATTTTTGCTAATTTCCGATGAACTTGTTTCGGGAAAGGTAATGGAAAAATTATCAGCAAGTTTAAATACAGTAGGAATCGAATACAAGACTATGATTTATTCGGGACCATCCACACAAAAAAGCTTTGATTATATTACAGGTCAAGTAAAGGAATACGACACGGATGTTATTATTGGGGTCGGTGGCGGAAGAATACTTGATATTGCAAAAGCTGCAGGAGATATAGTAAATGCCAAAATCATAACAGTACCTACATCTGCAGCAACTTGTGCCGCCTATGCAATTTTGTATGTCGTATATGGGGAAGACGGTTCCGTTGAAAAAAGCGGCTTTCTTAAACATGAGATTAGTGCTGTCATTGTAGATACCGATATTGTGGTATATGATTGTCCGGTTCGATATCTGGCATCCGGCATAGCCGATGCAATGGCTAAGAAACCAGAATTTTTATTTACAATGTTAAATTTAGGAGACGAAGGCAGAACAGTAACTTCGGATATAGCAACCTCGATTGCAGGTTATACATATGCAAAGTATATAGCAAAAGGGCTGCAGGCAATACGAGAGTTTAAGGGAAAGAAAGATACGGTACTATTAGATGACATTGTCTGCATGAACATCATGTTGACGGGAATGGTTTCGAACCTTTCTACAGGAGGAAAGCAATTGGCGATTGCACATAATTTATACGATGCGATTTGCTGCCTCCACAAGGAGATTCGAGCAGAATATCTGCATGGTGAGATTGTCGGAATGGCCTTGCCGTTACAGATTGCCGTGAATGGAGGAACACTGGAAGAAATCAATGAATGTAAAAGCTTCATGGCTAAAATCGGGTGTCCTACAAGCTTGGCGGCGGTAGGGTTTCCGAATGACAAGAAAAAGATGGAAGAATTGATTCTTTATATTCATAAGAAAACAATCGCAAACGACATGGTATTATTTAATAAAATCAAGGATGGTATTAGGTATATCGTGTAGTAGTTATAAAAAATTAAGAGAGAAGGAAGGTATTTTTATGAAAAAAGGTTTATGGAAGTATTTATCGTTAGTACTGATGGTTGCAATGGTTTTATCTTTGGTTGCCTGCAGCAATCCTGATGAGACAAGTGAGTCAGAAAGTACAAATAGTACGGTAGAGGAAGCCACAAGTACCAGCGAACCGGTTAAAATTGGACTGGTTGCTATGCTTACAGGGGATAATCCGCTAAATGGTGAGAGGATGCAGCAGGCAGTTCAGTTAGCTATTGATGAGTACAATGCAGCAGGCGGCATATTGGGGGGAAGAGAAATTGAGTTGTTGGTAGAAGATGACCAGACATTGCAGGATATGGCCGTTACATGCGTTGAAAAGTTAATCTCTGAGGAAGTTGTTGGAATTATTGGACCTCATAGAAGCACCAATGCTCTTGCAGTAGAAGCAACTGTTGCAACGGCGGGTGTTCCGACACTGACCGGAGGTACTTCACCCTCCATTTCAGAATTGGGGAACGACTATCTGTTTAGGATTCGCGCATCGGATGAAATATTTGCTTCTGTCGCTGCAGCATATGCCGTAGATGAGCTTGGTGCCAAGAAAATTGGTATGTTGTATAACAGTGACGACTATGGTGCAGGCGCAGAAAAAATTGTTGCGGAATATTGTAAAGCAAATGGGATTGGTTATGTATCAGAAGGCCATAATACAGGCGATACTGATTTTACAGCTCAAATTACTAAGATGGGTACAGAGGGGGTTGACGCGTTGCTTATTTGGACACATGATTCTGAACTGGCAATCCATGCACGTCAGATTTATGAACTTGGATTAGAAGCTAAAGTTGTGTCTTCGCCAGGTATTACAATGCAGCAGGTTATTGATATGTGTGAACCGGAATATATTGAAGGCTGGCAGGGGGTAACTGATTACGTTTTTACAAGCACTGATGAGACGGTTCAGGAATTTAATAAGAAATTCAGTGAGAAATATGGAATAAATACCGAATTATATTCTGCATCCTACTATGGTGCGGCGCTCGTCCTAATAGAAGCAATCGAAGCAGCAGGAACAACAGACAGAACAGCTGTCATGGAAGCACTTAAAAAAACATCTGATTTGTCGGCACCGGTTGGTGTTTTAGAATGTGACGACAAAAATAATTTGGTACATAGTGTCAATGTGGCTGAAATTATTAACAAAGAACCTGTTTTCATTAAGTCTATCAGTGTTGAGTAATACAATTGGCACAATATAATGTTAACACCGGTTCCTATCCTTTGCGGTTAGGAACCGGTGACATGAAAAAGGAGGAGGCAAAATGAACGCAGCTGTTTTAGTCCAGCTTTTGGTTAGTGGCTTAGCTATGGGATTTATTTATGCCCTGGTTGGAATTGAATATACATTAGTTTGGAATTCAACCGGATTATTGAATTTTAGCCACGATAAATTGATTATGCTTGGTGCATACTTATTTGGCGGAACTTTTGTGTTGGGTATGGGATTCAGCAATCCATTAGCTATTGTTTTGGCATTTGTGATTATGGGATTAATAGGTGTTTTGATAGCAAATGGTATTTTTAATCCATTGAGAACTATGCAATCTATGATTTTTGCTGTTATGGGAACCATGATATTAGGAAGAATTATTAAAGAGGCATGCAGGTTAATTTGGGGGCCTGCGCCTTTTGCTATATCGGGTTGGCTGTCCGGAAACATCAGAATAGGAAAAATTTCTATTTCTAATGCAAATATTATTATTTGCCTTGTATCGCTTCTGGTTGTAATCGGCTTACAATTGTTTTTGAACTTTACGAAAACAGGAAAAGCAATGCGATGCGTTGCACAAAATAAAAAAGCAGCGGCATTGATGGGTATAAATGTTACACAAAATATTTGCATTACCACAGCTGTCAGCGCAATTATTTGCAGTATTATAGGTATCTTAATCATTCCTTTATTCAATGTTTCAACTACTATGTCAAACAGCATTGGTTTAAAAGGATTTTCGGCAGGCGTTATCGGTGGCTTTGGTTATCTGCCCGGTGCAATCATTGGCGGTATCATAATTGGTATTGTTGAGAATTTAGCTGTAATGGTTTTACCGGCGGTCTATAAGGACGTGGTATCATTTGTGCTCTTAATTCTTTTCTTACTTGTTAAACCGACTGGTTTATTGGGCAAAAGAGCATAAGGGAGGAACAGTATGACAAAAAAGATGAAAATAAGAATTGCAGAAATAATTATTTTGCTGATAGCCCTTCTTGTCGTTCCGCTTTTTGTTAAGAACAATTATTATTTATTGGTTTTTAATAGAATTCTAATTAATGCTATTGTGGTTTTGGGACTTAACTTTATTACTGGGTTAACTGGTCAGATGAATCTAGGCATGGCAGGTATTTTTGCTTTGGGAGCGTATGCATCAGCATTAATAACAAGATATGCCAATATATCTCCTTGGGTTGGCCTGCTTCTTGCGATAGCGGTAGGTTGGGTGATTGGACAATGTCTAGGGTATCCTAGCCTACGTGTAAAAGGGGTCTATCTATCATTGACCACCATAGGATTTGCAGAAGTAATAAGATTGATGTTTTCCAACTTAACTGACATTACAGGTGGAACACAAGGGATGAGAAATATTGAACCATACAGCCTTTTTGGATTCAAGTTTGACACACAGGGAAAAATGTATTATTTATTTTTTGTTATCACCGCTTTTGGATTTTTTATCGCATGGAGAATTGTATATTCAAAATGGGGGCGAGTGTTTAAATCACTCCGTGATAATGCAGAAGCCGTTGAAATGAGTGGTGTTGACATTGCCGATGTAAAAATCAAGGCATTTACGATTTGTGCGATTTATGGTGCGGTAGCAGGTGCGCTATATGCCCACTTTATGGGATACATTAATCCATCTACTTTTACAATTGATATGTCCACTAATTTTGTAATTATGTTATTGATTGGTGGGCTGGGATCGGTTATCGGCAACATCTTTGGTGCGATTATCGTAACTATACTTCCGGAGATGTTAAGATTTTTGGATGATTATTATTTGATTACTTTTTCTATCATTGTTTTGCTTGGAGCAATTTTCTTTCCGAACGGTTGGGTAGATGCCGTAGTCAGGTTGGGTAAAAAAACAATAAATATTATTTCAGATAAAAGAGCGGAGAACGGGAAGGCGGTGAGTAGATGAGCAGTATATTGAAGGCATCAAATGTTACAAAAAAATTTAAAGGATTAGTGGCCGTGGATGATTTGGATTTTGATATGAAAGATAATACAATTCATTCCTTGATTGGACCAAATGGTGCCGGTAAGACTACAACTGTAAATTTAATCACCGGGGTACACGATTTGACATCGGGAAGCGTCGAGTTCGATGGAAAAATAATTTCCGGTCTGCCAACTTATAAAATTGCACGGTCTGGAATTGGCCGTACATTTCAAAATATTAAAATATTCTCCAGCATGACGGTATTGGAAAATATCATGGTTGGAGGCCATGAACAGGCAAAATTAGGATTAGTACGAGGAGTGTTCGATTTCAAAGCTTCGAAAGCAGAAGAAAAAAAATTAAGAGAAAAAGCGGAAGAAATTCTGAATAAGATTGGAATGTATGAATTAAAGGATAAATTAATGAAAAACCTGCCATACGGACGTCAAAAGATTTCTGAAATAGGAAGAGCCATGATGAATGACCCCATATTAATTCTATTGGATGAACCGGCTGCCGGGTTGAATCCTTCAGAACGTGCCGAGCTGATACAAGTCATTACGAAAACACATAGGGAAGGCTTCAGTTATTTTCTGATTGAACATAATATGGATGTTGTTATGAACATAAGCGATTATATTACTGTTCTAAATTTTGGACGTAAAATTGCGGAAGGAACACCAAAGGAAGTTCAGAACAATGAAGAAGTTATTAAAGCATATCTTGGCAACAAATATGTTACGAAGAAAAAAGTTAGCGGGGAGGTCTAAGAATGCTAAAAATAAAAGGAATTGATGCATATTATGGCAATGTTCAGGCATTAAAAAATATCTCCCTGGAAGTTGGACCACAAGAAATAGTTTCAATTATAGGATCCAATGGAGCAGGAAAAACAACACTTATGAATTGCATCATGGGAATTCTGCCTGTTAGAAAAGGAGAGATACTTTATAAGGACAGAGATATTTCCTCTATGAAAACACATTTAATTATGCGTTCTGGGATTGTACAAATTCCAGAAGGCAGGGAGATTTTCCCGAATATGACGGTTTTAGATAATATGGAAATGGGAAGCTACAGTGTAAAAAGAAGCAAAAGTGAAATGAAAGCCAAAATAGGAGAGATGTATGATTTATTTCCAAGGTTAAGAGAGCGTAAAAGTCAAAAAGCCGGTTCTTTAAGTGGTGGTGAACAGCAAATGTTGGCGATTGTCAGAGGCCTAATGAGCGATCCGGAATTACTGATGTGTGATGAACCATCTTTAGGTCTGGCTCCTGTTATTGTTGACGAAGTGTTTGATACTTTTGTTAGAATTAATAAAGAGAAAAAAATGCCAATTATCGTCGTAGAACAAAATGCTTATATAGCCCTTAGTATTTCTAGCCGTTGCTACGTCATGGAAAACGGATCAATTCGAATCTCTGGTTCAAGTGATGAATTAATTGTAAGCGATGCGATTATAAAAGCATATTTGGGAGGATGATAAAATTTTTTGTTTCATGCGAATAGAATGAGCGATAGATTCCATAATAGTTATAAATATTGCAATAGAATATTTTGATATTTATATAAAATGACTATAAAAATTTTAAATAAAAAATTTAGATATACTTATTGACAAAAATAAATGAATATGGTATTCTAAATTTAATAAAAAATAAAAAATATTTTATTTAGTTTTAATACTGGCATACGCAGCAAAATGTAAAAGTATCGATAATTATTATCGATAACATCTGAAAGGAGAACGAACATTATGAGAGAGGGATTAAAAAAAGTTTATGGTATCTGTCCGGCAACAATGACTATCTGGAATGAGGATCAGACTTACAACAAGAAAGGGATGGAGAAGTATCTCACATGGCTAATCGACAACGGAGCGCAAACTATTTCTATTTGTGGCAGTACAGGTGAAAATATTGCTATGAACATGGAAGAACAAAGAGAAATCATTGCACACATTTCGGGTTTTTTAGGTGGGCAAATTCCGTTTGTAGTTGGAACAGGCAGGTATGATACAATCAATACGATTAAAATGAGTCTATTTGCACAAGAGCATGGTGCTGACGCTTTATTGGTGATTTTGCCATTTTATTTGAAACCTCATAAAAAAGCAGTATTGCAGCATTTCAGGGATATAAGAGCGGCAGTTGACGTAGGAATTATGGTTTATAATAATCCATGGTTTGCAGGTTATGAATTAAGCGTACCTGAAATAACTAGCTTGGTAGAAGATGGCACAATAAATTCAATAAAATCGGCACATGGTGATCCAAATAGAATTCATGAATTGAAATATCACTTAGGCGATAAATTGACGGTATTTTATGGGCATGATTATGCAGCCCTGGAAGGACTTTTGGTTGGAGCTGATGGATGGCTGTCAGGATTTCCTGCAATTCTTCCGAAACAATGCCGAGCCCTTCAAAATGCATGTTTCGCTAAGGATGTTGATGCAGCTATTAAGGCACAATATAATCTTCAACCATTCACAGATTATTTCCTCTATGATAAAGTAAACGAAGTGCCTCATTGGCAGGAGATATGTAAATATACATTACAGGCACAGGGTTTAGATGTTGGATTACCCCGTAAACCGCTTGGAGAATTAGACGCTGCAAATAAGAAGAAAATCGAGAAATTACTTGCAGATATGGACTAATTGATTATAATACAAAGATATACATATATTAACACCGATGCAAGTAATCTTGCTTGTATCGGTGTTGTATGAATATTTGTGGGTTGAATAGCTGGCATCGGCACACGGAGTGTATTGAAGTGATTGAATAGTCACTATAATTCTTTATACTATGGTTCAAGAATACCTTCGAATGGAGGGAAACAGTTGAAAGTATTAAATTTTGGCTCGTTAAATTTAGATTTTGTCTATTCCGTTCCCCATATTGTATAACCAGGTGAAACTTTGATCCGGTATTACAGTCTATTTGTCCCGCACAGACCGGTATTCCAGATACCAATCCGGTTGCTTTCGCACCTTCCTTTGTAAGCTCTCCGACAATTTTTTCACAAGGATACATATCAGGCATGATATCTTCGCGAATGCCCATTATTTTTAAAATGCCTTGGTCATATTTCTTTTCCATAATATTGTATGCCACACCAAAAAGACATCTGTTGAATAACTCATAGCAGCAACCCCGGTCATTTTAAGCCTGACGAATCCATCAATGGTAAGCGCTTTCCAGTCCAAATACAAAATTAATGTGCAGATTCGCGAAGACGGTGCAAGGCAGATTTTCAGTGAGTTTTATAAAAACAGAAATGAAATAATCCTAAATAAAAACTGTATTATTGAAAATTTTATCAGACCTAACAGCGAGGTATTAAATACAAAAGAGTTTGATAAAATTAAGCAATTATTTCTGGCACATGAGATGTTTCATTATTTGGAATGTTTTGATAAGGAAGTTGGAGTTACTTTTAAGCAGCGTAAGCTTTTGTTGAAGAAAATATGGAAGATAAACTATTATGTAGGGATAAGAATGCTTTCAGAAATTGGTGCGCATAGTTTTTCACGGCATCTGGTAAATTTTCAAGGATTTACTGACAGAATATTTGATACTGAAAACGGCATAAGCGAGGTATGGTGTGAAAATGAAAAAGATAGTTGTTATAGGAAGTTTAAATATGGACCAGGTTGTAAATGCGGATCATATTCCGGTAACCGGTGAAACCATTTTAGCGGGGGACATAAGTAAAGTACCGGGCGGAAAAGGTGCAAACCAGGCGTATTCAATTGCGAAATTAGGAGGAATTGTATCAATGCTGGGGGCAGTGGGTAAAGATGACTCGGGAAAATATATTTTAAACAATTTAATGTCCGTTGGTGTTGATACAAGCCGTATTCGTAAATACGATGGAATAAATAGCGGAACGGCCTGGATAATTGTTGACAGGAAAGGAAACAACAGTATTACCGTAATTCCCGGAGCAAATGATAAAGTTGATAAATCATATATTGATGAAAATATGGATTTTATAAAAGCTGCGGAAATAATAATACTGCAGCTGGAGATACCGGTTGAAACAGTAAAATATGTTGTGAAAATTGCAAAAAAGTTAGGAAAATGTATTATTTTAGATCCGGCGCCTGCTGTTTTGTTAGAAAATGATATTTTAGAATGCGTGGATATTCTGAAACCAAATGAAACCGAAGCCGGTATATTGACAGGTATGGATAGTACGGACTATGTACAAATATGTAAATGTTTAAGACATAAGGGGGTAAAAAATGTTCTTCTTTCCTTGGGAGAAAAAGGTATCTATGCAGATTTAGATAATGGCATTCAGGAATTATTTCCCGGAATTCAGGTGACAGTAGTGGACACAACTGCCGCGGGGGATTCGTTTATTGCGGGAATGGCGGCAGCTTTATCCGAGGGCCGTACAATTGTTGAAGCAATTCATTTTGGACAACGGGTCGCTTCCATAGCAGTAACAAGAAAGGGAGCGCAATCGTCAATCCCGTCTCGGGAGGAAATATAAATTGTATTTCTTAGATTATAAACTTTAATCCATTACCTGTTTCAGGCCATTTCTAATTAATAACATGTCTGATGCCACATACAGACATGTTATGCCTCTATTACGTGCCATTTCTACTTCTGTTTTTGTAAAGGCCTTATCTAAGGCAACTTTACCTGAATTTATAATTTTTTTATAAATATCATCCTTTAATTTCTGAACTTTGGGATGTAGGAGATCTCCAGGCACTTTGCGGGCGTATGTCAAATCCATCGTACCAACTGACACAAAATCCAACTCGGGAATATTTAGAATGGATTCCAAATCAGCTACTGCAGTTTCTGTTTCTACGATCACCCCAATTATAGTATTCTGATTTTGCTGACTTGGAAACTTTGCCAAATCGTTAATTGCAGATCCATAATGAGTATTTCGCGAATCAGTGCTTACTCCTCGGTTTCCTTCCGGAAAATACTTTACTGCCTGCACCAACTCTATCACTTGCGAAGAGTCCCTTGCATCTGCCAGCAGGATACCACCGGCCCCTGCATCCAAAAGCCTGCAAATTCTACCCCTATCAACCTTTGTCACGCGGACCAGGCACGTACTTCCATATAATTCCGCCGCTCTGATTATATTAACAATACTTTCTTCATTAAATATATAATGCTCATTGTCAATAACAATCATCTCCACACCCCCCAAAGCCAAAGCCTCGGCTACAGTTGGTTCGGGAATTCTCATAAAAGCGCAAATAATTTCCTGATTATTTTTGATTTTCTTTTTAATTATATTATTAATCATCTTCTCACTTCTTACTCTGTTTCAGTCATTAAAATACAAGCCGGTGATGGAACAAATACATCGTCCACAACGTTTAAGAGTTCACCAGTTTTTACATTTCGTTTTATTTGGCAAACATTATTAGAATCCTTATTTGCCGACACGATATATTTTTCGTCAACCCCGAAGCAAATATGCCTGGGTCCACATCCGCCAGAATGGTAATGCCCAATAAGGAGGAGTATCCCTGTCTTATCATCAATGTGAAATGCACTGATGGTATCGTGTCCTCTATTAGAGGAATAAAGGTTTTGACCATCCGATGAAATAATAAGTTCCGCTGCATAACTGGTTCCTTGAAAATCTTTGGGCAAAACATGTACTTTTTGTATTTGTTTTAAAGTTCTTGTTTCTGTTAAGTAACTGTACACATATATATTGTTTCCTATCTCCGTCAACAAATATGCAAATTTATTATTTGGATGAAAACGTATATGTCTGGGCCCTTCTCCAGCATCTGTACCAATGTAAGGCTGCAGTTCATTAAGGCATAACTTTCCATTCTCTCTGTCAAATTTGTAATTAACAATCTTATCCATACCTAAATCAGGTACAAAGATCTCCTTACCATCTGGAGAAAAACTAGCCGAATGCGCATGCGCTCCCTTCTGTCGGTTTGGAATTATACTCCTGCCATGATGAAATACATTGTCTTTTAATGATAATTTACCTTCTGAATTATATTTTGCAACCAGTACATTACCACTTGCATAAACAGCGCCTACAACATAGTTTTCTTCTTTGTCCAGACAAACGTGCGCGCATTTTGAACCTTTAGCTCCAATCTCATCTGCGAATGTCAGGCTACCATTAGAATTAATAATGAATGAACGTATAATCCCTATATCTTTTCTTTCATTTTCAGCAAAAAGCAGCTTTCCCTTTGCCGCTAAAAAACCAGGGTCTACCTCATGGTTACCATATACCCCGTTTTCTAACAGGCTCTCCGTTTTTTCATCCATACGAAACGAATAAATGCCTTTGCTTCCGGTAATTGGAGAATCACTGTTATCTCCGCCGGTATAAGTTCCAACAAACAATAAATACATTATTATCCCTCTTTTTCTAATAGTTATCAGACCATTTCCATTCACTTTTCTTTTTTATATATCCCCAACTATATGCATCGGTACCTGGTTCTCCCACCCTCTCAGGGAAGCCCGGTATCGTCAATCCTCCATCAACCAGTAAGGTGGAACCAGTAATATAGCCCGCCTTATCTGATGCCAGAAAAGCAACTGCTTCTGCAATATCTGCAGGACTTCCCTTTCGTCCCAGAGGAATTCTTTCTGAAAATTTTTCCTTTGCCTCAACCAGTTCCTTTTTCATACCTGATGCCAATAATTCCTCCTTTGTTCTTACAGCAATGGCTCCAGGCTCAATCGAATTTACACGGATACCAAAGGGGGCAAGATCTAAGCAAAAACATTTAGCCATTTGATTAATCCCTGCCTTAAAACCGCTGTATAAGCCGGCATTAGGCATAGCTCTTTCTGCGCGCATAGATGAAATCATAATTATATTTCCCTTAATTTGGTATTTTGCCATATATCTTGCCGCTTCCCTTGAACATAAAATAGTTGCTCTTAAGTCGGTCCTCATTAACTTATCCAATTCATCCGTATCGATATCCAGAAGGCTTGCCCCAAGGCCTGGTCTAATTGCATTATTGACAAGTAAATCCAGTCCCCCCAATTTTTTTATTGCTTCATGAACAAATGTTTCAGCGGCTCCTTCTTCCTCAAAAAAAGACTGGAATATGTAGCATTGCCTTCCGTATTGTTCCTTCATTATACTGGCTGTTTTCTCTGCACTTTCGGAATTATTCGCATAGCTGATAGCGACATCATACCCTTCTTCGGCAAGCTTTAAAGAAATACCTGCACCAATTCCTCTTCCTCCCCCGCTGACAATAGCCTTTTTCTTCTCATCCATTTTTTACACCCATTGCAATTTGCAGTTGCATACCGCAGGACAACCTGCGGTACTGCCACAAAATAAAAATGTGAAACAAGTTTCACAGGTTGAAAGAATCCGCATGTGGCATCCTTTCCCTTTTTATATTTTCTTCCAACCTTCCCGATATAATGCCGCCCTGCAGCATCTCAAACAATGGAGGAAGAAATTTCACTTCCTCCTCTTTTAAATATGTTTTTTTAATCTGTTCTTTAACCCATCTTGATTTATAATTACCTGAGTTAAGAGCACCGCTAACAATACCATCCCTATAATTGCCCGTTCCCAATACGCATTCAAAAAATTCTGCAATTTAAATATATTGGATAAAATGGCAACTACCATGGCTCCGTACATACATCCAGAAAACTTTCCTCTGCCTCCGCTCATTGATATCCCACCTATTACCACGGATGCTATGGCTAACATATCATACCCATCGCCGGCCCCTGCGGTGGCTGCTCCAGTCCTCGCGGCTACATTCACCCCCGCTAAGCACGCTAGAACACTGCATATAATATGGGCTGTTATTTTTGTCTTAAAAACATTAACCCCCATCATCTTCGCTGCTTCCTCATTGCCCCCTACCGCATATATATTACGGATTAATGGAACATTTTTTAGAGAGTATGAGCAAATACTATATAGAACTACCAACACCACAAAGCCAAGCGGAAGAAATCCCAGGACCATTCCATGGCCAAAGTACTTTACTATAAGATTGTCAGCCTGCGGCTTAAGGGTTATTCCATTAGTAATCACAAGAATTATTCCTTTAATCAGCAACTGCATCGAATAGGTTGCTATCATCGGGGGAAAATTAATCTTGGCAATTAAATATCCATTCATGGCCCCCACTACTACGCCAAACAGCATAGTCACTATAAATGCCATGGGAAAAGAATACGGCAGCAGACTCATGGCAATATATCCCGACAATCCAAGAGTGGTTGCCACACTTAAGTCAATGGAACCGCATATAATGACAAACGCCATCCCATATGCCAACAGGGCATTTGTTACTGTCTGCCTTAATATATTCTGTATGTTTTGGTAACTTAAAAATAATGCGGGATTGAATAATATTCCGACCAAAATAACGGCGATCAGCGCAATCAGACCTGATGAAATATTTATCTTTCCTAATAAAGAATGCTTTATCTCATTTTTCATATCCTTATGCACCTCTTATCTTTTTTATGTTTTGAATAACAACGGCTATTATAATAATTACCGCCGATACGACGTATGACCATTGCTCCGATATATTATTCATATTGATCATGATTGTAATGATCTGCAGGATAAATACACCAAATATTGTGCCAATGAAATTGGGTTTTCCTCCGGTTATTGAAGTACCTCCAATAACGGTGGCTGCAATTGCATCCATTTCAACAAGGATGCCCAATGCCATAGGATCGGCACTGGATACGCTTCCCGCATCAAAAATACCTCCGATGGCAGTTAAGACATTACAAATCATATAGGCAATGACCGTATTAAAAACCACTCTGATTCCCGCCGTTTTAGCCGCCTCTAAATTGTCACCGCATGCCTCGATATAAAGGCCGAAGGGCGCCTTTTTCACTATAATCATTACCACGACAAGAGGAATTATGATGATAAAAAAGTGAATTGGCAATATACCGTTGAAAAAGCTGGTATAACAAAATTCCTTCAGCCATTTGCTATGAATTCTTACAGTTGCTCCGTTTGTGATGACCTTGGCAAAGGCTCTTAAAATATACATCATCGCCATGGTGGCAATCATGGGTTGAATTCGAAATTTTACTACATTGATGCCATTAATTAAACCTATCAGACCTGCGGAGCACAGCGCAGCCAGCATTGCAACCGGCAAAGATTCCGTCCACTGCAAAACTAACGCAAATAATACTGCATTCCAGGCAAAACCGCTGCCCAGAG
This sequence comes from Clostridiales bacterium, assembly GCA_015655075.1. Taxonomy (GTDB): domain Bacteria; phylum Bacillota; class Clostridia; order Lachnospirales; family Lachnospiraceae; genus Anaerocolumna. Next base: position 87,028 of record JAATFT010000091.1, on the reverse strand, counting down.
AGATATCAATACCGCCTGCCGCTATTACAAATGTAGCTCCGACAGCAACCAATGCAAGTGATGTACTTTGCGTTATTATACTTTTTACAGTATACCAACTAGCAAAATTATTAGTAAAAAGGCAATTAAATATAAAAAGCAGGACAAAGATCAACGGAGTAGAAAGTATATTCTTAATTTTATTCATCTTAATCATTGCCTGTCTCCTCCTTATCCAGGATTGGATCGGCTGCAATCATATCCATAATGTTTTCCTGGGTAATATCATCGGCGGTAAATTCGCCTCTGGTCACTCCGTCCCGAAATACCGTTATTCTGTCACAGATGCTAATTAATTCAGATAAGTCCGAAGATATGAAAATGACCCCAATACCCTGCAGCGAAATCTTCTGAATCAATTTCAAAATCTCCTGCTTGGCTCCCACGTCGATACCTCTTGTCGGTTCATCCAAAATTACGATTTTAGGTTCTGTTGCCAGGCCCCTTGCCAGTAGGACCTTTTGTTGATTTCCCCCTGAAAGAAATTTAATACTTTGCTTTATCTAATTCCGTATATACATATAACCGGTTATTATTTGGAGCAAATACGGCATGCCTTGGTCCGTCACCGGCATCCACATGTTCTGTTTGTATCAATTCCATTTTCCCGGTCGTTTTATTAAATCGCACCATATGAATTGCATCAGATCCCAAATCAGGCACCGCAAAATATCTTCCTGTTTGTTCAAATACAATTTGATGTGGATTGGACTGTGTCTGACGTCTTCTTTTGCCATGTCCTTCAGGCATTTTTAAAATATGTTCAACCTTGTTTAAGTTTCCATCCGCCTTTAAAGAACAAACAATTACATTAGCACTTTTCCAGCAGGGGATTATTAAAAATTTCCCTGTCTTATCCATTACTATATACACTCCCCCGGCCGCATTTATATTTATCTTAGATTCCAAGTCAAGCTTTTTCTTCATCAAATCTACGGAATATGCGGCTATCCAGGCTTCGTCCAAACGTTCGCTTACTATATATGCCTTATTTCTTTTACCGTTATCAGCTACATAGGTATAATTAAATCCATCATAATGGGAATCCAGCTTAGTTAATTGTCCATTCTCTGTATCTACTGTTAATAAATGTAATCCATAGTCCCCCTTATATGTCTTATAATCTAAAGTCCCTACTATAATAAATTCTTGCATTCCGATATTTCCCCCTTGTTATTTTTTCATAAATATGGTATAAAAAAGAAGTACACAAATAGAGCCCTATGCCAATAGAGTGCCTTTTTGTACTAAGCCACTTGTCTAGTGCAAGTAGATGAGTGGCATTTCTTAATTATTCATTCATTACAATATTAAAAGGTATAATCTTTCTGGTGCATAATATTGCCGGATTTTTCAGTCGCTCCAGCAGCATTTCCATTGCAGTCTTACCCATTTCCCATGGATTTCGCTCTAAATAGTTATACTTTAATTCAAACATATCATATCCATCCAGCCTATCAAATGCCATGCAAAAAACATCTTTACCTAGTTCAAGTTTCTCTTCTAAAATTGCCTGTAAAAATCCTTCCGTACTAAAATTATTGCTTGTAAAAACAGCTTGCGCCAGCTTGCCTTCCCTTATTATTTTCTTTATAACTTTATATGCTCCTGCCTTTGTAAAATCCCCTTCATAAACGAGCTCCTGCTTTATCTGGATTCCATTCATTTCTAAGGCTTTGCAATAACCGCGATACCTATCCCTAACAGTCTTTATATTCCTATCACCTGTTAAAATTGAGATTTCTTTATGTCCGGCCTGTATCATCGCATCTACGGCTTTATATGCCCCGGCAAAATTATCGAAGAACACCCCGTCTCTATAATCTAATTCCACAGTTGCATCCATAAATACAATTGGTACTTTTATTTCATTCAAAACGTGCCCAAACTTTATAGAGCTTTCTAAATTATCAAAATCCAATGTAGGAGCTATAATAATTCCCTGTACATTTATATCATCCAGGCACTTTAATGCTTTAATTTCCTTTTCCGGCTTCCTATCCGAATTATAAAATATCAGGTTTATGTCATATTGATCCGCAATTGATGATATTCCTTCAAAAGCGCGTAAAAAATATGGATTCGTCATCTCTGATACAATAATTCCTATTGTATGAACTTTTTTTATTCCTGTCTTTCGTATTATTGCAGATGGCTTATATTCAATTTTTTCCAGTATTGCCTGCACCTTCTGCCTTTTTTCTTCGCTTACATACCCGTTATTATTAATTACACGTGAAACAGTTGCTTTCGATACTCCAGCTTTTTTTGCGATTTCTTCTATGGTCATTTTATTCCTCTTTTATGAAAAATTTTTCTTATTTCATTTTATAGTATCATAGTATCATATATTATTCTAAATGTAAATTGTATATTATTTACCATATTTAATATTATATTTTGTGCATTACTTATAATTTTTGCTTATTATTCTTTGCTTTTTGTTTTTCATACCATTGCTTATTTTACATATTATTTCACACTTTATTTCATATAATTTTTCACAATTTTCATCGGAATCTCTCAATATTTGCATCTCAATTCACCATTCTAATACCGGACATTATATTCTCAGGCAAAAGTGGTTGGAGGTGTAAAGTAAACATTTAATCTGGTAAAAAATAAGAACTTATGTTACAATATAGGAAAATATACAAATGTATAAAAAAACAAAATTTTTTTTTGAAAAAAGTTGGTTAATGTGTTTGTGAATAAGACTTTAAGCTAATTGTGAAAGTCGGGCTTTAATATTCTTAATAGGGCGTAGATAATATGGAGAATAAATGTAAAGTTGTGATTGCCGATGATGAAGAATTAATTTGCTCCTTAATGAAGAAAATTATTTTATGGGAAGAGCTTAACTTAACATTGGCAGGAATTGCCCATAATGGCAGCGATTTATATGAAATTGTAAAATCGGAACGGCCCGATATTGTAATTACGGATATCTGCATGCCGGAGATTGACGGATTAGAATTGATTAAAAGGGTTAAATATGACGATATTCCGTGTAAATTTATAATTGTCAGTGGCTACCGCCAATTTGAATATGCTCATAACGCCTTAAAATACAATGTGGAAGATTATATTCTTAAACCCATTGACGCCAAAGAACTAAATGACGCAATCCGCAGAATAAAAAATGAAATGGAACGTTTTAAAACGACGGATGCGAATAAAAAGACAATAGCAAATACGCAGAGAAACAGTAAAGTACTTAAAAAAATTTTTATGAGCCGCCTTATTTGGGAAATGGATGAAAGCTTTTTTAATGTGGAAAAAATTGAAGAGGAATATGGCATTTCATTTAAAAAAGGCTTATATCAGGCCGTTTGCTTTAAAATTGATATTACTAAGAAAACCGAAAATTTTGACGAGAACTTCGGATCTATTCAAAAAAAGATTATAAATATATTCGAGACGAGATTTATGCCGGTATGCAGCCAGATACTCATTGATGTGGAAACGAATAAAATTCTCATGGGTTTAAATTATCCGAATTCGGAAAGTTCTTCCATCAACATAAAATTCAGTGATTATTTTGATTATCTTATGAATATAATGGATTTATTTATGGGTTTGTCCATAACAATGGGAATCGGAAAGGCTTATCAGGAGGTGAAACAGCTGAAGCAGTCGGTTGGGGAAGCCTATAAAGCTATTGATTGCAGAATCGTTGAAGGCACGAATAAAATCATATTCTGGAATAAGATAGAGTCCTCGGAGAAAATGTATGAGGTATTGGAAAACAAAAATTGGATTCCCCAAATAAAAAAGGATATTGAAATTTTAGATATTGGGAATTTTGTATATAATATAAAGCGAATATTCAGACTGCCGAAGAATCCTTACAATTGTCTGAAAATGTTGGAAGAGTGCCGGCTGGTTCAGGGGATATTTTTTGAATATTATAGGAATGCCGCAAAGGACATCGATAATGAGGATTTTATAAGAAAGCAGATAAATTTTAACATGGAGTATGCTACCAATATCAGCGAATTAGAAAAAGGTGTTGTTGAGCCAATGGCTGATGCAATGAGGTTTTTAGCGGCCTATTTAGAAAAAATTAATAAAAAGCCGATTCGTATGGCAATTCATTATATAGAAAAAAATTATTCCAGCCCTATTGGGTTAGAAGAGGTTGCCGGTGTTGTTGATTTGAATCCCGTATACTTTTCCAATATCTTTAAAAAAGAAACGGGTGAAAATTTTACGGATTATTTAGCTAATTATAGAATGGAGGTGGCAAAGGATTTATTAAAAAACAGTTCCAAAAATATTAATGAAATTGCTCAGGAAACAGGGTACGAAGATTCAAGATATTTTAGCAAGGTTTTTAAGAAAATTGTTGGCATTAAACCTACGGAATATAGAAAAATATATGGGTGATTTATGAAAAAAATCTTCATTCTCACGGAACAAAAATTAAATAAACTGATAGAGGAAAAACAGATGCAGGAGCAATCTAAGCTCAATCATGAATTGGAGCAGGAACTGTTAAAGAAACATATGGATATAACCATGCTGCAGGGTCAGATTAACCCGCATTTTCTATATAATGCGCTGGAGTGTATCAGGGGACAGGCTTTAATCTACGATGTGCCCGAGATAGCTGATACAACGGAGGCTTTATCAAAATTTTTCCGTTACAGTATTAACACAAAAAGCAATGTGGTAACGCTTCGTGAAGAGCTGGAAAATGTCAACAATTATGTTAAAATACAGCAATACCGTTTTCACAACAGGTTTCAGATTGAAGTCCTTTATGACGAGCAGGAACAGGAAGTATTTGACGCACTGATTCCTAAGCTTACCCTCCAGCCTGTTATCGAAAATGCGATTGTCCATGGTTTTGAAAGAACCAGAAAAAATGCTTTTATCAAAATTGAAATTATTAAAACTATTCGTCATATTAATCTGCTTATTTCCGATAACGGTATAGGAATGAACAGGAAGAAGCTGGAAAGCCTCTGTAATAATCTGCTTAAGAAACAGGATGCTGAAAATCTTAAAAACAATGAAAAAAGTAATGGGATTGCACTGTATAATATTAACCGGCGTATACAGCTGTTCTATGGTGATGAATACGGACTTACCATTTCCAGCCTGGAGGGTATAGGAACGGATGTTGAGATACATTTCCCGTTTTTATTGGTACAATGAATTACAGGCCGGCGTGTAAAAAGGGGACTGTATGAGAAAAGAAATAATTAGAGCATCGCATTTAAGGAAAAGCTATGAGGATTTCCAGGTATTGAAAGATTTTAATATGAATCTCTATGAAGGTGAAGTTATGGGAATTATCGGACTTCATGATTCCGGGAAATCTACGGTGCTGAATATATTAAGCGGTAAGGAAGCTCCCACAGAAGGAAGTATATTTTTTAATGAGAAGAAAGCAGATATGAGAGAATTAAATAAACAGGGCAAAGTTTTTTTAGTGCAAAAAAACTCTGCCCTGATTGATACGTTATCCATTTTAGACAATATATTTGTTGTTAAGAAACATAATCAGAAAAAAGTATGGCTTAAACAAGGACCCATTTATAAACAAGTGGTTCAGAATTTCGAAGAACTGGGCATTTCTATATCACCATTAACTAAAGTAGGTAAATTAACAGAAGAAGGGCACTATATTATTGAAATTATAAAGGCATACATACTGGGTGCAAAGGTTATTTTTATCGATGATATTTTGACGGGTTATCCCAACGAAGAATATATATATTTAATACGTATCATTGAGAAATTACGTAAGAAAGGCGTGTCGTTTATCATCTCAGGCTACCAGGTGGAAAAGATTCAGATGTATGCGGACCGGATTATTTTTCTCGTAAACGGTAAATCGGTAAAAGTAATTAAGAATATGAGGCGTAATCAAATCGATCCGCAAAAGATTTTGTTTGAAGACTCAAGATTAAATTTCCATTACCCCACAGAGAAGTTTAAATGCGATAATGTCCAGTTTAAGGTTATGGACCTGCATGGAGAAGGCCTTAAGAACAGCCAATTACAAATAAATAAAGGTGAAATTGTATTGATTATAGATATTTTAAAAGACACGAACCAACTGCTGTTTCAATGGTTTAACAATGAGAATAAATGTTTTAGCGCGGATATTTATATTAATGATAATCTGTATGACAAACGAACGAAAAAAAATTCTAATTTCCTACTTACCGAAGACTTTAATACGGAAAATAAAATTGTCGAATGTCTTAGTCTGAGTGATAATCTGTGCTTATCCCAGCACAAAAAATTCTCTGTTTTTGGCTTTATCAAAAAATCCAGGGTTCAGTTTGTTAAAAATGATTTTCTTAAATGGGCCGGCGGCTGGGGGGATACGGACAGCTGCAGGCATCTTAGCCAAAAGGAAAAGATTAATATGCTTTTATATGAAATTGAACTCAAAAAGGCAAGAGTGTTACTATGCAAAAATCCGGAGGAAGTTGTTGATTATAATGACTATCTGCTAATTGAAAACCAGCTAAAAAGACTTGCGCAAAATGGTATGTCAATAGGTATATTTGCCTCAAATATGAACAGAGTGCAAATCATAGCGGACAGCTTTATGTTTATATCGGACGGCAGGATAAAAGGTAAATATAATATGAGTGAATTTAAGACATTTTTTTATGGGGCTGCTGAAAAATAGCTTAATTTATCCCGGAAAAGGATAGGGTTTGTTGAAGCTGTTTTGCAACGGCCCTATCTGTATTTTTTGCACACATTCTGTAATCTGTTGCATTGTATAAAAAAGCTTTCAAGGATATTATTATCATACAAATAAATTCTAGGAGGGATTTTATGAAAAGGAAGATTTCGGTTGCCATGGCTTTTGTGATGCTCCTGACGATACTGTCTGCATGCACAAAAATTGACGATGGGAGTTCATCGGAAGCGGTGGCAAAAAAGGATGACGGCAAAAAAACGGCAGGGATTTGCATACCTGAGGGAAGCGAATTTTTTCTGCTGATAGGAGACCAGGTGCAGGCAGCCCTGGAAGAGGAAGGCTATTCCGTGCAGGTAACAAATGCCAATGATGATACGCAGACCATGGTTAAGCAGATTCAGAACTTTACCACTCAGGGGGTGGATATCCTGTACGTATTCCCCGCCGGAGATGCCGCAGCCTTTCATGATGTAATGCAGCAGGCAACGGATTCCGGTATTAAGACGGTTGTAAGCCATAATAATACAGGGGAAGGAACGGCCACGGCTTTTGTTCAGTGTGATGAATTTATAATGGGTACCATGATGGCGCCCATGGTTAGTGCCTGGGTTGATAAAACGTTTCCTGATGCCGGTAAAGGTGAAATCAAGGTGGCTGTTTTTGAGCAAAGCCTTATTCCGGATATGGTAAAACGCTCCGCAGGCATGAAAATCATAGCAGAAAGGTTTTTGAGAAAAGTAGATTTAACAACCGGAAAATATGTAAAGACGGAAGGGGATGCGGTGACATATACGGATAAGGACGGACAGGAAAAAGCGGTTGATGAGCCTACCGGCGGACTGATTCTGGATGACAATGGGAAAGCACAATTAAACCCGTTTTATAATGAAAAAGTTAAGTTAATCGAAATCAGCAATAGAACAATCGGTGCGGAAATTGACGCTCAAGATGCACTTGATTTACTGGTAACGGCAGATAACGGGGTAAATCAGGATGTAAAAGCAGTAATGTGCTATGCAGGGTCAGCGGCCGTAGGAGCAAGCGAAAAAATGCTGGGTCTTGTAAGCAGCGGTGTTATCAAGGAAGATTTATCCAAACTGGCTGTGTTTGGCGCAGACTTAACGGATAGTAATGTGGAACGTATTAAGCAAAGTGCCGATAATACTTCATTGGTACGCGGTGTTATGACAAATGGTAATATTGTACAAACAATCATTGATACAGTATCCGCATCGGCAAAGGGGGAAGAAGTTCCGCTGCAGCAATGGGAAGATTTAGGATATTTAACGCTTAATGAGGACCAAACGGATACGGTTCAGACATTATATAACAATGAATTGCCTGAAACTTCTGCATTTTTTGAATAAACAGACTACAAAAGAGGTTGTCCTTTGGCAACCTCTTGACAGGAAAGAGGGTACTATTCAATTGAAAAAGAAAGTATTAAGCCTAAATAATATATCTAAAACATATCCCGGAGTTTTGGCACTGGATAATTTTCCCATAGAATTTTATGCCGGGGAAGTTCATGCCCTGTTAGGGGAAAACGGTGCGGGCAAGTCAACTTTGATTAAAATAATTGCAGGTGCGATTACTCCTGACCCGGGTGGTAAAATCAGTTTTGAGGATGGTAAAGTCTATTCTCAATTAACACCTCAAATTGCGAAAGAATACGGGGTTGAGGTTATTTACCAGGAGTTTAATCTGATCGGCTGCCTGACGGTTGCAGAAAATATCTGTTTCGGCGAAAGGTATGGAGCGAAAGTAAATTATAAACGTATGAGAGAAAAAGCGACGGAAGCATTTAAATTATTTGACATTGACATTGACCCCAATGCGCCTGTATATACCTTGCCGTCTTCAAAGCAGCAGATAGTTGAAATATCCAAGGCTATCTCAAGAAATGTCAGGATTCTAATTATGGATGAGCCTTCCGCGCCGCTGTCTGTTTCCGAAGTGGAAAAGATGTTTAAAGTGATAGAAAAATTAAAGCAGCAAGGCACTGCAATTATTTATATCAGCCACAGAATGGAAGAAATATTTCAGATTTCCGATAAAGTTACAATTATGAGAGACGGAAAATATATTACAACTCTGGAAACAGCAGGGACAAACAGGAAAGTGCTGGTGCATCATATGATTGGCCGGGAATTAAAAGAAAGCTTTCCCGTACGAGAAGGGCGTCGGCAGGAAGTATTGTTAAAAGCGGAAGGAGTCTGCGGCAACGGAGACAATAATATCTCATTCGAAGTAAACCGGGGTGAAATTCTTGGCCTGGCAGGACTTGTAGGAGCAGGAAGAACAGAACTGATCCGATTGATCTATGGCGCGGATAAAATGGAATCCGGCAATATTTACATTTATGGTAAAAAAGTAAAAATAAATTCCCCGGCGGCGGCAATCAAATACGGCATCGGTTTGATCCCGGAGGACAGAAAGCAGCAGGGATGTTTAATGGGCAGGTCAGTTAAAACCAATATATCGCTTTCCTGCTTGAAAAAAATTTCCAGATTCGGAATTATTAATAAAAGAGAAGAAAATCGTATTACGGATTACTATATAGAAAAACTCAGAATAAAAACCCCAAGTACGGAACAAATAGTCGGTAATCTAAGCGGCGGGAATCAACAAAAAGTTGTATTAGGAAAGACGTTGGCGGCCGAATGTAAAATAATTATTTTTGACGAACCTACAAGGGGAATCGATGTGGGCGCCAAACAGGAGATATACCGTATTATATCGGAGCTTGCACAACAGGGCAACGGTATTATTATGATTACATCGGAGATGGAAGAGCTTATCGGAATGAGTGACCGCATTTTAGTGCTCTATGAAGGAAAAATCAAAGGAGAATTAAAAAAGGAAGAGTTTTCACAAAGCAGAATATTGGAGTTGGCTTCAGGATTATAAGGAGGATTTGAATGAATCAAATTAATAAACAAGAAATGATTAAAAATAAATTTACCGGAATTGTGAAAAAATATGCCATGTTTTTTGTATTAATCGGATTAATGATTATCTTTACAATGATTGCGCCTTCCTTTTTGACACTGCTGAATCTTAAAAATTTAATTATACAGAATTCCCATGTCATAATTGTTGCGGTGGGATTATCCTTCGTAATGATGAGCGGTTCATTGGATTTATCGGTAGGTTATCAGATCTCGGCTGTAGGTGTTTTAACGGCGTTGCTCATGACCACAAAAGGCTTCAGCCCCATTGCCGCAATGCTTTGCGGTATATTACTTGGCATGCTGTTCGGCTTTATCAACGGAACGGTTGCGGTAATTTTAAAAATCGATGCTTTGGTTGTTACAATCGCAACAACTACGGTATTCCAAGGCGTTTCTTATTTGATTTCCAAAGGGAGCGCGTACTCAAACTTTCCGGAAAGCTTTCGGTTGATTACGAAATCTGCCTTTTTAGGAATTAACACGGATGTTTGGCTGGCAATTATATCGGTGCTGATAGCCAGCATAGTTTATAATTTTACCTATTATGGAAGGTTTGTCAAAGCAATGGGAGGAAACCCGGAGGCCACACGTCTTGCAGGCATAAACACGCATTTTATGCGAATATCTACATTTGTGATCAGCGGTATGTTTATTGCAATCGCCGCATTTATTCTGATATCCAAGCAGGGAACCACGAATTCAACGGTTGGTCCGGGAACTGAAATGACAGGTATGACGGCGGCGATTCTGGGCGGTATCTCCTTCAACAGCGGGGAAGGAAAGATGTGGGGACTTGTTGTAGGTGTTTTTATCCTGGCGATAATAGAAAACGGTATGCAGCTTGCCGGATGGAATCAATATATTCAATATATTGTAAAAGGTGTGGTACTGCTTGCGGCGATCGGGTTTGACAAATATCAAAGGGCGGTAAAAACGAAAAAGAGCAAGAAAAATGTTGTAGTCGCAGCGTAACTCTTTCTGCTTGTAAATATAATAAACAAAAAGAGATAGTTTGGACCGGCTTCTGGCCAGGTTAATTACCGTAAAGGATTAGCTGCGCTATATAGGAAAGGTGTGTGCCCACATGGAGAAAAACTATCAGGAATTATTAAACAGATTGAAAAAAGAGACAAGAATAATCTGCGAACAAGGATTGGAGATTATGGTAAAGAGAATACCCGATCTTGAAGAAGAAGGAGTTTTTGATCCCCGGGTGTTGGAAGTAAGAAAAAGGGAGAAAGAAATCAATACGGAATTTGATTATAAGAGAACCATTGTGGATATCAGAGCCGGTATGGGATGGCCTAACAAGGATGTGACAGACGGCACGATTCGAAGCATGGGTAGAACAATCCAGGGGAAAAATGGAAATCTGCCTGTGAAAATCTATATTCCCAAGGAAGATAAGAAAAGACCGTGTATTCTATTTTTTCATGGCGGAGGTTTTTTCGGAGGCAGCCTTAAATGTGTGGAAAACCCCTGCAAATGTATCGCCCAATACGCCGGGGCGGCCGTTGTTTCCGTAGACTATCGTCTGGCTCCGGAGCATCCTTTTCCCCAAGGCTTTGAGGACTGCTTTGATGCCGTATCCTGGGTATATAATAATAGTCATTTAATAAATATTGACAAAGAAAAAATCGGTGTCTGCGGTGACAGTGCCGGAGGAAATTTAGCGGCTGTGTGTGCGTTAAAAGATAAGAATTCAGGCAGCAATATGATAAAATTCCAGGCAATGCTCTATCCGGTGGTGGACATTGGCATGCTGCGGCCCGGATACGAATGGTGTATGGATTCTTATTGCATAAAAGGAGGAGATGAATTAATCACGGAATCGGTAACGGCTCTGGGAAAGAGTGCGGACCTTATCATTGGATTGTATTTAAACGGAAATAGAGAACTCGCTGAAAATGAATATGTTTCTCCCATATTTGCGGATGATGTGTCCCTGCTTCCTCCGGCGTTAATCGTTACCGCCGAATATGATTACTTAAGAGTGGAAGGAGAAGCCTATGGCAAAAAGCTGAAGGAGGCCGGCGTACCGGTTCGGATGATTCGTTATAACGGTATGGATCATGCATTTATGGATAAAATAGGATTGTATCCCCAGGCGGAGGACGCAATGAGAGAAGTTGCAGAAAACTTTCTGAGAAGTTTAAGAAAACATAGGTACGCTTAAACCTAGAGTTATTGCTTTTTCATTGGTAGATTACTATATACTGACCTAACTTTGAACACGGAACCTTCTGGCACGGGATATGTTTTGCAAGCCATTTGCCGGAATAATTATTTTAATTTTTGTACAGCCGTCTTCTATTTCATATAGCCAGGATGGGCATTGGTTCTGATAAAGCAGTTTATTACGCGATATCGGCATGCCCATTGTCTGTAAGCACATTTCATTCCAAAGCCATGCCTTCATCCACAAGCATATGCCTTCGGGCATTTCAATCTTTATGGCTAAATATATCCCTCTCAAGCAGCGGGCCTTTGATGACAGCCATTCTCCCAAATATCAGAAATTCAAAACGGACCTTTGCCCTTCTGAAAACTTCGCAGGTTTTAAAGAACCTGTATAACATCAACATTTCCCTTCAGATGGCTGCCGATGAGACTTATTTCCAGAAAGTACGGTAGCCCTTATTGATGCATTTATTAAAATGATAATAAAAAATCATATAAATTGATTAATGTTCATAAAAACATATTGAAATAAATCATAAAATATTGTAATATATGTTTAATGCTATAAATAATTCAAAATATATTAATAAATGAACTTTTAATGAATTTTAAGAAAGGAAGATTCTATGAGTAAAATTGATGAAATAACAAGAGAAAAATGGATTCTGGGCGCCTTCCCGGAATGGGGAACATGGTTAAACGAAGAGATTGATGGGACGGCTGTTGAAAAAGGGACCGTTGCTATGTGGTGGTTAGGCTGTACTGCAATTTGGCTTAAAACTGAAAATAATACGAATATTGCTGTTGATTTATGGTTCGGAAATGGAAAGAGAACCCAGAAGAATAAATATATGGATGAGTATCATCAAATGAGAAATATGACAGGAGGCAGATTAACCCAGCCTAATTTAAGAGCTGCAATGATTGTATATGATCCCTTTGCAGTAACGAAGGTGGATGCAGTTCTGTCTACACACTTTCATAATGACCATATTGATCCGTATTTTGCTGCAGCTGTCTTGAAAAATTGCGACAGTAATGTTCCTTTTATTGGACCAAGAGAAAGTGTTAAGAAGTGGCTGGATTATGGCGTCCCGGAAGAACGTTGTATCACTGTGAAGCCGGGGGATGTTATAAAGATTAAGGATGTCGAAATTGTTGTTTTGGATTCTTTTGACCGTACGTGCCTGGTAACCTCTGATAAACCTCTGGCAGGCATATGCCCGACCGATTTGGATGAAAAGGCAGTTAACTATCTGATTAAAACGCCGGGCGGTAATGCATATCATAGCGGCGACTCCCATTATTCGGTATATTATGCTAAGCATGGCAAGGATTATGACATAGATGTTGCTTTCGGGTCATATGGTGAGAATCCTGTCGGGAACCAGGATAAGATGACTTCTGTTGATATATTAAGAATGGCAGAAGCATTACAGACAAAAGTGGTTATTCCGTTGCATTATGATGTGTGGACTAATTTTAAAGCCGATCCCGCGGAAATTATGTTATTATATAATTGTAAAAAATATGTTTTGAATTATAAGTTTAAACCTTTTCTTTGGGATGTAGGCGGTAAATTTGTATATCCGGATGATAAGGATAAACTGCAATATCATTATCGCAGAGGCTTTGAGGACTGCTTTACCGACGAACCCAATGTTCCTTATCGGTCCATATTATAAGTGTATTTTATGCAATAGAAGATTGTATCCTATTGCATAAAATACGCTCCGCCGGGGGATGCGCATGACGCTTGCAGGGTATCATGCCGCGAAGCGACCAAGCGCCAGAGTCTGGCTTGCCGGTCTCTTTCTTATAGCTGTGGGAGGAATAAGCATGTTAATTAAAGAAATTGTTGAAAAGAACAGAGTATGTTTTCGCCAGAAATTTGATACATGGGAGGAAGCAATCGAAGCTTCCTGTCAACCGCTTATTAAGGATAAGACAATTGAGCGGGAATATGTTAATTCTATCATTGAATGTGTAAAAAAATACGGCCCGTATATTGTGCTAATTCCTGATGTTGCAATGCCTCACTCACAGGAAGGCGCGGTAGGGGTAAACGATACAGCAATTAGTTTTATGAAAGTGGAAGAACCAGTCCATTTTGAAGAAGGCAATCCGGAAAAAGATGCACGTATTTTCTTTGTTCTTGCGTCAGTTGATCACAATATACATCTTCAGAATATGGAGAAATTAGCAACATTATTGATGAATGAAGAGTTAGTTGGTGAATTATTACAAGCCAGAAATACGGAAGAACTGTTGGCAATTGATTCTAAATATTCCGATGAATAATAATGAATTGCAGAATCCCGAAGCTGTCCCGGTCATGGGATTATTTTCCTTCTTGCATTTGTCCTATACTCTGCATAATTATGATTGACATCTTGACAAATTGTTCATATAATTAAAAGTGTAATCATAAATACTTCATTATATGTATTAACTTAATCATGAATTATAATTAAATAGGGAATATAGGAAAGAAATGAGGAACTATGAAGAGAAAGAAAGCACTGGTTGAAAGCAGAAGGAATAAAGTTTTTGAAATATTGAAAAATAACGGACATGTTAAGGTGGGAGATTTAGCGGAAGAGTTTGACGTGTCACCGCTTACTATAAGAAGAGATTTACAGTATATGGAAAAAAATAAGAAGCTGGAACGATTTTATGGGGGAGCCTCTATTATTAATGATAAGCAATTTACAAACGAAGAGGACGAAGTTGCCTTATACCGTAAACTTATTGCCAATTATGCGGCATCTTTAGTGGAAGACGGAGATACTATATTTATTAATTCAAGCTCAACGGCTTTAAAAATGTTAAACTACATTAATGATAAAAGGGTTATTGCTATTACCAATAATGGAAAGGCGATCTGCTCGGAACATTCTCCCCAAGTAATCATAGTTCTTACCGGAGGGGAATTAGGAGATGTAAAGGAAGCCATGGTTGGGGAATTTGCGATTAATAACCTGGAAAGAGTGTCCGCAAAGAAGAGCTTTTTAGGATGCAGCGGTCTGTCTGTTGAAAGCGGTATGACAACGGAAATTATGAATGAGGTAAATATCAACCAGCTCATGATTCGCAGAGTTACCGGATCCGCATATATTCTGGCTGACCACACGAAATTGGGTAAGAATAGCAGTTTTGTCAGTTGCAAGGTTAATCGCATTAAAAATATAATAACAGATGAAAAAGCAGATGAAAGTATCGTTAATACATTTCGTTCTATGGGTATAAATGTACATCAGGTTTCAAAAGATGACGTATTTTAAAACAGATTACAGGAAGAGTTTGCAAAGCAAACTCTTCGCTGATGCTTGGCCGCTTTGCGGCATGATACCTTACAGGCACTATGCGCATCCTCGGTCTAAAATATAATTAGAGGAGAAGCTTGCTTTTCGGCAATTTATTGAGAATGACCGAAAAGTAAGCTTTATTATTTTTAGGCAGGTTTTAGGTCGTTTGGAAAAAATAGATTGCGATCGAAGAAGAGTGAATTACAATATGAACGTTTAAATAAAACAATCATGAAAATACTAAATATATGTATTAATAGTTTAAAAAAAGTAAATAAAAATTTAAAACGTTCATATAAATATGCTAATTATCATATAATTATATTGACTTAACCATATATAAGTAATATAATACAATTATAATAAAAATCCAATCGTATCAAACAATAATTTGTTTAATATTACCGAAAGGAGAAGCGGATTCATTATCAGTTTAAGTATTTAGTACAGAAAAACTAAAAACAAATGGAATAAGGCTTAACTAAATGGGAGGTATTATGGAGATTTTATTGAAAATTTGGACGTTCGTAGCAAATAACATTTTAACACAACCGGCATTTTTTATCGGACTTATTGTAATTATAGGTTACATACTGTTAATAAAACCATGGTATGAAGTTCTGGCAGGCGGCATCAAAGCTATTGTGGGGTATATGATATTAGCCGTAGGCTCCGGCGGCCTGGTTTCTAATTTCCGGCCTATTCTTGTAGGATTAAAGGATCGTTTTAATTTAGATGCAATGGTAATTGATCCGTACTTTGGGCAGAATGCCGTTACAGCCGGGGTTGAAGAAACATTTGGAAAATCATTTTCAGGAGTTATGTGGTTACTGCTGATTGCATTTATAGTTAATATTATATTGGTTCGTTTTAGAAAAGTAACAAAACTGCGGGCGGTATTTACAACGGGACATGTACAGGTCCAGCAGGCTTCGACTGCTTTTTGGCTGATTCTGTTTGCCCTGCCGCAATTAGCAGACAGCGATACCTGGATTCTGATTGTTATGGCGGTTATACTTGGTTTATATTGGGCAGTGGGCAGTAACTTAACAATTAAGGCCACACAGGAATTAACGGACGGTGCGGGCTTTTGTATTGCTCATCAGCAAATGTTCGGCATTGCAATTTTTTCTAAAATTGCAGAAAAGATGGGAAATAAAAAGGGAAATAAAGAGTCTAAGAAATTAGAAGATATTAAGCTTCCCGGATGGCTGTCCATATTTAATGAGAACATGGTGGCAACATCGATATTGATGTATATCTTCTTTGGAATAATCCTTTTAATATTAGGCAAGCCATATCTGGTTGAAGGCGGATTTATGGCAGAAACGGACAGTTTTTTCTTCTATATTTTAAAGACAAGTTTAAATTTTGCCGTATATCTGGCTATACTACAGTTAGGCGTCCGTACTTTTGTATCGGAACTTACCGTATCATTCCAGGGTATTTCCAATAAGATATTACCCGGAGCTGTTCCTGGGGTTGATTGTGCGGTTTCCTATGGTTTTGGTTCTCCCAATGCTGTTACGATTGGATTTTTAACCGGTGCGGCAGGCCAATTCCTATCCATCGCGTTATTAATTTTGCTTAAGAGTCCGGTTGTTTTAATTTCGGGATTTGTACCTATGTTTTTTGATAATGCAACGATTGGGGTATATGCGAATAATAAAGGCGGTCTGAAAGCAACATTAATATTGCCGTTTATCTCCGGGATATGTCAGGTGTTTGGTTCGGCTTTCATCGCCAGTTTTGTAGGAATGTCGGCATATGGCGGATACTTAGGTATGTGGGACTGGGCAGTTGTATGGCCTGTATTTACAGTTGTAATGAAGTATTTAAGTTATGCGGGTGTTGTACTTGTTGTACTGGCTTTAATTGCAATTCCTCAAATCCAATACAGAAAAAACAAAGCAACTTATTTCTTAATTACGGATGATTATGAAGAATATAAGGTAAGAACAAAAACAAACAATATATAATCTTTAGAATATAATTAGGAGGCATAAAAATGTTAAATGTTTTAGTTGCGTGTGCAAACGGCGCAGGAACAAGTTTAATGGCAAAACTGACGGCGGAAAAAGTTTTTAAGGCACTTAATGTATCCATTGGCAGGATACATCACTGTTCGCTTTCAGAAGGAAAGGGCATGGCAGGACAATTCGATGTTGTCTTTTGCCCGTTGAATTTTGCAAATATGTTTGAAGATGCAAAAGCTTCCGGAACTGTAATTATTGGTTTGAAAAATGTATTGTCGCCAAAAGAGATGGAAGAAAAGCTGAAAGAATCAGGTTTGTTGGATAAATAATAGAAACGGTCAAATGGGTCTGTTGTTTTTACACAGTCCATTTACTGTCTGAGAGGTTTGGCAGAGGTATCATATATGAATAACTTAACGGACGCCGGAAAAAAGATAAAATTAATTGTCAGTGATCTGGACGGTACTTTGCTGGGAACGGATAAAAGAATATCTGCCGTCAATCAAAGAGTAATTAATAAAGCAAAAGAGCAAAATATATTATTTACATTCTGTACAGGCAGGATTGCTACCATGATTGAACCGTATGTGAAAATGTTAGGGATTGATATACCGGTTATTACGACGAATGGGGCGGTAGTCTGGGAGCCTGTTAAAAAAGAAATAATTACCCATAAGCCCATTGATACGGAGGAAGCAAGGGAAATTACAGAATACTGCCGTTTTCGAAATTTGGAGTATTGCGCGTTAACTTTGGATGTTAATTATTTTAGCCTTAATAATTATTTGATAAAACGTTTCTTATTATATAACAAAATCTCCGGAGAAAGTAATATGAAGCAGATGAAATTATCCGTAATGGAAGACAGTCCTTTCTTTACCAAAGATTTAAATATTTATAAGATGCTGATTTATTCATCAAATCCGTTTAAGCTTGCGGAGGCGGCATCCAACATAAATAGTTTTAAGAAGACCTGCTGCACATCTTCTGAAGCTAACCAATTGGATGTCATGAATAAGAATGTGAATAAAGGAACCGGTATAGATGTATTAATGAAATTTTTAGATTTAAAGCCGGACGAGGTATGTGCAATCGGCGATTACGATAATGACATACCCATGTTAAGGAAGGCCGGAATGTCAGTTGCTATGGGAAATGCATTGCCCGAAACAAAAGCGGTTGCAGACTATATTACGAAAAGCAATGAAGAAAACGGTGTCGCATGGTTTATCAGCCAATATATATTAGGATCAAGAGGAGAAACGATATAATCGGGCGGTTGTTAATTCTTAATCCCGTATAATGTCACCATGGATAACTATCTTGCCCTATTAAAACTATTAGCTGTAGGGGCTGTTGCAAAATTTGAAATCTATCTTACTTGGGGGAGACCCGAGCCTGGTAAATTTATTAATTTTGTAACAGCCTCTTTCCATACCAGTGCACTGTAAAGGGTATGGAGATTTATGCGTTATATGAACAATGCCAGTAAAACAATCATAAAAAATCCTAATAAGTGATTGAAACAACTCATTTATAATGATATAATGAACGTAAACATATTAATATATAGATGTTTATGTAAACTGAAAATGAAACAAATGATATTAAATGAACAATTATGGATAATTGGCTTCAAAAAAATCGATATATTCTTAATGATGATAAAGAGAAGCTTTTGTATTAAATTCCAATTAAATTTAAGGAGGTAATATTGGATATGAAATTTGAAAAAAAATTTTTAGATAATATGGAAAGATGCTATTCCACGTCTTGTGTAAATGTAAAGGGGGAGCCTCATATATTGCTGGCAAGTGAAGCAATTGGCGGACCCTGCTTTGCATATAGCGGTGAAAACTTTGAAAAGAAGCAGCTGGTTTGGGAGAGGGATGGCGGGACTATGAGCATGGTAGAAATTCCAGGCCGCAGTGGAGAATTTCTTGCAACCCAGAATTTTTTTCCGGGATTTAATTCTTTAGAATCCAAAGTAGTATGGGTGCGTTACGAAAATAACAGGTATGTATATCAGGATTTTCTGAAATTACCTTATTTACACCGTTTTGATTTATTGCAGTCCGATAGAACACTTTATTTTATAGGCGCAACCTTATGCGGCTCCAAAAAAGACCGCAATGACTGGTCGGATCCGGGGAAGATCTATGTAGCACCCATGCCGTCAGATCTAAATCAAGAATTGGAGTTAAGAGTGTTAAAAGAAGGTTTGAATAAAAATCATGGATACTGGCATGGTACTTATAAAGGAAGGGAAAGTGGATTTGTAACCAGTGAGGAAGGAGTTTTTGCAGTTACACCACCGAAAGCATCCGGAGAAGATTGGATAGTTGCTGCGATTTTGGAGGAACCAACCAGCGATGTGGCAGTATTTGATTTAGATGGAGACGGAGTGGATGAATTGGTTACTATCGGACCCTTCCATGGAAAAGAAGTAAAGATTCATAAGTTTATTGACGGCAGATATAAAGTTGTCTGGCAGTGTGACCGTAACAATGATTTTGCACACGCCTTATGGGCAGGAAAATTATGTAAGACACCGGTTGCGGTGGTAGGTAACCGCCGTGAAAATTGTGATCTGTATTACGTTAAGTATAACGGACAATCTGGTGAATATGATTTGACGATTATTGAAAAAGGTGCGGGCACAGCCAATGTCGCTGTTGTGCATCAGGGGGATCGGGATATTCTGATTGCTGCAAATCATACGAGAAACGAAGCTGCTCTGTATTATTTTACAGAAAATTAGGAGGTAATTTATGTACGAGGATTTAAAACGGAAAGAGTGCCGATTGTTTTAATGCCGTGCAAACGTCGGCTGTGCTGGAGGAGGTTCTAATGAAGGAATATAATTTAGGTTTATATGAAAAATCCATGCCGGGAATCCTGTCATGGTCGGAGAAATTATCCATTGGGAAAAAAGCGGGTTTTGATTATCTGGAAATCAGTATAGATGAATCCGATGAAAAGCTTGGAAGACTGGATTGGTCTGCTGCAGAACGGTGCTGTATAAGAGAGACAATGTATGAAATCGGGATGCCAATCTGTTCTATGTGCCTAAGCGGTCATAGAAAATATCCCTTTGGAAGCATAAATAATAATATAAGGGCAAGAGGCCTGGAAATTATGGAGAAAGCAATTGATTTAGCTGCTGATATGGGAATCAGAATTATCCAATTAGCCGGATATGATGTATATTATGAAGAAGGGACAGACGATACAAGACAGATGTTTGCGGAAAACTTAAAGAAAGCGAGTAAAATGGCTGCTTCCAGAGGAATTAATATGGGTTTTGAGACAATGGAGACTCCATTTATGGATACAGTGGAGAAAGCTATGAAATATGTGAAACTGATTAACAGCCCATATCTGGGAATATATCCGGATATCGGAAATCTTACCAATGCAGGCCTGATATATGGCAAAAGTGTAGCGGAAGATATCCGTACCGGGGAAGGACATATATTCGCTGCACATTTAAAAGAGACATTGCCTGGGCATTACAGAAATATTCCATTCGGTACCGGCCACACAGACTATATTGCACCCTTAACATTACTGAGGGATTTTAATGTAAAAATGTTTGTGGGAGAATTCTGGTATCAAGGTTCGAATAATTGGCAGGAAGATTTAATTTTTGCAAATAAATTTTTAAGAGAGAAATTAGATGCTGTATTTTCACCGCCGATTATAATGTAAAATGCCCTGCTTCGTTTTTGGCCACGTCTGATATAGCCTAATTTATTCTTAAAAGGATTGGGTTATTAAGGCTGTTTTACGGCGGCACCTTTTTTGATTATACCGTTATAAATTATTCATATCTTTCAGATAAAAGTCTGACGGGGCCAAGTAAGCCTGAAACATAGTTCTGGCAATCCCTGTCCATATTATCTTCATTCCAGTACCGGTTCCATCCCAATGCCATGCCCTCGTCCACAAGCATATGCCTTCGGGCATTTCCGGCTGAGTTAGCGGCTATAACCGTAATTTTATTTTCTCCATTCTGTAAAAAATCTGTGATATCAATACGATACGGGGGCCATATTTTAACAGCCGCAAGCTTTCTGTTAATCCAGATTTCAGCATAAAAATTGACCTTGCCAAGGTCCAGTGTATATCTCTGTCCTTTTAAGCCGGCATGGAAGGTATTGGTATACATACACCTGCCGGAAAACCAGGGTAATCCAAACTGCCTCCAGTCCGTTAAATTTACCTTGAAAGGTTTCATGGCGATGCGTACCGGTTTCTGTAATCCGTCCTTTCCTTCCCCGGCCGTAACCTGGATTGTCAAGGTATGGATCTGATCATTCCTTTCTAATTCTTTGACGACCTTGTTCCACACTATTTCTTTGCCGTCCAGGAAAAATCTTGCCGCACCCGAAACTGTGGGTTTAAATATCCGGTAAGTACCTGCCGGAATGATAACCGTATAATACAGTTTTACAGGATAGGATACGGTTTCTCCAAACAGGGGCAGATCTCCCCAGGGCTTAATCGGGGGTTTGCCTCTTTCCCATGCGGGAATCCATACATGCTCCGCCGTTTTTTTGTTGAAATTTTTTATCCTCTGAACATCAAAATCAACCGTTTCGGATTCTATATCCCGTTTTGCCTGATTCCAGCCTTCTTCCCGGATATCATTGACAATCCAGGTATGGTCGCTGATTACGGAAATGTCCCTGCCCGCGGTTTTAACGGTCCCCTGTAAAAGCAAGGAGATGAGTCTGTCTTTCGGCAGATTTTCTGCGGAGCAGACATTGACGTCATTTAACGGATTGTGATTGATCACGTGCATTGCTATTAAGTTAATACCCGGCTTCAGATACGGCTTTAAGGAAAAGTTAACGGGCCGGCCGTTGCTTTCTTCCTGAAAGACCTTACTTCCGTTTATGAACACTTCAAAAGAGTCAATTGCCGCCATACAAAAATCTGCCGATTCAATCCCGTCTTCTATAAACAGCAGTTTTCTGAAATATAAATCAGAGGAATTCATTGCATCATTCCAGCTGGGCCTGCGTGTAATCCACCTGCCCTTCCATAAGCTGACATGTCTGTCGCAGCTTCCGGGTTCCTGTGTGGTATTGCAGACCCGTATTGTCGAATAATCCTCCCATAAATCGGTTGTAAAACCGGCTAAAGGAATTTCCAGTTGAGTTTCCTTTGCATCAATGTTCCATTTATGATCAAAATCAGGGGATAACGGAAGAAAGCTCCATTTTCCCGTAATCAACTCTTCCCGTTCAACCATGGAATCTGCCGTGAAAACATCTTTCACTATATTCTGCTTAACCATGGATTCTGTTGCAAAGGCATTTTTTACTACTTCCCGCTTAACCATGGGTTCTACTGCAAAATTATCCTTTGCCACATCGCTGACAGTTTGTAACCCAAAGATTAGATAAACAGCTTCATTGGCTTCAAGTGTCAATGCGACTTCTATTCCGTCTGGAACGGCCTTCCATATCGTACTTTCTGTATTTCCTGTTTCTATATTTAAGACTGACGGTATTTTAGAATGGGGAAATTCCATCGTAAACCGTTTCTTTTCCTCTCTGTTGTTAGAAAGAAAATAATAATGATATCCTTCCAGTTCTCTGTGATTGATAAAAATATTCTCCCTGTTTTTGTCAACCACCCTTGCATCCGGCGGAACCAGTCCGGCAGCTTCTTTGGGAAGCCTTGGTATTTCGCACAGTCCGCAGGCTTTAAAAGTTTCCGGCAGTTCGCTTTGCCCATCCGTTTTATAGAATAGAATCTTACCGCCCTGTTCCATCCAGTCTGAAAGCTTTGTCTCTAATTCCCTGCTCAGACTGGTACCCTGGGGCAGAAGCAGTAGTTTAAACTTTTGCTGCCCGATGCAGAGTTCTCCCCCAGAGATTTTTCCGTTCATCAGACACTGGGAATCCACCATATCGGTGTCCAGCTGATTTTCCAGCATGATATTCAATGCATCGTGGAATTTATTGCTGATTAACCTCCCCTTCCGGTCCTCCTCCCCATTAAGCATATGTTCGTACATATCTTCAATGGGGTATAGAATCCCATAGTTTACAACGGGACGGCCGATACTGTTCATATAGCAGATTCTCTGTACATATCCGGCAAATTCTCTGAAATATTTCCAGTAGGGATTCTGGTAGAAAAAACTGGTAGGCCAGTCGGACTGGGAACCCTGATGTTCACATTCATAGTAGAATCCATGAAGGATGAACATATTAATACCCATGGCGGCTAAGGTATGAATTCCTTTTTTAAATTCCTCCAGGGTACAGTTCCAGCCTGCGCCTCCCATGGCTTCCGACATGGCACGTTCTTTATTGTAGGCCCTTGCTACGGATACGGAGTATTTCGGCTCACAGTAGGTAATACGTCTTGGATAGCGGTACCGGTAATCGTGACAATCGGAACCCGGCACCATGAGATGCCTCATGGTTTTAAAATAATTGCCCTGACGTCTGGGATGTTCCCATAAAAATTCTTCCGTATGTCCCGTTAATAGCAGATGATTTTTCCCGCACCAATCCGAAATCTGCTGAAAGAAGGCTTCTTCGTACATCCGGGCAATCAGGGAAAAATAGTCCTTTCGTACCTGCTTATCGTGTTCCTTCGTTCCGTCTATTAAGCTTGGCAATTCATCCATAAGGCTGTAGCCATACTTTTCTTTAAACCTGGCAGGAAGGGACTCTGTCCAGGGAATGGGGTTTCCCATCATATAAATCTCATCAAAAAAAATGCCCGGAATGAGACCGCCGAATTCCCCGCCATACCGCTTTTTATATTCCTCGTGGGTTAATTCAATGAAATTTGAAATCGTTTCGGGATTTAAATAATCCACTGCTTTCGGAAAGATTTTCAGGTAAAAGGCGTAATACTTTCCATTCCTTTCAACTACCTGAATTAACGGATCCTGTTCTTTTTCTGTTTCCGGCAATTGGAATAGTTTTATATCGTAAGCTGCCTGAACCAAGGGATTTTCTATTTTTTCTGTCTCCGGCAATTGGGATGGTTTTGTAACGCAAGTCGCTTGAGTCGGCTGTTCCGGCTCTTTTAGCGCCCGGATTCCATATTGCTGTTCCTGTTCAAAAACTTTGGCGTAAAGCCCTTTGGCCATATTAACCGGACCTTTCGCGAGGATTCGGGAAGGCTTCTGGTATCCGTAGTCAAAGGTACTTCCCGCCGTTCCGCTGGGCCAGGCGTATTCGTCATACAGCCACGGCGCAAAGCCTTTCTCCTTAGCTTCGGCAATGCAAGCCGAAATGGCTTTCCACCATTCTTCTTCCAGATAAGGGGTTTTCAGATAGGCTCTGGGATGCATGAATCCGCCGTATACCCCTTTTTCCACCATTTCATCGATCTGATGTTTCAGTTTAGCAGCATCCAGTTCCCCGTTTAGGAACCAGAATGCCAGAACACTGTATTTTTTATCCGGGTTTTGAAATTTTTCTAAAAAATCCATTATTTTTTCTCCTTATCCCTTAACCGCACCGGCCGCAATGGATTTTACAAAGTTTTTCTGCAAAAGCAAGTAAATGATTACAATTACCAATGCGCTGATGGACAATGCGGCAAATACCGGTGTATATCCTACGGTTTCCGTTTTTTTGTTATACAGGGCGATACCAACGGAAAGGGTGTATTTAGCCTGATCCGTAATGGAAGTCAGCGCCCATAAATATTCATTCCACACCTGCATGGAAGAAAGGATTGCCATGGTTGCCACGATGGGCTTTGACAACGGAAGCATGATTTTTACAAATACCTGGAGATTACCGCACCCGTCCAGCCTGCCTGCTTCCATTAATTCATCCGGCAGGTCTTCGAAATAACTGCGGCAGATAATCAGTCCCAAAGGTGCAAATCCTTGAAAATAAGGGAATACCAAAGCCGGAAGGGTATTAACCAGGTGAATCTTATTAATCATGGTAAACATGGGTAAAAGAATAATGGCCGTGGGAATTAATAAATTGAAAATAATCATGTAGTAAAAAAATGATTTTCCCGGAAATTTCAATTTTGCAAAGGCATAACCTGCGCATGTTACAAATACCAGATTGACAATGGTAGTGACTACCGTCACGATGACGCTATTTGTAAAGTATATGGATATCCCCGCCTGATTCCATGCTATAGCATAATTTTCAAAATTCAGTTTTGACGGAAGAGTCCATATACTCTGGAGAAATTCGGTTTCTGTTTTTAAGGATTGGATAATTACCCAAACAAGAGGATATACCGAAATTAAAAATGCCACCAGCATAAATAAAAACAAAAAACATTTGGACAGTTGTTTTTTCATGATTTATTCCCATTCTATACCCCAGGCTGGCCTGCGGTACTGCCACAAATCAAAAGGTTGAAAGAATCACAATGTGGCATCCTTTCTCTATTCATATTTTCTTTCAACTTTTATTCCTCCCTGCCGTGGCTTTCTGGTATAAAGTCTTGACAGCCATAATCAAGACCATAATAAGCATTAAAATAACGGAAGCCGCCGTACCGGCACCAAAGTCACGGTTTGTAAATGCCTTTGTATATATATAAGAAGTCATGACATCGGAGGCTCCGCCGGGTCCGCCCTGAGTCATTACCCAGATTAAATCAAAGAGCCGGAGCCCGTTGGTTACTGTCAGCATGGCAAGGACACCAAAAGTAGGCTTTAAGTAAGGTATAATGATATAGAAGAATTTTTGCCATAAGTTAGCGCCATCCACCTTAGCCGCTTCTAAAAAGTCTTCCGGCATTTTCGAAAGATTGGCATACATAATCAGCATGTTAAAAGGCGCCGACCTCCAGATCCATGTAATGGAAACTGCACCCAGTGCCGTTTCCGGACGGCTTAACCAGGCAGTTGCATATTTTCCTAAACCAATCATATTTAAAAACTGATCCACCGGACCGATGGTAGGATCATAGATAATTCTCCAGATACATCCTACTACAACCATGGAAATTAAATACGGAATAAACAGGCCGGTATTAAAAATTTTTTTCCCCGGAACACCTATATAAAGGATATAGGCAAAAACAAAGCCGATGGGAACGGCACAAAAGCTGATAAGTATTAAATACAGGGTATTTTTTAAAGACCTTAAGAACCTGGGATCAGCTAATACTTTCATATAGTTTTTAAATCCTACAAAATCTGTCAGATCACCTAAGCCGTTATATTTATAAAGGCTGGTTTGCAGTGCACTGACAAATGGAATATAGAGGAAAATAATAAAAGCAATAATTGTCGGGGCTATTAATAAAAATGCCGTCATCATTTCCTTTTTTTCTTTTACTGTCATACGATGTTTCATTTAATTCTCCTTACATTTGCCGTTTGAAGCAGGGGATGCCTCCAACCTCAAGTTTTCCTGACCTGCGTCCGGAATGTGAGCTATATTTCTTAATATGAGTGCCTAAATACTGCGGATAACAGCGGCATTTTTTCTTGCCGTATAGGAAAGTGCGTCCTATACGGCAAGAAACACGACTCTTAGGAAGCGCACGCCGCGCTGGACGAAGTTTGTCACTGAAGTGACAGCGCGTCAGCGCAGAGTATGCTTTGCAAACTTTTTTAATGGCCGGATTATTTCAGATTTGAGAGGTAGGTATCCTTATATAATGTGTTCAGTTGATCCGTCACATAATCCAGGTCATAGGTTCCCAGCAGATAATTGGGTTCCAGATCAGTTAAAAAGGCATTCTGTATCTCCGTCGTAATATTTACCGGAACATAAATATCCGGAATAAAACCGTTCTCACCTGCTTCAATATAACCTTGCATGGCCTCATTATCACTGGTCAGTTCAAAATTTGTCAGACCCGGATTGATAAATTTTGCATAGTCTTCCGAGAAGGCTGTCTTTGAGGTTAAAAACTTAACAAATTCGATAGCCTCTTTCTGATGCTCTGATGAATTGGTAACGGCCCAGATACTGCTGGAGCCTCCTAAACATCTTGCCGGTTTTCCGTCGACACCCGGTAATGCATAAGATGCCAGTTCTACGTCATCGGGAACGTTTTCCGTCAGATAAGAAAGATAATTTGGCTGCAGCATTACCTGAACTAATTCTTTTTGAACAAAGAGCTGCTGCATGGTCTCTCTGTTACCTGTTAAGCCGGATTCCGGGAACCATCCCTGATCCCACATGTACTTAAACTTTTCCAGTCCCTTTTTCACGCTTTCCGAGGAAAAAGTCATAGTTCCGTCTTCAAATGCATCAGTATTTGCATCCAGTTCGTCCCTGCAATACTGATCCCAGAAAATTCTTGGCCACCAGTCCATATTCTGCTGTTGCATGGAAATAGGGATTTTGCCGGCGGCTTTAATTGCCTCACAATTTTTTTCAAATTCATCCCAGGTGGTAGGAACAGAAAGACCCAGTTCATTATAAACATTCTTGTCATAGATAACTGAAACTGTGGTCATAGTAAAAGGCACACCGTATAATTTATCCGCATATTCGGAACCGATTGCCTTCAGAGTTGCTTTGCAGTTACTTAAAAGAGTAGGGTTAAAGGTATCGCCCCACACTGCATCCTGTTCATAATTCTGTCCGTTTTCCACTTCATTTGTCAAATCCAGCAGCAGATCGCTCCGGACCTGGTCGCCGATAAACTGGGCGTTTGTCATAACTACATCCGGTAATTCCCCTGCGACATTCATTGCAGTAAATTTGGAATAATAAGTATCGGAAGGAATATATTCATATTCAATGTCGATTTCCGGATGAAGTTTTTCATATACGGATATCATCTCCTCCACCATCGATCCATAATTATCCAATACTTTCAGTTTAATTTCTCCCTCGGCTGAACCGGATGCCTCCTCCTGTGTCTGCGCCGTGTCTGTATCCTGGTTTCCTGATTTAGTACCTGAAGAAGAGGAACACCCGGTAAATGCTGTGGATACCATTACCGCGCATGTTAATAGTGTGAGAATTCTTTTTTTCATAATAAACCTCCTAGACATTATTTAACCATACAGCTATGCTGGTATGGTTATGAGCAAGTAGCGTGGACCTGGAATATCCGCTTTACCATTTTGCTGCAAAGATTCTTGCTGTTTTGCACAATACAATCATATATTATAAGAAATTTTCCGTCAATTTGCACTTCTTAAATGAGGAGTACTTTCATGTTATTTTACTTGTATTCTCATATTTTGATGATACTTTTTTATTATCATAGTAAAAAAAACAGGAAAAAATTAGATTGTATTTACAATTTTATCCAATTTTATTGATAAGATTAATGGAATTAAAAAAGGACTGTTTTTTAAAACAGCCCGCTGATGTTTCCATACCTTATTTTTTACTCTATTTTATCTTTTTCCATATAAACTGCGATATTGTCCGGGAGTCATGTTTTCCGCGCTTTTGAAGCGCCGGGTAAAATTGGAAAGATTGACATATCCGGCTTCCTGCGCAATTTGTGCAATCTGTTTATCCGTATTGATCAAACTGTCTTTTGTGTAAGAGAGCCGTTTATTTGCCACCAGCTCTGAAAAACTAACATTTAAATTCTGGGTAATGAATTTACTCATATAACTGGAGGAATACCCAAAATGCTCTGACATTCCCACCAGGCTTAGATTGGAATCCTGATAGTTTTGCTCAATATAATCCAGAATCTGCTTAACCAGCATATTCTGAATATCCCTCTGGGATACGGTAATATCTTCGCAGATACGTATAAGAGCAGTCTTTAATTTTTCTCCGAATTCATCTACCGTCCTGAAGGTTGTCAGCTGATACAGGTCTATCTCCGTCAGCCGGATATTCTTTTTCTTAACCTCTTTAATCAGCTGGCTGACAATATCATAGCAGCACATGAGCGCCATCTGGCCGGGAAGTTCCCAGAGGTTTAATACAACTTCATTGACGGATTTTTCAACCTCGCCAACATTGCCGTTATCCAGACAGCGATTGATGCACAACAGGCACTCTGTCTGATAAAGGTTTATCCTGCTGCCATACTCTTCTCCGCTTTTTAAAGCCATCCCGTCCAATTTAAATTCTTTCTGGGGATTCAATAACCGGTACTTGATATCGGTCAGTGCTTCCAGGAAGGAAATATGTACACCGGATGCATCCTCGTATATATTTCCCAGGGAAATAATACAGCCGTATTCTTCAAAAAGCTGCTGCAGCTTTGCCTGGACATCCTTGCGGTTTTCCTCCTCCATCTGATCCCTGCTTAATATAATGGCAATTGCTTCATAATAATAAATATAAGTACTGTATATCATATACTCATCCTGAAATCCTTTATTGATATCGGCTTCTTTTTCTTTATAAACGGCCTCAAAACTCTGGGAGGACTGGTGACCTCTGATAATCAATGCCACAAAATGCTTTTTATGATTCATTTGTTCTTCAAATACCTTGCCTACAATATCACTGTCTCCGGGCTCTTGTACACCGTCATATAAAAGCCTTGTGACCAGGCGTTCCTCCACTAACGGCCACTGATTCTCAATCTCCTTTGACAAAGATTCTTTCACGGAATTAAGGCTGTCGTATTGATTCTTAATATAATCCAGTTCATTTTTATGGGTTTCCGGTTCGTTTTCCAGCCTCATATATTGTGCCAGCTGGTGAATGGGCTTATAATAGCGGTAAGCCACATAGATTGCCATTACACATCCAAACATCAGGAATACTAAAACTCCGATTACCAGAACACTGTTGCTTTCAATAATGTTTTTCAGCAAATTTGGTATGGTAATCTGATCCACAATAATCAATTTTGGATTTTCCATGGGATAGACAAGTAACTTCTGTTTATCCGTTCCACTGTATACAATACTGCATTTTCCCGGCGCGGCGTTTGTAATTTCATCAAGCTGGAATTCAAAAGAATTGTCCTTACTTTTTGTAATACCTTCTGTAATCAGTTTTTTTCCGTTCTGGTTTAATACTGTGACTCCGCTGCTGTAACTGCCCGGGGCTGAGAGGGAATCAATCTTTATCTTCGACTCCTTAAGTTCCAATATTATCCAAGCTTCTTCCTTATTGGTATAATTATAAACCGGATAAATAAAAATCATTTGCTGCTGTACGATGGGCCCTGCTTTTAAATCATACTGTTTGTGGATCACGTCATATTCCGGCTCCTCAATAGAATAAAGTTTGTTAAGAAATTCCTCTCTTTCTTCCGCCGGAATCCGCAGCTGTTTTTTCAGCATAATTTCTTTTTCATATTTTCCCTGGGATGAGAAACAGGGAGTATCATCTCTGTAAATCAGGTATGCCATTGTTATATAGGAATTATCTGAATTTATCTTTCTGAGTGTATCAATCATTTTTATCTGATTGCTTGTGGTGTGAAGCTTAGACAATACCGGTTCACTAAAACTAATCTTGTTTCCTGTTTCCATAAGCCTTCCGTTCATAGTAACCAGATCGTCTCCCAAGCGTTCCATGATATTTTCATTATATCTAAGAATCTCTTTGCTAAGATTCTGATACATAATCACCTGAAGGCATATAGTAAGCACTGCCAGCGGCACTAAAAAAAATGAAGCAAAGCTTACCATATACTTATGAAATATCCTTCTTTTCACGTTCCCATACCTCCATTTGTAACACAGCACTGATATAATTATACATTATTTTTGTGAATTATGCTATGATTACTATTAAAGCACAGGATAAACTTATAAAAAATTATTCTAAGTAAAGCATAAAGTTAGGGCGGATATTCGCAATCCGTTTTGCTGCTTTCTTGTAATGTTAAACTGAAAATTTTTCCGATTTGGTGAGATTTTTAAAAGTGGGCCCTCTAATGAATGATTAGAGAACCCACTTTGAATTAGTTTTTCATTTTTAGCTCTTGTTATATCAAAATTTTGACTACTTAAATAAAGGAACTGAATTAGTAATAGCAGCCATAGCAATGAAGATAATAAATACCCCTACGGCCCACTTTCCTGATTCCTTCTGCCATTCACCCATTTCAAGTCCGGTAAGATTTAATAGTAAATAGATAAAAGCAACTAGTGGACTTAATAAGTGAAATGCCTGACCTAATAAGGAAGCGGTTCCTATTTCTAATGTGGTGTAGCCATATTTAGCTCCTGTTTCAGCCAGAACGGGGAGTACCCCGTAATAAAAAGCATCATTTGATAAGAAAAAGGTTCCGGGAGCAGATAATATAGCAACAATAAGTCCCCAGAAACGGCCAAGACTTGCTGGAATTATGTTTGTTAAACTTAATGCTAGGCCGTTTGCCATGCCGGTTCCCGTAAATAACCCCATAAATATACCTGCGCCTAATACCAGAATAACAACTTGAACGGCGTCGCCGGCATTATCCTGAATTCGCTGTTTTTGCTCTTTTAAAGAATGATAGTTTATAACCAATGCTAAAGCAGTACCCACTAAAAATAGAAATACGGACGGGAAAGTACCTTTCACTAACATAATAACAACTGCAATTGTTAATATTGCATTAAACCATACATACTGAGGTTTTTTTAAAGCAATAACATTTTCATCCTTACAAGATATTAATAAATCAATTTCCTCATTCGTTAATTTTTGAACACCAATTCTTTTTCTTTCTTTTATTCCTAAGTAATATGCAACACTAAGCATATAAATGATAGAAACGCTCATACCGGGAACAAGAACTCTTAAAATTTCTTGTTCATTAAGATTTAAAACCGAAATAACACGGGCTGTAGGGCCGCCCCAAGGCAATAGGTTCATAATAGTATTCATTAAAATTAATAAAACACCTAGATTCATCATCTTTAATCCCAGTTTTTTATAAATTGGAATAAAAGCGGTACATACGATTAATGTAGTAGTTGTTCCATCACCGTTTAAAGATACCGCCGCGGAAATAATAGAAGTAGCAATTAATACCCTAACTGGATCGCCTTTAGCAAATTGGATCATTTTTTTTGTAACCGGATCAAATAATCCTGCGTTTAACATGATTGAAAAGTATAGAATCGCAAATAATAGCATTATTCCAGTTGTGGATACCTGCTTAACACCTTCTAAAGTCCAATCTCCGATTATCAGAATTTGATCCAGCAAAGTAGGATCTGCTATTTCTTTCGTTTCTGTTACTTGCGCAGAATATAATCCCAAAAATGAACCTATTAATGTAAATCCGATTGGAATTAGAATAAGTGCTGAAAAAGGTGTAAGCTTCTTTCTAATAACTAAAAACATAAATACACAAACCATTAACCAAGCTAAAATAGTTATCATATAGTTTCCCTTTCAATTTTAATATTTTTTGACAATTATGAAAAACTACTCCCCTCAAAACACCTCGTCAATTTATATATAGAGGCTAAATCATACTTAATATTTTAATAAAGCTAGAGTACCGACAAGTTATTTATCTGTTTTAACCTGACGAATTACATCAATTACCGAACCGTCTCGATAGGTTACAATACCAACTATTTTATCGGTATACTCAATTGGCTCCGCTTTACCTACAATTTTTTCCCCACGGTCTTTTAATTCATGAATACTATATACAGGTAATCCGGCCCTAATTAAACTTTGTTTTAACGTTTCACGTAGCGGATTTACTGCAATCCCCTGCTCCGTTACTACAATATCTACTGTTTTTCCCGGAGTAACCACCGTATTTACATGATCTACAATAGTCGCAATACGTCCTCTTGTTAATGGACATGTAATAATAGAAATGGATGCTCCTGCCGCCGTATCACTGTGTCCGCCAATTGCGCCTCTGATTACTCCGTCTGAACCGGTTAATACATTTACATTAAAATCAACATCCACTTCTAGAGCCGATAATATTACAATATCCAACTGATTAACAGCACTGCCTTCATTTCCCGGACTTGCATAGTAGGAGGATGAAATTTGTTGATGGAAACGGTTATTTTTTAACGACTTTGCCGCATCTAAATCAAAAGATTGTACATCTAAGATTCTCTTAATCAGCCCTTCCTCAAAAAGCTCCACAATTTGACCGGTAATACCGCCTAAAGCAAAACTTGCATAAATTTCTTTTTGTAACATTTTTTCTCTTAAGAAACGTGCGGTTGCCAAAGAAGCGCCGCCCGTACCCAACTGAATAGAAAATCCTTCCTTAAAGTAACCGCTGGCTTCAATTACACTGGCCGCCGTCTTAGCAATAAGAAGTTCTTTTGGATTTTGTGTATATCTGGTGGCACCGCTCATAATGCCATTTGGATCTCCAATTGCCTCAACCTCAACAATATAATCCACATCAGACTCAGGAATTCCAAAAGGCGCATTTGGAAATGAAACTATATTGTCCGTAATAATAACAACTTTATTTGCATATTGAGCATCCAGCTTTGCATATCCAAGGGAACCACATGTAACTCCCTTATCATTTCCACGTGAATATCCATTTGCATTGCCAAAAGGATCACAAGACGGGGCTCCCAAAAATGCAACGTCAATTTTTAACTTGCCGGTTTCAATTACATAGGCCCTTCCGCCATGAGAACGAAATACAACCGGAATGTCCATTAAACCTTTAGAAATTTCTTCTGCTAATTCTCCTCTTATACCGCTTGTTTCAATACGCCGTATCACTCCATTTTTAATATGTTCGATTAATGGTTTATGAATATCGATTAAAGAGCTGGCGGCCAAAGTTAAATCTTTTATACCAATTTTGGCAATTTCATCCATAACCATATTAATCACATAATCACCGTTGCGAAAATGATGATGAAAAGATATGGTCATACCGTTTTTTAAACCGCTTTTTATAATAGCCTCTCTTAAGGAAGCAACTACTTTATTTTCCTGCTGCTCTCTTTCTATACATGTTTTATACTCTTTTATTGCTCTGCTTGAATCATAGTTCTCGGTAATAGTTCCAATTTCATCTATGTAAGGGATTTCCTTTAAGTTTATATTATTCAATGCTATCATCCTCCAAATCCAGTACACCGGCAGCCCTTGCGAGGTCTAAAACACGCCTTGCACGCTCTACAATCGGTTTATCAATCATCTTACCATTTAAAGCAATAACACCGGATCCTTTTTGATTGGCTTCTTTAATTGCCTCCATAATATCCAATGATTTTTTAATTTCTTTTACGGTTGGAGTATATATATTTACAATTGGTTCTATCTGCTTTGGGTTAATAACAGATTTTCCGTCAAACCCCAGCTGCTTAATTAATTTTGCTTCCTTAATTAGCCCTTCTTCGTTATTTACATCAGAATAAACCGTATCCAGCGCAGAAATACCGGCTGCTCTGGCCGCCTGTAAAATCATACATCTGGCAAAGAGAAGTTCGATTCCTTCCGGGGAACGATTTGTCTTTAAGTCTGTTACATAATCCTCCGCTCCTAAAGCAATACCAATAAGCCTTTTACTGGCGAACGCAATATCTCTGGCATTTAATACTCCAACGGCGCTTTCAATGGCGGCCATCATCCTGGTACTGCCTGCTTCTTTTCCGATTTCTTTTTCAATTTGCGTTATCTGCTCGTCACAAAACACCACATCCTGCGCTGTTTCTGTCTTAGGAAGACGAATTACGTGCACACCGGCACGTACCATTGCCTCTAAGTCATCCTTACCTAATTTGGTATAGGGATCATTAATTCGAACAACCAACTCCTTATCTCCATAATCCACACTGGTTAGTGCATGATAAACAAGTAATCTTGCAGCGTCTTTTTCTGCAATTGACACCGAATCTTCCAAGTCAAACATAATACTATCACTGCCGTATATATAAGCATCTTTTATCATGCTTGGATTATTGCCAGGTACAAACATCATAGTTCTTCTAAGTCTATATTCCATTATTTTATCCCTCTCCATACATAATCCTGTGAATCGCAGGCTCGATAAACGGCCGTCTCTACTCTTGCACGGATAACACAATCTAACGCACCTTTATCCACAGCTGTTACCTTTGCATTTTCAATACCCGAATTTTTAATACATTCTGCTATAACACTGCGAATCTGATTACCAAACTGCTTTTCTACGGAACTATTTAGGCTGATGTCTATTCCATTGCTGATCTTTTCTATGGTAACCAGAATATCACTGGAACCCATAGTTCCTGCCGTGCCTATGTGTTTGATTTCCATATATACCTCCTTTTTTTGCTATAAAGATAAATATTTGCTTATTCTTATTATAAAAAAGGAACCTTAAGGTTCCCTTTTTCTATCTTAAAAATTATTCAGATTTATATTAAAATATATTAAGGTTAAAAAATAACGAAAAAACTACCTCAATAATTCCCTTATCTGCTGTAGCAAAGAATGGCATATAATTGGTTTTTCCATATAAGAATCAATAATTTGTTTATTCTTTGCTTCAATAATTTCTTTTCTTAATTCAACTATAAGTAAAATAATTTTCAAATTCGGCTGATGATTTTTAGCAAACGACGCAACGGTAAGACCACTCATTCCGGGCAATGAGTCGTCCAGTATTAAAACATTATATTTATTTTTACTTAACTCATCGATGGCTCCCTGGATGTTCTGAAATAATACAAAATCAATTCCAAGCTTTTCTAAACCTTTTTGCAGCATATTAAGTACCTTAGGATTATCATCCAAAATCATAATCTTAATGTTTGGCAGATTATAAGTTTCCTCTGTATATTCCTTTGTTTCATCGATAGGTTCACTTACTGGTAAATACCAAAAAAAGGTGCTTCCTTTTAAAAGCTCACTTTCCGCCGTAATGAATCCCTGATGCCCTATTATAAAATTTTCTACCAAGGATAAACCAAGTCCGGTACCTTGCCCTTGCTGCTTTGTTGTGAAAAACGGATTAAAGATCTCTCTTATTGTAGCTTCATCCATACCACAACCTGTGTCTTTCACTATAATTTGAATATAATTTTGATTACCAAGTTCAATATTTTTACTTGGATGTCTATTTTTTATCTGTTCTAAATTCACAATATTTCCTTCTACACTTAGTACTCCGTTTTCATGTCCTATAGCATAAAAAGCATTCACACAGAGGTTTAACATAACCTGGTTCATCTGAGTTTCATTTCCTAAAAAACCGTCCTGATCGAAGTTAATCTTTATCTTTAGCTGAACATTGGGTGGACATATAGAACTTACCATCTTCATAGAACGTTCTATCATTTTTTTCGCCTGAATAAATTTAAAAGTAGTTTCCATATTCTTACGGCTTAAAGAAGATATCTGGTTGATAATAT
This sequence comes from Clostridiales bacterium, assembly GCA_015655075.1. Taxonomy (GTDB): domain Bacteria; phylum Bacillota; class Clostridia; order Lachnospirales; family Lachnospiraceae; genus Anaerocolumna. The sequence continues at coordinate 50,711 of JAATFT010000091.1, read as the reverse complement.
CCTTTGCCTTTTCAGCAGCTTCATAGATTTCCTTGACATCCTCAAAATGAGCGTTATTCTTTGGAAAATCTTCAAGCATTAATCCTGCATATCCCATAATTGGCGTCAATAAATTATTAAATTCGTGAGCAATACCTCCTGTCATTGTCCCCATAATCTGAAGCCTTTGCTGATGAGCTATTTTTTCTTCACTACGGTGCATCTCCTCAAGAGTTGCATTTAGCTCCCTCAAATATACAATTTCACGTAAGACGGTTTCTTTATCTTTTAGGATACGCATTATCACTATAATAAGCACCATAATTCCAATAAATATGAGTACCAGCATAATGATAATTTTTAATATCCCCTCTGCCACCGGCACATAAATATCATCAAAATCAATAACGGCGCCTATGATAAAAAACGTATTTCCAAACTTAGCGGGAGAATATGCATTTATCTTTTTTACATAGGGGAGTTCTTTTTCTGTCCACCAATAAGAGTGATAAACTGCAATTCCCTCTTGTCCTAGTTTTTGTTTTTCAATCATCTTTTCTAACTCTGCTAAATCTAAACCGGGATACTTTTCTTCCCTTCCTTCAATCACCTCTAATCCCAATTGACCATCGGACGGATGCATAATAATAATCCCATCCATTGTTTTTACCATAATATATCCGTTTGTTCCAAGCTTGATGGAAGAAATCATTGATTTATAATAAGCTTTTAAATCTATAACCAGTTCCAAAGTATATCCTCTGATAGTCTTGCGGCTTAATACCATATATATTAATTTATCATACCCCTGACGGATATCTAAAACCACTTCATCAGAATAATCCGTAGTATATAAAACTTTTTTAAAATTTTGTGGTTCTACTTGCAGTAATGCTTCTCCCTCTTCATTAATTAATTTTATATTTGAGACATACTGGTTTTCATCCTTAATATATTGATATATTATATCTTTAATTAATTCCAATCTTTCTGCTTTTGTATATTCTTTATTATCAAACAGGCTTAAATCTGCTATTATATTTAAATCCAGTACGTAATTTTCCATCATACTTGTCATATTACTGGCCACGGATCTGGATATCAGAAGCATCTGCTCCTCCTGCTGACTTATTATTGTATTTCTATATTCATTCCATATTGCCTGTGTTAAGAATATCATTCCACTCAAAAACAGTCCTAATATAATAATCCATATTATTATATTTTTTTTATGAATCTTGATCTTGATAAAATTTAATTTCAATAATAATCCTCCTATTTATTTGAAATATATTTTTAATTGACTTAATTATTTAATTTGGTATAATAATAGTTATCAGAAGATGCTTTTATCTTCTGATAAAAGGCGGCGTTTTTGCGCCGTGCATATTGATATAATATTTTTTATTAGTAGTTGTTTGTACTGTTTACACAATCAACCAATAATAAGATTAGATTAGAGAGGAAATTATGTCTAATAAAGTGCTGATTGTTGATGATGATAATTCAATATGTAAACTTTTACAAAAAGTGATGACGAGCAATAACCTTCAATCTTCAATCGCTAATGATGGCAATATGGCCATTCAGATGTTAAAAACTAATACATATGATCTAATTCTTTTGGACATTATGATGAACGGAATGGATGGATTTGAAGTGGTTGAAAAAATCCGTGAAAAAGGAATCAACACACCTATTATTATTGTTAGCGGCCGTAATGAAGATTATGATGTGCTCTATGTGCTATCTCTAGGAGCAGATGATTACATTACAAAACCTTTTAACCCGGTACTCCTAGGTGCAAAGGTAAAAGCCCTAATTCGTCGCAACAAAAAGGATGAAACTACTTCCAAGCAAATATTACAGCATGGTCGCTTTAGATATGATACCTTAACCTTTCGGTTTTATAAAGATAATGAAGAAATCATTCTATCTTCCAAGGAAAATAGTTTAATTCACCTTTTTATGGAACGGCCGAATCAAGTGTTTACCAAAGACATCATCTACGAACATGTCTGGAGAAATGCCTTTGTTGACGAAAACTCCATTATGGTATATATTAATCACTTACGCAACAAAATTGAAGATGATCCTCAAAATCCCGTTTATATAAAGACAATTCGAGGTATTGGGTACCAGTTTACACCTCAATAATCGTAAATTATTTCTTTATGATGCGGTTGCAAAATTTTTAGTTTACCTAACTTGAGGCTGAAATTTGGTATATTCCCGAAATTTATGGAAAATACAACATAGATCCTGCCTTAAGCAATAAATTTTTAAAATTTTGCAACCCATTTATGACAAACTAATTTTTCCAGCTTTTTACCAACTTTCTTCCTTCTTCCGATACGATATATTGGTATGTAGTTTCTGGAACAAGTTTTCTTAAAGTATCTAAATTACCAGTTTGCATTATTTTTCTTACCTGTGAGGCGCTGATTGGTTTCCCCATATCTTTTTTTCTTGATATTTCCTTTACTTCTATTCCGTATTCGGGCAATATTTTATTCATTGCCTTGTTATAGGAAGATGTTACTTCGCAATATGGCTCAGTTCCGACAAAACGAACTGTAATTCTCAACTTAGGAGCTATCCTGGCAAACAGCTCTAAATCTAATCTGCAATTTGCTTCTATCGCCTTGCTTTTTTCCTTTATAAAGTAGGTGGGGAAAGTGGCGGAGGAAATCAGATAATCCGATGTCTGATGTAAAATTACATTGTCCATGTCTTTTATCGCCTGCCTTACCAGTTCATACCGCACTTCTGTTGGAAACGCGCTTTTATTTTCTGAAAGAATAAATAAATGGATCCAATCACACTGATTAGTCGCCTGTTCAATTAGGTATCTATGCCCGTTTGTAAATGGGTTACAGTTGGCAACAATGGCTCCGATTCTATTATTTGGTTTTCCTTTCATTTTAGAATCCGATTCTTTTTTTAATAATTCTATATAATTTTTTAAACCTTGTTTGCTATTTTCCATAAAAAGAATATCTTCGGTTTTTAAGATTGAATAAAAACCTAAATCTTCAAACATGGCTCTGTTATTTGGTTTTGTAAACAGGAATAAATGAGACCTTCCTTGGTTGTATGCCTCTTTCACCAAATTTGACACGATAGTTGCCGCTAACCCCATCCCTTGATACTTTGAAGAGATAGCAATGCATTTTAATACATTTGCTTCCAATGAACCGCATCCGATTATTTCATATTCCTCGTTTAATAAAGAAAGGCTATATTCGATCCCCTCATCATAATCTAACACCATTTGTTTTAGAAATTCTTTCATATTACTTAATCTGCGTCCTGAAAAAGGATATCCTTCTTGAAAAATTATATTTTCTAACATTTTTGCACTCCATTCCTGCCTATGTTTAATAGTTCGCAATGCTCATAAAATCTATTAATGAAAGATGGTAAACCATTATAGTTACAGCCAATAAATCGGCACATCCGCCGGAACTAATATTTTTCTCAATAAATACCTGATCTAAAAAATTAATATATTTAAATCCCTTTGAAGTATATGCGCCTCCCATCTCTATTACATATCCGGCAGTCTTTTGAACATTTTGAAGTGTTTTGTTATTATGCCTGGCCAATACATTTGTATCTTCAACTTGCGCCATAAGTTCTATCAGTGTCTGTACCTTCACTTGATTCCAGTCATATCCTTTTTTTATACCATCCTGCATACACGGTAAAGAAATATTTGATATAGAAGTAAAGCCGCTTAAAACTTCGCCCCTAATTCCTTTATGTCCATACATTTGATAAAGAGTTTCTCCCTTTGTTTTAGGTATGGAGGAATTTATCATGATTAGTTCTTTTGTAAGTTCACTACGCACCATCCTCTGACTAGTGGAGAATAGCTGATTCGGACAACAGCAATGATAACGGCGCAGGCAATATCCAGCCGATGCAGTTAAAATACCAATTAAAAAAATTAATCCCTTATGTGTATTAACACCTTTGGTTGCATGAAACATCGCTTTTTCCGCATTAATACCTAACAGACGTATTGCTCGGAATAAATCCGGTAATTTTTTGTCCCAATAATATCCCATTTCTGCCGTTTCAAAAAAATAGGGAGCAATTGCCAGAGTACTTATGATAAATGTATTTATATCCATATCTTTATGAGCGCCGGAACTGATTGGATCTACTAATCCAGGCTTTGGAGCCGTAAATACTTCCTCTAATAATGCCCTCGCAGCTATTGTTCCAATTATTTTTATGGATTTTTCTTTCTTTTTTTTACACCCAGTGTATAGTTGTTCTATTTGCTGCATCTTAATCTCCATTCTGCGCAAGCTAATAGTTCGTAAATCGAACTATTGCGCATAAGAAGTTTGTACCAAGTGCGCATGCACACTTTGGTTGCGCAGGCACAAAACTTCCGGTTGAAAAAACTTTGTTTTTTCAGACACGCCCTAATCACTCCTAACAGATACACACACTTTATTTAAATAATTTATTATAGTCGTATTAACCTTTTTTTTAAGCTCTGCCAAACCATGCGCCCGGCTTCTTCCGCATATCTTTGCATCATTGCCGCACAAAAGACATCTTCTGGAACGATATCCAAAATCTTCCCGGGATACCGCTTTTCCCTCTTTATCTAAAACGTCTATATCAAATAATCTGCCTAAATCATGACTTATTTCCAAATCAACCATATATTTTTTGATGATACCGGCCTCTTCTTTTATAGCAAAGAAAGCCGCATACCCTGTATATTCCTCCTGAATAAGTGAAAAAGCCACAGAAATATTTTTTTGCTTAAATATATTTTCTATAGCTTTATACCCTTCCATAAATGCAATATGTATAATCCGGCCTGTTTTTTCCGGCCCTGGAATGTTCATAGTAAATATAACGATAGAGCATCCAGAATACTCCCGACGTAATTTTTCCTGCCATAAAGCTATTTTATCCCTGGCCTCTAATATTTCCGGTACTGTTACATAATGAACTGCTTCCTCCATTTTAACCTCCATTCCACGCAAGCTTAATAGTTCGTTTAACGAACTATTGCGTACAACCTCGTATTAATTATATTGTAATTTGATAACCTTAAGATACCCTATAAAGTACCTTAAAATTTATTAAGGTTTATTGAGGTATGGAACAACTAAAATCTGGTTGATTTAATAGTAAGACAGGGAGATAGTGAATAAGTAAATATAATGCGACGAAATAGAATCGAAATACTCCCACTTTCATGGCCATCTATAGTTGACAAATGTCGTAATATACTTTCCTCAAAATAATTATTTTTTGCTGTAATCATATGATCGCTTTTTTCTCGACCTTTTCCATTTTTTATACTATACTGTCCTCATGGTAACAGGAATAAAGACAAACAAATTGGCTAAATGAAGCTCTCCCCATTTCTTCCATATTCGAGACTTTCACCCGTATGATTTTTATTTCTTTCCTGTCTACTTGACAGGGAACATATCACTTATTAGCTTCCTTTTTTTCTTTACTTGTATGACTATGGATGTAATCGTTTGAAAAAGTATTACAAATTACTTAAGAATCAGAAGAAGTATTTACACATGCGTATTTCTAAGTTATAATATGTCCCATATATTCCTATCTTTGATAGTTGAGAAAAATAAAAGTCCAGAATTCCCTGTAAAATTATGAATCATCCGATTCAATTTATGGCTGTACATTTCGTTATTATCAATACTAAGGAGTAATTAAAATCACATGAAAAATATAAATATTTCTCGTGAGCTGATCATTACAGTGGCATTCATAATTGTTGCATCCATAGCAGCAGCTATAATTATATTTGCCGGAAAAGGCAGTGCAGACACGCAAGAAACGGTGGCGAAGGCAGTGCTTACAAAAACTTATGGTGCAACACTGCAAGATTATGAAAAACTGTCCGACGTTCTTACACAGAGTTCAAAAGACAGTACAATACTTTTAGATTATCTTCGCACGTTGTATGGGGAACAATTAACTGAAAACGGTTATAAAATATTTATTGATAACCGTATCCCTTCCAGAGCGGCAAATATTGTCCATGAAGAAAACTCTGCTCTCAAGGTTTCCTCTATTAAACTGGAACCGAAAGATGCATCTGAGGGAAGCAAACGCTATACTTTTACCATACAGGCCCAAACTGAAAAGGATGCTTCCAAAACATTTACTTTTAAAGGAAACATTATGCTGATTCAAGAAAACGGTCAATGGAAGGTGGACGGCGCATCATCCGACTGATTATAACCGGCACTTATCGCAAAGTTTCCAAAAGTGAGAGGAGTTGTTGCAAAACTAATTGAATGGTTGAACGACAGCTCACTTTTTTGTATAAAATCAAATATGCGGATTCCTAGAAATCCGCAAAAATGGTATAATTAATTATGCCACAACTTCATTACACAAGAAAAATTATTCCGAATTTAATGTTGGATATCAACTAGCGCACGATTTTGTATGGAAATTATCATGCTTCGCATGTAAAAAATCGGCGCATGCAACGTCAAAATGCAAATACTTTTGACGTTGCATATAGTTTTACCATTAAATTTGGAGGGGTTGATACCTGAATATGATTCCGTTCGACTGCAAAATATGGGCATTAATGTAAATTCAAGGTGCTTTTATAGAAAATCATCATGATTTTATCCGAATGTATGGCGACTTATTTTTTACATCAAATTGACCTTGTAGGATGGTAGTTAAAAGAAATTAAATGCTATGTCTTACAGGGTCTATTTGCAATCAATATATTAAGTTTTTTAGTAATCAGTAAGACAGAAGTGAGTTGAAGGGGTTTGTAATATATTGACTGATAAAAGTGTAATAATTTCTGGATGTAATAAAAGACAGAAAAATAATGTAGTATCTAAGTCAATATTCTTATTCTGCAAATGATATTTTACTTGTTATTTTTTATAAACGTTATATTAAGAAAGTGTGGTCAAAGTGTTATGTTTGAACAGGATTATGTTATGCGTCTGATTCATGAAATGGTACGTACAATTTTGAAGTTGCTGTTTAAAATTGAGGATGAAACGATAGAGGATTTGCAATTAGAAGATAGTGAAGTTGAAAAGAAATATAAACAGTTGATTAATTTGGCACATAATGGAAAAATTAATGAAGCCGAAAATCAATTATATGAAGGAGTGGATAGAAATAATAAAGTCTATTTAAAAGCTGCTCTAATGTTCTATGGATACTTGAATGAATTGGATATAGATACATTGGAACAGGCTAATTTTTCTAGGGATGAGATTAAGGATGGAATTACAAGAATATTAGGCGAATATGGATATGAAGGATTTACTGATATATTTATTAATTAAAAGTAGTTTAGATATTTTTAAATCGAGATATAAAAAATCCTGATATTAGATTTTATAAGTAGATGTTATTCGTTTGATTTAAAGGAAATATATTTAAAAAGATAAGGGGGGATTGTATTTATGAATAAGGCAGAACAATTAAATGTTAATATGAAAAAATACATATATATATTAACCCGAAGAGAGATTATATACATTTAAAAAAGCAACTGCACATTGATTAATGTCGTAATATGTATTATGATACAACTAGTACAGCATTGCATAGATTTCAGTGAATTCAGTACCCGCTATTTACGCTGGTGCCGCGTTGTCGTCAATCAGCGTAGCCACCGCTACGCCTCATTCCTCCGCCTTGCCCCAGCGCAAATATCAGGCACTGAAATTCATCGAAACTTATGCACTGCTGTACTAGGAATAACAATGAATGACAGGCATATGGGAGGGAATAAAGTGTTCACTATTTTAACCATTGAAGATAATATAGAGCTGCAGAATGAAATAAAGGATTTGTTAATCTCCGAAGGTTATCAGGTTTTGTGTGCCCAAAGCCGTGCAGCTGCCCTGAATTTTTTTAAATTTAATAAGATTGATCTGTGCCTTTTGGATGTCCAGCTGCCGGACTGTTCGGGTTTTGAATTCTGCAGGGAAATCAGGACATTTTTTATGAATCCGATTATTATGCTGACCATATGTAATGAAGAGGAGGATATTATAGCCGGATTGCAGGGCGGGGCGGATGATTATATTACAAAACCTTTTTCGATCCGAATTTTACTGACGCGCATTGAAACCCAATTGAGAAGAAATGAATGGCAGACTAAAAAGGATACCCAGATTATTTTCAGCGGTGACCTGGAAATAAATTTTGATACCAGAAAAATTTATTATAATGGAGAAGAAATAAAATTGAGGAGCATCGAGTTTGACCTATGTGAAATCCTGTTAAAGAACAGCGGGAGGATTATAAAAAGAGAGCTGCTGTTTGAGAATATCTGGGACTGTAAAAATAAGTTTATTGAAGAAAATACTTTAAATGTACATATAAGCAGATTAAGAAAGTCGTTAAAAACCTACCGTGGAATGCAGTATATTGAAACTGTCAAAAACTTTGGATACCGTTGGAATGTAGAAATTATTAAAAATTAAAGAGGGTTACATATGAAAAAGTATAATTTTTTGGATGGGTATTTTGTCTTCATAATAGGATTTGCAGTATTTGCATTTTATATATTAAATGTTGTTTTTATGTCTTATACCATAAGAAACAGTTATTCACAGCGGATTATCTCGGCCCTGGGAGCCATGTCGGAATCTTATGGGGATATTGGTAAGGAAGTTGTGGATAATGTGATGAACAATAACAATGAAGCCTATTTGAAAGGTAAGCTCATATTGAAAAAGTACGGCTATAATCAAAGCGGCGATACACTGATTAAGGATTCCATGAACCGGGAGATTATGGAGATATCAATTTTTATGCTTGCAATTATTTTGTTCCTGATGTCCTGTCTTTACATTATGTTTAAGAATCATATGAAATTTCTCGGAAGGCTTAACGGGTATCTGGATAATTTTAATAGTCTTGAAAATCTTTCGGAAGAAACCAATCCACACGCGAAAAACCTGATGGATAAGCTGCACCGGCTATCCTTAAATTCCAAGCACAATATCGGCCTGGTTCAACAGGAAAAAGAAAAAATGCGCGATTTTATGGAGGATTTATCCCATCAAATGAAAACACCCTTAACAGTCGCCCATTTGTGTATTGAAAGATATATTCTGGAGAATGGGAATTTAAAAACGGATATACTGGAAGGCGGGTTAAAACAGCTGGAAAAAATGACTTTTTTGATTAATTCTTATTTAAAAATCGGTACGCTTAAATCCGTTAATACCAAATTAGAAGCAGAGGACCACAATATATTTAATTTTATGGAAGATTGTGCACAGGACGTTTGGCCCTTATTGGACAACAATGATATGAATCTGATTATCCGCGGCGATACAAAGGAGCATTTTCAATTTGACGCATTTTGGCTGAAGGAAGCAATCGTTAATCTTCTTAAAAACAGTATTGAACATTCGCCGGCCGGTTCGGAGATTACGGCTTATTTTCATAAAGGAAACCATGACTTAAGAATACGTATCATGGATCAGGGGAACGGGATTGAAGAGAAGAATCTGCCCCTCCTGTTTGAACGGTTTTTGTCAAGCGTCCGTCAAAAAGACGGCAGCAACGGCTTGGGTCTGGCAATTGCAAAACAAGCCGTGGTACGCCATTTTGGCGAAATCGGTGTTAAAAATAATGGAGAATCGGGAGTGACTTTTGAAATAAGGCTGCCAATTATAAAAGGAAAAGAAGTATATAATAATTATTATGATGTAAGATAAATGCAAGCTTACCCTGCTATAGTAATATTATAATAATTTAGGGGAGGAAAACTTCATGCATGATTTAAGGCGGGGAGAGTACAGATGAAACTTTTAAATATAGAAAACGTGGGAAAGACATTTGGAAAAGGCTCCGGTTTAATTACCGCCCTGGAGGGGGTAAATTTATCTATTGAAAAGGGAAGCTTCACAACAATTATAGGAAGAAGCGGTTCGGGCAAATCTACTTTGCTCAATATAGCAGGCGGGCTGCTCCCTCCGGACAGAGGAAAGGTATTTTTAGAGGACATTGATTTGTATGGGTTAAAGGACAACGCATTGTCAAGACTGCGAAGAAAGAGGATAGGAATCGTATTTCAGGCGTTTAATTTAATACCTGAATTTACGGTTATTGAAAATATATGCCTGCCCTCCTATCTTGACCAAAGCAAACCAAACCTGAAATTTATTGATGAAATATTAGAACTTATAGAAATGTCGGATAAAAAAGGCAAGTATCCCTATGAGCTTTCCGGAGGGGAACAGCAGCGGACTGCACTGGCCCGTGCATTATCTACGAAACCGGACCTGCTTTTAGCGGACGAGCCTACCGGAAACCTGGATTTAAAAAGCGGTGAACAGGTATTGGATGCAATACAATATTGTTACCACATTTTTAACCAGACCACCCTTTTAGTTACCCATAATCTGGAAATCTCCCGGCAGTCAAAAAGAGTTATAACTCTTCAGGATGGGAAAATTGTATCGGATTCAATTGGTGAAATGATATGAATTTTTATAACATAATTGTTAAATTAAACCTCAAAAAATACAAAAAATCTTACCTTTCTTTATTTATTGTAATTATATTAGCTTGTACCTTCACTCTCTCCATTACCATTTTTAATGACAGCTTAATAAAAACAGAAGAGCAGCAGCGTAAGGATATCTACGGAAGCTGGCATATAGCCGTATATAATTCCGATAATTCCTTATATAAAGATCTTCGAAACCACGGTACAATAAAAAGTATCGGTAAAATGACGGTCTATGGCAGTGTACTTGGCCCTGATAATATTGCGGCAGGTGCGATCGGTTCCGCCGATGATAATATGTACCGTATGGGCCTGGAGCTATTGGATGGAAGATTTCCGGCAAAAGATAATGAAATAGCGGTTGAAATGTCCTATCTTTCCATGCTTGGGTATTCCTATGAATTAGGGCAGTCGATTCAATTAAAAATTCAAAGTTATGACAAAGAAGGAAAACAGGTCAAAGAAATTGAAAAAACCTATATTCTTTCAGGTGTATTAAAAAATTATTCCACGATCTGGAAAACCGAAGGAAACCAGTTGGTATCCTTTTTTGTTACGGATACTTCCCTGCCGGTATTACCGCTATTTGAAAATGTATTTGGAATTTTAGATAAACGGTACATGAAGAATGCCGATGAATTAGTCATGCTGACACTGAACAGGGGGAATTTTATTAAAAACGATTATACCTATTATGAATATACGTCAGAAAATAAGAGCGGGAGGGAAGCCTTTTTGTCCGAACTCCTGCTTGTATTAGTCGTAACCATAACTTCTGTATTTTTTATTTTTAACATGTTATTTATTTCCTTAAAAGAGCACAATAAAAGCTTTGTTGTAATGCGCTGCCTGGGAGCAAGCAAATACCAGATATCCGTGCTGTATTTGAAGGAGCTGATAATTGTCCTCTTGGCAGCTTTTGCCGCCGGTATTGTCTTCGGCCTGCTGGTCGCTTTTTCCGGTTATAATCTTATGTGCTTTTATATGGAGGAAAAGTTCATTTTTTATATTGACATTACAAAACTGATTCTTTTAATATCGGTTATTATAGGGATTGTATTTCTGTTTGCGATCCTTTCCGTCGTACGTATAGGGAAAATGCCTTTAACGGGAAATATTAAATTACAGTCGGAAAACAAGCTCTATTTTAAGCGAGGCAGAAAATTAAAACCCTTGACAATAAGACGTATGGTAAGAATATTTAACAGTGCCCACAGGAAAGAAACAGTGGTATATTTTCTGCTTATTTTTGGCACCTTTCTGGTTTTAGTCAGCAGCTTCTACGGATCCTATGAGAAATATAAATATTATATATCAATTAAAAATATATATACGGAAGATTATGAATACGGAATTATGTCATCTTATTATGAACCTAAAACCCATATGGAAGAATCAGAGGTAGAAAAAATCAGAAATATATATGGGATTGATTACGTCAGGGCATACCGGTGTTCCAACTATCTTCCTATTACCTGGAGCGGCATGGAGGAAAGTGAATATGCAAAATACCTGAAGGATAATTTTTTTGCCAGGTATGCCGGAAATGCCAGTGTCAATGCTACGGTTTATGGTATCTCCGATGACGAACGGGACTATAAGTTTTATCTTGACGAAATAGATAAAGGCAAGGTTTCGGCCGATGAATTTTTAAAAGAAAATGAAGTCATACTGTATTTACCAACCTTTTATAAAACACAGGATAACAGGATGATAAGTAGTGTAAATAGCACCTATTCAATATACGACCCTGACCAGAAGGCTATATCCGAAAATACCATCAGGATAGGGGATGAAATTAAAATCAGGGGCGACAGGGGTGAGATTACGATAAAAGTAGGAGGAATCATTGATAATTTTGAAAATCTGAACTCGCAATCTATTTTAGTAAAGCCATATTCGATTATATGCAATAATAATTTATATGACAAACTCATTGATAATAATGTAAGAACCTTTGAATACCTGCAAATTTATGCTAACAAAAATGCCAATTACGAAAGAACAGATGTTGAAATTTCTAAGATCAATGATAAATCTTATATACAAAATCGCCGAATCAAAAAGGAAGATGCAAAATACAATGCCCTGATAAATACTGTGATATCGTTAATGATAAGTTTGATTATCATTATTATTACAATACTAATCCAATACAATAATTTTTTAACAAAGGTAGAATCAGATTATCGGCGGAATCATGTTCTGTTTTTATTAGGGATGAATAAATGGAGGATAATAATTCTTTATCTTTATAATGTATTAAAGAATAACATTATTGCAATTATACTTGGATTTTTAGCGATTTATTTATATCAGGCGATAATGGATATAAATGATTTCAGTAATTTATTGAAAAGTGATGGAATATTAAATTTTTGGAGTTATATTTTTAATCTCTATTTTGCAACTTTACCTTGGAATTTTATTGGAATCGTTACTATAAGCTATTTAGCTTTAAACCTGTTTATTGCATTTTATCCATTAAGTAAATATCGAAAATTAGGAGAATAAATAAGTAAATGTCACATGAATGTAAGATTGGATTATTATAATAAAAAAAGCAATAAAAAAAGGAAAGGAGTTATAACAGATGAAAAGAGTTACAGCAGCTTTATTAATGGTAGTATTACTTTTATCCTTTGGGATGCCTGCTTATGCGGCGGAATCGGCATCCGTTGATTTGAACAAAGGGGTAACCCTTGAAAAAGATGGGGTGATTACACCAAATGCATGGTATTACTCCTATACCAAAACCATAACTAAGAAATATTTATACCTTGAAGATATTCCTGAATCAATAGATTATAGTGAATATAATAAAGGTATGGGTGTGGAATGTAGCGGTGTGTTATATTTACAATCTGTTACCATCTTATATAACGGGTATTATAAGGCTGAATTTTCAGGAACAATAGGTGCTTATATTTTCTAGATATTACTAAATATTGAGGGGAAGAAATTAATTATATAATATAGAAAAAACTGTGCTTTTTAAACCTCCGGGAAATAGCTTGCTGTAACTGCAGCAGGCTATTTTTCTTGTTTATGAATGCTGTAAGGAGGAGAGATATGGAAATTATAAAACTTGCATATAATATGCGTAATTGGAACGAAGTGATTAATTATGCAGATAAATGTTCATGGGGAGGGGGCAAATCTTTAGCTGGCGAGATGCAAAATAAGCGAATACTTGATTTTGGTAGCGGAAAGGGTAATTATATTAGAAAGTAATGGCTGTCCATGTGGCAGCTATATTTTTACATACAAACATGACATACTATTGTCGTGTTTGGTAATATATAATATACTTGTTTGAAGATAAACAGGCTGGAACACAAATAAGCCTGTTTGATATTAGCGGAAGGAGGCAAGTAAAATAATTTTAGGTCCTGTATATGTAAACTGTCTATTCCGCCAAGGGAGGGGGATTTTAATACAATATTCGGGAAAATAAAATAGAAAGAAACCGATATTTACAAAATTTAACATATATGGTATGATTATACTGTAAAATGAAATAGAAAAAAGGAATTTAGGTTCGATGAAGAAACCTATATGTATTAAAAAATAAGTATGCGGAGGTGAATAAGTTGTATAGTTTAATAGGTATAATCGGTATTACCGGTTTTTGGATTACAGATTTTTACATATGCGATTATACTTAATAAATGAAACGTAAAAACAAGTGTTCAAAGGCAATAAAATGCTATGAGTTTAATAAAAGAGTACTCTAAAATAATAAGGAGGTTTTATATGGTGTCAAAATTTAAGTCATTTCTATATTTTTTATTAGCTTTCGTTTTCATGTTTACAACCGTCATTTCCTGCTCGAGTTCGCAAGTGCAGGCAGCATCTTCACTGACATCTGATTTCACGCAATTAAATGCTACACAATTTGTTTCTGCCATGGGTGCAGGCTGGAATTTAGGAAATCAACTGGAAGCCGCTATAGACGGCACACCCAGTGAAACAGCCTGGGGAAATCCCACTATTACACAGGGACTCATTCAAAAAGTAAAAGAGGCCGGTTTTAACACAATTCGCATTCCTGTTTCCTATTTAAGTAAAATTGGGAGTGCGCCGAGTTACACCATTGATGCGGCATGGCTTGCCAGAATCAAAGAAGTTGTCGATTATGCCTATAACCAGGACATGTATGTAATCATAAACATCCATGGGGATGGTTATCATTCAATTACAGGTGGGTGGCTTCTGTGCGATTCAAACGACCAGACAACGATTAAATCAAAATATCAAAAGGTATGGCAGCAGATTGCTAATACATTTGCAGATTACGATGAGCATTTAATCTTTGAATCAATGAACGAGGAATTTGACGGTACATATGGTACTCCTAACACTGCATACTATTCAAATCTGAATGATTATAATCAAATCTTTGTTGATACTGTCAGGCAAACCGGCGGGAACAACAGTGCAAGATGGCTGCTGATTCCGGGCTGGAATACTAACATTGATTACACGGCAGGCAATTATGGCTTTGTAATCCCTACGGATGCTTACAGATCGTCTGCTATTCCAAGCACTGAAAAGAGAATAATGATTTCAGCTCACTATTACTCACCCTGGGATTTCTGCGGAGATAATTCCACCCAAATAACTCAATGGGGAGCAGCAGCTACTGACACTTCCAGAGTATCAACCTGGGGCCAGGAAGATTATATGGAATCGCAGATCAAGTTAATGTACGATAAATTCGTTACGCAAGGATATCCTGTTGTTATTGGCGAATATGGTACAATAGATAAAACAAGTGCTGATTCTACCAATACTATTTACCGCCAGGCTTTTGCAGAAGCATTAAGTGCATATTGTAAGAATTACGGTTGCGTACCTGTTATCTGGGATAATGGATATAATGGAACATATGGTTTCGGACTGTTTAATAGGTCTGAATTGGCTGTAACACAACAGGGAATCATAGATGCTGTAATGGAAGGTATGAACACAGTTATTCCTCCCAACTCTGCAATTTCTCCGACGGAAGCCACTTTTGACAAAAGTACTTCAGGACAGGCGGATATAGCAGTGACCATGACGCTAGAAGGAAATACGCTGAGCGCAATTAAAAACGGTACAACTGCATTGGCAGCCGGAACCGATTATACAGTGTCAGGCTCAACTGCAACTATTTTAAAGAGCTACTTGGCAAAACAACAAATCGGCTTAACGACTCTTACATTTGACTTCAGTGCCGGTAAAGATACTGTTTTGACCGTGAATATACTTGATTCCTCGGATCAGTCAGGCGACTTTAAAATACAGGAGTTTAATGCGGGCACAGCGGCTACTGTCAATACACTTAATCCTAAACTTAAGTTGGTAAATACAGGCACTACACCTATCGAATTAACAAAAGTAAAAATACGTTACTATTATACTATTGATAATGAAAAAGAACAGAGCTTTACCTGCGACTGGTCTACAGTAGGTGCCGGCAATATTATCGGCACATTTGTGAAAATGTCCACAGCCAAAACAGGAGCAGACTATTATCTGGAAATCAGTTTTGGGAGTGGAGCAGGCAGTCTCGCTGCAGGGCAGAGTGCAGAAATTCAAATCAGAATAAACAAAACAGATTGGAGTAATTATACGCAAACAGAAGATTATTCCTTTAACGGGGCATCAACCACTTACGTTGATTGGAGTAAAATCACGGCTTATCAATCAGGTAATCTGACGTGGGGGATAGAACCGTAATATTCGAATATTATAAATGTTCTCATCCAACAGCCGAAACCAGCGGTAGGTTGTATGGAGCAGAATAATCATTGCTTATTTATATAACTTTAAATTGTCACAACTTATGACAGATTCAGACGATAGACAAAGTCATTAATTCTATTTAAAAATCCGGGGACTTTGCCTATCGTTGGTATACGAAACAATTATTCCATTCATTGTAATGAAGACAGAGGCAAAAGCCTGAAACAGTACATCTTTATACAATATCCGCTCTATCTAACTGTTTGATGTATATTTATAAGCCTGAATAAGTCAGAAAAACTTGTTCAGGTTTATTTTCGTCCCCTGCCAGGCCGGTCAGATATGTGTTTTCCGTTAAAAGTCAGGTAATTAACGGGCGTATATAATTTTAATAAGTATTGTTATACAATTATAGTTTCTCTTTCTTCAACAGTTTTTTCAATACCTCAATCACTTTCTTGTTTTGTTCCGGTAATCCTACGGTAATCCGGGTCAATTCAAAATTTCCGCGGATAATTACTCCATATTTCTTCATCTCTTCAGACAATTCATAAGGATCCGTCCTTAAATCACAATAGATAAAATTAGTTTGGGAAGGATATACCTTATATCCCATTGCTTCAATTTCTTTCGTCAGATAATCTCTGCCTTCTTTCGTTAATTGCAGTGTTCTTTCTGCGAATTCCCGGTCATCAAGAGCTGCTTCCGCTCCTGCGAGAGCCAGTTTATTGGTGCAAAAGAAATTAGCGATTCTCTGCATATATTTAATTATTTCCTGATTTGAAACCAGGTATCCTACTCTTGCACCAGCCATGCCGTACAGCTTGGAAAAAGTCTGAACTACGATTACTGTGTTATCATCCCTTATAGCACTAATCATACTCATATAACCAGGCTTATCAACAAATTGAATATAAGCTTCGTCCACCAGTATTATAATGTCCTTAGGTACTTTTTTAATAAATTCATATAATTCTTTATCATCAGCCGCAACACCCGTCGGATTATTGGGATTGCAAATCATGATCATCTTTGTTTTATCGGTAATTGCACCAAGCATTCCCTCAAAATCCATGGACAAATCATCATTAAGCGGGACTTCAACAATTTTTCCATTATTTCTTCTAATTATTCCCTGGTATGCACCATAGGTCGGTTTGCATATAAGGACTTCATCTCCCTCTTTAATGAATACCTCACCAAGCCAGATCAAGCCTACGCTGCCTCCCTCGGTAATCATAATCTGCTCCATCTTAATTCCAAATTTTTTTGCTAATTTTTCACGCAGGGCAATTCCTTTCCCCTCAGGGTAATAATTAACCTGATAAGCTGCTTCCACCATTGCCTTTATTGCTAAAGGTGAAACACCCAGCTGATTTTCGTTGGAACCCAGCTTATATATTTCAGTTAATCCATATTCCTTTTGTACGCTTTCTATCGTGGCTCCCAGCTTATAAACCGGTGCTGCTTTTACATAATCTTTTACTAATTGTTCTATCATATTAATCCTCCGCAAATAATTAAAAGTTTGATATATTTTTTATACTTGACCAATTTTCTAAATAAATGATAAAATGGATTTACCCTATCTAAAATGAAAGAAGGTACAATAATGGCTAAATATAGTAAGGGCCAGTTGACTAAAAACCATATTATGAAAACTGCTCAGGAATTGTTTTATAAGTATGGTTATGAAAATACAAGTACCCGGCTGATATCAAAAAATTCTGATACCAGCTTAGGGTTAATCAGTTATTATTTTTCCAGTAAATCCAATATTGCAATCGATATTTATAATGAAATCCGTAAGAAGCGGATTGACATGATTGAAGCTGCCGGATATACAAAATTTACGCCATTCTTTAACCTAATGGGTGCCGGTGTCCAATTTATAACACTTTACAAAAACAAAGCTTACAGTGACTTCTTCCTTAAGCTTTCTTCAGAGCCGGATTTTTATAAATATACTTACAACAATGTGATCCATGCTTTAAGACGTTATATGAGGAAGAATACCTCCGAAGAGAATTACCTCTTGGCCTGTGTTACCCTTGTTAATATGGCTCCCGCTGTCATTAACGCCGTTCATGATCCGAATAATCATATTTCATTAGAAACCTCGCTTCGTTACTACCTAACACAGTATATTCTTTTATGGGGTGAAGATTCAGGACTTTGTGAAAAAGTAATCAATGAGCTTAATATGTATTATATTGATATGGTAGATAACTTTACAACCATATTCACTAAGATTTATTAGTTAAGGTTTCCGCAGGCACGGATGAACTTTGTAATACAGACTTTCTATTCCGGTTCACAGCTTTATCTGGAAATCGGCATAAGAACTAATTCCATGCTCGCTGATATCAAGGCCCATCTCTTCATCCTGTCTGCTTACTCTAAGTCCTACGGTCTTCTTCAGAATCAGCAGTACTGCACTTGCTAAAGCTAATATAAAAATCCCGACTGCTATTATTCCGATTATTTGAACTCCGATAAACTGCGCTCTCGTTAATTCCCTCGACTGTAGGAATTCATTTGAAGCAAAGAAACCTGTAAACATTGTACCCATAATTCCTCCACCCAGATGTACACTGATTGCTCCTACCGGGTCATCGACTTTAAGAACTTTCTCAGTGAATTCAATGAAAAAAACAAGAGTACAACCGGCTGCTGCCCCAATAATGATTGCTCCAAAGCTGTTTACAACATCACATCCTGCCGTTATAGCCACCAATCCTCCAAGAGCACCGTTTAATGTCATGGTAATATCGGGTTTACTGTAACGGATCCATGTGATAATGGCAACTAAAAATGCTGAAGCACATGCGGATAAATTAGTAACTAATACAATTTTACCGATACCATAATCTATAGATAAGGTTGATCCGCAGTTAACTCCAAACCATGCAAACCATAAAATAAATACGCCCAACGCTCCAATTACTATATTATGGCCGGGAATGGCATAAATTTTACCCTCTTTTGTATATTTTCCCACCCTTGCCCCCACCAGCTTCGCTCCTGCCAGAGCACACCAGCCGCCTAAGGAATGTATAACGGTTGAGCCTGCAAAATCATGAAAACCGAGCTCAGCAAGCCAGCCTTTGCTGTTCCAAATCCAATGACCTGCTACCGGATAAATAATAAAACTGATTGCGGCTGAAAAAATGATATAGGCTATTAATTTCGTTCGTTCTGCCATGGCACCGGAGACTATCGTTGGCGTAATTCCACACAATACTGTCTGAAAGAATATAAAACTTTCCGGCGACAGATTATTAAAGGCAGCAGTTACTGATGTTCCTTCTGCCCTGGTAGCATCAAAAAAACCTGAACTGCCGATGAAAGGATTATCTCCGCCAAACATAAAGGCAAATCCCGTAAGAAAGAAAATCAAGGAACATATGACATAATTCATTAAATTCTTCATGATAATATTCCCTGCACTTTTCGCTCTGGTGAATCCGGTTTCTATCATTGCAAATCCGGCCTGCATTAAAAAAATCAGGATTGCCATTATCACTACCCAGGCTATATTTATGTTTTTATCCAATGTATTTGCACTTCCAGTTAATAATGAAATATTCGTAAAATACATATAAAACCTCCTTTCAAATCATAGAGTACTCATTATAAAGCTTCTTCCCCTTGTTCTCCGGTACGAATCCGAATTGCATTCTCGATTTCATAAACGAATATTTTACCGTCACCGATTTCACCGGTACGGATCTCTTTTATAATTGCTTCTACTATTCTTGCGGTATCTTTCGCTGCAATTACCGTCTCTACTTTAACTTTCGGAAGCAGATTCACATTATATTCACTTCCGCGGTACATTTGCGTATAACCTTTCTGATTCCCATAACCCATGATGTTTGTTATCATTACACCATTTACCTTTTGATCATCAAGAACAGCTTTTAATACTTCCAGTTTTTCCGGTTTAATAATGATTTCTAATTTATTCATTTATCATTCTCCTATTCCCTCATCATAGTCTGTCTGAATCCTGTCAGTCTATGATGATAAACCAATTACATTATTCTGACAGAGTAGCATATTTGTATCTATAACTGTTTCTGCTTGGATCTATAACAAAATTTCCGATTTTAGGATTTACCAATGTAATGTTCTGCTTATTAAGAATAGGTATGAATGCAAAGTTTTTACCGATTAAGACTTTTTCTGCTTCGTGAAGCAGTGCAAATCGTTCTTCCGGATTCGTATTTACGTTTGCCTGTGCCATCAAATCGTCGAATTCCGGGCAGATGATATTACTGTCATTATAAGTTGAATCACTGGTATACATGGTCAGATATGTATTCGGATCTGCGAAATCGGCTGTCCATCTCATACGGCAGATATCAAAATCCTTAGCACGTCTGTCTGAAATGTTAACCTGATATTCCTGCGCTTCTAACTTTATGTTGATACCCAGATTCTTTTTCCATTGTGCCTGTATTGCCTGAGCCATATCCGCATCAATCTGCTGAGACGGATATTTGAATATCAGTTCCGGAAAACCCGCTCCGCCCGGATAACCGGCTTCTGCTAATAACTGCTGTGCTCTTTGTATGTCTTCTGTAAATAATGGATCAATCTCTTCCACCCAGTTTTTCCCTGACACTTTACTCGTCAGATACTTTGCTACAAAAAACGTGGAAGACTCCGTATCGGAACCGGCTGATGCACATACCTCGTCTCTGTTAATACCAATACATAATGCTTCTCTGACTTTTACATCATCCAGTGGTTTTACATTCCAATTTAACAGGGTATAGTAAGATGTTATAGATGGCACTACCTTTAGATCAGGTTTTCCGTCATATTCACCTAACACGGTATAGTCTGCAGGAGCAATATCAATTTCACCGGTCTTATATGCATTTATCATTGATTGCGTATCAGCAATACATACAATTTTTACATAGTCCAGACTGATACGGTCTGCCTGTACATAGTTAGGATTTTTCTTAAGTAAACAGTACTGTTCCGGAACATACTCTGCCAAATAGAATGGACCGTTGGCAAGGCTTGTTTCCGGGTTATGGCACCATTCTCCGTTTGTTTCCGTAGCATATTTAACATTAGAGGGCATAAATACCGGTAATGACATTAAGTCTGTAAAATAAGGGCAAGGTTCTTTCAGCATAAATTTCAAGGTTTTATCATCGGAGCATTCAACACCGAGAGTACTTATATCTGCTGTTCCGTTATAAATTTCTTCTGCATTCTTAATGACGAATAGCATATCGGAATAACCAGATCCGCAATTTGGATCTAATGACCTTTGTATGGTGTTTAAGAAATCCTTAGAAGTACAATCGGATCCATCATTCCATTTTGCATCTTCACGGATATGGAATACATATTCCGTCATATCTTCGTTAACATCATAGCTTTCTGCCGTGATACAGTCATAGGAGCCATCCTCTGCAAGCTCAACAAGAGGTGCTAAGGTAAATGCTGAATAATACCAGTAATAAGTGGACGAGATGCCGGCAGGATCCAATGTACCTGATTCAGGTGCAGAACCGTAAATAATACCCTTTTCTTCCGCTTTTGAAGTGGCATTCGTAGAACGCTCACCGCTGCAGGCCGATAAATTAAATACCAATACGGCTGCTAACAATAATACAACTAGTTTTATAAATTTTTTCATGATTTAATCCTCCTGTTTTTTATTTAATAGTGGCTCAATGCTAAAATTCTCTCTCTGTCTCAATCTTCTTGGAGAATATAAAAAGCATGCTACCAACCTATCACCAAACTTATATGAATTTGGCATTGCAACCTGGCAATCTTCCATAGCATACGGACATCTTGTAACAAACGGGCACCCTTTCGGCGGATTAATAGGACTTGGTATCTCCCCCTCCAATAATATCCTCTTCTTTGTTCTGGCTGATTTCGGGTCCGGAATCGGCTCTGCCGAAAGAAGAGCTTTCGTATAAGGATGGTAAGGTGCCCGATATATTTCATTGGATGGCCCCATTTCTACTATATGGCCTAAATACATAACACCGATTCGATGGCTTATGTGTTTCACCATTCCAAGGTCATGAGCGATAAAAAGATAACTGATACCCCTCTCTGCCTGTATTTTTTCCAGTAAATTAATAACCTGTGCCTGAATAGATACATCTAAAGCTGAGATAGGTTCATCACATACAATGAATTCCGGATCCAATGCAAGCGTTCTTGCAATACCGATCCTTTGCCTTTGGCCACCCGAGAACTCATGAGGATATCTGCGGATATGATCAGGTTTAAGACCAACAGTTTTTAACAACTCCTGAACTCGTTCAATTCTATGTTTTGGATTATACATTTTATGTATCACCATCGGTTCAGCTATAATTTCACCTACCGTCAGCCTTGCATTAAGGGATGCATACGGATCCTGAAAAATCATTTGAATCTTTTTGCGGTAAGGCAAAAGGCGGTGTTTTGATAAATGTGTGATTTCATCACCACGATACTTGATACTGCCGGAGGTAGGTTCATAAATTCTTAACAATGTCCTGCCAAGGCTGCTTTTGCCGCAGCCGGATTCCCCTACCAGTCCCAAGGTTTCACCTTTATTAATTTCAAAAGATACATGATTCACTGCTTTTACATATTGGGGTTCTTTATATCCCCTTTTTACTTCAAAATACTTACATACATCTTTAACTTCCAATAATTTCTCGTTTATAATATCACCTCCATCAAACCTAAGAAACTGTGATATAACTTTCATCCATACAGTATAGCCAACAGCTGCAGCTATGAGTTTTACTGTATTTTGTTGTTACCGGCTGCTGAGCTTTGCATATTTTCATTGTGTATGGACACCTCGCCATAAATGCGCATCCTTTTGGAAGATTTAAGAGATCCGGAGGCGTTCCGGGGATGGGTATCAGCGGTTCCGAAGTATCTTTTTCAGAATTATTTATACTTTTTAAAAGTCCCTCCGTATACGGATGTTTTGATTTATAAAATATCTCGTCAGTAGTTCCTTCCTCCACAATTTTCCCGCCATACATGATTGCTATCCTGTCACATAATGTTGCAACAACTCCCAGATCATGAGTTATCATAATTACGGCAGTGCCCGTATCCTTTGTTATTTTCTTTATCAGCTCCAAAATCTGTGCCTGAACGGTAACATCCAACGCAGTAGTAGGCTCATCCGCTATGATAAGTTTTGGATTGCAGGCCAGGGCAATTGCAATGATGATTCTCTGCCGCATACCACCGGAAAATTCAAAAGGATATTGTTCAAAACGGTTCTTTGGACTGGGAATACCCACCTGCTTCATAAGTTCGACTGCTCTTTTCCTGGCTTCAGCCTTTGTACACTTCGTATGGGCCAGGATTCCTTCCGTCATCTGGATACCAATCTTTAAGACAGGATTCAAAAATGTCATGGGGTCCTGAAATATCATGGACATCTTATTTCCTCTCAAAGCTCTCATTTTATTTTCATAATCATTTCGTTTCTTTTTGGAGTCCAGGTTTGATGGTGAGATATCCTCCCCGTCAAATTTGATTGTTCCGCTGGTTACCCTGCCATTGGAAGCCAGCAAACCCATAAGCGTTAACATACCCACGCTTTTTCCTGAACCTGATTCCCCTACAATTCCTAAAACTTCTCCGGCTTCTACCTGATAGGAAACGTCTCTTAAAGCACTGACCGTACCCTGATTTGTTTTAAATTGTGTTGTCAGATTATTAATTTCCAACAAGCTCATACTATCATCTCCTATCTATTTTTGGGATTTAGCGCATCTCCAATTCCTTCCCCTAAAAAGTTAAGTGAAAATATGGTTAAACAGATAGCCAGAGTTGGCCATAATAACTGTATGGGATACATTGTAATCAGCTGCCTTGAATCCTGTGCCATGGACCCCCAACTTGCCATCGGCGCTGATATTCCGACACCGACGAAACTTAAGAATGCTTCCGTAAAGATTGCCTGAGGTACTAAAAAGGTAAGCTGTACAATAATCGGCCCGATTGCATTGATTGTCAGATGTTTAAATAAAATTCTTCTGCTGCTGGCACCGAGAACTAAAGCCGCCAGGGCAAATTCCTGTTCCTTTAACGAAATAATCTGTCCTCTGACCTGTCTTGCCATTCCTATCCATCCCGGAATACAGATACCAATCAGAATGCTTTTTACGTTTGCTCCCAATACAAGCATAATTAGTATTACATATAACATAGAAGGAACTGCATATATGATGTCTACAGTTCTCATCATTATCATATCCGTTTTACCGCCGACATAACCGGAAATTCCTCCGTAAACCACCCCGATGATAAGGTTAATTAATGCACTGACAAATCCGACAAATAAACTGATTCTTGCTCCATAGCATAACCTTGTAAAAATATCTCTTCCAAATTTATCAGTACCAAGCCAGTAAGTTGGATTCGGTAACACATTTAAAACATCTGCATTTTGTTCATCATAAGTAAATTTACTGATTAAAGGTCCAAAGACAGCCAGCAGGATAAAAAATATAACAACAATTAATCCAAATACTGCCCGTTTGTTCTTTTTAAATCTCCCCCAAGCTTCTGACAGAAAACTTTTGCTTTCAACCGCTATAAATTCATCATTTTTTTCTGAAGGATCAATTGGTAAAAACCAATCACTTTTTAACTTTTCCGCAGTATCATCCATAACCGATCCTCCTTTAATTCGTTAATTTAATTCTTGGATCAACAAAGGAACAAATGATATCAACTATCAAATTTGCAATTATAATAGCTGCACCAATAAAAATAGAGAGACCCATTACAACGGTATAATCTCTATTGGATATTGCATTTACAAATTCCTTTCCAATGCCGGGAATTGAAAACAAGCTTTCTACAACAAAGCTGCCGGTTAACAGGAATGCAATACATGGGCCAAAATAAGTAATTACCGGTATTATTGCATTTTTTAAAATGTGCCGTATGGATATATGCATTTTATCCAATCCCTTAGCTCTCGCCATAATAACATAATCCTGCTGCATTGCTTCCGTATAAGTGGTCTTTACTAAACGGGAAATCGTTGCTATCGGTCCAAAGGATTGAGCTATTACCGGTAATATATAATGTTTGGGTGTTGATAACCCCACAATTTGTAATAAATGTAACCAGACACCAAATACCATAATTAACAATAATGCAGTTATAAAATTAGGAAGACTGACTCCCAGCGTTGCATAAGATACCAGTAAACCTCTAATGAATTCACTTTTCGTAGTAGCCTGCCAGATGCCAAGGATTATTCCTATTACGGCAGATACAATAAAAGTGATTATTCCCAGACTCATTGTTGCAGGAGCACCTCTTTTTATTAATTCTTTAATTGAAATACCTTTTTTATAAGAAACACCCAAATCACCATGCAAAACCTTGTCAATATAATTGATATACTGTTTATACAGCGGCTGATCCAAGCCATACTCTTTTTCTAAAGTTCCAATCATGGAGGCTGAAACATTCTCAGCTTCAAATGGGCTTCCCGGCATTAGTCTTACCAGAAAAAATGTTACTGTTATCAAAACAAGCATCGTGATAATACCTATCAATATTCTTTTAATTATGTACTTAATCATAATCTCTCACTCCTTTCATTAAAGGAGCACTCTCGGAAACTCCCCTGTACGCATCTTTGCGGCTGATTTTTCGCCGGCTGCACACGAATTTAATCAACGTACGCTCCATGTACGCCTCATAAATTTGTGCATAGCTGACAAAAAATCATCTCACAAATCTGCATACAAAGAGTTTCCGAGAGTACTCTAAATCTGCCCGGAGGGCTTTTTATCTTATAGGATGCAATTTCCTATGAGATAATAAAAGCGTTCACATAATATCATGCAAACGCCTTCGTTTTATAGTTAAAGTTTTATTAACTTGCTTGTTTTTTTAACATTAAGTTTTTACTTTCAATCATTTCTCCATCCCGTAATGACTTAAGTCGTTTCATCTCCTTTCCATACATAAAAGTTACCACAATTAATGAGAATCCGTCCGAAACAGGATTAGCCAGCAGCACTCCTGTCAATCCAAATACTGAGGGTAATATGAGCAATCCCGGTATCAGAAAAATTCCATTTCGTGATAACGATACCAACGTTGCAACCTGAGGTTTACCAATTGCTGAGAAATACATTGAAACCAACATTTGATATCCTCCAAAAGCTGCAAAAATTTTTGTTATCCTCATTGCCATAACACCGTAACTGATTAAGTCTTTGTCACCATTGCTGAAGATATTGAATAACATCTCCGGAAGAAGCATCATGGAAACCCAGATTACAATTGCAAAAGCGAATGCCATAATCTGCGAAATAAGGGAAGCTTTCCGCACTCTTTTATATAACCTTCTTCCATAATTATAGCTTATGACCGGTGATACCGCCTGATTGATACCGGATGTCAGTGAAATTATGAACTGATCAACGGTATTTACTACGGCGACTGCTGAAATTGCCAAGTCTCCTCCTCCAATTGCCGAATAAACAGAATCTAAGTCTCCATAATATTTTAAGGAACGGTTAATGATAATATTGGCTGTGAAGCTAAGCATCTGAAAAATTGATGGAGCAATTCCCATCCTGGCTATCTGGAACATCTGCCGTATACTGATACAGTGGAAGCCAACCCATCTTAGTACACTTCGTTTACCTATAAAATACATCCCGCTAAAGATTGCTCCAACCAGCTGGCTGGCCACTGTTGCTAATGCGCTTCCTTTAATACCCCATCCCAACAGCGCGACACAAATAATATTAAGAAATATATTCAGTACGGCTCCCACAATACTGGCATACAGGGAATATTTTGTGTTACCCTCTGAACGAATCACTGCCGCCAATCCAACATTCAGCATATTAAATATCTGTCCCGGAGCAGTAATCCTTAGAAAATCTACCGCATATATAAATATTGAGGAACTTGGCGGTGTTCCACACATAGTAACAAACTGTTCCGTAAATAGGGAAAATATTATTGCTAAAACCGCTGACATAGTAAATGCCTGAACTACTATATTAGTAAATAATTTATTAGCCTTATCAAAATCCTGTTTTCCCATATTCAGCGATAACATTGCTGCTCCGCCGACTGTTATGAAAAGATTTAAGGCTATGACTATATTGTTCACAGGACTTAACACCGAAATAGCACCTAATGCATCTCTGCCAACATACTGTCCAACAAATATTTTATCTATGGTCTGATAAAAGAAAGTAGTCATGGTTCCGAGTATACCCGGAACTGACATGGATACCAACAAAGGAAATAGCTTTTCGTTTCCCATTCTGTCAGTATAATTCACTTTAGAACTCATTCTAAACAACCTTTCTTATTAAAATAAAGTAAAAGTCTGTCTTATTTATTAATTACACTTGATGGATTTCCGTTAAGCCAGTTTTTAAAATTTTCTGCGGCTATTTTAATAGCCCTGATTCTTGATTCGCTGGGCGCCCATGCGATATGCTGTGTGATTCTCGTATTCCTGCAATCCATTAATGCACATCTTTCCTGTAAAGGTTCACCTACTACAACATCCAATCCGGCCGCATAGACTTTTCCGCTGTTCAATGCTTCAATCAGATCCGGTTCGTTAATTAAACCGCCTCTTGCCGTATTAATTAATATCACGCCTTTCTTCATCTTTGCAATTGTATCCTTATTAATCATATTTGCACTGCCGGGATTGAATGGTGCATGCAGGGAGATGACGTCACTCTGTTCAAGTAATTCGTCAAGGGATACCTGCTTAATAAAGCTGTATTCGGTACCTTCTTTTTTCGTTCTGCTATAAGCAATTACTTTCATTCCGAATCCCTGTGCCATTCTGGCAGCACACAATCCAATATTCCCCAACCCCACTATTCCAAAGGTTTTCTCATATAATTCAATCTGCCTTGTTAATACTCTTAAACCGAAGGTTTTATCTTTCGACTTCCATATCTCATTTTTATAGTAATTGTCATGAAGTGAAACACCATGGCAAATATCAAGGAGTAAAGCCATTGCATATTGTGCAATTGTTATGTCACCGTATACGGTATTTGTAATAGTTACACCTCTTCTTTTTGTCGCTTTTAGATCAAAGGTACCGAATCCATGAGCAAATGTGGCAATGTATTTAAGATTGGGATGTCTATCTAAAAACTCTTCGGTAATCAGATTTTCCCGGATCCAAACTCCAAGTACGGCATCAGCATCACCAATAATCTCCTCAATATTACTTAAATTAAATCCTTTATAATACTGTACATCATCAACCCCGCTTATATTTTCAAACTGTCTGTACCATTCCGCCATTAAATCTTCATATTTTGGAATCCCTCCTATTGCTTCCGATTGTATTACAACAACCTTCATCAAACTTCCTCCATCAATCAATTAGTCTGTAAATCTACCTGTGAGAAATAAAAAAGAAGATGCCGAACCTCTATAGATACGATTCACTATCTTCTTTGTTAGTTAAGTATTGCTAATCCATATTCATTTATAATGCAATCTCTCCATGTTCTCCGGTACGGATCCGGATAACATCCTTAACATTCTTTATGAATATTTTACCATCACCATGATTACCGGTACTCATTTTATCTGTTAAAAGCTTAATTAATATATCAATTGTTTCATCATCTGCCACAGTTTCTATCTTTGTCTTCATAAGTATATTGGATGAATATTTGATTCCGCCGTAAATTCTTGTATACCCTTTTTGATTTCCATATCCCATGATATTGGTAATCATCATTCCATACACTGCACAGGATTCTAAAATCCGCTTAACTTCTTCAAATTTTCCCGAATTAACTATAATAATAAGCTTTTTCATATTGCACCTCCTCTCTTTTCATTAATTGGAGCACTCTCGGAAACTCCCCTGTACGCATCTTTGCGGCTGATTTTTCGTCAGCTGCACACAAATTTAATCAACATACGCTCCACGTACGCCTTATAAATTTGTGCATATCTCACAAAAAATTATCTCACAAATCTGCATACAAAGAGTTTCCGAGAGTACTCTAATTGGAACCTGTGTGAGCCCTTAAAGTATAACTACCTTTCAGCAGTTATAATTTGCTGCATGTGTGCTGTTTATATGTTATATAATAATACATGAACAATTTTTATTGTCAATACCATTT
Organism: Clostridiales bacterium; assembly: GCA_015655075.1. GTDB lineage: Bacteria > Bacillota > Clostridia > Lachnospirales > Lachnospiraceae > Anaerocolumna. The sequence continues at coordinate 21,311 of JAATFT010000091.1, read as the reverse complement.
TTTACTAACTTATAAAATTAATTTTATTTCTTTATATATCCAAATATCAATACATACAAACTTAATTTTATTAACTTTATAGCTATATTTTTTGTTTTTGTTATTTTTTTCTATTTATACATGAACAATTTTAAAGCCAAATTAACACTCTATTAGAAATCATTATTGATAAGTTTATTATAGGAACAAAAAAGCGATGCATCATTACAGCTAGAGCGTATCTGAAAACTCATTGCACCGTTCTGACCGCTCCACTTTGCGGTATACTGCGTCGAGGTTTTGGAAACGCAGAACCACTACGCTCCCAAAATCGCTCCTTGTCTCCCACAAAGTGGAACGCCCAGCCCGGCACAAGCATTTTTCAGACACGCTCTAGGTAAAAAAAAATTTTTACTGGAAATGAAATTCGAAATCTCTGATTCGATTAAAAAAAATCTTTAATTCCAGGACCATAAATGGTATAATGTACATCACAATAAAGTATAAGGAAGATTAGGGCTGTTTTTTTATCTGAAATAGATTTTATAAGGAGCATGGGAAAATGAAAAGATATATTAAAGTAAAAGGAGCGTTGAAGGCGTATTTACGGTGGCCCATTGTGCTGTCACTGTTACTGGTGTGCATGAATATCAGTATATACATGATAGACCGGAAGGCAGGGATCGTAATGCTTGGCTTTGTGGTTCTGTACGTTGTGATAGCGATGCTTCTGTACTTTTTCAGAAGACCTGCTATAATAGGAGATTTAATCCGCTATGCTGCTGATTATGGACAAGTGCAGAAGCAGTTATTAAAGGAAATGGCTCTCCCCTATGCAATTTTGGATTATGAAGGGAGGCTGCTGTGGGGAAATTATGAATTTCTGGATATTATCCAAGATGAAAAGGCTGCCCGAAAATCTGTATCCAACGTATTTCCGGAAATAACGTCCTTAGTCCTGCCAAGAGACATGCAGGATAAGACTGTCAGGGCATCTAAAAATGACAGCCATTATAAAATTATATTAAGAAAAATTATTGCGGTTGATTTTTCAGACAGTGCTCCGTTAGAATACCAGGAGGATAACATGGGATTAAGTGATCCCAATGCTTTAATTGCCATGTATATCTATGATGAAACAGAAATTAAGACCTTGATACGGGAAAATTATGACCAGAAGATGATTACGGGTCTTTTGTATATTGATAATTATGAAGAAGCTTTAGAAACCATTGACGAAGTAAGACGTTCTCTGTTAATAGCATTGATAGACCGTAAAATCAATAAATATATGCAAAGTATTGATGCCATTGTAAAAAAGCTGGAAAAGGATAAATACATTTTTATGTTTAAGCAGAAATACCTTCCCCAGCTGCAATCCGGTAAATTCAGTCTGCTGGAAGAAGTACGTGCCGTAAATATCGGAAATGAAATGTCTGTTACCATCAGTATCGGTCTGGGTGTGAATACGGATTCCTACCTGTTAGGCTATGAATATGCAAGAGCTGCTATTGATCTGGCTTTAGGCAGGGGCGGCGACCAGGCCGTAGTAAAAGACGGGGAAAAGCTTCTTTATTACGGCGGAAAGAGTATCCAGTTAGAAAAGAGTACAAGGGTTAAGGCAAGGGTAAAAGCCCATGCTCTCAAGGAATTTGTAGAAGCCAAGGATAAGGTAGTCATTATGGGACATGCAATCGGGGATGTGGACTCTTTTGGAGCAGGAATCGGAATTTACCGTATTGCTAAGACTTTAAATAAAAAAGCCCATATTGTAATAAATGAAGTAACCACCTCGGTCCGCCCGTTAATGACCAGATTTATTAACAATCCGGATTATGAGGAGGATATGTTCCTAAAAGGGGAACAGGCGATGGGTGCGGTGGATAGTAACACCCTATTGGTCATTGTGGATGTAAACAGGCCCAATTATACGGAGTGCAAAGAATTGCTGTCCTTAACCAGAACCATAGTAATACTGGATCATCATCGCCAGACCGGTGAAGCGATCGAAAACGCAGTTTTGTCCTATATTGAACCCTATGCTTCCTCTTCTTGTGAAATGGTTGCGGAAATCCTCCAATACATCGGTGACGGTTTAAGGCTAAAACAGGTGGAAGCAGATGCCATGTATGCCGGAATTATGATAGATACCAACAATTTCCTGACGAAAACCGGTGTAAGGACATTTGAGGCAGCGGCGTTTCTAAAAAGGAACGGAGCTGATGTAACCCGTATCCGCAAGGCATTCCGCAGCGATATGGATGAATATAAAACCAAAGCGGAAGCAATCAGTGCAACGGAGGTTTATCTGGACCATTATGCCATTACCGTTTGTTCCAGTGTCGGTATCAACAGTCCTACGGTATTGGGCGCCCAGGTTGCAAATGAATTGCTGAATATTACCAATATCAGAGCAACCTTTGTATTTACCGAGTTTCATGATAAAATATATTTAAGCGCTCGCTCCATTGATGAAGTAAATGTACAACTGATTATGGAACGTCTTGGAGGGGGAGGGCATATGAGTGTTGCAGGCACTCAGTTTACCAACTCTACCCTGACAGAAGCGGTTAATAACCTGAAAGTCACTCTGTCGGCTATGAAGCAAGAAGGAGAATTATAGTTTTTATTTGAAAGGAGAAATAATATATGCAGGTTATATTATTACAGGACGTAAAGGCCTTGGGAAAAAGAGGAGACTTAGTAAATGTAAGTGATGGTTATGCCAGAAACTATATAATACCGAAAAAATTAGGTTTAGAGGCTAATGCGAAAAATCTGAATGACTTAAAATTAAAAAAAGCTGCAGAAGTTAAAAAACAAAAAGAATTGTTGGAAGAGGCACAGGCCTTGGCTAAAAATTTAGAAAGCAAAAACCTGGAGGTTAAAATTAAAGCCGGCGAGGGCGGCAAAACCTTTGGTTCCATCTCGTCAAAAGAAATAGCCGGCGCGCTAAAAACCCAGCACGGACTGGATATTGACAAGAAAAAATTAAACCTCCCGGAACCAATTAAGACAATCGGAACCCATACGGTTTCTGTTAAACTCCATCCTCAGGTAACTGCAGAACTTAAGGTAAAGGTAAGTGAGCAATAAGAAGGTAAAGGTGAAGCCAGCAATAAGAAGATTAGTTATAAAGGAACATTTAGAGGAATTGAAACTATATGGGAGGAAAGGCAGATGGATGAGGCATTTATAAAAAAGGTGTTTCCGCATAGTACAGAAGCAGAGCAGTCGGTAATTGGATCCATGATCATGGATAAGGATGCCATTGTTGCGGCTTCTGAATTTATTACGGGGGAAGACTTTTACGAAAAGCGTTACGGTGTCTTATTTGATGCCATGCTTGAGCTTTTTAATGAAGGAAAGCCGGTTGATTTAATTACTCTTCAGAATAAATTAAAAGAAAAGGATGTTCCGCCTGAATTATGCAGCCTTGAATTTATCAGGAATTTAATAACCTCCGTACCAACCTCTGCCAATGTGAGGTACTATACCAATATCGTAAAAGAAAAATCAACTTTAAGGCAACTAATTAAAGTAACGGAAACCATAACAAACGAGTGTTACCTGGATAAAGAAAAATTGGAGACCATTCTGGAAGATACGGAAAAGAAGATATTTGACGTAATTCAGAAGAAGAATTTCGGCGACTTTGTAAGTATTAAGGAAATTGTATTTAAATCCCTGGAAAGCATTGAAGCGGCGGCAAGGAATAAAGGGAGCGTAACCGGAATTGCCACCGGCTTTTATGATTTGGATTATAAAACGGCGGGCTTGCAGCCGTCGGATTTGATATTGATTGCCGCGAGACCCTCCATGGGTAAAACGGCTTTCGCATTAAATATTGCGGAACATGTTGTTTTAAAAAATAATATAACCACTGCCATATTCAGTTTGGAAATGTCAAAGGATCAATTGGTAAAACGTATTATGTCCATGCATTCCAAGGTAAATTCTCAGTCCATAAGGACCGGCGAATTAAGTGATGAAGACTGGTTAAAGCTGGTTGAAAGTGCCAGAGTGATCGGGAATTCCAATTTTATTATCGATGACACCTCCAGTATCTCTGTCGGTGAACTCCGTTCTAAATGCAGAAGATTTAAATTAGAGCATAATCTTGGCCTGGTTATCATCGATTATTTACAGTTAATGATCGGAAGTAAGAAGTCAGAATCCAGGCAGCAGGAAATTTCGGAAATATCCCGTTCCCTGAAAGGACTGGCAAGGGAACTTAATGTACCTGTGGTGGCCCTGTCCCAGTTAAGCCGTGCGGTAGAACAAAGACCGGATAAAAGACCTATGCTGTCTGACCTTAGGGAATCCGGCGCCATTGAACAGGATGCCGATATCGTTATGTTTATATACCGTGATGATTATTATAATCATGATTCTGAGGAAATGGGGATTTCTGAAATAATTATAGGTAAACAAAGAAATGGCCCCACGGGCACGGTAAAGCTTGCATGGTTGTCACAATATACTAAATTTGCAAATCTGGAAAGACAAGGAAATTAGCTGGGGTTTGCCGTAGGAATATGTCAAGGACTGGAGAGTGGGACAAGCTTCTGCCAGACCTTGTCGACAAGTTAATTGAAAAAGTACTCTCAACGTATTGCAATGGAATCCTGCTGTGATATAATAAAAGAAGTGTAAAAAAATTACAACTGGCAGAGGAGGAAGAGCCATGCGCGAAACTCGATATATGATATCGGAGGCCTCGAAAAGAATAGATATTGAACAGCATACATTACGGTATTGGGAGGAAGAATTAGATTTACATATACTAAGAAATGAAATGGGTCACCGGTATTATAGGGAAGAGGATATTGAGGTTTTAAAGGCGGTTAAAATCTTAAAGGAAAAAGGATACCAGCTGCGTGCAATTAAAATGCTTTTGCCGGAAATTCAAAAATTAAGCAAATTGGATAAAGCGGAAGTTGTAAAAATGCAACAAGAATGGGATAAAAAGTACATGGACACAATTCTTGGACAAAATAATCAGGCTTCTTTATCCGTTCAGGGGACCGATATAGAAGAAAAGGACAGTTTAGTAGAAAAATCCTCCGGAAAGATGGATCAATTTAAGGCAATTATGAATAAGCTGATTACGGATGCCATAAGGGATAATAATGAATCTTTATCCGACTCGGTGAGTGATGCGGTCACAAAAAGTGTTACTAAAGAAATGGATTTCCTACTCAGGGTTAAAGAGGAACGGGAGGAAGAACGCTTTAAACAGTTTGATCGTACATTGCGTGAATTACAGATTAGCCATACAGAATTTGCAGCTGCAAAAGTTGACCGGTTTAAAAGAAAAAAAGGACTTTTTCATAGGAGCAGGATATAAGAAGGAGTACATGGAAGAAGAAAAAGAATATTTGGAAATCTAAAAGAAGCGAAGAGTATTTTTCATATGAATTGAGAATATTATTAATATTATAAATCACCTCAAGGTATTTATAAACCTGAAAAACCAGGGGCTGGGGAAAAATTCGTTCCGGCAGTCCCTGGAATTTTGGATATATTAAGCTTCAATTGCGCCGGTTGGACAGACAGCTGCACAAGAACCACAATCCAAACAAGTAGCAGGGTCAATTTCATAATGACCTGCACCTTCGGAAATAGCTCCTACCGGACATTCGCTGGCGCAGGCGCCGCAGCTTACACATTCGTCAGAAATTTTGTATGCCATGATTATGTACCTCCTATTTCATTTTTCTTCACTATTTTAATATAAAACCAAATATAATACAAGTTAAATATATAAATTTCTATATCATTCCTGCCAGGAAGATCCGACAAATATCTGGATAAAAACTTATTAAAATAAATTTCCGCATATATACATGCCAAAAGAAAAATATAGTTTTGCAATTGAAGTCCCTTTTTAGATTGTGGTCTCTCAAAATTAAACTCTTGACGATTTATAAAACATGGATTATAATTAAAATGGCCACATACTAATTAGAAATAATTGTTTAAGATAAATGCAAGGAGGTAAGCACATGGCACAGGTTTCAAAGGATATAACAATTGGTGAACTTATCATGATTGATGAGGGAGTCATACCGATTTTATTGGCAGCCGGCATGCATTGTCTCGGTTGTCCCGCATCTCAGTTAGAATCTTTAGAAGAAGCTGCAATGGTTCATGGAATGGATTCAGATGAATTAGTAGAAACAATTAATGAATATCTTGAAACAAAATAATGACAATTGCAGGATATATGTTATACTGTTCGGTTGACAATTAAACTGCCTGGGATGATATAAATTTTCCGGGCAGTTTTTTATCGAATAGGAAATTTCCTGTCAAACTCTTTTTATGTGATTGAAATTATGTGATAGAAATTTACAGAAAATTTACTGAAGTGATAGCGAGGCAGCGTGCAAATGCCAGAGTCTTAGCTTGCCGTTCCCTGTGTTTTTTGTCGTTTACAATAAATATATAAAATATGACCTCCGCCAACGGCGGAGGTCATTCATTTTACGGGAATTCTTTACAGAACGGTTTTGTGATATTACTTAATTGCAAGACGATTATAAAGCAGATAATATCTGAATTGCAGTATTTTTTATAATTGATTCAAAATGCTCTTCGTAATAATACGGACTTGCATAGGTTGTACGTTCTGCTCTGCCATATTCAGAAATAATATTACAAATCTTATTGAATTCTTCCGGTGTATGATCGGATTTCGTAATAACCAGATAATACACGGAATTTATAGGGTTTTTATATAAACTGTTGGCACCTTTGTAATAAGCAACTATTACGCTTGATAATTTGGTTACTTCACTAAGTGATTTAAATGAGTATACTTTTATTAGGTTAGTCTGGTAGGACACACTTTTCTGACCGGCGGTTTCTTCTTCCTGGGAATCATCTTTATTAATGGATAAAGCTTCGGCAAGAGGAACAAAATCATCTTTTTCATCTTCGGGAGGATCACTGATTAACTCATCCATCTGATCAAAACAATTAATAATCTCATCCGCATAAGAATCATCTGCCTCGTCATCGGAATCGCCATGTTCATCTGAATCCGGTGAAAATTTTGAAAAACGGGTATCCAATTCGTCCGGATCTTCAACCTTTGTTATCACTAAAATTAAACACTCAGGCGAAACCGGAATGGCTTCTATCATCAAGGGAATATCCTCTGCTTCGAAACCAAATTCATAGTTTGCTTGTTGCATCATATCTCGAAATAAGGCCTTTGCTTTCTCGCTTCCGTAAGCGAGCTCACTAATTCGTAATTCACGGTCTACTAAATCATCTCTGCTTAAAGTACAGCGAATCTGGCGTTCACTTATTTTCTCTATCTTCATAGAATCACATCCTTTTCTATGTGCTGGCCTGGAATAAATAGATTAAAGAGTTACAACATGCTTTATTTAAAGGTATAAAAACACCCTTTACTATGTTGTAAACAAAGTATAATTTAAATGTGAAATAAAGTCAATATGATTATTTGTGAAAGATTTATTAAATATTTACTTCATTTTCCATAATTTAATAAAATTACTTACTAACAATATAACCAAATAAATGAGAAAAGTTTAGTAAAAGAGTCGAAGGAAAAATAGTTGTGTAGTAAAGCAAGATGATATATAATAAATATCAGGATTACCTGGTTTATTTAATCAGAATGAAAATTATATTTTTCTGTATTTATCCTAATAGGAAAGGAGAGAATGACAGACCAGATATGGTTTCAGAAATACCGAATTATAAAAGCGTTGGGACGAGGGGGTAGTGCTGACGTGTATTTGGCGGAACATATCAAATTAAAATCCCTCAGGGCCATTAAGCGGATCAGTAAGGATAATATCCTGCGTGAGCAGCTGCTTAATGAGGCATATATTCTAAAAAATCTTAAGCACTCATGTATACCTGTCATATATGATTTTGAAGAGGATGCGAATAACTCTTATATTATAGAGCAGTATATAGAGGGCATGTCTTTAAAGGTATTGAGAGAACGATACCGGCAATTTAAAGAAGATCTTATTATTAATTTTGCAATTCAAATTTGTGATTTATTGCAATATCTTTACTCCCTTGATAATCCAATTTTATATTTAGATTTAAAACCGGAGAATATTATTATTTCGGGTAATGTGGTCAAACTCATTGATTTTGGTGCTTCCAGCTTTAAAAACCGTCTTAAGGACAGAAAATTTTCCCTGGGGACGAAAGGATATGCGGCACCCGAATTATATACGGACCATATGCCGGATGAGCGGACGGATATATATGGACTCGGCTCTTTACTTTATTATATGGTTACCGGGACAGCTTATGTCATACAGCTTTCTAAAAGGCGTCAAAAGGAATTATTAAGACATTGTTCCAGGCCTTTGCAGCATATAATACATCAATGTTTAAGGTATAATCCGCTCCTGCGGTATTCATCCGTACAGGTGTTAAAAAATAAATTATTAGGAATAAATCACAGGAAATTAATCGGTAATTCAGATACCGGGGAATCCGTAAGCATAGCCATTGCAGGTACCCAGCACAGAGTTGGAACAACGCATCTGGCTGTTCTTATCACAACTTATTTCAACAAAAATGGTAAAAAAGCTCTATATGTGGAAAATAATGATTCCTGCCACATTTCTGCAATTCTTAACAGATATCAGAATATAAAGACAACCGACGGTATCTGTCAAATATTTAATTGTTACACAATGCCGGCTTATAAAAGGAATCTCCCATATAAAAAGGAAGATTATCCGGTAACGGTCGTTGATTACGGATGTATGGACGACAGCAAACTGGAAGATTTTTTAAAGGCGGATATAAAACTTATCGTAGCCGGCGCCAAGGAATGGGAATTAAAGGAAACGGAAAAGGTACTACGGCTTCTAAGGAGCGAGAAAAATATTAAATACCTATTTAATTTTTTGAACGGAAATCAATATAGAAAAATAGTAAAACATATGGACAAGCTTGACTGCTACCGAACCCCTTATGAACCCGATCCTTATAAATCGACAGATAATGAATATCTGGAGGATTTCATAAAAAATTTAATATATGGCAGAGGCAGGGTGCATAAATATGCAAAGAGAACGGATCTTAATGAAAAAACTGACCAGGGAAAAAGCACAGGGGAAACTCATCATTGGAATAATTGGAACACATAGCGGTGCAGGAGTGACTCATCTTGGAATTTTACTGGCAAATTACCTTAGTGAATGTCTCGGACAAAAAACTGCCTTTATAGAATGCCAACCTGGGAATGACCTGCAATTTCTGCAACTATATTTCTTTGGTTCATCCATAGATGGTTATAATCCGAATTCTTTTACCATACATCGGGTAACCTTTTATAAAGACAGGAACCTGCAAGGAATACCGGAGATTATAGGGGATAAGTACGACTGTGTAATTCTGGATTTCGGCACGGATATGGTCAAAAATAAGAGCGAATTTTTGCGTTGTGATAAAAAAATAGTGGTAAGCAGTCTGGCTGTATGGAAAAAGCATGAACTGGAAAGGTTTATAAACAACAGTGCGCATATTAAGAACTGTGAACAATGGATTTATGCAATTCCTTTTGCTAAGAATAAGGTAATAAAGGAGGGTATAAAAAAACTGAAGAGAAAAATCTATGGAATACCATATGAGCCGGATCCGTTTACATTGTCTGATCCTGTAATTCATTTATTTCAGAAACTTATTTAGCTTTTACAAGTAAGTCCCACGCTTCTTAGATTAAGTATTTTAATCAAGCTTAAAATATAGAAGAATTTATATTGAACAGGATGCAATTTCCTATTCGATATAAAAGCAATTTATTTGGTAAGTATAACATATCACAAAATGACCTTCTTATCTAAAATACATTGCTGTCATTAACCTAAGTTGTCATATGCACCTTTTTATGTTGGTTAAAATGAAATAGTCCGGGATGAAATAACATATTAACGAAAGGGCCTGTCAAACCGTATCCTCAATATAAAAGACAGAAACCTTGATAAATAGAGAAACCGGACATATAATATTCTATATTTTCGGGGATTGCTTCTTACAAGGCAATCCCTGTTTTATTTCATAGGAAATTCCGTGAATAGCAGAAAATTCTGTGAATAGCAGAAAACTTCGTGAATAACAGGAAATTCTATCAATAACAGGAAATTCCATGAATTTCCTATGAAATAAAAAATCTTCCAGGCGGGATGCGCAGATGTGGCAGGGTATTTGTCAGTATCTTGCTGCTCATGAAGCCGGATTTGTATCCGTTTGGGGGGATTTATAAGTATTTATTTATAAAAAAGTCGATTTAAATAATGACGGTATGTTAATTCAATGCTATAATGGTAAAGTGAATCAGTACTTCCGAAAAAGAGTACTCTACATTATATCAGGAGGATGAGTATGGATAAAAGAACAAAACTGGCAATTATCGGCACGTCTGTTGCTTTGGTTTTAATTGCAATTCTTGTTGGCGCTGCAATTGTTAAGAAATTTACACCTAGTGACAAGGTAATGGAGCTGACGGAATACTATAAATTGAACTCGGATGAAGTTATGGTAATTATGCAGGATAAGATCTCTGATAAAAAGGCCCTGTTGGAGGACGGAAATGTTTATCTGGATTATGATACGGTAGTGGAAATGCTGAATAAAAGGTTTTATTGGGATACCAATGAGAAAATTCTTAGTTATACCACTCCCACCGAAGTGATTAAAACAAAGGCAGGCAGTGCTGTTTATTATATCAATGAAGATAAAAAGAAAACGAATTATCCCATTGTTACAATAAAAGATAATGAGGTATATATAGCCGCGGATTTTGTAAAACAATATTCCGACATGCGCTATGAGTATTACAAAACGCCCAACCGGATTGTGATCCAGTATAAATGGGAGGATTATTTATTTACTACGGTTAAAAAGGCCACCCAGTTAAGATATGAGCCCAGTATTAAAGGTGATATATTGGTTGAACTTAAGCCGGATCAGATTTTGACCTATGTGGATACCGACGAAGTAACTAAGGGAGGTTTCAGCAAGGTTATGACAGAAGACGGTATTATTGGTTATGTAAAGAATAAGCATGTGGCAGAATCTGATTATGATACGGTAAAAAGCGATTATAAAGCTCCGGAGTATACCCACATAAAGAAGGACGGAACCATTAATCTGGTTTGGCATCAGGTGACCAATATGGATGCCAATGATAATTTAACCTACCTTCTTAATAAGACCCAGGGAGTCACTACGGTATCCCCCACCTGGTTTAAAATTGTTGACAATGAAGGCTCTATTGATTCCCTTGCAGATAAAAGCTATGTGGAAAAGGCCCATTCCCTTGGAATTGAGGTATGGGCACTGGCGGATGACTTTAGTGCGGAGGTAGATATGGCTTCGTTACTTTCCTATACTTCCAGAAGAGAAAAATTAATTCGGGAGTTGATGGAAGAGGCAGACCAATATAACTTAGACGGGATTAATATTGACTTTGAAAATATTTCGCAAGAAGCAGGTGCCGATTATATAGAATTCATCCGTGAGCTCTCCGTAATGTGCAGAAATAATAGTATTGTATTATCTATTGATAATTATGTTCCCACCAGCTATACGGCTTATTATGACAGGGAGGAACAGGGAACGGTAGCGGATTATTTGATTGTCATGGCATATGATGAACATCATGGGAATTCTGAGGAAAGCGGTTCCGTAGCTTCCATCGGGTTTGTAGAGGATGCAATTAACAGTATATTGGAAATGGTACCAAAGGAAAGGGTTATTATAGGTATTCCTTTTTATACAAGACAGTGGAAAGAAACTACGGATAAAGACGGTAATGTTTCAGTTACTTCGAAAGCTTATGGTATGTCCGGTGCCCAGGCTTTATTACAGGATAATGGGATCGAACCAAAATGGGATGATGAAACCGGACAATATTATGGCGAATATGAGAAAGACGGCGCCACTTATAAGATTTGGCTGGAAGAGGAAGATTCCATAAAAACTAAATTAAAACTGATTACCCAGGCTGACATGGCGGGAATTGCGTGCTGGAAGCTAGGGCTTGAAAAAGAAAGTATTTGGGATGTTATTAATAAATACTTAAATTAAATGTATAATTACAATTAAATACTCAATTCATAGTAAAGTATTTCCTTTCATAGAATATATTAAAGCCTCGGAATGTTGGTAGAATTTATGAAAGGTAAAGGACTCAGAAAATATTTTAATGTTTTATTTTTAATCATGGTCAGTTTATCCATACTGCTGTTGGCGGATCCTGCCGTGAATGTTATGAAACGGGCAGGCTTGGCATCGGATACCCCAAAAAAGGGAGAAAAGTTGACCATAGCAGTGGATGCCGGTCATGGAGGCAGGGATCCCGGCAAAGTGGGTATTAACGGTGCTCTGGAGAAGGATATAAATTTAAGTATCGCATTGAAACTGCGGGATTTATTGGAGCTTAATGATATCAATGTCATTATGATAAGGGAAGATGACAGCGGACTTTATTCAGAAAGTGATTCCAATAAAAAGGCCGTTGATATGCGAAAACGGGTGGATATTATAAATAACAGCGATGCAGTGCTGGCCATAAGTATACATCAGAACAGTTTTACCCAGGAAAGTATAAAAGGCGCCCAGGTTTTTTATTTTACCGGCTCCCAGGGAGGGAAAGAATTTGCTGAAGTTATGCAGGACCAGTTAAAGAAAAGCCTGCAGGATGGTAATAAAAGACTGGCTAAAGCTAACGACAGCTATTATATGTTAAAAAAGACCCGATGCCCAATCGTTATTGTGGAATGCGGGTATTTATCCAACAGTTCGCAGGCGGCTTTATTAATTGATGAAAACTACCAGGAAAAGCTGGCCTGGGCAATTCACCTTGGTTTACTTTCTTATTTAAATGACGTTATGGGCAAATAATGATGGAATAATCAAAAATATAGTGCTATAATGTGCATGATAAGATAGCGTGGCTCCTTAGGAGGTCCGTCTTGTAGGCGGATGCGCTATGCTTTTGGGAGATGAATTTAAAACAATGAAAACAAAAATTGTAACCATAGACAGTAATAATTTTAAACCGGATGAATTAAAGGAAGCGGCGGAGATTTTACGTAAAGGCGGTTTAGTGGCATTTCCTACGGAGACCGTATACGGCTTGGGGGCGGATGGACAAAATCCCGATGCGTCCGGAAAGATATATGCCGCAAAGGGCAGGCCGTCGGATAATCCGTTAATTGTCCATATTGCTGATTTGAAAGCGTTAAAGGAATTGACGGCAATATGTCCTGAAAAGGGGAGGCAACTTGCCGAAGCTTTTTGGCCGGGCCCTCTTACCTTAATCTTCAATAAAAGCAGCAAAGTACCGTATAGTACAACAGGGGGGCTTAATACAGTTGCAATACGCATGCCTGCCCATCCCATAGCATATGAGTTAATTCGAAGCTCGGGTGTCTATGTGGCGGCACCCAGTGCCAATGTATCCGGGAGGCCAAGCCCGACTAAGGCTGCACATGTGATAGAAGATTTAAACGGTATTATAGATATGATTATTGATGGAGGCAAGGCGGACATCGGGTTGGAATCAACCATAGTGGATGTTACCACAGAGGTGCCAGCCATATTAAGACCGGGTTATATTACGGCGGAGATGATAGAACAGATAATCGGAAAGGTGGAATATGACAAGGCGGTCCTTACGCGGGTACAGGATTTTAATATTAAGCCTAAAGCACCCGGTATGAAATACAAACATTATGCGCCCAAAGGCGACCTTACGATATATGAAGGTAATAGTAAAAGTGTAGTCCGTGCAATTAATAAAATAGCGGAGGAAAAACTTTTGACAGGTTATAAGGTGGGAATTATAGGTACGGATGAAACCGTTTCTTATTATCATAAAGGAATAGTTAAAACAATAGGGACCAGAAAAGACGAAAGTACCATTGCAGGAAGTTTATTTGAAATTTTAAGGGAATTTGATTCGGAAGGAGCAGATTATATCTATACGGAAAGTTTTGAAAATAAGCAGTTAGGACAAGCTATCATGAATCGTTTATTAAAAGCAGCAGGATATCATATAGAGAAAGTTTAACACAGACAGAAAGTCTGCCACTAATTAACGGATTATTTAATTGAAGATTAAATATCCAGAAAAGAGGTTTATATGGTAAAATATGAAAAAATCATATTTGTTTGCACTGGTAATACTTGCAGAAGTCCAATGGCGGAAACGATATATAAAAGTCTGGAAACCAACAGTGATATAAGGGTTATGTCCAGGGGCCTGGTGGTTTTATTTTCAGAGCCCTCCAATCCTAAGGCCGACACGGTTTTGAAAAGCCATAATTTACAATTGGAAGGCCATATATCCAAAGGCTTAAAGAATTCTGACATTGATGAGAACACCCTTATACTTACCATGGCGGAAAAACAGAAAAAAAGTGTCATAGAAAACTTTAATAATACGGATAATGTTTATACAATCAAAGAATTCGTAGGAGAAAGCGGGGATGTTACCGATCCTTATGGAGGAACCTTAATTGATTATGAGGAATGTTATGTGGAACTTGCACGTTTAGTGAAAAAAACCGTATATAAACTTAATGAGGAGGAAACAATATGATAGCAATTGGCAGCGACCATGGAGGTCTTGAGTTAAAAAAAGAAGTAATGGAACACTTAAAGGAAAGAAATATAGAATATAAAGACTTTGGCACTTATACAAAGGAATCCTGTGATTATCCGGTATATGCAAAAAAAGTGTCAGAAGCGGTTTTAAGCAAGGAATGTGAACTTGGGATTTTGATTTGCGGTACGGGAATCGGAGTATCCATAGCTGCGAATAAATTCAAAGGAATCCGTGCGGCACTCTGCCATGACTGTTTTAGTGCAGAGGCAACCAGATCTCATAACGATGCCAATATTCTGACGATGGGTGCCAGGGTGGTGGGACCCGGTCTGGCGCTTAAAATAGTCGATATCTTTTTGAATACGCCGTTTTCCAATGAGGAAAGGCATATCAGAAGAATTAAATCAATAGAAGATTAACGGATAACAAATAATAAAAAGAGAGTGCTCTCAAAACTAGATTTTGGGGGCACAATTTTTTTGCAGTGAACCTTGGTTCTTTCCGGTTACATTCAGAACGTTGTACTCCTTCCTTTGTATAAATTTCTGATTTTAGGTTAAAATACTGAATAAGAAAACGTAATTTAAAATTTGCATCCGCGCGAAGATGAAATTTGTCCCATAACCACCTCGCCGGACATTGTTCTTATTGTAAATTAGGAATTGGATTTTTCATGGAGGATACGGGGAAAGAAAATGCCTGTACCATTTGGAGGTTAACAATATGAATGCAACAAATAGTCTTTTGAAACAGCTAAAACAATTGCTAGTGGAAAAGAAATCGAAATTAACAATATATATTATAGGAGTTTTATGGGTTGCCGTAATAATGCAAATTGCTGTAAATACATTATTGCGGCCGGAAAGCAATATTCTTGAAGCTTTTGTCAGTACAAATTCCGAGGTTTCATCTTTCGAACTGGAGATGGCGGCGGATTATGGGAATGATTATTTAAGCGAAGAGGACAAAAAGGAGCTTCTTTTGTATGTGGCAAGTCAGATAGGCCTTAATGTGGATAAGGAAGTAACCGCCACCCGAAACGGCGATGAAAGTGAAGTATATACTGAAAAGAAAGGCAAGAATGCGGAAACTTTGATTAAGGTCGTCAGCATTCAGAAAGAAAATTCGGATGGATTACAGGAAATGAATCATTATCTGATGGTTAATCTTAAATTATATAAAAATATGGACAGCGTTTTAAATTACTGTGATTTACTGAAAAAAGTATTTCATAAACTGAATGCCGCGGATATACAGACAACCATGCAGTTGTGCAGTAATTATAAAGGGAAATTAACTCTGGATAGTATGAACAAAATTGCTGACGGTATGATTGCCAATCTTGAAGGCAAGGTGGCATATGAGAACAGGAAAGAAAATTTATTTACCATATATGCTTATAGTGGTTTGCTGGATGAATATGTTACTTCCCTGGGAACGAAAATAAATATTCATATAGCTATTAATTATGATGAACTTACGGACACAACAAATGTATATTTAGGAACACCTGTTATAAACGGCGGATATTAAGTTATTATATTTATCGAATGGGAAATTTCGCCAAACTCTTTCTTATAGATGACATCTACCTTTTACTCCCCTTAGTAAACAGTTTATTACCCTGTCTGCTGTAAGGGGAGTATATCATTTTATTAACATAAGACGTTTGCATTTGGCGCCCATTATCAATTGGTTTTATAACCAATTTCATAAAAATCGGTTTTAGAACCAGCGTTTTCTTCCTCTGTAACGTCTGCGTCGGTTCAAAACTTCATTAAATAATAATACTTCAATCAGATCCCTTAACCATCTTGGACGGCATCCTTGGCGGCCACAACGGTCCCTGTGGGAATCCCAGTCATAATCATATTGATTTGATTTAAGTGATTTTTCTTTATCATCATTTATTTGTTTGGACGGGGTAATGCTCTCGGAGTCAACGGTATCGTCATCCAAGTAATTGTATTTTGAATAGATTCTATCAATGATCCGACCCAGATAAACCTTGTCGGGATATTCGTCAAACATACTGCTTCCGTCATATTCCAGTTTGTCACATTCGTCCTCGATATCTACAAGTAATTTTTTAGCAACCACAGGATACATCTGTTTCATATAATCCCAATCTTTGTCTGAATCTTCGCAGTTATCGTAACCATAAAGAGGCATCATTGGAACGCCCATGGGAACACGGTAAGGATTCATATCTGTAATGTAGATTCCGTTTTCATAGGCAGGAAATGGCGTATTATAGCCATAGTCTGTCTTACCGCTTCCAACATAGCTGTTATTTGCCTCCTGATTATATGGCGGTGCCGCAGTTCTTGACTGAAAGTTCATATTTGGATTAGAGGTTCCGGGTGTAGCCGGCATGGCGGGAGTAGAAGGAATTGTGGTTCCCGGAGTAGTAGTTCTGGGTATACCCGGAGTAATGGGAGTAGAAGTACCCGGAGTAGTAGTGCCCGGTAGACTGGGAGCGACTGGAACAGTAGTCCTGGGTGTAATCGGTATAGTGGGAGTAGTGGTGCCCGGAATGGTTGGAGTAGTAGTCCTGGGTGTAGCTGGCATGGTGGGAGCATAAGTGCCGGGAGCCGCCGGAGTAGTAGTTCCTGGAACGGCCGGCATAGTAGGAGTAGCAGTGCCCGGAGTGGCGGGAACAGTAGTACCAGGAGCCGTCGGAGTAGTAGTGCCCGGAGTGGTTGGGATAGTAGTTCTTGGAGTAGTGGGCATGGTAGGAGTAGTAGCGCCCGGAGTGGTTGGGATAGTAGTTCTAGGTATAGTGGGCATGGTGGGGGTGGTAGTGCCCGGAGTGGTTGGAGTAGTAGTCCTAGGTATAGTGGGTATGGTGGGGGTGGTAGTGCCCGGAGTGGTTGGGGTAGTAGTCCTAGGTATAGTGGGTATAGTGGGAGTAGTAGTTCTTGGCATACTTGGTACGGTAGGAGCAGCAGGACCAGGCGTAGTGGTTCTGGGTACCGTTGGTATCGATGGAGTGGTAGTTCTGGGTGCAGCAGGCATAGAAGGTGTGGAAGTGCCAGGTGTTGCCGGTGTGGTAGGCGCTGTATTTCCAGGAGTCAAGGCACCGGGAAAATTTGGAGCCTGTGTATCGGATACCGGCGTATCGGGCATAGAAGGAGTGGTAGTCCTAGGTTGCGTCTGCATATTAGTGTAATCGGGAAAAGGTTGCATTGTATTACCGGCCATGTCCGAGTAGTATGGATTAGTTAACGGTTTATAATAAAATCCAGTTGAATTACTTGGCAATACAGTTGTATAATTTGGTATACCTTTTCTTGATGCTGCCTTCATACTGCCTTTGAAACTAATATTCGATTTTTGATCATTTGGATTATATAAGGGTGAATATTCAGGCAAGGAATATTTCATTAGATCCTCCTTAGGTTTCAATATCATTTTATTTACCAATATATGCGTATGAAAGCGAACCGTGCATGAATTAAGAATAGGAAGTTTTTAAAAATAGTAGGAATATTTTAACTTATATGATAAAATACATAATAGAAATTAAAAGTGTAAATGAAGCATAACAGCAAGGCAGCATGTAAATGATGAGTAAATATAGGATGGCTTGGAATATATACGGAATTATAAGCAATAATTTAAATATAGATTTTACAGATTAACAAATTATTTGAATGGCCGGAGCTTTTTATTTCATAGGAAATTCCGTGGATTTCCCATGAAGCGGTTTTTTTATTGACGCAGCGTCGGCAAAATCACCGTTAGAATCGGTAAAAGGGACAGGGATAAAAGTTAAAAACCGTGGTCAATAAACATGGGGTAAACCGATATCTGACAGGTTTCTATCACGTATGCAGTAAGGAAGTGAAAATATGTTGAAATTTTTATATAAGGGAATTATTTTACTATGCATCTTTGCCGCTTCCTTATATTATTTTGGGAGGGACATTAAGGAAGAAGTATTTGATATACAAAAAACCATTGAGATGGGGGAAACTTCTTTTCCTATCCTTACCATAAGGCTGAATAAGAATGAAATTAACCTGCTTCACGGTTACACCAATAACCTGAACGCCAATCTGGTAAGAGATTCCATTACTCCTTTAGACGGGGACCAGAGTTTTGAAGTCGTAATTGATGGCAGGGAAAACGATGTGAAACGGGTTATTTATGAATTGCGGTATGTTACAGATAATAAGCTATTAGAGACGGATACCATCAATGCTTTGGAAAAAGAAGAAGATAAAAAAACGGCTAAAATTAAATTTAAGACTAAAATGGAAGAAGGTTTGGAATATGCCGTTAAAATAACTTTAGTAACCAGTGAAAGCAGGAAGATGAATTATTATACCAGGGCTAAATTACAGCCTTCCTCTTATTATAAAGAAAAACTGGATTTTGTTACGGATTTTCATAATGCCATTATGGATAAAGATAAGGCGGAGAGTATCAATATGTATCTGGAGCCCGACGGGGATGCGGATAATAGTTCTTTGTCTTATGTTAACATCCATTCCAGTTTTGATCTGATACGGTGGGGTAACCTGAATCCCAAAGTAGAGGGAAGCATTGTGCCCACTGTAAAAGAAATTAATGCCGACACGGCTTCTGTGGAGTTAAAATATATGATTTCGGCAGAAACCGAATCCGGCTTGGAATATTATTATGTGAAGGAATTTTATCGTATCCGCTACACTTCCTCGAGAATGTATTTGTTAAATTATGAACGGAACATGGAATCTGTATTTGATATTGACATGACCAGTTTATCCAAAAGTGAGTTGAAGCTGGGAATCACCAATCAGACGGATATTGATCTGGTTTCAAGCTCGGATGACAATAAACTTTCTTTTGTCAGGCAAAGAGAATTATGGTACTACAATTTAGCTGAAAACTCAGCGGTAAAAGTATTTTCCTTCCGCCAGAAAAATACGGATTATGTCAGGGATATATATGATGAGCATGATGTTAAAATTCTGAATATGGATGATGACGGAAATATTGATTTCTGTGTATATGGTTACATGAACCGCGGCGTGTATGAAGGCAGAGTGGGGATTGTGCTATATAGATATTACAGCGGGGAAAACCGGATTGAAGAATTGGTTTATATACCTATGAATATTACTTATCAGATTCTGAAAGAAGAGCTGGATAGTTTCAGTTATGTCAACCAATTGGATGTATTTTATTTTACCCTGAACCATAAAATATACGCTTTTAATCTGATTACGAAGGCCTTAACGGTTATCGCGTCGGAGGTTGGCAGCGATGATTATGTCGTAAGCAAAGACGACCATTATATTGCCTGGCAGAATAACAGCAATCCCCAAAAATCCACCGAGATTATAATCCTGGATTTAGAGAGCGGAACAAAACAAAAAATTACGGCACCGGACGGCAGTAATATTAATCTGCTTGGTAAAATTGATAATCATATTATATATGGATTAGTAAAGACGAAAAACATAACCAAACAAATAGATGGAAGCGTATTGGTGCCCATGCATAAAATTGATATTGCGGATTCCAAATCCAATATACTGAAAGAATATTACAAGAAAGGATATTATGTATCCGGAATAACTGTAAATGAGAATATTATAGCTTTAAAACGTGTAAAAAAACAGAATGGAACGAATGGGTATGCAGCCTGTGAAGAGGATTATATTTTAAATACATTAACCGGGAAAAGAAAAGCGATCGGATTGACCTCCAGGACTACTAAAAAAACTCTGACCGAATTTTATATTTCCCTGCCCTCCGGATTTGCCATGGAGGAAAAGCCTCAATATGACAGTACCATTAATACCATAATTACCGCGGATACAACGCTGCAGCTGGAAGATTCGGATATTATAACGGAATCCTATACGGTTTATGCCCTTGGCGGTGTCCAAGGCATTTATGACCAAGCCGGAGAGGCCATTAATCAGGCGGATAATACTGCGGGAGTGGTCCTGAATGATAATCAGCAGAAAATCTGGGAAAGGAGTGTGAAAAGCAGTTTGAAAGAAATCGGCAATATTACTCCCGTCTATACTTCCGGCAGTATTGACAGCGTAAAAGCCAGTGTACAGATGCTGCTTAATTACCGAAGCGGCGGTTTTAATTCCGACAATTTAAAATCAGGTACGGTGAATGAAATGTTAAGCCGAAGTATTGGTGATTCCGTGTTAAATCTGACCGGATGCACCTTAGAAGAAGTACTGTATTATATAGATAAAAATGTACCGGTTATTGGTATGAAGGATAAAGACAATGCCGTGTTAATTGTCGGCTATGATGCGTATAATATAACTGTTATAGATCCATCTCTTCACCAATCCAAAAAAATCGGTTTAAATGACGCTACTGCAATGTTTGAGGAAGCAGGAAACCTGTTTTTCAGTTATCTGACGGATAACCGGTAATTATTAATTATTTAATTTTACAAATAAGTCCCCGCTTCTTAGCGAAGCGAAAGGGGTGGGTTTGGGACTTATTTGTTGCACAGCGGACCTGGAATATTCGCTTGATTTAATTTCCGAGAGTACTCTTTGAGGTAATTGCGAAACGATATAGTTTTCTGAATATACCATACAATTAATACGAATTTCATAGCTTCAGTTGCCTTTAGGGAAAAATTCAGCTCTGAAATTGTATTAATTGCATGGCATATAAATACAATAACCTTGTTTCGCAATTACCTTAAATAGAAAAGGAGAAGAAAGATGGATGAAAGAGT
>JAATFT010000002.1 GCA_015655075.1 Clostridiales bacterium | reverse complement strand
TTGCGGTATACTGCGTCGCAATTTTGGGAGCGTAGCACACCCACTACGCACCCAAAATCGCTCCTTGTCTCCCACAAATTGGAGTATCCAGCCCGGCACAAGCATTTTTAAAACACGCTCTAGGAAACTCTTTGTATGCAGATTTGTGAAATGATTTTTTGTCAGCTATGCACAAATTTATGAGGCGTACGTGGAACGTACGTTGATTAAATTTGTGTGCAGCCGGCGAAAAATCAGCCGCAAAGATGCGTACAGGGGAGTTTCCGAGAGTGCTCTATTGCTGATTGCACTTGTTGTAAATCAAAATCATAAACAGCAGAATGGGAACAACGGAAACTGCGACGGCCAAAGCTCCTGCGAAATTATTCTGTATAAATGCCATGTCATACGTATATGTGGCAATTGTACTTGATGAATACAGCGGGCCTCCTCCTGTAATTAAATAAACATTTTCAAAATCATTGAAGGTCCAAATTGTTGATAACAAAGTAGTGATACCCAGAACACTAGCAATGGAGGGTAATGTAATATACCAAAACTGTTTTAAAGTACCTGCGCCATCCACATAAGCCGCTTCATACTGCTGTTTCTCCAATGTCTGCAAAGCTCCTAAAATACTAAATATAAAAAACGGAACTCCTCTCCATACATTTACAATCATGGTAGAAAAAAGAGTCAGATGTGTATCACTCAGCCAATTAACCCCCAGCTTACTTATTCCAGTGAATATTAATAAACTATTAATGATACCATACGTGCTGTCATACATCCAGCGCCATACAGTTGCGGCAACCATACCGGGAATTGCCCACGGAATCAGCAATACAGTTCTAAAAAATCCTTTTCCTTTAAAGGATTGGTTCAGAATAACCGCCAGCAGCAGCCCGA
The DNA here is from genome assembly GCA_015655075.1 of Clostridiales bacterium. Classification (GTDB taxonomy): domain Bacteria; phylum Bacillota; class Clostridia; order Lachnospirales; family Lachnospiraceae; genus Anaerocolumna. The sequence continues at coordinate 30,853 of JAATFT010000002.1, read as the reverse complement.
TTAATAATTTTGCCAGGATACATCCGCTTGTATATATCAACGTATTTTTTAAAGATTTCCAGTATATCGCATCACGAAACAATGCAAGGTAGTTTTCTATCCCAATGAAGTTTTCCTGTCTTCCGACTACTTTGTCCGTGAATGATAAATAAAGGGCCCTCAAAAATGGGTATCCCATTACACCAAAAATAACAACAACCACAGGAATCATTAGCAGAAGTCCTAAACTTTTATCTTTTTTTATCTGTGAAGCAGAAAATTTTGTTCTATTTTTTTTTATATAGGTCACATTACTGCCTCCTTACTTTTTACATATTCCGGATTTAATTTGCTTTCTGAAAACGATGTGGAAGTGATCTGCCGGATTTTATACACCGTACATTACTCTGTATAGATTTCTCTTAATGATACTTCCAGATCATCTAGTGCTTTCTGAGGATCCGTACCATTTACAACGATCTCCTGCATTGCTTTTGTACATACCTGATTCGCAAATGCCACAGCTGCTTTTGATTCTGTCGGTGCGGGATGTGTTGTTAAATACAGATTTTCCGAGTTCTTCAACCATCCTATATGTCCCTCTTCGGCCCAGAAATCTGTATCATCATATCCGTTAATAACCGGCTGCCACATAGCCCCCATAGCCTCTACCATTTTATTATAATAATCAGTATCACTAAAGTAATAGGAAACAAAATCTTTTGCCACGTCCGTATTCGCACCTGTCTCAAAGATGCCAAATACGTTTGCTCCGCCCAAAGTATAAGAGACACTGTCTTGGGTAGCACTTGGATATTGAATGATTTCCGTATTTGCTAACAATTCCGTATTTTCATTTTGCATAGAGGTAATAATAGAGCCCGAATTACATACCAGCCCTACTGTCCCCGCCAAGTAAGCAGCGTTATTTCCGCTGTCATCCCAGCTTATAGTATCCGGCGGGCACAATCCCTCTTCATATAATGAGGCAATAAATTCCAAAGCCTCCAAGGTCTCCGGAGAATTAGCCGTTATATTTCCATTCTCATCTACTAACTCTCCCCCAAAATCCAGAATTACTGTCCTCACAAACGTTTCCGCATCTCCGCCCCCGCTTGCGCCAAGCGGCAGGCCTAATGCATAGAATCCATTTTCCGGATCATTTATCTTAGCCGCCTGTTCCTTTAGTTCTTCCCATGTTGCCGGAGCTGATAATCCGGCTGCTCCCCATATATCTTTTCTTATATACATGCCCGGTGCGGTGAAGGAAAGGGGAGCCAAATAACTATTGTTATTAAATACTGCGTAATTAAGAGCCGTTTTTTTATAATCAATACCTTCAATTACATCTGTGACATCTGCCAATTGATTTGTTTCAATATATTCCGCCACAACTGTATTATCACCCACTATTAAATCCGGCTGGTTTCCCGATTCTATTGCCGCAGACAATTTCTGTTTCAGATCCCCTGAAGGAACTATAACATAATCCACTTCAACATTATTTGCTTTGGCAAATTCATCTACCTTTGCTTTCATCAAATCATTATAGGTATCCACATATTCCGATTTATCCCAAAACACCAATTTTTTAGCTTCTCCCGAAGCGTCCGGAGCATTTTCAGTATTTGTATCTACTGCTGTATTATCTGTGGTCGAAGGATTATTTGTCAGTTCTTTGCTGCCGCATGCCGCCAGATTAACTATTATAACTATTCCCAATACATATGCTGCTAACTTTCTCATTTTCATCCCAAAACTCCTCCTTATAAAAATATCTGATTTAACGTTTCCTTGTTGTTTCACCAATTATTAGGTCTAAGACCTCCAAATGTGATTCAAACACTATATTCGGTTTATTAATCAATTCTAATAATTTTTCAAAAGCTATTTTGGATACTTCACCCGCCTTGGATTCCAGCCTGGTATATTCTTTAGCCCCATACTCAGTAGCTCCAATCGAATAATCAGCATAATACTCAATAGCAATTACAGAAATATCCTCGGGTATAAGAAGCTTGTTAGCTTTAACGGCCCTGACAAAAGGATTTAAAAATGTCGCCGGTACAATAAAGGCCGTAGGTCTGTCTTTTTGCTGCAGCAAATTGCAGACGGCTTGATAAACAGCATCTGTTACTCGTACATTTGCCTCATGAAAATCACATAAATTGTCCTTATAAACCGGCAGATTATATTTTTCCATGGTTTTTCTATATGCTGCTTCTCTTACCTCATGCACAACGCTTTCCTTACTCTCGGAAAAAGCAGCAATATTACTATGACCAAGACTAATAAGATATTCCAGTGCATTTTGTATACCTTTTCCATGATCAGACGCCACATACTGATAATCATTGTAGTTTTCTATTTTTCCCACACATACATATGGAATATTATTCCCTTCAAATTCTTTAAAATACAAATCACCCTGCAATAAATCAAAAATAATAAAGCCGTCTACCAAAGACTGCGATAAGCCTAATAAATAATCCATCTGCTTGTTCGCTCCCTGTTTGCCTCTGGAATAAATTAGAATTGAATATTCCGCTTCCTCAGCTGCTTTTCCTATTACATTAAATACCGTAGGAAAATACATAGAATCAAATACATGGGATAGGTTTCTTGGTATAATCAAACATATGGTCTTGCTTTTTTCCTTTGCAGATAACCGGCGGGCGCTCAAACTCGGAACATAGTCCAGAATATCAATTGCCTGCTGTATTTTTTCTTTTGTTTCCTGTGCCATCTTTTCATATTTCTCATTAAGAAAATTTGAAACAGTTGTCTGTGAAACCCCCGCATAACGTGCTACATCTGTAATAGTTGTTTGATTTTTCATTCTTTTTACTCCATTCGTTTTTTCTTCCATTATACAATAGTACAATTTATTTGTGAAGTGCTTTACTAACTATCTCTATACAATTATGTTTTTGCATATATATTTGTTTGTAAAGCGGTTTACTAATAGGGTAAAAAAATATTTCGGGGAACATATATCACGATGCTTTTGATTCTTTGTGAAGCGGTTTACTAATCACCTCCAATCAATAAGTATATTATACCGGCAAATATCCTATATGTCAATCATTTTTATTAAATATAATATATTTTGTGCATTATAGCTAATTGAGAATGCTATAGTAATCTGAATCACACATTAGATACTGCAAATGAAACATCAATTTTCCTTTGCGATATATCACTGGATTTGTGTTATTCAATATACTATCGCTGATTCAATAAAATATAGTGATAATTTACTTATCCACAGAATAAATTATATATTTTTTTGTTAATTACATATTTCTTGTTATGTTCTAATTGACATGACAATCTCATTTTGCTATACTATATACATACCGACCGTCGGTCTTTGAAAGGAGCTGCATAATGTTACGAAAAGAACAAGCTTATCATACTAAAATGAAAATTGTCACAGAGGCTGCTAATCTATTTTTTACAAAAGGCTATGAACAAGCAACAATGCAGGATATTATGAGTATTGCCCAATTATCAAAGGGAGCCTTATATCATCATTTTAAAAGCAAACAGGAAATTCTTGAATTTGCTACGAATCTGGAGCAGGAATCCATTACTGAATTTATAAAAAATTTGGTCATTAACTCTGAATTAAGTTCCAGTCAAAAAATCGAAAACCTCATAAACTATTTTGAGAATAAGGACTCTCTTTTATTATTAACTCAAAATAAATGGGCGGAAAAAGTTCCTTTTGCCCTTTTACACACTTTAAGAAATACTCTTAATGTTTTAAGCGGATATATAGAAGAAATTATCAATCAGGGTAATATTACACATGAATTCAATTGCAAATTTCCTAAAGAAGTAGCAGAAATATTTTTACTTTTGATAGATATATGGCTGGATCCTGTTATTGTAAATAGTACTTACTTAGAAACCTGCAGAAAAATAGATTTTATTATAGTTCTATTAAACAAATTTGAAACTCCTCTTATCAGCATTCAAAAGGGGCAGGAAATGAAAGAAAGGATGAAAAATTATTATGATAAATAGGAAAAAGATTTTAATGGTAAATTTACCCTTTTCAGGTCATACCAATCCAACTTTAGGATTAGCAAGAACCTTTGTTGATTTAGGCCATGAAGTAACTTATGTGCATGCTCCCGATTGGAAAAGCAAAGTTGAAGAAACAGGAGCAATTTTTATTCCCTATGACGATTACTCTCCTGATTTGTCACCATCCCAAAAAGAAATTAAAAGTTGGGGAGCGGCCTATAATACAGTTAAGAGAATTGGTAAAAATTATGACTGCCTGATTTATGAAATGCTTTTTTTGCCCGGCAAGTCTTTAGCTGATGAAGTGGGTATTCCTTCCTTTCGTCTTTTTTCAACATTTACAATTAACGAAAATGTTTTACTGAATTTCGGAAAAACCGGCGGCTGGTACATGACATGTATTTTCCGTTATCCTCATTTATGCCATCTGCTTTCTAAAATTTTGCAAAAAAAATTTCATTTACGTTATGACAGTATTGCCATGGAAATGGTATATAACGCGCCGTCGATTAACTTTACCTATACGATTAAGGAATTTCAGATATATGCGGATGAGTTCGATGACGTCCGCTACAAATATGTAGGGCCATCCCTTAGTACCAGAGAAGCAAATTCAACCTTTGATTTTTCCATGATAAAAGCTCCGTTAATTTATATTTCTCTTGGAACACTATTAAATACATCGGTCTCTTTTTTTAGAAAGTGCATAGAGGCCTTTGAAAACCAATCTGTTTCTGTAATAATATCAATTGGCTCCATTGTAAAAATGAAGGATCTCGGTAAAATACCGGACAATATTTTTATTTATACATATGTGCCGCAATTAGAAGTTTTACAACGTGCAAGCTTATTTATTACTCACGGCGGAATGAACAGCGTTAATGAGTCCATATTTTATGGTGTTCCCATGCTAGCAATCCCCGTAGGCAACGATCAACCAGCTGTAGCAAGACAGATAGAAAGGCTTCATTTAGGCAGATACCTATCCAGGAAACATTTGAATCCTAAAATTTTATCCACCGCTGCCATGGAAATATTAGCTGACGAATCATATAAAAAAAAGCTGCAGGAATTCCAGCTTAAAATGTACAAAACCGGCGGCAATTCAGAAATTGTACAAAAAATCTTAGAATCGCTAAATGAAGGCCGCTAATTGATTTAATTTAGCGGCATCTGCTTATATCCATATCCTGTCATGTCGCTGGTTATGACCTCCTCCTTTTATATATAATTTTTCTTACATTCCTTCGCAAATAAATGGTACAGTTCCTTTGCATCCGGACATGTGCACCGGTATCTGTCCCCATATTAGCTTATATATGTGTTTATTTTAATGCCTGCAACAAAGCTTCCAAATTCTCCTCCATTACAGACAGATAATCTTCTCCGTCATTTAACTGTTCTTGTGTCAATCCCTCCAGGGGATTTAGGACATCCGTTACAGCTCCGACTTCAGAAGCAATGGTTTGTGCCACTTTGGGACTGACTAATTCTTCATAAAATATGGTTTTGATTTTCTTATTCTTTGCAAATTCTACAATTTCTCCGATTCTTTTCGCATCCGGTTTAGAATCGGCCTCAAGACCTTCGATTGCAACCTGATTTAAACCATAATCCGCGCATAAATAAGCAAATGCCTTATGTGCAACAACAATGTCCTTATTATCTAAAAGCGACAATTCACTGTCGAATTTCTTATCCAGTTCATCAAACCTGGCCGCATATTTCCCGTAATTATCCTCATAATAATCCCCATTGTCAGGGTCAGCTATTACCAATGCATTTTTAATGTTTTCCATTTCTATTCTGGCATTTTTGATACTTAACCATACGTGTGCATCATAACCGGATTCTTCTTCACTTTCCTGTTCCTCTCCTTCTTCTCCGCCTTCTAGCAACGTAAGTCCGTCCGAGGCTTTTACCAAAACAAGATTTTTATTTTCAAGGGAGGAAGTTACCCTGTCTATCCAGTGTTCCATATCAACACCATTATATATGAGGATATCTCCTTTTTCAAGACTTAAAATGTCCGTAGTGGCAGGTTCCCAGTTATGTGGCTCGGTTCCGGCCGGTACCATATTTGTTACATCAACTCTATCGCCGCCGACCTTAAGCGCAAAATCATATAAAGGATAAAAACTGGTATATATTTCTAATTTTCCTGAAGCAGCCTGATTTGTGTCATCCTGCGGGTCACTATTATTTTCTGTCACCGCCTCCGACCTTTTAACGGCCGGCTCGTCTTTCTTTGTACCGCAGGCTGTAAACAATAAACTCAAGCCAAGGATAGCTGCAGTTATTAAATATTTTTTCATTGTAAACCCTCTTTTTCTTTTTGGGATCATCCACAGCTTAATAAACAAGTTTTATATAAATGCAAATGTAAATTATTTGCATTGAATATACTACTAAGATTATTAGGTATTAAGGACGAAATTATCATTATTTATTTTATATTAATTTTAGTTTCACTGAAATTTTCTAATATTAGTTTCTTTTTCTTGACAATTTTCTAACTCTATTCTATGATTTGTAGAGAGTAAATAGTGACGTAAGCCTGTCCCATCTAAGGCAAATATAATATAGAGTATTGCCCTGGGCAAGCTTTATGACAATTAAAGGAGTGAATTGCCTTGATTAATAATACATTAAAATCTGCCAATTTAAAGCAAACCAAAAAGCGTATTCTTATTTTATCTGTTTTAGAAGCCGCGTCTACTCCAATTACTGCGGAAGAAATTGCCGAGCTGACTTCAAAGGATATAAAAATGAGTATATCTACTATTTACCGCGCTTTAAATGCCCTGGCAGATAAAAATGTAATTATCAAAGCTCTTCATCAGGACGGCAAAACCTATTATGAAATCAACAATCATACACATACACATTCTCTTTTATGTACTTTATGTAATGAAAGAATACCCATAGAAGCCTGCCCTCTTGAAAGTTTAGAAAATCATCTTGTTTCTGAAACAGGTTACACCATCACCGGGCACAATTTAGAATTTTTTGGAATCTGTCCAAAATGTGCCGCCAAAAAAGCCAAAAGTTAAATGCTAATGTGCTGACACGCTGGTACTTATGGTAATATCGGACGGTGTGAAAAGGACTGTTTCAAATTAGAGCCGGAATGGGTTAATATCTCCCATTCCGGCTCTAATATTTTCCAGGCAGGATGCACATGGCGCTTGCAGGGTATTTGTCAGCGTTTACCTCATTCCAAAGGTATGCTGCCACTCCGGCAGTGTGTGCGGACGCTATCCCCGTTCCTGTTGCACGAATAAAAGTATTATCCGGACCGGGTGCTTTAACATTAACACCCGGAGCCGCTACGTCCGGCTTCAAACCGTTGCTTTTTGTAAAGCCTCTGCTGGCATTATACAGCAGCGTTTCATTACCATGAATTTAAATAGTTAAAAATCTCTCTTATTATATCTTTTTTCTTCTGCTGTAACTCTGGGGTTAATCCAAATCCAAAGGTTATTTCTTTTACTTCAATAGCCAGAATATCACCTTCTAAATTGGGGTAATAAAGCTTTAGAATATCCAGCAGATTATAACTATGCTGGGTATAACCGTTTCTGCTTTCAGTATAACTATTAAGGGGAATAATTGATATATCACCTGGATTCCTTCCATAACTTGCTGCATCCAGTATAATTATGGTGTCGCAATCATTCACTTTTGAAATGCAGTATCCAAAATCCGTTTCTCCATAAATAACCTCAATTCCTTTTTCTGTCAGTTCATTTTCCATGGCTTTTGCTATAAAAATACCAATGCCGTCGTCTTTCATCAGTACATTTCCAACCGCGATCAATTTTAACATCACTCCAGCCCCCATTGCATAAATCATCTGCCTGCAGATGATTTACTGCCTCAAATCAGGATGTGAAAAAAATGCTTTCTTATTTTTCACACTATTATCTCAACTGTTTTCCCCCGGGCATTACCGCCCAGCACATGGGTGGCACAGGAAACACAGGGATCAAAAGAACGGACAATCCGCCCGATTTCCACAGGTTCTTTTGTGTTATTAATTTCAGTACCGAGCAATGCCATTTCAAGAACTCCCAGCCCTCCGGAAGAATCCCTTGGCGACAGATTCCACATGGAGGGAGTTATAATATCATAATGCTCATGAACCTGGTTTTTTATCTGAACCCAATGCCCTAAAGCCCCTCTGGCAGTGTCAACTAATCCCGCGCCGTATGCTTCCTGGGGAATAACAAAAGGTTTCTGGTCATTGGGCAGGATCTCTATCCGGTCCGCAATTTTTCTCATCAGGCGAAGCATAAGGTCAGTTTCCAATACTCTGGCAATATATCTGTCCATACAAGAATGCCCCCCGGAATAATTCCCCGATATTATAAACCGGGCCAACGGACCCACCTCCATGGGCATTCCATTATAACGGGGGGCTACAATAAAAGAGTAAGCATCTTTTTTTGAAATATCAGCTATATCGGTATCCTGTTCCCTTTTATACCATGCATATTTTATATGCTTCGTAATATTCTGCGCTTCCAGGGCTTCTATCGCACCGTCAACCATTAGACCTGCCTTCACAAATGTAATCTCCTTATCCTCATAATTATTAAATATTCCATAGCTCATAAAATTAGGGTAAGAGATACCTTTTTTAAAGTAATCCGCATAATATCCAGATATAATTCCCATGTCCTCAACCATAACATTGGATACAAAAGATAATATACGACCTATAATGGTTTTCAGCTTTTCCAACCGGTAAGGATCCACAGTCGCCGTAACTCCCCCAAGAAATATCCCATGATTGTGAGGCGCTTTACCGCCAAAAATCGCCAGTGCTTCATGAGCCAGCCTGCTGAATTCTATACTTTGGATATAGTGCTCCTCAATCCGGCTGTTAATTTCCTCCGGCAGTCTGAAATCACGGTAATCCTGATTATCTACCTGCTTTAAACTTTTAATCCGTGCAAAACTGGGTATGGAAAATTGATAAAAATGCCTGATATGGTTCTGTATGAATTCCATGCCATGTATCATATCCCGGATATAGCTATCGTTCAAACTAATATTTAGATTCATGGCATTTTCCAAAGCCAGCGCAGAAGCTACCGCATGGGCGGAAGAACAGATACCGCATATTCTCTGGGTAAAATAGATAGCATCCATGGGCAGCCGTCCTTTCAGCATTCTTTCAAATCCTCGGTATAAAAGCCCGGCGGATTTGACATTTACAATGACATTATTTTCAACTTCCGCCTGAATCTCCAGAAAACCGCTGATTCTGGTAATTGGATCGATTGTAATAATTTTTCCCATAAATATTTCCTTTCATCCATGCCTGTCAATATATGACAAACGGCTCCATGCCGTCCGGGAAATACCGCTGGGTGCAGCCGATGCAATTGGAATTATCCTCAACAGGCCAATTTACATAGCCATTCCACTTACGCCTTGGACAATCTGCCCGGGTTACCGGACCCCGGCAGCCAATTTGATACATGCAGCCATCCTCTCCGAAATTCCTGGCATAAATACCATTTTCAAAAAATCCCCTTCTTGAACAGCTGTCATGTACGGTAATACTATAAAACAACACAGGTCTTCCGTCTTCATCCAGTTCAGGTTCGCCATAACCGGTTAAATAGGCTAATGTACCCACAACCCAGTCCGGGTGGCAGGAACAGCCCGGGAGCCTTATAACAGGCCGGTCCAACAAATCCACTGCACTTATACAGCCGGCAGGATTGGGACTGGCGGCTGAAATCCCTCCGTAGGAAGCACAGGTTCCTACCGCCAGAACGTATTTTGCCCTCTCCCCCGCCATACGAGTTGCTTCCAAAGCCGTTATTTTATCCCCGTTATAGTTGGCTATAATGTTATAAGCACCATTATCTTTTGTCGAAATTGCTCCGTCTACCAAAAGTATAAAATCCATATCCAGTGTTTCCAGAAATCTCTCAAAAGCAAATTCACCCTCAGCACCCATTAACATATTGCTGTATCTTAAATTAACAATTCCGGTTAAGATTTCATATAAACCCGGAGTATCACTGTTCATAAAGGAAATAATGTTTCCCGAACACCCTGTTACTTCAAGCCAAATGGCGTTCATTTTATTTATACTATGGGTTTTTACCATACTTAAGACATCCTCGGTAAGTCTTTTGGCAGTTTTTCCCTTCTCTTTCATAAGGGGGCATTCTGACTGATTCATAGAGATCATTTCTCCCAGACCTTTATTAATTCTTCATTCATTTATATTAAAAAGTCGTTTATAATATAACTTATCGGAAGCTGTTTTTTAGCTTCCGATAAAAGGCGGTGTTTTTTACCGCCGTCCATCGACTATAGAAACATGTTCTTTGTTTCTATAGTATAACTTATCGGAAGCTGTTTTTTAGCTTCCGATAAAAGGCGGTGTTTTTTACCGCCGTCCATCGACTATAGAAACATGTTCTTTGTTTCTATAGTATAACTTATGGGAAGATGCTTTTTTATCTTCCCATAAAAGGCGGTGCTGATATTATCATTTTTTCACCACATTCGATTGTTCAGTTTATCAACGACAAAATAGCTTTCTTAGGTTTAACTCCTACTGAGCTTTCAATCACCTTACCGTTTTTTACAACCACCAAGGTGGGTATACTCATAATCCGAAATGCCTCTGCAAGCTCTTCTTCTTCGTCAATATTAATCTTTCCGACTTTCACCGCCTCCTTCGTTTCCTCTGCAACCTCATCAATAATAGGAGCCACCATTTTGCAAGGGCCGCACCAGGATGCCCAAAAATCCAATAAAACAGGTTTATCCGAATGTAAAACTTCTTTTTCAAAATTCTTTTTCGTAATTTTTAATACACTCATTTTTCCGTCTCCTTTATATGTTTTTGCTCCTTGGCTGAAAAGCCACCTAATAATATATTATACATAATAAAAAAATATTATCTGTGACAGAGTCACAAAATTCAGATGCAGATAGAGTCATAACAAATATTCACAATATCTTTTCACAGAATTTCTTATGAAAAGTTTCTATGAAATAAAAAAATGAGTTTTTATAAAATTTCATGTATCATTTTGTCACAATAATAAATTTAATGTCATAGTATAATGTAGAGTTGCCGATTCCTTGAAAACAAGGATTAAGGGACCAATTTAAAACATAAAGGAGGATTTGTTTATGTCATGTGGATGCAGCGGAAATCAATTTTTTATACCCCATATTCATAAATTTATAGGCCAAACAGTAACCATTTTTACTGCCAGCGGAGGAGTCTCCGGCTGCGGATTTACCGGGGTTGTATTAGCAGTTCATTGTGACTTCGTTCGCTTAGTGGTACGAGAAGGCTCCGCGCCGACAAACCCGCTTTATGACAATTATTATAACAATTATAATGATTGCGATAACGGCAGCAGCTACAATAAATGCTGTTATAAAACAGGTGCTGTAGTAGATATTCCAATCGATAGGATCGTATCCTTCGTTCACAATGCTATTTAATAAGGAGGTTTTAATTATGTCATTTAATGATGGATTTAATAGTGGATGTAGCAATGAAAGTTTTAAAAGACACATTTGCCGTTTTATTGGCGAAACTGTCACTATCTATACTGCAAGCGGAGGAGTCTCCGGCTGTGGATTTACCGGTGTTATTTTAGAAGTTAACTGTGATTTCGTAAGATTAGTAACGGAACAGGGTTCCGCTCCTACTTCCCCCATAGACCCAAGCTGTGGCGACTACAATGACAAGGACAAGGCAAACTATGACTACCGCCATTGCTATAATGTAGGTTCGGTAACCGATATTCCCATTGATAAGATAGTAGCATTTGTTCATAATGCAGTATAATTATCACTAATAAATATAAAAATCACTAATAAAAAATGAAAGAATAATAATTTTCTATTATCTAACTGCTAAATAAGATCTCCTAAATAAAAAAGAGATTGCCTTACAGCAGATGGCTGTTTGCTCTTAAACGGAAAGATTATCATTAACCAGTCCGCCGCAAAAAAGCAACCTGTCCATCCGGGGCAATCCCTTTTCTATTACTTTTCGTAATCAAAGCGTTAATATTACAAAAATTTACAAAAATCAAAAAACTTGGCAAAGTTCTGAATGTGAATTATACTATATATAAACAGAACAAAAAATAATTTGCTTTATGTATTTATTTCTCTGCTTACAATCTTATTGCGGTATTCATTCGCAGAGGTTCCCAGTATCTTTTTAAATACCCTTGAAAAATGGGCCATGTCGATAAATCCCACCCTCTCGGCTATATCGCCGATTCTTAAGGAGGGATCCTTTAATAGTTTCCGTGCCTCTCTTATCCTTATATGATTTAATATTTCAGAGAAATTCTGGCCCATATGGCGGTTTAAGAGTTTACTCAAATGCCACTGGCTTATATAAGTTTTTTCCGCCACCTCGGAAAGGGTAAGCTTATGGGCATAATTTTGTTCAATATATTTGACCGCGTTATTAACGATAAAACTGCTGACTGTATTGCTCTGTTTACATTCTTCCGTAGGATTCGTTTCCGTATCCTCCGACACAATGTTTTTCGCCGTCAGATTTCCTACCATGGCTTCAATTGCTTCTTTGATTTCATCCATATTGGAAGGCTTAAGCAGATACCTGGCGACCCCTAATCTGATCGCCTTCTGGGCATAATCAAAATCCCGGTACCCGGTTAATATACTGATTTCCGTATTGGGAAATTCCGATTTAATCCCCGCAACCATACTCAAGCCGTCCAGGCCCGGCATGGCAATATCGGAAAAAAGAATATTGGGTTTTAGTTTCCTTATTATTTCCGTCCCTTCAATTCCGTCATTCGCCGTTGCAACTATCCTGCACCCGAATTTATCCCACGGTATCATACGGGAAATTCCTTCCACTATAATAGGCTCATCATCAATAATAACAACTTTATACATATACATTCCCCCTCAATTTTTTAACATTTCCCTCAATTTTAAAGCATTTTTCCTTCCCCTGTTCTAGAGCGTGTTTGAAAAATCATTGCACCGTTCTGAACGCCCTGCTTTGCGGTATTCTGTGTCGCAATTTTGAAAACGTAGCACCACTACGCGCCCAAAATCGCTCCTTGCCTCCCACAAAGTAAATCCTCCAGCCCGGCATAAGCATTTTTCAAACACACTCTAACCTTTGATTGCTCCGGCCTTCACTCCTTTCATAATATGCTTTTGTAAAAATATGTAAACCATTAAGACCGGTATGGCAATCAGTGTTACAGAAGAAGCCATAAGTCCATAATCGGTTCCGTATTTGGAACTGATTTCATTTAATAAGGCACTGATTGGAAATTTTGTTCTCTTACGGATCATAATAAGCTGTGTAAATAAATCATTATAGGACCAAAGAAAACAAAAGATTGCTACGGCTGTCATGGACGGCCTTGACAAAGGCATGATAATTCCGGTAAATACTTTACTTACACAGGCACCCTCCATGTAAGCCGCTTCTTCCATCTCCAGAGGCAGGCCTCTTAAAAATCCCATCATGACAATCGTGGCAAAGCTTAAGTTTCCCGCCACCTGAGGCAGAATCACGCTTAATGGTTTATTGAGCAGTCCCATATGGGTCATCATTTTAAAAACCGGAATAATGGTTGAGAAAGCCGGAAACATAAGACTTGATACAATCAAGGAATGAATGAAGTTCTTTCCCTTAAAGTGATAACGGGTCAGGGCAAAGGCCATCATGGCGGATAAAATCATAACGGCAACGGTTACGCTGCCGGATATAATTAAACTGTTTTTATAAGAAATCAATATGTTTTGCTTATTAAAAGCATTTGTATAATTATCAAGAGTAAATCCCCTGGGAAGGGAAAACGTACTATTTACAACTTCTCTGGAGGGTTTAAAGGAATTATTTATCACCCAGACAAAAGGAAATACGGTTGTAGCCGCCCAAAATATAAGTACGATATAGATAACTATGGAGACGGCCGAAAACTTTTTCTCTTTTTTTGTTTTTATTTGAGACAATTATTACACCTCCTTACAGGTTAGCATCCGGTTTTAGTATTCTGGATGTAATCTGGGCTACAACAATGCCAAATACTACAATTAACAAGGCTATGGCGGACCCGTAATCTATATTGCCGATGGTAAAAGTCTGTTCGTACATATAAGTACCGAGGAAATGGGTTACACCCTGAGGAGCGCCTTTGGGAACGATGACCCAGGGCAGGTCAAACACTTTTAAGGCACCGGTTACGGCCAGAGTAACACAGGTGCATATAACACCCCGCAACAGAGGAATGGTAATATAAAATACCTGTTTGAATTTAGAACATCCGTCAATGGAAGCCGCCTCATACACATCATCGGAAATATCACAAAGGCCGGTTAACATAATAACAAAATAAAAGCCCACATAGCTCCATAAGATAGGTATGGAAACCATGATAAAAGCAATGTCCGGAGCCAGCCAGTTAACCGGCTTCCTATCCAGTGCTTTTAACAATTGATTCAGCATCCCCCCGTTATAATTGTAAAATAATTTAAAAATAAGTCCGATTGCCGTTGCGGAAATTACAATGGGGAAAAAATATACGGTACGGAAAAACTGCTGCCCCCGTTTGATAAAGCTTACCAGAACAGCAAGTACAAATGCGATACCCACCTGAAATATTATAGTTAATCCCATCATTTTAAAGGAATTTATAATTGCTATTCTGATTTTCGGATCCGAAAATAATTTCTTAAAATTGTCCAGTCCAAGGAATTTCCATTCCTGTCCCGGCATCTTTGCGAAAGTGTTCATATCGTAGAAACTGTTTATTATATTTTCCAGAAACGGTTCGTAAAGAAACACCAGCATTAATGTAAATCCGGGCAATAAAAATGCCAGGAGGGGCAATTTCTTTTTATAAAGCATACATATCCTGCCTTTCTATTTCCTATACGAGAAAGGAACTACTGCAAAGGAACGGATTTTAAGTTCCTCTAGAGTGTGTTTGAAAAATGCTTGTACCGGGTTGGACGCTCCAATTTGTGGGAGGCAAGGAGCATTTGGGGATCGCAGTGGGGCTACGTTTCCGAAATTGTGACGCAGAATACCGCAAAGCGGGGCGGTCAAAACGGTGCAATGATTTTTCAAACACGCTCCAGCTTTAGTAAAACGCTCTTTACAATCCGCTGTCGCCGTCTGATAGGATGAAAAAATCTTTATTTTTTTGCATTGATTGACAATACTTCATTTAATAACTCAGTCGGATCAACGTCTCCTGTGGATACGCCGACAATACCTGCAATTAACGTATTATAGGCTTCCTGTGAAAGTCTTGAGTCAGTGGGGGCGCTGATACTGGCTGCCGCGCTGCTGTAGTAGTTAAGACCGGAGATTCCAAGCGGCGTCATGTCGGCGACAGGTTCCACCGCACAGGCCGCCTGACCATTGCCGCCCCAATACTTTGCTACGGATTCCTTATTGGTATGCGCCATGACAAATTTAACTGCCGCATCTCTCTTATCCGGATCCTCCCAGGCCTTTTTTGTAATGTAGAAGCCGGAGGAAATACCGCCCACCATAGCACCGGACGCAGCTTTACCCCCGGGTATTACAGGAAACGCTACTACAGCCGTATTCTCCTGATCCGGTATACCGCCAGCATACCAGGAGCCGTCCAACTGCATTGCCGCCTGTTTATTTTTAAATAATTCACCTGCCAGGTCATTGTCAATGGTGTCGGTATCTTCGGGAAAAGCTCCCATATCTCTTAAGGTTTTAAACATGGAAAGACCTTTTGCCCAGTCCTCCGGAGCTTTATCAGGAACCGTAGTATAGCTTTCCGGCCCCGCCGCAGAAAGCATTAAGAATTCAACCCAGTAATGAGGCACGTTATTGAGGGAAACCGCAATGGGAACAATGCCATTGGTTTTAAAGGTATTAATTGCCTTTAACATTTTATCCCAGTCCGTCGGAAGTTCAAGACTATACTGATCAAATAAATCCTTGTTGCAGAATAAGCCTTCCCAGTAACCGGTTGTAGGCACTGCTCTTTCCACACCGTCCGGATTGGCCGCCGCCTTAAGAGCCGTGTCTAAGGTATCTTTGGCATAATCCGGATACTCCGCCCTGATTTCATCAATAGAAACAAATTTATCCGCCGCCAATACGTCACTGGCATTGGCATCCGTAAAGTACTGGATAACATCCGGCTCATTGCCTACCGCAAAATCTGCGGCTATTTTCGTTTTCCAGTCCTGATCGGAAGTCTGCGAATCGTCTTCTAGGGTAATATAAGGATTCTCCTTCATAAACTCTTCATTAATCGTCTGATAATTGCCGGCATTGGGATCCGTTCCGCCGAACATGGACATTGTTGCCAGTGTTACGGGTTCCTTCGCCTCTTCCTCTGTTCCCGCAGTTTTTGCACCGCTGTCTGCTGCTGCGGCATCTTTTGAAGTGCTCCGATCCGTTTCCTGTACTTCCTGATTTTTCCCACAGGCAGTCAAAAGAGAAAACATTAATATGACTGTTAAAAAAACGGATAAACATCTTTTTACATTTTTCATAAATTATTCCTCCCAAAATTCTTAAGAGCCCAATTTCTTAGACTCCGGGGTTTCATTACCTTACTCCAAATTTCCTTATGGAAACCGGCGGTTGAGATTTCAAAACAAATAAAAAAACACTCATTGTTATACTTTTATTATACTATAATTACTACAAAATACATTTGTTCATCTTGACATTATTTGTTCATTCTTGCTATATTTAGCACCTGTATTTACATAAATTCAAAAAGCAAACAAGTCTCAAGCCCACCTCCTTACCCTATGCTAAAAAGCGGTAAATTTACTTGTAAGGTTAAATCACTATAAACAGCCTCTTTTATCCGGACCTATTTAAAGTTCGGATTATTCAATATATTATATAGTAATTTCCCCTTTTCAGAATCCACGGGGATTTCATAAGGTATCGTTATTGTGGACGCAACTCCGACTTCTTCATAAGGCAGGATGGTAAGGCCGTATTCTTCTCCGTAAATCAGTTTAATCCTCTCATTTACATTACGGATACCAAGGGAAATATGCTTACCTTTTCCTGCCGTTATGCTTCCTGTTTTTCCCTCCAGTATATCCTTAATCCGTTCCACCTCCTCCTGGTTCATGATTTTCCCTGAATTAATAACCTGAAGGATTACGTTTCCGTTTTCCTTATATACCTTCATTTTAATGGTTCCGCTTTTTACCTCCTCAATACCGTGTACCACCGCATTTTCAAGAACGGGCTGGAGAATTAACTGAGGCACCTGCAGCTGCAGCAGATCCCGGTCCACTTCCTTTTCCACCCTAAGCCTTTGTCCGAACCGCATGGATATTATGTAAAAATAGGCGTCGGCACACCTTAATTCTTCCGCAAGGTTAATCAGCTTTTTATTGGATCGGTCCATACTGTAATCAAGCAAGGTTCCCAGTGCTTCTATCATTTTAGAGACGGCCACGTCCCCGGTCATTCTGGCCTGCCAGTTCATCATTTCCAGGGTATTATTTAAAAAGTGCGGATTTATCTGGGACTGAAGGGCAATGATTTTTGCTTCTTTCCTGGCCAGCTTTTCATTATAGACACAGTCAAATAGATATTTCACCTCACTGGACATCCGGTCAAATGAATCCGAAAGATAGGAAAATTCCGCATTGGGCATGGGATCTCCTCCTATCTGCATACCGATTTTCCCCTGTTCCATCTCTTTGGAAGCCTCAATCATCCTTCCTATAGGTGCCGTAATATGTCTGGCAATGAAATATAACATATAAATGAATACGGGTATAATAATCAGAAAGATTAACACCATAATATAGCTTAAGGCT
Source organism: Clostridiales bacterium (assembly GCA_015655075.1). Taxonomy (GTDB): domain Bacteria; phylum Bacillota; class Clostridia; order Lachnospirales; family Lachnospiraceae; genus Anaerocolumna. Next base: position 12,994 of record JAATFT010000002.1, on the reverse strand, counting down.
ATCAGTTCGGAGTAGATAACGGCTTTATTGGCAATCAGCACCGCTCCCAGATGGTAATCGTCAAATTTCTGCTGGTAGATTAAAGCGGTATAAACACTATCTTCTACCTTTTCTATTTTACGGTTTAACCTTGTGGAATATCTTAATTTTAATTTATTGACAATGGAGGGCATACCGACGTCTTTTGCATGGGCATCATAAAGCACCATGGAATCCGTATCATCAACAAAAAAGCCCAGTTCATAATCTTTATTTAAGGCAATTCCTTCAAATAATTTATCGGTATTTAACTCAACCACTAATGTACCGAATTTTGTATAGTTGGTGGTGGTGTACAGATTCCGGATGATATAGACTCTGCCGTTAATGACTTCCACGTGGGCGTCAGAGGTATTCTGTTCGGTGATATTATTTGCTTTTGCTTTTACGTAATTATTATAGGTATTGATATAGCTGACAGGTTCCCTTGACGTATAGTATAGCCGGTTGGGAGCCTCGGAGAGATAAAAGACTGATATAATAAAACGGTTATCATTGTAGTACCTGCTTTTTAAATTGCCAATAACTTCTTTATAGAACTGGGCGTCGGAGATGGCTCCCCACTTATACTTTTTCCATGTTTTTTCTATTACTAATTCATAGGAAGTTTTTTTGGATATGGCAATTGCCTCATCTATTTTCTGGGCATGAAAGGACGTAAAATTCCTAAGTCCCTCTTCCATTGAGATCTCTGTTTTATCCATAACGTTTTTTCTGTAATATAAGGTCATAAATAAGAAGATAATCATGACGGGCACAATCCAGCAGATTACCACTAAAAACAGAAGCCTCCTTCTTAAGGAAACCGGTTTTTTCATGATTTTACCCTTATTTTTATTTTTTCCTCTACCGCGTTTCATCCAGCAATTGCCTCCCCAACAAACACTTTTTTAAACGACGCCTTATAAGGTCTAGGACTTATAACAATTGGATATCCCCCATCCCATTTGCCTCTCACAGGAAATCTACAGAATATACATGAACCCGGAAGAATTCGCTGCCAGTTTCTTCTGACCAGGGGCTTGCGGGCCCGTTTACCATTATTCAAGGTAAGAAGAAATGGGCCGTCTCTTCCGATCAGCCCATCAACAAGTCTAGAGTGTGTTTGAAAAATGCTTGTGCCGGGCTGGATGCTCCACTTTGTGGGAGGCAAGGAGCAATTTTGGGCGCGTAGTGGTGCTACGCTCCCAAAATTACGACGCAATATACCGCAAAGTGGGGTGGTCAGAACGGTGCAATGATTTTTCAAACACGCTCTAACTTATTATACCATAATTTACTTTAATACGCCACCTATAAAGTCATACCAGGGACAAACTTCCTATGGGTGCAATCTGAATAACCGGATTTCAGTACTGTTTAATCGAATGCACGGGAAGGCCGGTTAATCAGATAGGTTGTGATTCCTTCCGCAGCAAATGCCTCCTCCTCCCATCTCGCAGCTTCCCCGGACAGAAGACGCCCGCCATATCCAAGAACAATTCCATATTCCGCAACACCTTCATTGAACATTTTAATTGCCAAGGCCTTTGATAACTTCTGTATATTAAATTTGGTAAAATCTTCTCCTATAACGGCTCTCCAGCCGCCTGTACCAAATTTTATCATCTTAAAACCTTCCTTTATTTAAAAGTACTTGACAGTGTTAAGTAGAGGGTGTATACTAATAATCGTTAAGTATATAATAGTATTTAGTATTGTCTGGTGGTGAGAGTTTTGAATAAAGAAATGCTGAAAGGCACAATAGATATTCTTATCCTGAGCGTCCTCAAGGAGCAGGATAGCTACGGATACGAAATATCAAAAATTATCAAAACAAAATCAGGTGATTTATTTGAAATACTGGAAGCCACTATGTACCTTGCGCTGAAAAGGCTTGAAAAACAAAATGCAATCGAGGCTTATTGGGGTACTGAAACAGGTGGCGGCAGACGCAGATATTTCAAAATTACCGATTTGGGCAGCGAGCAATTAGCACAGTTGACCTCTGACTGGAAACAAACCGTGCGGCTCGTAGATAAGTTCATTTAAGGAGGCTTTTCTATGAACAAAATAAAAAGGATTTACAACCTTACCGATATAAAATATCTCTGGTTGCTTTTGATTTCAATGCTGGCGTTCATTATTGCCCTCTGTTACAACAGGTTCTATCCTAACGCTTTTACAAGGATTGAAATTGTGGTTTATGGCGCGGTTTTTCTTGTCGCCTTGCTATGGAGTATATTGAATTATATAGATCACCTGCAAATAAGCGCAATTTACAAAAAGCATGACAACATAGAAGCCTTTATCAAAAGGCTTACAATGAGCAAGGAGGAAAAGGCTGAACTTTCGGAGTATCTGAATGATTTTGTCAAGGATTTAGAAGAAAACGGCAGTACTCATGAAGAAGCTGTAAAAACGGCCATCAGTCATTTTCAAGTGAAGGAGTTTACCCAATCGCAAGGCAATATAATTGAAACTCCGATACACTACTATTTATTGGGTTATGTATCAATCTTTGCCGGGCTTATCATCGTCATACAGTGTATTGACTTGATTGTATCCCTGCCGTTCATCGTTCTGGCGGTGAGTTTTATGCTAATGTTATTCAGTATCTCATTTATATGTCTATTCTTTATCTATAAACTGATAGACGTAATGATTGCGAAAAAGTAAAGTACGAAAAGGTAGCTTTTCGTTTGAAAGGTTGCCTTTTATTTTAACTAATTACTTAACACTATTATGTAAAAAATATTATATAGTAAAGGAGTATACCATGCAGGAAATCATTTTGGATATTATAAATCACTTTGGCTACATCGGTATTTTTTTATTGATAACGATAGAAAACATTTTCCCACCTATACCATCCGAGGTTATCTTGACCTTTGGCGGCTTTTTGACAACGTATACCAGCATGAATGTTTGGGGCGTTATAATAGCGGCGACAATTGGCTCGGTGGCGGGCGCAATCATTCTTTATATAATTGGGCGTATACTCAACGCTGAACGCCTTGCGCGGTTGTTTGGCAGCAGATTGGGCAAGCTCCTACGTCTCAAAAAAGATGATGTAAGAAAAGCTGAAAGATGGTTTTTGAAACATGGAAATAAGGCGGTTTTCTTTTGCCGATTTGTCCCTATCGTCCGCAGCTTGATATCCATACCAGCAGGGGTGGCGAAAATGCAATTATGGCCCTTTTTGAGTTTAACAGTTATCGGCACTTTTATCTGGAATGTCGTGTTAGTCTTTCTCGGAAGAATTGCGGGGAACGCTTGGGAAACAATCGCCGGTTATGTTGATGTTTACGCTATGATAGCTTTAGCTGCCTTTGTGTTGATTGCAATAATAGTAGGGGCAAGCTTCATTAAAAAGCGTTTTTTGAATACATAACAGCCGTTCTGACCGCTGTACCCGGAAACTCGATTTCAGCAAACAAAGGAACGATTGAACAGTTCCTGACGGCATCCGGAACTTTTGATTTTTGTTTGGTCAGATAATCGATATAAATTTACTATTGTAATCATACCGATAAAAGGTATAATTATAATATCTTAAATTTGAAATCTTAAATAGTAATTACCATCGATTAAGGAGTAGAGAATGAAAACAGAATTAATTTTAGTCAGACATGGCGAGACAGATTGGAATAAAGAAGGAAAGTTCCAGGGAAGCACGGACATAGATTTATCCCGGGAAGGGATTTTACAGGCGCGGCTTTTAAAGGATGCCTTAAAAAACAATTTTGACTATGTCTATGCCAGTCCTTTACGCAGGGCCCTGCAAACGGCGGAAATCCTCTGTGAAGATAAAGATGATATACATCCGGTTGCCGTTCCGGATTTGCGCGAAATAAATTTCGGTGCCTGGGAAGGCCTTACCATAACCCAGATCCGGGAACAATACCCCGCTGAGTACCATTCCTGGAGGACGGACGGGGAGCATGGCAATCTGGTGGGAAGCGACGACTTAAGTCTGCGCAGTGCCGCCAGGAGGGGGAAAAATGCGATTTTAAACCTGGCAGAAAAACACGCCGGCAAAAAAATTCTGATTGTTGCCCACGGCGGAATTCTGAAAGCCGCATTAATCGAAATTTTTGACTGGAAATTGACTATGTATCACCGCTTTTTTCTGGGCAACACTGCCGTAACCAGAATATCCATCCATAACAGCCAGCTTCCCATTCTTACTACTTTAAATAATACAAGCCATTTACCGGAAGAATAGGAGAAAGCTGCTGCATGTATTTATAAGCTAATTTCCTATACTTCCTTGATAATAACCTGCTCTAAGGTACGCTTTGGAACATGATGCACCTGATTCTCATCCCTCCAATACTTTATATCACCATTTTCAACGATATCTTCCAGAACCACCTCTTCCTTCGGATAACCCAGTGCTATCACTAAGGCAATATCAAAGTTATCGCTGATTTCAAGCAACTCCTTTATCCGTTCCTTTTTAAAGTTTCCGATATAACATCCGCCAAGACCCATATCGGCTGCCCCAAGAAAAATACTCTGAGCTGCAATTCCCTCATCCATTGTCAAGGCTTTATTAATGGAATTATCCCGCAGCATAATAATATAGCCGGTGGGGCGTTCTTCCGGGATCGGTCCGTCCCAATCCTTTAAATAACCTGCCCAGGCTATGTTTTCAAATATTTTTTTATTCATTTGCCTGGAATTGATTAATATGTATTTCAGGGGCTGACGGTTTGCACCGCTTGGGGAAAGTCTTCCCAGATCTACAAGCTCCCTTAACTGTTCTGCTGTTATTTCCTTATCTCCATAAAAACGCCGGTAAGAACGGCTTTTTCTCACTAAATCTTTGAACATACAAATCCTCCTCACTTTTTACTAATATTATTAGGTAATTGCAAAACAAGATTATTGTATTCAGAAAACTATATAGTTTCGCAATTACCTCTATTAATGTTCTGTTCTTAACGTCCTGCCGTTACCATAATTCCGGTATGGTTTCAGGGTATGTATTCCATTTATAATTCTTCCACATAGGACGGTGCATAAAAAGATTTCCTGGCTATTACTTCCGAAAGCATTCCGTTGTATTCGTCAACCCCCAGTACAACAACCTCATTGGAGTTCTGATTGGCAATCATTAATCCGGCGTCGTCTTTTGTCAGGGAAATATGCCTTGGGCAGTTTCCCCCGCATCCTGCGTCCTGTATTTTATTTAAGAGTCCGTCAGGATTAATATCATAAACCGCTATGGTGCCGGCTCCCCGGTTGGCCGCATATAAAAATCTGCCGTCCTTTGATATATCCAGGCTGGAACCGGTGCTGGCACCGCGAAATTTCTCCGGAAGAGTACTGATTTTCTGCAAAAGCTTTAATTTCGGCCCGCCATTTTCCTTCTCATACAAAAATGTATAAATTTCATTGGAATATTCCGTAATAAGATAAAGATAATTCAGTAAAGGGTGAAACTTTATATGCCTTGGCCCTATTCCTTTTTCCATCTGTACAAACTCACAGCTTTTATTCGGCTTTAGCATACCTTCCTGTGTATCATAAATATAGATACGGTCCAATGCAATATTAGTTGTAAAAACCCTCGTACCGTCCGGTTCCAATGCCGAGCAATGGGCTCTCGTTAATCCCCCCGGAACATCGGGCTGGATCTGAAAGAAATTAAGTATTTTTGTAAAATGAAAGTCCTCCACTTTAACCGCAGCCACATGCCCGGTTTCATAAAAGGATGCATAAAGCACCCGGCTTACCGGCTGGTATACGATGTGGCACAGAGCACCGCCTTTTAAATCCAGTTCATCCTTAAGAACATATTTATCCTCCTGTCTCTGATAGCACAGCAGGGCTCCGCTTCCGGTTTCTTCACGGATTCCGAAACAGATATCGTGATACGTACACAAAAAGGAAGGTGCAGTTACCGTGTCTTCCCACAACACTTTATCAAATTCCAACCGGTCTGTCATTTCATATAAACCGATTGACGTTTCCCGTTTACTCCCTGGTCCAAATCCGGAAATTAATATTTCTCTTGTTTTATTATCCTTCATTTTGATCCTCCATTCAAAGCTGATCTATACCATCCGCACAGGTCAGTTCCTAGAGCGTGTTTGAAAAATCATTACACCGTTCTGAACGCCCCGCTTTGCGGTATACTGCGTCGCAATTTTGGGAGCGTAACACCTAACACTACGCGCCCAAAATCGCTCCTTGTCTCCCACAAAGTGGAGCATCCAGCCCGGCATAAGTATTTTTCAAACACACTCTAAGCTGTTTTCGTTTAACATAGCAGTAACGGAAACTTTCTAACAACCTTTGTCGATGACTTGTCCTATTGCCACAATGTTATAGTTATCTGCTTTATCATTCCGGTTATCATCTCTGATAAAAGGCGGTGCTATTTACCGCCGTACATCCGATTACAGGAACATGATTTTTGTTCCTGCATTAGAACTTCTCGGAAGACCGCCGTACATAAATTAAGGATAAGTCCCTAAGTTCTATTTTAACTCTCAAATCCTAGATTGACAATCTTCTACTACCCAAAATTAAAAATATTTATTCCATTTGGTAAATTGGGTATCAAGCAGAGGAATTATTTTTATTATTTTACGTAAAAAATACAGAATATACCAAAGATGAATACAGGTAATAAAAGATGAATACATGTAATATTTGTAATAAAGATTTTAACGAACGAAACGCCAAGACACAGCTCCAAAATTCTGTTAAATAGGGAAAAATAATAGTACGGTCACAAAATGGATACAAAATATGCGCGTACATGAAATAAAAAATTATGCGGCAGTACACCATAAAAAGGATGAAGTGAAAAAGACGGCTTCACTTCATCATCCTTTTATTGACCGGTTTGATTTTCCCTTTTTGTAAGGAAAGAACCCTTATGGCACTAAACCTGCTCTTCTCCCAATCCGCCGGCTATGGCGCCGACGATTTTCTTTAAATCCTCTTCTTCCGTTTCACCGCTGCACTCAACGGTAATCTCCGTCCCACAGCGGATTGCGGCTGCCATAAGCATTAAAATACTTTTGGGATTTACGCTTTTGCCCCCCACCCGGATCACAATATCCGAGGAACACTTAGAAGCGATCCGCACCAGTTCCCCCGCCGGTCTGGCGTGAATCCCCGATTTATTTGTAACCGTTACTTTCTGGCTGACCATGATAACTCTCCTCTCTATATCATAGGTATTCTCCCTGCAACTTCCTATAGCCAAAGCGGATATTCCAGGTCCGCTACCTGCTCATAAGGTTAAACCCCAAAATAATCAAACAGAATTTTTTCAGCCTCACCGTTCCATAAACCCTTGTGCGCTTTACAGGAATCGGATAACTTTTTAAACAAAGGATCCGTTTTACCTAGTTTCTCAAAATCCTCCAAAGCCGTAAGAGGCATTTCAAACTGGGTATAAGTCAGCTTTTTGCCTCCCGGAATACCCGGAAGGTCCATGGTGGCTTTTGCAATACTGTCTATACCGCCTACATGAGTTACCATAACCGCCGGTTCAATAAGCCCCCTGGAGGCTAAATCTATGGCTTCCACCAGGTCGTCCGTATTGCCCCCGGTGGTGCCCAATAAGTGAGTACTGATATAATGAGTATTATAAAGATTAATTTCCGCCTTAAATTGATTGTCCGTGGGCCCTGCAAAAAAATTCATACAGCCGTCAAAGGCCAACAGGGCATCCCCCATTTCCGCAACCTGTTTTATGGGTACGTATACAAATACGTCGTCATAACCATGGCCTTTTGTAATCTCCCTAAGCTCTTCCAAAGGATTTTCCATAGATGCCGTATTGGCATAGATCAGTTCTATTCCTTTTTTGGCTGCGGTTTCTTCGGAAATCACTTCCCTGGCCCGATTAATTCTGTCGTCGTTTATATCGGTTACTACAATCCGTTTCGGTTTATTCTCAATATACAATCCATAGCTGACCGCACCAAGCCCCATGGGTCCGCATCCTCCCAGGATTAACAGATTGCCGCCCGTCTTCGTTCCCATGGCATGGCTGTAATTTTGTTTATTGGTGTGGTAATTGGCATGATAGCCGCCGATAATACAGCTCATGGGCTCGCCTAAGGAAGCTTCAAAATAGCTCTCCCCATCATAGTTTAACAGACAGCCAAGTTCCATTACCTCCTTAGGTATGATGCAGTAGGTGCATGCACCCCCGAAAAATTCATAGGAATATCCGGGAGAGGCCAGGCTTCCTTTGTAGTTCAACGCAGGCTGGAGGGCAAATTTCTGTCCCTGCACAAACCGGCTTTTCCATTTTGCACCTACCCTGATAATATCCCCGGCAAATTCATGTCCTATGATAATAGGATTGGTATCCATGTTCTGAGGCGCCCTTTTATGCTTTTTCCCCTGCTTTACTAATTTATACGTAGACATGCAGATGCTGTCACTGATTACTTTTACCAGTATTTCATCTTCTTTCATTTCAGGCAATTCAAATTCTTCCAGCCTTAAATCGTCCGTTCCATACATTCTGACTGCTCTTGATTTCATATTAACTCCTATCTGTGTCCAATTTTGGGTACACAAATCAAAGAGTGGAAAATCTCCCCAATTTCACACTCGCATTTGTCATCTTCACATTAATGTAAAGATGAGTTACATTTATGTATTGATGAGTTACATTTGTATAAATATTAGTTATATTTGTATCTTGCTTAATGTTCCGTTCATACCAATTCAGATATTTCATTCAGGTATTTCATTCTTATCAGGCATTCCTTATTCTTTCTTATAAATAGATAATTTCAACCTTTTTCATCAATTCCTCCACTAATTCTTTAGCGGGAGGTTTCGTCCCTCTGGTTGTTACTGCTCCGGCGGAAGCAGCCATGCTTATCTTTGCACAATCTTCCAAATCAAGTCCTCTGTCTATCCCAAAGGCCAATGCCCCAACCATGGCATCTCCGGCTCCCACGGTGGAATAGGCCTCCACCTTTAAACCGGGGCATTTTATGGCCCTGTCCTTTGTTAAAAATAAAGCTCCCATTTGCCCCATGGATATGGCCGCAATCCGGATTCCTTTCTCCAACAGCTTACCTCCCATTTTAACCAGCTCTTTCTCCGACCCGCGGTAATCCATATGATAATATTCCTCCAATTCCGCCCTGTTTGGTTTAATATAATCCGGGCCTGCTTTAAGAGAATGAACGAATAATTCTCCGTCGGCATCCAAAAATACTTTTGCTCCTTTTTCCTTTACCTTCTTTATCAGGTTCTGATAAACTGTTTTGCCGATTCCGTTGGGGATACTCCCTGCCAGAATAAAGAGAACATCCTCACCTGCATAACCGGTTAACTTCTGCGTTAACCGCTCCAATTCCTCCAGGCTTACTACAGGGCCCGGCTCATTTAACTCCGTAACAAACCCGTTGGCTTCCACTACCTTCATATTGGTCCTTATTTCATTCTTAATTTCAACAAAATCAGATTTAATTCCCTGTTCCTGCAGTACCCTTTTTATCAGGCTTCCGCCGCCGCCCCCTATAAAGCCCGCTGCAATCGTTTCGCCCCCTAATTCTCTGATCGTTTTGGAAACATTAATACCCTTTCCTCCCACATCCGTGATAACATTTTTAAGCCGGTTTAAACTTCCCCGTTCCAATTGTTCCAGTTCCACGGTTTTATCAATAGCGGGATTCATGGTTACTGTTATAATCATGGAATCAAATCACTCCTTACCCGTAAAAATATTGTATATTTCATCCACACTGCCCTTTAGCAGGTTGTCCACGGCTTCCGGCGTGGATAACCTCTCCGCAATATTAGCCAGCACTTCCAGATGCTCTTCCCCAACACCTGCAATGCCGATGACCACATATACCAATTCATCCTTCCACATGGTGCCTTCCGGAAATATCATAACGGCAATGCCGGTTTTCTTGATATCCTTTTTTGCTTCCTCCACTCCGTGGGGCAGAGCGATTCCGTTTCCGATATTGGTGGAAAATGTAAGCTCCCGTTTTAGCATCCCGTCAATATAGCTTTCGTCCACATAACCGCTTTCATATAATAACCGGCCGATTTCGCGGATTACATCTTCTTTTGGTTTTGCTTTACAGTTTAGTATTATATTGTTTTTTTGCAGTAAATTCACTTTATCCTGTTCCTTTCTATAAAACATTGCTGTTTTGTATTTCTGTAAATACTTTACGGCATGACAGCCGGCCGATAGAAATTTTTTATGGAAATTGCATTGCTCTTTGTTCTGCTTTTATTATACCCTTACCCTGCCCGGTATTTCAATGAATACAAAAATGAGTTTGACACTATCCGTTAACGACATTTTAAAATTACATTTTCCAAAGACAATACAAACTCATTCATTTTTGTAGATTTTTTCATGAAACCAAACGGCTGCGGCTGTTCTTAAAAGTTAACAAGGCCCTTCTATACCTGCTCCAGATACTGATTAAAATACTTCTTAAGCTCCCTGGAAATATAATTCCGGATTTTTTCTTTATCACCCAAAAATATAATATTTAAAAACTCATCCTCTTCAATTAATTTACTGCTTAAATAACCCATAATATTGCTGTTTTCACCGGTATGGGAATCCTCCGGAATCAGCATAATGATTACGGCACGGATATTCTTAAAAAACGGATCCGCAAATTCCGTCAGCTCTCTGGTTACACAGACAGAGAAGCTTGGCTTTACCACTCCTTTGGTACGGGTATGCAGCAGGGCAAAACCATATTCCGGTATGATCTGAGAGGCAATTTTTTCCCTCCTCCTGATATCCTCCTGTATTAAGAACCTTCTGTCATTGTACGGAGATAATTTTTCAGTCACCGCCACCAGCAATTCTTCGAAGGTAATAAAACTGCTGACCTTTAAAAACAGGAATTCTTTTATAATCCCTTTAATCTGGGCGGCGGTAAAATTAACCTGCTCCAGCTGCAATGAAAAATCTTTCTCGGCCCTGTTGCTTTTAGGGATTCCCGCATATAACCCCACCTTAGCTTCTATCTGTTCTAAGTCCGCATCCGCTAACAATGGACTGACCCGGACAATGTCCGCATCCATATCTTCTAAGTTTATACTGGAAATTAAAAAATCCAGTTTTTTCAAAACCTCCGGTTTTAAATCTCCCTTTCCGTAGGTCGCAATGTCCGCCCTCTCCTTTAAATAACGTTTCAGTTTCGTGTGCATTAATCTGGAAATGCCAATCCCGCTGGCACATACAATCCCGATATCCACCCTGCGTTTACTTTCCTTCTGGTTTTCCAGACGAACGCCTGCGGCGCCGAAATGCATGGTTAAAAAGCCGATCTCCTCTTCCGGCACTCTGTAACCGTATCTTTTCGTGATTAAATCGCCAACCTTCAGGCATTTTTTAAAAATGTGGGGATACGTAACCTTTATTTCCTCCAAAAGGGGATTGGAAATGGTCAGATGATTTTTAAGACGGATAAAGGTAGGCTGCAAATGGGCCAATAATCCTGCTATAAACTCTTCGTCCTGTTTCAGTTCATATGCCAGATTTTCATCATATAAGTCTATCATGTCGTTGATAAAATTCAGGATTTTCTCCCGTTCCGTCAGGTTTTCTATTTCCATTTTCTCATCAATATATTGTAATTTAGAGCCTTTTATATGCAATAATATATATGCAATCTCAATATCGGGGATCTCAATCTGAAATTCCTCCTCCAGAGAATTTGCAATATGCAGTGCCAAATCATAATCTTCATCTTTATTGAGGTTTTCCAATAATTCCTTATTGGTTTCAATGATTTCCTCCTGCAGTATCCGGTTAACCGCAATGGTAACATGAAGGATCAGCCCGATATAGGAATTCTCCGTTAAACGCAGCAATCTCTTATCCCGTATACTGTTAAAACAGGTAATAACCTGCTTTAATACCTCATTATTAATCAGATTATATATATACTTTCCTTTTTTATCCTGCATTACATCCAATATGGTCCATTCCTTATCGTCAGAGAAATTTTTCATGATTTCACTGTCCATATTTTTATCGATAAATCTCCTGACTGCCAGCCGGTAATTTTTTTCACTGCCTTCCAAAGTTACTCCGTATCCCTGTTTCCTTATAATCTTTAAATCAAACTGACTAAACCAGTCCTCGATGGCTTCCATATCATTGCTTATGGTTGCCTCGCTGACTCTGAAGATATTACCGTAATAATATAATTTCTTGGGAGCCCTGTCCTTTAAAATCTCCAGTATCAGCCTTTTTCTTCTTGCCTCTTTATCGCCGGAATCGATTACATCCTGTTCCTCTAATAAGGAAAATAAATTCCTTTTATCCGCCTCTTCTCCATTAAGCCAGATACCGATTCCTGTTTTCGTCTGCAAGGTGACTTTATACTTTTTTAAAGAAGCATCAATGTATTCCAGTTCTCTTTGTACCGTCCTTTTACTCACTTTTATTTCGTCCGCCAGCTTTTTAACCGGTATAGTCTGATCTTCCTGCAATAAAATAAGTAATATTTGCCGAAGACGCTGTGAAAAATTCACAATTCCATCCCTCCTTTTCCATCAATGTTCCTGAATTTTCGTAATATTCCCGAAATCTCATAACCTGCTTTTTGGGCAGGATAAAGGCAGCCATGTTTCTTTTGATACTCAAGACAGCCGGCCGGTTTGAACCGGAACTATTATAATACCAAAACGGATACGTTTTCCGGCTTTTGTACATTCTAAATACATTATGGATGCCGGCAGGTAAAAACATACACCGGACAAAAAAGTTCTTAATTTCCAAGGGATATCATAATATCTTCCATTTGCAGATAGATACGGACAGGGGCTGTCGCACAGAGCGTGTTTGAAAAATGCTCTAGAGCGTGTTTGAAAAATCGTGAGCTTTAGCTATTTTAACCAAATTAGTATGGACGCAAGTACGATAAAGCCTAAATAAGTGCAGGCAGATTTATCGTATCGGGTAGCAATTCTTCGATAGGCTTTTAATTTTAAG
>JAATFT010000056.1 GCA_015655075.1 Clostridiales bacterium | reverse complement strand
TATGTACTTCATAAGCTGCACCTCTCAACTGTTCTTTTATGAGTACAATTATAATGCATTTTTTCAAAAAGTCCAAACATGAATATGCATTTTTGTGACCATTCGAACTGGTTTTCGCGCAGTCTGAACTTGGCCCGAAGTAGTGCAAAATTTCAATAACTTATCGTACTCCTATCAACTTCTCTACTTCCCATTTATGTTGAAGCAAAGTACAGCCGCCTTGCTTATTTTCTGCCTCATGTTTTCCTATTAACCGTATTTTTTCAAAGAAAGGTGACTGCAACACTTCAATAATTGAAGTAGTCTTTAGGTTCAATTCTGAATATGGGGAGAATGGGCAAGGCTCCGCATTGCCCAACGGGTTAATATGAAAAAATCCCCGGCCAGCGGCCAAACATCCACCCATATATTTTTCATCACCGGGAAAGGAAATTAAGCTCATATTTTTAAGGTCACATTTCAACTTGCGTATATTTTCATCTAACATAACAGCGTCATTCTTGGACAGGACAAGATTTTCAGTACCTTTTTCTGCCGGTACATACTCCACATAAAACATAATGCCACAGCCCTTTTGCTGTAAGGTGGAAACATACTCCCTGCTTACAACGGTATCTAAATTGTTCTTTGTGACTGTTATAGATGTACCAAAAAGAATATTCCTCTGTCTTAGTTCTTCCATGACTTGCTCAATCTTCGTGGAAATACCAAGTCCGCGCCGTAAATCCGTTTCTTTGGAGTTGCCCTCACTACTTAAAACAGGGATTATGTTTCTCCGTTGTTCAAACAGATTGATGTATTCTGCGTCAATTAAAGTTCCGTTTGTGAAAACAGGAAATGCAATGTTCGTAAAATTTGAGGCCATTTCTACAATCTCTCGGCGCAACAATGGTTCGCCGCCAGCAAGCAGAATAAAAGAAATACCTAAATCGGCCGCTTCACAAAAAATCCTGTTCCAATCCTCAGTGTTCATTTCCATTTCGACCATTGTAGTGTCGCATATACCGCCAGCCCTCGCATAACACCCTGTACAATACAGGTTACATTGTGAAGCGACACTTGCAATGAGAAAGGGCGGGATATGAACCCCTGCTTGCTCATAGCCATTCCTTATCTTTGCGCTTGCATGCATGGTGGGAATAAACTTTGTTATGAAGCGCCGCCCATTTTGATTTTTCAAATAAAATCGGGCCGCCGTTTGTAAGATTGTTGCAATACCTCGTTCCATGTGAACATTTATATCCATAGGTACCCATCCTTTCTGTTTAGCGCCAACTTCGGGCCTACTTACCATGATGTTATTTACATCGTTTACCGTGGCGAGCATCGCTCGTGGGGGATTGGCCCGAAGTGTCATTGATTAACCGACTATTGCACTTCATAACTATTCAAGTATTGACCTTGCAAACTGTTCGGCTTTTTTTATGTCCTCAGCATTGGGACGGCCTGTACGCAAAATCATAAAGTGGCCGGGACAATGATATTCTGCATTTGAAACGGTAAGTCCCTGATCTTGAAGATACTTTTTGGTCTTTTCATAGGCAGACTTAACGATAGCCGCTGTGCTGAATACTACAACCTTTTTGATATTCGCCGGATTTAGGGTCAATATATATTCCTTTAGTTCCGGGTCAATGTCAAAAGCATATATGCCTGTTCCTAAAAACAACATATCGACTTCGCCTTGTATTGGCTCATGGATTGACTTTGCGGATACCCCTGCTTGTTTAGCAATAGCATTTGCAATTTTCTTTGTATTACCTGATTTTGAATAATAACGCACTTCAATATTCATAAACGCCCTCTTTTCAGCTATTTATTTAACTATCAACGGTGCAAACCTACCAATAATCGACTTTATGACAATGCAGCCAGCAACTACAAAAAGCGCAATTTTGGGGTCATAAAGGATGGGGATTTTCCATTTGAATATTTGTGTTGCTGTTGTAAGTAATGCGATTGTCCCAAAGATGTACCCCATGATGGTGAGCGGGTGAGCAGGTGCATTGCTGATAAATTTGCCGATTGTTGGCATAATCATGCACATTGCAAATCCGATTGCGCCTAAAGTAATAACAGCCGATCTCGGCCCATTGATGAATAATATTTGCTTGCCAGATAGTCCTGCATAAACAATCAGGCTGGTTATAAACCATTCTGCTGCCAATATTCCAATTCCTTTCATTGTTTATCGCTCCTTAAATAGATTTTATTGAATATCGTAATATGTTTTTCTAAAAAAGATAAAGCTTCTTCATATTTTTCGGGCTGATTGTCGTATTTTGATAACAGCAAATACAAAGGTGAATAAAACTGCAAGGCCATTAGCATTGGGTCAGCATCAACATAAACCCCATCATTTATTAAATTAGTGAACACGCCTGATATATAATCTAAGCCCTTGTCTATTATCAATTCCCTAAAAAACTTGCTTGTCTCCGAAGTTCTATACTGTTCCATTGTCAACATTCTACGCAGTTGCGAACCATACTCTGTTTTGAGATAGAACTGAAACATTGTAACGCTAATACGGAATAGTTCCTCTCTTACATCACTTTCTCCTGAGAGAATATTGGCCATGCTTTCAGGGGGAATAAAAGTAGAAACTTCCTCTTGATAACGACGCTCAATGTCTTTGAGAATTGAGTCAAAAATGTCTTGCTTTCCGCTATAATGCTTGTAAAGGGCACTCTCCCGTATTCCGATTTCTTTTGATATATCACGGATACCAACCCCATCATAACCTCTTTCAGAAAACAATTTTAGTGCAACTGTCAAAATAACTTCCTTTGTATCCCGTGTTTCGTTTTTTGGCATAATAACCTCCATCAATAAATATGGTGAGCAGTTGTTCACTATTATTATAGTGAACAACTGCTCACTTGTCAAGAAGGAAACTAAATTATATTTTCACGCTGTTATTTATGAGCATTTCGAACCTTTCCGCTAACCAGTTATCACGAAAAACGGATTATCATGAGAGCGGCGCAGGAAGCGTGAAACAGCGAGGCTTACGAGGTGAAAATTCGTGATAATCCGATAAGTAAAACGAGGGCAGCCGCCGAAACGCAGCCATCTACTCCAGAAAAAAATCGTGATAATACGGGAAAGATATTTCATCAACCTGCAATACCGCTAAAATGAAAGTTGCAAAGGAAGATTCCTTTGACAAATTCATTGGAAAGGCGGTATTTTTATGTACCACGAAATCAGTATGAACGAACTGGCGCTAAAAACAGTAGAGGCGGTATTGGCATTGGGGGTGGGCATTCATTCAGCGTGGAATGAGTACAGCACGGCCTATCTCCCTGTCGTAAAGCTTCATAGCCAACGCGGGAAAGAGCGTTTTGACCGGGAGACAGCAACCGAGTATGCCCGGAGCATCGAGGGGCGGATAGAATACGGGGAAATTTCATGGGGGTATTACAAATTTCTGAAAAATGGATTGAAGCGTCTGACAGAATTCCATGATACCGGTCACAATTAGAGTGGTCATGCTCCGGCAGAGTATCAAAATTCAAATTGAACGAGTATTTTGAAACGGTTATCTTTGAATTTCTTTCCTGTAACGATTTTCATTCCAACACACTCGGAGATATCGTCTGGGTCGCTAAAAAATATTTTTCGTGGCTCATTCAGCAGGGAAATCAAAACCTCTGTGATGTGGGTGTAGACGAAGTTCAGAGATTTATGATTTACTGCTCCCGCCATATGAAAAGCAGCAGCGTCCATAACGTCAAGCTGTATATGAAAAAACTGTACCGTTATCTGACTGTGAAAGGGTACTCGGTGGATTCATATGAGGGACTTTTTGCTTTTCGCGTTTCACGCGAAAGCCGTATGTTCCCTGCGATCCCGCAGGAAGAAATCGCAGTAACGCTGGAAATGATAGACCGGCGTCTGCCAAAAGGCAAACGGGACTATGCGATTATTCTTCTCGGTATTGTGACAGGGCTTCGCGCCGTGGACATTGCCAGGCTTAAACTGAACGACATAGACTGGAAAAACGGCGAGATTCGGATTGTACAATCTAAAACGGGAAAATCACTGACCTTGCCGCTTACTAAGGATGTGGGAGAAGCTAGGGTAGTTTCATGGTAACTTGGCCCGAAGTTATTTTTTACAGGAAAGGAGGGCCGCATATGGCGACAACCTATTTCAAGCCCCATCATATCAGCAAGGGCGAAACGATAGCACAGTCTATGAAAGACCGTTTTGACTACGGACAGAACCCGGAAAAAACACAGGGCGGCGATTTGGTTCTTGAAAACCGAAGAGGGAAAAGAGAAATACCGCGAACGAAGTCAAACGATAGAACACGTATTTTGCACAATAAAATCCGTGTGGGGCTACCGACAATTCTTATGCCGGACACAAGAGCGAACGACCGCCGAGCAGTCGTTGGCGTTTTTGGCGTACAACTTGCGGCGGGCGGTCAACATTTTCGGCCAAAACGGTAAACTGTGTTATCGTCAAAGACCTTTCCCGGCTTTCCCGTAACTACACGGATGCAGGAAGTTTGATTGAAAATCTGTTTGTGCAGATGAATGTACGGTTTATCAGCTTGGCAGAGGGCATTGACAGCTACTTAAACCTGGACAGTATTTCCAACCTCATTGTGCCGATTACCAATGTTATCAACGACAATTTCTGTTATCAGACTTCAAAGAAGATACGGCAAGTATTTGATATGAAGCGGCGCAATGGTGAGCTTATCGGCGGCTTTGCCGCCTATGGGTACATGAAAAACCCAAAGGATAAAAACGCCTTAATCGTTGACGAGGAAGCCGCCGAAGTTGTAAAAAACATTTACGAATGGTTTTTGGACGGTATGAGCAAAAACGCCATAGTACACAACTTAAACGGTCATGGCATACTGTGTCCGTCCGAGTACAAGAAAAGCAAGGGCCTCAATTATCAGCACTCAAGCGGTTCAGAAAGGCCCTTATGGAGCGCAAAGACGGTAAACGACATTTTGAAAAACCGCCTTTATATCGGGGATATGGTACAGGGCCGCCAGCGTGTGAAAAGCTACAAAATACATACGTAGGAGCAGGTTCCCGAAAATGAGTGGTATATCGTGGAGAATACCCATGAGCCAATCATTGAGCGACCAATCTTTGAAAAGGTGCAGGAGTTGCTAAAACGTGACACCCGCACCGCTCCGCAGAAAAAGAAGCTCTATCTGTTCAGCGGCTTTCTCCGTTGCGCTGATTGCGGCAAGGCTATGAGCCGCAGTCAAGTAAAAGGCACAGTGTATTACTTCTGCCGCACCTACAAAGACCAGTCGAAAACGGCTTGCACCAAACATTCCATTAAGCATAATCGACTGGAAGCGGCTGTACTGTATGCTATTCAACAACAGGTATATCTTGCGGTACACTATGCAAACACTCTGGAATACATCAGCACCGCACCGCTTCAAAAAAGCCAGTCTATACGGATTGAAGCTTTGATAGAAGCTAAAGAAAAGGAACGATCCAAAATCATGCGTTACAAGCAATCCATTTATCAGGATTGGAAAGACGGAGAAATCACTCATAGCGACTACCGCCACATGAGCGAAGATTACGAGCGGCAAATAGCCGCTTTGGGCGAAGTTTTGAAAAACCTACACGCAGAACGTGAGGAACTGCAAAACGGAATTACCGCCGAAAGCCCTTGCTTAGTAGTCTTTAAGAAGTTTGAAACTATCGACAAGCTGACAAGAGAGGTTTTGATTGAGCTTGTAGACCATATCAAGGTACATGAGAACGGCAACATCAGCGTTAAGTTTAAGGTTGCCGACCAGCTACGCCGGGTCATGGAATACATTGAAATCAATACCCAATCCGAAGCGGTTTAACAGGCCGCTAATAAAAAGGCAGTTTGTTTTCCTTATAAAACAGGGGCTGTATCCCCATCCGGGGCATATAAAATAATAAAATGAAATATTTTTAAATTTTTACAGCAGAAAAGTTAATAAAACAGGTATTTGCAGAGAGATAAAAAACATGTATTTCAAATCCCCTCTACGGGCTTGTATTGTATACGAAAAATTATATAATAAAAAACAGAATTGAGTTTTACGAGGAGGGTTTTGTTATGCATATGGCGGATGCACTGATTGCGCCTGCAGTTGCAGGAACCATGTACGCTGCTTGTGCAGCGGCGGCTACATATTCAGTAAAAAAAGTAAGGTTAGAAAATGATATGAAAAAGATTCCTGTAATGGGAGTCATGTCAGCTTTTGTATTTGCAACACAGATGATTAACTTTTCAATTCCGGGAACCGGCTCCAGCGGACATTTATGCGGAGGTCTTTTACTTTCCATTCTGTTGGGACCCTATGCGGGCTTTTTGTCCATGATATCGGTACTGGTAATCCAATGCCTGTTATTTGCGGACGGAGGGCTTCTGGCTTTAGGGAGTAACATATGGAACATGGCGTTTTATGGATGTTTTGTAGGTTATTTATTAATTTACCGTCCCATGGTTAAGAAGAGTATGAAACCAGGCCGGATTATATTGGCTTGTGTTCTCGGCAGCATCATAAGCCTTCAGTTGGGAGCGTTCAGTGTAACTCTTGAGACTCTTATTTCCGGTATTACGGCTCTCTCTTTTGGCCAGTTTTTAATGCTCATGCAGCCTATCCATCTTGCTATCGGTACTCTGGAAGGGCTGATTACAGCGGCAGTTGTTATATTTGTTAACAATACCAGGCCGGAGCTTTTGGAGAATTATACGGCAAAGAACCGGGTAGGTTTTAAACAGACCCTGGTCGTGCTTTCAGCGGTCGCCGTATTAATCGGAGGAGGTTTATCTCTGGTTGCATCAAGTAATCCGGACGGGTTGGAATGGTCCATTCAGAAAATGACCGGTAATACGGAAGTCGCACCGGAGAGTGAGTTTACAGGCGCGGTTAAGGCGGCGGAGGGAATTCAGGAAAAGACGGCAGTTTTACCGGATTATGCTTTCACAGACAGCGATTCTGTACTTGGCACTTCTATCTCCGGCATTCTTGGTTCGGCTCTGGTTGCCTTTATTTGCATTGGCTGTGCCGTACTCTTTAAGTTTTTTAAAAAAAGGGACAATTCGGGAGGAAAGCTGTAGATAATAAAATATTTAACCTTACGGTTTTCCCGGAATATCCGCTTTGACTTATTATGACACAAATAAATATCACATATATTATTTATAGATATCAGGATATGTTGGGGTAAGTTCCTGAATAATTGTTCAGGGAAGTCTAAGCGTCAATGTGCCAGCACACTGGAATTACAGGAAAGAAAGAGTGGAAACGTGGGAAAATTAACGAATGCCGTGTATGAAATACATGTCCTGGATGAAATGGCGGAAAGGGATACCGGAATCAATCAGGTCCACCCGTTGGTAAAGCTTATAGTTACCGTGGTATACATTACCTGTGCGGTATCCTTTGACAAATATAATCTGTTGGGTCTGCTGCCTTTCCTTATTTATCCTCTGATACTTTTTGAACTGGCGGGAATTTCAATAAAAAGTTGTATTAAAAAGCTTAAGGTGGTTCTGCCGCTGGTATGTTTTATAGGTCTGTTTAATCCTGTTTTTGACCATACCCCGTTATTTAAAATCGGCAACATAATAATTACCGGCGGCATCATTTCCATGGTGACCCTTATAATGAAAGGGACCTATGCCTTAATGGCTTCTTTTTTATTAGTTGCAACCACCGGAATCGAAAAAATCTGTTATGCCTTGAAACTGCTGCATTTACCAAGCATCATCGTAACGCAGATACTGCTTACTTACCGGTATATCACGGTTTTGCTAAGCGAGGCAAACGCTGTTTTCCAGGCCTATTCCTTACGTGCACCCAGGGAAAATGGCGTAAAGTATAAAATCTGGGGCTCTTTAATCGGGCAGTTGTTATTCCGGAGTATGGACCGGGCCGGAAATCTTTATGACAGTATGCTGCTTCGGGGTTTTCAGGGTGAGTTTTATTATGCCCGTTCACAGAAAGGCTCAGGTTCAGATTATGTATACCTGTTTTCATGGCTGGGAATTTTTATTGCACTTCGATTGATCAATATTACGGGTTATCTTAAGGTGTTTTTCTGATTAAAAGCAGCAGAATAACAATGACATTTAAAAGGAATGAGAAAAAATGATAAAAATGATCCAACATTTTATAGAATGCAGAAATATATCCTTTTCGTATGAAAAGTTTTCGCAAGTAAAATTTTCATACGAAAATGGAAAAGAAGTACTCAAAGACGTATCTTTTAAAACGGACGGGAAAGAAGCGGTTGGAATTATAGGGGCGAATGGAGTGGGGAAATCCACTCTTCTTCGTATTTTGGTAGGTCTGGAACTGAACTTCACCGGAGAAGTTTTGGTAGAACAGATACCGGTGACAAAAAAATCCCTTCCGGAAATACGCAGTAAAATAGGTTATTTATTTCAGGATTCGGATAATCAGCTATTTAACCAGACCGTTTATAATGACGTGGCATTCGGCCCGAGAAATTACGGCTTAGAGGAGGAAGAAGTAGAGAAAAGGGTAATGAAAGCCCTTGGCACAATGGGGATTACACATTTAAGGGACAAGCAGATTTATAAAATGTCCGGCGGAGAAAAGAAGATGGCTTCCATTGCGACCATACTTGCCATGGAGCCGGATATTATACTGCTTGATGAGCCTTCCATTGCGCTGGATCCCAAGAACCGGCGGGCACTGATTAATACTTTAAACTCCTTGGATTACGTAAAGCTGATAGCCTCCCATGATCTTGACATGATATTGGAAACCTGTGATCGGGTAATACTCTTGGCAGAAGGACGTATCATCCGGGAAGGAATAACGGAATTAATCCTTCGGGATAAGGAATTGCTGGAAGCCTACGGCCTGGAACTTCCCCTTTGTCTTCGCGGATATCAGGGTAGAAAAAGATAAGACAGCCATATTTAATTTTTAATAATAAAGTATCCTTTACTAAACAATAGAATAGGGACGGGTAGTACCGCCCCTTCCGCCTTACCGGAACTTACTCTGTGATATTTCTTATTTACTGCTATGAGACGTTCTTGGTCTGAAGTTAGACTTTTTCTTAATTCCATTTATATACCCTTAGCTTTAACATCCCTCCAGCCCATCGGCTGGCTACACATCCTTGCTGACAGCATATGGATGCTCTGACCTTTCATACAACACTTCCAGCAACCGCCTGCCGCATTTATCCTGATTTTTATTCCCCCTCTAGAAATTTTTATTCAAGGTCTTATAGCAGATTTGGTCATATTTTACAATATGTTTAGGAAAAGTATTACGGTATTCAGTAGGGGTTAATCCAGTGGCTTTCTTATATAGTTTCATGAAATTGTGGGCATCATGAAAACCTAGGGAAAATGCGATGTCAGATATGGAGAGTTCTGTCTCGCTTAAATAAATATTAGCATCTTCAACCTTTTGCTGTAGAATGTACTGTTTTAAAGATAACCCGGTAATAGATTTGAACAGGGAAGAAAGATATTTGGGGTTGTAACCGAATTTTAATGCGACATCTTGTGCTTTAAGGTATCGGGAGTGATTTTCTTTAATATAGTCAAGGATGGAATAGTACACACGTTTTTTAAAAGATGCCGTATCTTGTGCGATTTCAGATAATCGCTGTGTGCATTCCTGACTGTAAATTTCACATAAAATTGTGGTGGATAAATAATCGATGACAGGTTTTACATACGGAGATTTAGGAACGGCTTTTCGTTCGTGGCTGATGGCAGAAAGATTGTAATTACTGCGTGCATAATCCTGTAAATGGCGCAGAAGAACCAGAACTTTGTCGGGATTTGGCAAAGTTCCCTGATCAGGAACTATAATATAGTTCGGATTTTCTATTTGAAATGGAGCATTATAGTCGATAGAAATAATTTGGGGTGCGTATGGTGTGGTAAAATGGAGCCAGTAAAAGTCAACTTGAGAAGGGCGGTAGCCATATTGACAGTTGTTGCTGTCATCATGAGGATGCATAAGAAGATATTGTCCGGCACTGGCAGCATATTTTTGTCCTTGATAGCTAATGTATAAAGTACCCTTTGTTATTACAAAAAGTTCGTAGCTATAATTCAATGCTCTTCGTATGTGAATATAAGATGAGGTAAGAGCGTCAAATTTTCCGGTAATGCAGAATTCTATAGGCGAGTTGATATTGAAAAGTAAACCATGCATAAAATTACACCTCTTAATAAAAAAAATTAAAATATTTATACTAATAATACATAAAATATTAATAAAATGCAAGATATATATGAAATATAGATAAATAAAAAGGTAATATAAAGTGTAAAAAAGTGATATAAAAAAAACAGAAGTTATTTTTTTACACTTAATAAGACCTTCTGTCATTTACACGGATGGCTGTGAAATCTATAATAAAAATATAAACGACAGAAGTTAGGTAATTCGATGAAAGGTATAAGGGGAAGGAAACTATAATGAAAAATTTATCAGAGTTGATTCAGAAAGAAAATTTCTGGTTGTTTGGTATGGGCGGGAGAAAAAAGATGATTTTTTGTAATAATTGTCTGTTTGAGCTTGCTTCAGGAAAGTTGTTATACAGATTTAAGGGTAAAGAAGCGATAATTCTTCCAAATGAATACAAAGTTGTTATGGAGGATGCGCTATTGTATGAAAGTGAAAGCGGAGTATATCTGGAAAGAGAAGGGATGAAAGAATCTTTGATCGAAGATTATGTGAATATACCGGATTTTAAAGAGAATCCTTACAAAAATGTATTAAAAATTTTATTTCATGACATCGTAATAAATATTGTTGCCGGAAAGCCAGTGCCAAATCTGATGGTATATAAGAAACCATGGTTCAGAGATGCGGCAATGATGTGTATGGTTTTGGAAAAAACCCATAATCTGCATTTGGTATATGACTGGATTTTAAACCTGGATGAAATTTATGATAAAAACAATGCAGGAAACTGTGAACCGGATAATCTCGGACAGGTTTTGTATATGATATCTCTGGTTTCTGACGAAACTCATCCATTGGTGCCAAAGATTTTGAAAGAAGTTAAAAAATGGCAGGTAAAGAATTATATTGTTGGAATTACAGACGGAAAAAAACATCCGGTATATCAAACAAAATGGCTGAAATTTGGGCTTCAAAAACTAGGTTTGGAAGACAACTATCAAGTCCCTCCATTGCCGGATGATTATGCAGAACTTTTTTGGATGGATGGAACGCGGGAAGAAGAAAACAAGTTTGAGAGGGACTATCAGTCATCAGATTATCCT
Organism: Clostridiales bacterium; assembly: GCA_015655075.1. Lineage (GTDB taxonomy): Bacteria > Bacillota > Clostridia > Lachnospirales > Lachnospiraceae > Anaerocolumna. Next base: position 25,581 of record JAATFT010000056.1, on the reverse strand, counting down.
TATTTGAATGTAGCTAAGGCCCATTATTATCAAATGAGGTATGGAGAACTAAAAAAGGCTGGACAGGGATACCCGTTGACTTGGGAAAGAAATGCATCTGAAGCTGATTATAAAAAATGTCGCCCATTTTTAGAAGAATATTACCGAAATAAGATATGTGCACCACATACATGGCATGCTTCAGAATTGTTTTTGCTGTTAATGGAGGAATGAAAAAATGCCTGGATATGCTGGTTGGAAAATATTGTACAAAGAAGAGTTATTTCAGTTAGCGCAAGAAGGTTATGATACAGAAAAGGCATTAAAGTTTGACGAACTAACTGGGAGAAAATTGCCGTTTCCGGATGAGAAGGATACAGTTGTTGACATGGAAGAAGAAAAATTCTGGGAAAAGGCATATGAAAAGCTTTGGAAATTATATGGATCGGATTTGAGAAAGGATTATCCATATGAAGAACCGGAAACATTGGAAGAAATCATGCAGAAAAGTATCCAAACACCAGAAATGCCGAAATTAAAAAGCGAAAGTTACAGGAGCAGAATTGAGGGTGCCGTTTACGGAAGATGCGCAGGGGTAGTACTTGGAAAACCGCTGGAAATGGGGTTCGATCGGAAGAAGATTAAAGAATATCTGGAAAGTGTAGGACAGTATCCGCTAAGTGATTATGTTGCGGAATATTCAGAAAAACTGGATGTTAGGCTGAGAGAGGATTGCATTCCTAGCACAAAAGGTAATATAAAATATGTACAGCCGGATGATGACATTCACTATACGATTCTTTCCATTTTGCTTGCAGAGAATTATGGACTGGAATTTGACAGAAATGATATTGGAAAACTGTGGACAGAAAATATTCCTTACCGCTGGTTCTGGTGCGCGTCCAGACAAGCCTACTATCATTACGTGAATATAGAAGAACGTCTGGATAAAAAAGAAAGACTGGAGGAAATACCAGTTAAATTAAATCCCTGGAGAGAATGTATTGATGGGCAGATAAGATGTGATTTATGGGGCTATTTATTTCCGGGAAAACCAGAGAAGGCTGCAGAAGTTGCATATAAGGATTGTTCCTTCAGCCTGACTAAGAATGGAGTTTACGGAGGAATGTTTGTTGCAGGTTGTATCAGTGCAGCTTTGACAGAGAGACCGGATATAAATCGGATTTTAGATGGAGGACTGTCGGTTATACCTAAGAAGAGCCGTTTGGCGGAGGCGGTAAGAAAAGTAAGAAGCCGGTATACAGAGAAAAATAAAGATTGGATTAAGGTTTGCAATGAAATATATGAAGAATATGGGGAGCTTCCCTTTGCGGCGACCATTAACAATTTGGCTATGGTAACATTAGCTTTACTGCATGGGGAATTGGATTATGGAAAAACAATAACTACGGCGGTAATGTGTGGGATTGATACAGACTGTAATGCGGGAACGGCAGGCAGCATTGTAGGAGCTGCCAAGGGGATGGGAAATATTGACAAAAAGTGGATAAAACCTTTAAATAATACTATTAAGTCAGCGGTTGCGTCTTTCGGAGAAGGAAGCATTTCTGGTTTGGTGGATAGAATTTTAATTCTTCATGAAAGAGATAAGAACCGGTGAAATTCTGGTTATCAAATAAATGAAAAAATAAAAGAAAGGAGAGAATTAGAAGGAGAAGGACATATACGTAGAAATTATAAATAGTAGCAAAAAAATGTATATAGGAGGAAATATGAAAAACAAAACGGTGAAAAAAGCATTAGCAATATTACTAGGATGTACAATGGCATTTTCTATGGTGGCATGTGGTCCAGATAATGAAGGAGGAGAGAACAAAGCTGAAAAAACAGAGGATAGCACAGATACCGGCACTGGAGAAAAAACGAAATTAATTGGTATGTGCTGGGGAAGCACAGAAACTTATTCAAAATTAAGTGATGCTATTTTGGCGGAAAATGCAGAATTAGGCGATAAATATGAAATTGAATGGGTACTTGGAGGAGAAGGCGACGGAGAGGTTGCAGAGAAAATCAGACTCGCGCTTTCTGCAAATGAATATATGGCAGATATTGCAGTCTTGAATTATACGCAGATTCCTGAATTTGCTGAGGAGGGAGTTTTAAATGACTTATCTGAAAATATTAAAACATATGAAAGCGATTTGACACCGGCAGCGCTGAATTTATCAAAATATAAAGCTCAAACGATAGCAGTTCCGTTTGAAGTAAAATCAAAAGTCTGGTATTACAGGCAGGATATTTTTGATGAATGTGGAGTAGATACCGCAGCCGTAAAGAATACGGACGATTTAATTGCGGCAGGTAAGAAAATTCAGGAAAAATATCCAAACTCATATATCTGGAATTTTGGAAAGCCTACCGCAGGATATGATTTTTATATGACGTTGAGTGGAAATGGTGCAAAGTTCTGTGATGATGAGGGAAATTATTGTCTCAGTAAAGATGAAGGCGTCAGAAAAATGCTGGAAGATTATAAAAAACTGGTGGACGCAGGGGTTGTTATGGATGTAGCCGACTGGTCAACAGACTGGGAAGCAGCCTTTGCAGATGAAAGTATTGTATCCACATTAGGTGCAGGGTGGCTGGGACAGGATTCTTTCCTTCCGACTTATGCAGAAGGCCAGAAAGGAAAATGGAATTGTACAACATGGCCGGAAATCGGCGGGACAACAGCTGGAAGCGATGCAGGTGGTTCGGTAATGGTAGTTCCGACCTTCTCCCGGCATCCGGAAGCGGCAGCGGAATTTATTTCTTATATGTGCTTAAGCGAGCAGGGAAGTCTTTCTTGCTATGATATTACAGCATGTCTTCCGATTAATGTAAAAGCACAGGAAAATGATTTATTGAATGAAAAGGTAGAGAACGGATTCTTTGGCGATAGTATTATTAATGCCCAGCTGGCAGCATTGGACAATCTTGCAATCTTTAATTATACACCAAAAGCGGCATCTGAGCAGGATATTGTGACGGAATATTTTACTAAGGCAATTTACGGAGAAATGAGTATTGATGATGCGTTAAAGGCATGCGACAATGATTTGTCAACAGCAATCGGAAATGCATATCAATAAAATGCGGCTCCTTAGAAACAGAATAGAAGCAAATGTCTAAGTTGAAAAGCTTAGGCATTTGCCTATTGAAAGAAGGGTAGTAATGCAAAGCAAAGGCAATGCCAGTCAAAAAAACAGCAAAAACTCAAATGTGAAAAAGAAACTAATACCCTATTTATTTATTTTACCATTTATCATTTCTTTTGTTTTATTTTTTGCAATTCCGGCAATCTATTCTTTAAGACTCAGTTTTTTGAATTATAAAGGATATGGGCAGGCAAAATTTGTAGGATTAGGGAATTATAGCTCTCTTCTGGAGTACTCTGCATTCTGGAAAGCGGTTAAGAATACATTTTTTTATTTTCTGACTCATCTTGTACCGGTTATGCTGGGGGCATTTCTCATAGCTCTCGTGATGCAGGGTAAGGCAATGATGAGAATGCAGAAAGTTTTCAAACCTGTTATCTTTCTACCGCAGATAGTACCGGTAATGGCAACGGCACTGACCTTCCGTATTATTTTCGCAAAAAACACAGGGGCAATTAACCAGATACTTGGAACGAACGCTGCCTGGCTGGAAAATCCGGCGACGATGCGCTGGTGTGTGGTACTTATGGTAGTTTGGCGCTCAATAGGATGGTTTATGGTTATTTTTCTGGCAGGACTTACTACAATCAGTAAGGATATTAATGAGGCAGCTATTATTGACGGGGCAAATAATGTACAGATAGTGACTAAAATAACAGTTCCTCTTATGAAGCCCATTTTTTTATTTGCTTTTGTAATGGATGCAATCGGTTCTTTTAAGATTTATACAGAACCTAATATCATGATTGCGGGTACGTCGACTTTAACAACAGATGCAGCGCCAATTATGAATATTATTACTACAAATATCAGAGGTGGTAATTTTGGAATGGCTTCAGCGGCAGGATGGTTATTGTTCTTATTGATTTTAATTATATCCGTCATGGAAATGCTTCTATTACGGGATAAGGGGACTGATAAAGGATGAATAAAAGAAAAATTATCAAAATATTTTTGACAATTGTATTGGTTCTGATATCTGTTATAGCACTTCTTCCAGTTATATTAATGCTGTTTGATTCTTTTAAAACAGGAAGCGAAATTGCAAAAAATTCATGGAATATACCTAAGAAATGGACTTTCTCCAATTATAAAGCATTGATGGATTATAATTCAGGTATTATGGTACGGACTTTTATCAATAGTCTTGGTATATCAACGATTTATACAGCAATAACTTTGATAGTTGCGTCCCTGGCCGCCTTCGCCTTTTCGAAATATCGTTTTAAAGGGAATAAGGTTATATTCATGCTTCTTCTTATCACGATGATGGTACCAGGAGAAATAACATTGCCGGCGATTTACCTGATGTTTAGTAAGGCACATATGCTGAATACGTATTCCGTGCAGATTTTTCCAGGTATTGCAAATGTATTTTGCTTATTTATGTTAAAGCAGTATATGGATAGTTTGCCTAATTCACTAATTGAGGCAGCGAGAATTGACGGTGCAGGCGAATTTTATACCTATCGGAAAATTATAGTACCGTTATGTAAACCGACGATAGGAGCATTGGCAATTCTGACTTTTTTAGGAAAATGGAACGATTATTTATGGCCGTCTATGCTATTGACGAAAAAGGAGGTTATGCCTATTATGGTAATTCTGCCTACCTTAAATACATCAAATTCCACGTATTCAATACCCTGGGAATTAATTTTGACAGGTTGTACTATTGTAACGGTTCCGTTAATTATTGTATTCCTGATATTCCAGGAACAGTTTATGGCCAGTGTTACATTAGGAGCGGTAAAAGAATAGAAAGAGGAAAGAAAAATGGAAGAATTTTGTAAAGGAACAAATGGCGGCTGGAAAAAATATGAGAATAATCCGGTATTTGGTGGAGAATACGGAACTTGTTTTGATATTGCGGTCCTGAATGATGAATTGATTAAAATGTATTTTTCCTGGAGAGGGAAAGGAAGTATTGCAGTAACAAATAGTGCTGATGGTATTCACTGGAGCGAACCAAGGATTTGTATTGAACCGAGGAAGACGGAGGAAGGATGGGAAGATGAAGTAAATCGTCCAGTGGTAGTCAAACGTGATAGAATCTACCGTATGTGGTATACCGGTCAATATAAGCCAGGTGCGGCAGATGGAAATTCTTGTATTTTTTATGCTATGAGTAAAGATGGCATAAACTTTGAACGGGAGGAAAAAGAACCCGTTATGCGCCCCGAATTACCGTGGGAAAAGGTTGCGGTAATGTGTCCTCACGTATTATGGGATGAAAAAGAGCAAATTTTTAAAATGTGGTATTCTGGTGGAGAACAATATGAACCTACTGCAATTGGTTATGCAGCCAGCAAAGACGGTGTTTGCTGGGAAAAATATGATCAGAATCCTATTTTTCAGGCAGATCCGAAAAATAGCTGGGAACAGCATAAGGCTGCGGGGTGCCAGGTAATGAAATGGAAAAATGGCTATCTGATGTTATATATCGGGTATCACAATGAAGATTATGCTCAAATTGGTATGGCTTTTTCGGAAAATGGAATTACAGATTGGAAACGCTCATCCTTAAATCCTATTATTGCCCCGGACCCGGAGGGATTTGATGGAGAAGCCTGCTATAAACCATATGCCATTTATAGAGACGGTAAGTGGATGCTTTGGTATAATGGAAGAAAGGGATCCTTAGAACAGATTGGGCTTGTAACCTATGAGGGAGAACAGTTTCCGTTCTGAGAGTAAAAAATATGGTGGATAAGAAGTATCAAGAACTAATTGATTATGTGGGAAAATTTAACAGAGAAGATGAAGAACTCATGCCTCAGTTAATTCCAAATGCAGAAGCATGTGATTGGATGATGGAAAATATACCTCTTCTGGATTGCCCGGATAAAGAGCTTGAAGAGATTTATTATTTTAGATGGTGGGTTTATCGTAAACATATTAAAAAAACACCAAAAGGATATATTATTACAGAATTTTTGCCTACGGTTCCGTGGGCTGGGCCGTATAATTCCATTAACTGTGCTTCCGGATTCCATATAAGAGAGGGAAGATGGTTAAAGCATGCGGCAGAATATCTGGAAGATTATATTATGTTCTGGTTGAATGAAGATGGAGAGAGCAGATCATACAGTTGTTGGCTTGCATATGCGATATGGGAATATTGTAGTCTGAAGGGAGATTATAGGATTGCATTGGATAATCTTGATAAAATATGCAGAAATTATGAAGCGTGGGAGCGAAAACAGTTAAAAGCACAAGGGTTATTTTGGTCTAATGATGACCGGGATGCTATGGAATTTTCTATTAGTGGGCCAGGATTAAGGCCAACCTTAAATTCATACATGTATGCGGACGCATGGGCAATCTATGAGTTTGCCAAAATGGCAGGAGACAAAGAGCTTCAGGAAAAATATAGTAGAAAATCGGAAAACCTGAAGCAAAAAATACAGAATATATTATGGGATGAGGACTTTTTTAAAGTTATTCCAACAAAATATATGAAAGAAATTAAGAATGATAAAATGGATTTCTCAAAAATACCGGATGAATTTAATGTAAGAGAAGAAATTGGTTATATTCCATGGTATTTCAACATGCCGGATTCAGGATACGAAAAAGCATTTTGCTTTTTGAAATGTGAGGATGGATTTTTTGGAAAATTCGGGTTGCTTACAGCGGAAAGAAAACATCACAGATTTTCTTACAGCGAAGAACATGAATGCCTTTGGAACGGGCCTGTGTGGCCGTTTGCAACAACACAGACTTTAGTTGCGGTTGCAAATGTATTACGGAATTACGGGCAGGATTACATAACAATACAAGATTATTATAATATGCTACGCCAGTATGCTAAAAGTCAGCATTTAAGGAAAGAAGACGGGAAAATAGTCCCCTGGATTGATGAGAATATGGATCCGGACACAGGGGAGTGGATTGCCAGAAAAATACTGAAAGAAAACGGCTGTTATGAACGCGGAAAAGATTATAATCATTCCATGTATTGTGATTTAATTCTTTCCGGATTGATTGGAATCAGTATGGATAAAAAGAGGTTGGAGGTACACCCATTAATTCCTGAAGACTGGAAATATTTCAGCGTGAAGGACTTATATTTGGCTGGAGATTCTTACAGCGTTTATTATGATAAAACCGGAGAATATTACCATGAAGGGAAAGGCATACGGATTATAAAAGAGTGAGAAAAAATTCTGTTTTGAATTACTTCAAAATTTCCTCAGCATTAAAAATGATATTGATTATTTAAAGCAGATTTTATAAAAATTGTGATAAAGCATGAAAAAAGCCTTGAAGTTTTTCAGGGCTTTTTTTATCGAACAGGAAATTGCACCCTATTCGATAAAAACCCGCAATCCAGACTCTTTCTTAATATCTTTAATATACTGCATATAATTTTGGAAAATTTTCTTTGTCAAATGCATAAAATTTATGTGGGGGCTATAAAAAATGTCGGATTTCCTTTTTGCAGACGAATGGCATAATTATTTGAAAAAAATTGTTGCTTTTTCTGTTTTTATATCGAATACCGTTGCTAAATTTGTTTATATTGCTGATATTTATATTGAGATAAAAAAATAGTGAAATAATTATCAGAGTTATTTGTTATATATTCCCTTTGTTGTAAGGATAATTCTACAAAGGAATGGACTAATTGCGATAGAATGATGCAATTTCAAAATATATTGGTTATTAAAATTTTAAAATAATTCCTAAATGGCTCCGGTTAATTGTTTAAACTATAACGAAGTTCAACGTTGTAAAACAAATTTCGATATGATATAATAACTCGTTGTGAAATTTGTATATTATTTAAATAAGGTGACGATTATGAATATAATTTATGCATTAATTTTATTTCCGCTGGCAGCGGCCATTGTTATTTTTTTTGTTAGAAATGACAGTATAAGAAATGCCGTGGTAAAAGTCAGCGCGTTTGTAGTTGCTGTATTGACTTTATGTGTTTTTGCCTGGTATTTTCAGAATGGAATCTCCTTTACCCCTGCTAATGGGGAAATCATTGATATAGTTATTATGGTAATAGAGGTTCTGGTTGCCGCCTACCTCATAATTGCCGGCTTGAAAAACAAAAAATATATCGTGTCGGTTTTCTCCGTTATACAGACGACGTTGATATTGTGGTTTGAATTGACCGGAAAGCAGGGCATTGAAGTAGAAAACAGTATTATTTTTGATAAGCTTACGGCAATTATGGTATTGATTGCAGGTGTGATTGGAAGCTTAATATGCTTATATGCCGTAGGATATATGAAATGGTACCATAAGCAGCATAAAAATTATAAAGAAAGAAAATATTTCTTTTTAGCAGTCTTATTCTTATTCCTTTCAGCTATGTTTGGTTTAGTTTTAAGCAACGATTTGACCTGGTTATATTTCTGCTGGGAGATAACCACCCTTTGTTCTTATTTACTCATCGGTTATACAAAAACCGAAGAGGCAAAAAATAATTCTTTCCTTGCACTGGCAATTAACCTCGGGGGCGGAATTGCATTTGCCGCTGCAATTGTATTTATCGGAATCAATTTTAAGACTTTGGAATTATCTGATTTAATTGCAATGAAACGGTCGGCGACGGTTCTTATTCCGGTATTTCTGCTTTCCGTTGCCGCACTTACAAAATCGGCCCAGTTTCCTTTTTCCTCGTGGCTGCTTGGAGCCATGGTAGCCCCTACCCCTTCTTCCGCTTTATTACATTCGGCGACTATGGTAAAGGCGGGTGTTTACCTTATCATTCGATTAGCTCCATTACTGGGCTTAAGTACGGTGGGTATCATTGTGACAACCATTGGCTGTATTACTTTCCTGATATGTTCCTTAATCGCAATTTCCCAGACTGACGCCAAAAAAATTTTAGCATATTCCACCCTGGCCAACCTGGGGCTGATAGTTATCTGTGCAAGCGTCGGGACGCAGGAATCTATCTGGGCGGCAATTTTACTTGTAATATTCCATGCGGTATCCAAGTCTCTTTTATTCTTATCGGTTGGTTCCATAGAACATCAGATAGGCAGCAGAAGTGTGGAGGATATGGATATTTTACTCCATGTATCCAGAAGACTTTCCTTATATATGATTATCGGTATGGCAGGTATGTTCCTTGCACCCTTTGGCATGCTTATTTCAAAGTGGGTTGCCATGAAAGCATTTATCGATTCCAATCATATATTGGCAGTTATAGTAATTGCATACGGAAGCGCCGCGACCCTTTTCTATTGGACGAAATGGATGGGAAAACTGGTATCCAATGCCAATGTGAAGAAACAAAGAAAACATACTTTCTTTGCGGAGGAGGAAATTCCCATCTTTATCCACACAGTACTTGTTGTTCTATCCTGCTTTGGCTTTCCTCTTATATCAAAATATGCGCTGGTGCCTTTTCTGACCGATTTATACGGAGCGGATGCAATAATCCCCATTGGAACCAGTGATGTTAAAATAATGATTGTTATGCTGGGGATGCTGCTGATTATTCCAATCGGCTTCATTCCGATTTATAAACAGGATAAACGAAGAATTGTCCCTATTTATATGGCAGGGGAAAATACCGGGGATAATGAAACATTTTACGGCGGCAACGGTGAAAAACGTAAGGTTGAATTACGTAACTGGTATCTGGAAAGCTATTTTGGAACAAAGAGATTTTCTTTCTGGTGCAATGTGATTTCCATATGTGTTTTATGTGTCGGAGTCATAGTTCTTATTGGAGGGTTTGCAAAATAATGTTTACATTTATATTAAGGATTATCGGGATAATTATTCTGGCACCTTTGGCCGGCGGGATGCTTACGGGAATGGACCGTGTCATAACGGCCAGAATGCAGGGAAGACAGGGACCGCCTGTCCTGCAGCCTTTTTATGACGTATTGAAGCTCTTGCAGAAGGAACCCATTGAAGTTAATTTGATGCATCGTTTTTATGTGTATATTGCATTAATATTTGTTATTTTCACTACCGTCATTATGCTGACGGGAGGTGACATTTTGCTGGCGATCTTTGCCCTTACCCTGGGGTCCATATTTTTTGTTTTAGGCGGATATGCATCCAATTCACCTTATAGTCTTGTTGGTTCGGAAAGAGAGCTTTTACAGATGATGGCCTACGAGCCCATGGTGCTGCTTACGGGAATCGGATTATATTATGCGGATAATAGCTTTTTTATCAAGGATATTGTTTCGGCGCAGGCTCCCGCGATTCTCTCCCTTCCCGGTATTTTTTTAGGACTTTTGTTTATATTAACCTTTAAATTAAGAAAATCGCCGTTTGATCTTAGTATGTGTCATCACGGACATCAGGAAATCGTTCAGGGAATAACCACCGAATATTCCGGAAGGGACCTGGCAGTCATAGAAATAACCCACTGGTATGAGACAGTCATAGCATTGACCTTAGTATTTGTGTTTTTTGCAACGAAAGCGCCGGTTAGTTATGTTTTTGCCGTCCTTGCGTGCCTTCTGGCATATTTTTTGGAGATTGTAATCGACAACGGATTTGCAAGGGTAAAGTGGCAGCTTGCGCTTGATTCCAGTTGGATTATAACAGGTGTTTTAGGTACTGTAAATCTTATCATCTTATCATTTTTCAGGTAACGGACGCAAACAAGGTGAAAAACGAAGGTTGTGTTTTTCACCCGCCTTGATTAAAAGCGTGCCGGAGCACGCGGATGGGAGTAAGGTGAAAAACGAAAGGACATGTTTTTCACCCATCCTGATATAAAGCGTGCCAAGGTACGCGGACGGGAGTTTGATATGAATTTTATTAAGAAATCACCATGGATTTTACATTATGACGGTTCCAGCTGTAATGGCTGTGATATTGAAGTGCTTGCCAGTCTCACGCCCTTATATGATGTGGAGCGGTTTGGTATCATTAATACAGGCAATCCCAAGCATGCGGATATTTTATTAATTACCGGCAGCGTGAACGAGCAGAATATACCTGTGGTGAAACAGCTGTATGAACAGATGGCCGAACCCAAGGCAGTGGTTGCGGTAGGTATATGTGCAACCTCCGGCGGTATATTTGCAGAATGCTACAACGTCGTGGGGGGAGTGGACAAAGTATTGTCGGTGGATGTTTATGTTCCCGGCTGTGCGGCCCGCCCGGAGGCCGTTATTGACGGAGTTGTCAAGGCGCTGGGAATATTGGAGCAGAAACAGAAACGGATGCGTAAGCGTAAATATCGTTGATTATAGGAACCTGTTTTTTTGTTTCTCTGATCTCTTATAGAAAGAAAGTGGTTTATTATATTATGGAACAGCAAATTAAAATGATTCTGCCAAATGAACTTTTGACAGAAACCCTGCGTTTAAAAAATGAAGGATATCGTCTGGTGGCAATCACTTGTACGAATAAGAACGGTTTAGAACTTAGTTATTCATTTGATAAAGAATATAACTTTTTAAACTTAAGATTTGTAACAGATACGAAAACAGAAATTGACAGTATAAGCAACATTTATTCCTATGCATTTTTATATGAGAATGAAATAAAGGAACTTTTTGGAGTTCATATTGTGAACATTGTTATTGATTTTAACAATAATTTATATAAAATACCCGTAAAGACTCCATTTAATATGAAAAAGGAGGAGGAATAATGGGAAATAGAACCGTAATTCCGTTTGGTCCTCAGCATCCCGTGCTTCCGGAGCCGATCCATTTGGATTTAATGCTTGAGGATGAAAGGGTAGTCGAAGCGATACCCAGAATCGGATATATTCACAGAGGACTTGAGAAGCTTGTGGAAAAGAAAGATTTTCAGCAATATACCTATGTTGCGGAAAGAATCTGCGGTATTTGTTCTTTTATGCACGGTATGGGATATTGTATGACAATTGAAAGCATTATGGACATTAAAATTCCGGAAAGAGCGGAATTTTTGAGGACTATCTGGGCCGAATTATCCCGTATGCACAGCCATTTGTTATGGCTGGGCCTTTCAGCGGATGCCTTTGGCTTTGAAAGCCTGCATATGCATACCTGGAGGCTGCGGGAACAGGTGCTTGATATTTTTGAGGAAACCACCGGCGGGCGTGTTATCTTTTCCGTCTGTGAAATCGGGGGTGTAAGAAAAGACATCAGTCCTGAAACCCTGGATAAAATAGACCGTATTCTCACCGACATGGAAAAGGAATTAAAAGAAATTACCCACGTGTTTTTGAGTGATTCTTCCGTAAAATACCGTACAAAAGGAATTGGCGTGTTATCCAAACAGGCGGCTTTTGATTTAGGCGCGGTCGGTCCCATGGCAAAAGCCAGCGGTATTAAAAGGGATTTAAGAACACAGGGCTATGCTGCATACGGCAAATTAAAATTTGAACCGATTATTGAAACAGACGGAGATTCCTATGCCAGGACTTCCGTTCGGATTAAAGAAGTATTCCAGGCCGTTGACCTGATTAAACAGGCCATAGCAATTATTCCGGAGGGCGGGATAAATGTGAAAGTAACCGGTAATCCAAACGGAGAATATTTCACCAGGGTGGAACAGCCCCGGGGTTCGGCTATGTATTATGTGAAAGCAAGCGGATCTAAGTTTCTGGACAGATTCAGAGTCCGGACGCCGACCTTTGCCAATGTTCCCGCTTTGCTGGAAACCCTGAAGGGCTGCTCACTGGCTGATGTTCCCATATTAATTCTTACGATTGATCCCTGCATAAGCTGTACGGAACGATAATGTCAAATAGATAGGACGGAGAATTATGGCGATTTTAAGTATGAGTAAGACACTCTTTAAAAGTCTGGTACACGGACCTTATACCGTATTATATCCCGTTAAAAAGAAGGAGACATATGAACGCACAAGAGGCAGAGTTGAAATTAATATCTCTCAATGTATTTACTGCGGTTTGTGCCAAAGGCGGTGTCCCACGGGAGCAATTCAGGTGAACAGAGGGAATACCACCTGGAGTATAGACAGGCTTAAATGCATACAATGTAATTATTGCAATGAGGTTTGTCCCAAAAAGTGTTTGAGAATGAACAATGAATATACTTCACCTTCCTTTGGAAGTGTAAGGGATGATTATACCAATGCACGAGTATCCGGTGACAAAGAGAATAATTGAGATTGCGGAAGAATATGCTGTTAAAAACGGGGCATCACAGGTAAATCAGATTAACCTTGTGGTAGGGGATTACTGCGGCTATGTGGCAAGTTCCATTGAATTATATTTTGAAATTATTGCGGAAGGAAGCCTGTGCGAACATGCAAAGCTTAATATTGAACGCATAACGCCTAAGCTGAAGTGCAGTGCCTGCGGCGAACTCTTTGTAAGGAAGCCCTTTTCCTTTGAGTGTCCTTACTGTAAAGGAGAGGGAGTCCCGACAAAAACCGGACAGGAATTTTATATTAAGTCCATTGAAGTGTAAAAGGTAATTTTAGAAGTAAGTCCCAAACCCGCCGCTTACGCTTTTCCAAGAAGCGGGGAATTTACTTGTAAGGTTAAACAAAAGCTTGTTTTGCGATAGGCTTATATTTGGCCTTTTTGTGTAACAGACGGTTAGGTATTTGAGTGCTCTATTAGAGTGCCCGATTAAAAAAAGGAGGAAGGGTTGTCATGTCAGAGAAGAAAGAAATAGATATTATGGAGTCGGTTTATGATAAAAATGATAAGGCTGCCTCACAGATTAATTTGTCATTTACCCGGAACGGAATATTTGCGGTTAATGTGATGGGCGCACCCGGAGCGGGGAAAACGTCAGTTTTAATTCAAGTCATCAGACGGCTTAAGAACGTTGCCTCCTATGTAATTGAAGGGGATATTGAAGCTGATTTTGACACAAAGCTGCTTAAGTCCATGGGAGTAAAGGCCGTACAAATTAATACCGGCGGTGCCTGCCACCTGGATTCTCCCTTAATCGGCAAGGCGGCGGAGGAACTTTCCCTAAAGAACGGTGTATTATTTATTGAAAATATAGGCAATTTAGTCTGCCCGGCTGAATTTCAGATTGGTGAACATGTTAAGATGCTTATTTCAACTGTAACGGAGGGCAGTGATAAGCCTTATAAATATCCCCTTGCTTTTGAAAAAGCTGATATTATTATTTTAAATAAATGCGATCTCCTGCCATATTTGGTTTTTAACGAAGATTTCTTTATGAAGGGTGTCAGGGCTTTGAATAAGACTGCGCCTGTTATTAAAGTATCCTGCAAAACAGAAGATGGTTTTGAGGAAGTGGTGGAATGGATAAGAAACAAACAGAAATTACAAAAAGAATAAAGGTTTTCGGTATGATACAAGGGGTTGGTTTCAGGCCCCTTGTATTTCGCCTTGCAAAGAAGTATGGAATAAAGGGAACAGTAAGAAATATGGGCGGAATCGTGGAAATCATGGTACAGGCACAGGAACGAAGTGTTGCGGATTTCTTAAAGGAATTAAGCGGCGTCGAGTGGGAGGACTATGAAATCGTGCATATGCAGATGGAGGACGTGCAGGAGGCCGAATACGGTGACTTTCATATAATAAAAAGCGGAGGAGACGGTGAAGTTTCCATTATTCCGCCTGATTTGCCCGTCTGCCGCAAATGCGGGAAGGAACTGGAAGAAATCACCGACAGGAGATTTCGCAATCCCTTTATCAGTTGTACCTCCTGCGGGCCCAGGTATACCATAATGGAATGTCTGCCCTATGACAGGCACACTACCAGCATGAAGGATTTTCCCATGTGCTCCGCCTGTAAGGAAGAATATACGGACCCTGAAAGCAGGAGATTCCATGCCCAGACCATATCCTGCAATAGCTGCGGGCCCTATGCCATATTGGAGAAGCTTACGGATAGAAAAGCCATGGAGAAAGCCGTTGAAATCCTGAAAGCAGGAGGAATTCTTGCCGTTAAAGGAATCGGGGGCTATCACTTTGCGTGTTCCCCTATGGGGGAAGAGACCGTAATGAATTTGCGCCGATTGAAAGGGCGGGAAGAAAAACCCTTTGCCGTCATGTTTGAGAATATGGAATCGGTGGAGGAATATTGTTATGTTTCAAAGGAAGAAAGGCAGTTGCTGGAGTCTAAGGCAAGACCTATTGTACTGCTTTATACAAAAGGGAAAAGCATGGCGGAGGCCACCAATAGAGGCGGAATCTACTGCGGCGCCTTTCTGCCCTATACGGCGCTTCAGATACTGCTGACGAAAGCCTGCGGGCCGCTGATTATGACCAGTGCCAATCTGTCCGGTAAGCCCATTCTTAAGGAGGATAATAAAATACAGGAGTTTAAATCACCCTATCTGAACGGAATTTTGTATCATAAAAGGCGGATAATCCGTTCTGTGGATGATTCCGTAGCTAAAGTGATAGACCATAAACCCCAGTTAATCCGCAGAAGCAGGGGCTATGTTCCCTATCCGGTATTTCTTCCCCGGGGAAGTAAGGATGTGGGAATTTTTGCTGCGGGCGGTGATTTAAAGGCGGCTTTTTGTCTGTATAAAAAGGGGAGTGCGGTGGTATCCCAATATTTCGGCGATTTGGAAGAGAAGGCCGTATTGGAGGAATATAAAGCTTCCTATGCCGATTTATCCAGGCTGTTAAATATTACTCCTGATCTGGCGGTATGCGATTTACATCCCAATTACCATTCCACTTTGTATGCCAAAACTTTACCTGTTCCCGTACTATCCGTGCAGCATCATCACGCCCATATTGCATCGGTTATGGCGGAGCATGATTTAAAGGGACCGGTAATCGGCGTCGCCTTTGACGGAACGGGATACGGAAGCGACGGCAATATCTGGGGCGGTGAATTTTTGGTTTGCGAGGGTCCGGAATTTATACGGGCCGCCCATTTAAGTTATACACCTATGTTAGGCGGCGACAGTTCCATGCGGGACGGCAAAAAGACCGCCGCCTGTTTTTTGTTAAAAGCGGGACTGTATGGTGAAATACGGGATGACCGCCGTGATTTGATTAAAGCCGCGGTGGACAATCATATCAATACGGTTTTGTCCTCCAGTATGGGCAGATTATTTGACGCGGTTGCCTCAATCCTTGCTGTTTGTAAAGAGAACCGTTATGAGGGCGAATGTGCGGCCATGCTGGAAAAGGAAGCGGTGCTTGCAGTGAGAAATCATGTAAAACCGAAAAAGCTTACCTTTGCAATTCATCAAAAATGTGGGATAATAGAAATAGATCCAAAACCGGTATTACAATCCATCTGCAGAATAAAAGACACCGCAGGCAGGGGCTCCCTGGCACTGGGATTTCACTATGGCGTGGCAGGGGCCGTATTAGAAGTATGTGAAATCATAAGGGAGAAACAGATGGTTAATACCGTTGCATTAAGCGGCGGAGTATTTCAAAATACGGTCCTGACGGAGAGAGTATTAAAGCTTTTGAGAAAAAAAGGATTTATGGTATACGTAAATATGGCTGTTCCCCCCAATGACGGGTCCGTAAGTCTGGGACAGGTTTTTATCGGATTGATGAAGCAAGAAGCAAAGAGGCAAAGGTAAGGAGGCCAAAAATATGTGCATTGCGGTACCTGGTAAAATCGTTGAAATAAACGGCGATACGGCTAAGGTTGATATTATGAATAATATATGTGAAGCAAATATTAAGCTGGTGGATGCCAAGATCGGTGATTATATTCTGATTCACGCGGGTTTTGCCCTTGAAGTTATGAAAAAGGACATGGCGCAGGAAGTGCTTAGTATCTTTGAAGAGCTTGAGGAGGATGGGAATGAAAACCCTCGAACTGGTAAAGGATGAACTAAAAAACTATAACGGCAGAAAAATTAAAATAATGGAAGTCTGCGGAACCCATACCTCCAGTATATTTAAGAACGGAATAAGGAGCCTGATATCCCCGCAGATACAATTAATTTCAGGCCCGGGCTGCCCGGTATGCGTTACGCCCCCCGCCTACATTGATAAGCTGGTGGAGTATGCCGTAAGGGAAAAAACCTGCGTATTAACCTTCGGCGATATGATGAAGGTGAAGGGAAGCAGATATTCCTTAACGCAGGCAAAAGCAGAGGGAGGCAATGTAAAAATCCTGTATTCTCCCCTTTCCGCGGTTAAAATGGCACTGGAGGATAAAAACACGGAATTTATATTTGCTGCGGTGGGATTTGAGACAACCACGCCTATCTATGCCCTGATGATGGAGGAAATCCTGAAAAATGGCATAAAAAATCTGAAATTGCTGACTTCCATAAAAATCATACTTCCGGCACTTTCCTATCTATGTGAGACAAAAGAAAATATAGACGCTTTCCTTTGTCCCGGACACGTCAGTGTCGTTACCGGCTGCTCCGTATATAAGGGAATGGCTGAAAAATATCATAAGCCCTTTGTAGTTGCCGGATTTGAAGGAGAGCATATATTAGCGGCTGTTGATGAAATTATTCATCAGATAAAAAAGAACCGGTATTACATGAAAAATTTATATACCAGTTCGGTAACGGAGGAAGGAAACCGGAAGGCGGCGGCCATAACGGATAAATTCTTTGAAGGTATAGATGAATATTGGAGAGGAATCGGAATTATACGAAATTCCGGACTGAAGCTAAAGGATGTCTATCAGGAATATGACGCAGGCAGCAGGATATTGGATTACACCGAAAACGTACCTAAGGGCTGTAAATGCAAAGAGGTTATTTTGGGACGGATTAATCCGGGGGACTGTCCTTTATTTAAGACAGTCTGTACGCCGTTAAATGCCGTCGGGCCCTGTATGGTTTCAGCAGAAGGGGCCTGCGGTATCTGGTACAAAAACAGGGAGGTGCGGCCATGAAGATAGATATGGCTTACGGCAGCGGGGGCAGACAGACCAGCGATTTAATACATGAAGTTTTTTTAAAAAATTTTGATAATAAAATACTCTGCAAAATGGAAGATGCAGCCGTATTACAGGTGAACCCCAAAATTGCTTATACCACGGATTCCTTCGTAGTTACCCCTATGTTTTTTAAGGGCGGTGATATCGGCAAGGTAGCCGTCTGCGGGACGGTGAATGACCTTCTCGTGATGGGCGCCATGCCCAAATACCTGACCGCCGGCTTCATTATTGAGGAAGGCGTGGAGATAGATACCATTGACCGGATTGCCAAATCCATGTCTTTAGCTGCAAAAGAAGCTAAGGTAAGAATTGTAGCCGGTGATACGAAAGTAATTGAAGGCAAAGGCGGAGTTTATATAAACACTTCGGGTATCGGGGAAATCCGAAGGGCCGGCGTAAGCATATCCAACTGCCGCCTAGGGGATGTTATTCTCCTTTCGGGTAATCTGGGAGAACATCATGCCTCTATTATGTCCCATAGAATGGGGATTGAGAATTCAATACAAAGCGACTGCGCCCCCCTTCGTTCCATCGTAAAAAATCTTATGGAAAATAATATTAAAATACACTGTATGCGTGACGTAACCCGGGGCGGCCTTGCCACGGTTCTAAGTGAAGCAGCGGCAAGTTCTTCCTGTGCCATAGAGATTTATGAAAAGTCTCTGCCCATAAGTGACCAGGTCAGGGGATTTTGTGATATATTAGGTCTGGATCCTCTTTATATGGCCAATGAAGGAAAGCTGATTGCGGCTGTTCCAAAAGACCAGGCAGGGAAGGCTCTTGCCCTTATGAGAAGAAGCAAATATGGGGAAAATGCCCAGGTGATTGGTAAGATTAAGGAGGGCAGTGGAGTAACCATGATAACTTCTTTAAATGGCAGCCGGATTATAGATATCCTGTACGGGGAAGGGCTGCCGCGTATCTGCTAAAGATTTTACCTTACAAGTAAATCCACCGCTTCTTGGTAAAGCGTAAGCGGTGGGTTTGGGACTTAAAGCTGACTATCCGCGGTAAATTTAAGCGGGTGGTCAGCTTTTTTGATTTTCGCAATGGTAAAGTGGGCAGTATGATTTAAACTAAAATTTCAAACTATTTTTACCGTTGTACCTATGGGAACCAGATTACTTAGTTCAAGCACTTCCTTGTTGTACATTCGTACACATCCATTTGAGATATTTTTTCCAATGGAGGCCGGATTGTTAGTTCCATGTATCCCATAGTTTCCATTTGGTACGCTAAGGCCAAGCCATCTTACGCCGAAGGGCCCCCCAGGATTGACGGATCTGCTGGTTATTTTAAAGGTGCCCCTGGGGGTGGGGGATGAGGCTTTGCCGACGGCAACAGGGTAGATTTTGTATACTTTCCCGTTTTTGTATAGTGTGAGCGTATGATTTTCTATATTAATAGTTATGGAATAGGCGGCATTGGATTGCTTATCAGCCACTACGGAGGGAGAATTATTATAGTATGCAGTATAGGAATTATTTGTAGTAATCATTATGATATCCCTGATCTTATTAATATATTATATTATATAAATTTTTTGAAGCAGGGTGATATATTTATATAAATTTTTGATGGTATGTGAATTTTTAACTGGGATAGACGGCATACAATCTATAACTGTGAGAGAGGGTATATAAATCCCTGACTGTGACAGAAGGTATGTAAAATTATAACTGTGACAGACAACATAGGAATCCTTAATTGCGACAGGCGGCAAGTAAATTTAACTATGACAAACTGCATATGAATTCTTGATTGTGACAGGAACGGCAAGGGATTCTTGAACTGTAGTAAACGGCATACAACTCCCTGAACATGGCAGGAGAAATATGAAAAATTATTCCAAATTTATACTTATAAAAGATACAGGAAAAACTTGTATTTTATTTTAAATTTATTAATATATGAATAAACTGTTAATGATCAATGAACAAAATTGTGAAAGAAAAGTGAAAAAGGTTGATAATTTGTAAGTTATATGATAATATTATTCTTTGTTGTAAACATAATGAATTGGACGGATAAAGCTTGGTTAAATTCCGGACTTTATTAAAAAAAGGTGAGTTAAAAATCGTTCATTTTTTATTCACTTTTGAAGAGAGGATTCATTTATGAAAAGAGAAATTACTATAGAAAGCAAAGCGGCCATGAAACGTCAAATTGACGAATCGTTAACGTATACAAATATAATAATCATTACGGTTACCTCCATATTTTTGCCCTACATTTTTGCAGGCTTTATACTGGTTGGTCTGGGAATTTATCTTGTGCTAAATAAGCAGACCCGTAAAATTATATTTTCCCAAACATATTCCAGATACATATTTATGTTTTTTGGGTTTTATCTGTTTGCAGCCTTTTTTTATGGAAACTGGTTTGGTGTGGGGGCGGGTCTCGGATTAATTCTTGCCATGGCCATAGGCTTTTTTCAGCGCAGTTTTATGACTGCGGAGCTTTATGAAAGGATTTTGACCCTGGTATGCGTCTTAAGTATTACAAGCTCGAGCTGTGCCATCACCCAGAAATTTGTTATTTCCCTGATGGACGATTTCTATAATTACGACCGGATATCGGCCATGTTTTTACATCCTAATTATTTCGGGACAATAACGGCTACGGTAATCATAATCTGTGCTTATAAAATACTTACCAATCAGGATTCTAAATGGCTGTATTACATTGTGGGGTTTATGAATGTAATAAGTATTTATTTATGTGAAAGCATGTTTGCCTGGGCGGAGATTTTTGTAGGCATAGCCGTTTTACTCCTGATAATGAAAAAATACAGACTTTTTTTCCTCTGGAACTGTGTTGCAGTGACAGCCTGTTTCTTTATTTTTATATTGGATATAGACCTTATACCACGTCTGTCAGATGCGGGGGAAACCTTCCGTTTACGTCTGAAAATATGGAAATTTGCCTTTAAGCAATTTATTAAGGAACCCTTCTTCGGACATGGTTCCATGTCATGCGCTTTCTTAAGTTATGAACAGGGCAAGCTCATACCCCATGCCCATAGTTTATATCTGGATATATTGATGAACTACGGCTTAATTGGTACTTTGCTTATGGTATTCTATCTTATAAAATATTATGTGTCTATTATCAAAATATGTTTTAAAGAAAAAAAAGTAATGATTACGTCCCTTATTTTAGCCGTAACGGCCGCGGCCCTGATACACGGCACAACGGACCTCACCGTGTTCTGGATACAGACATTTCCTTTTTATGTTTTTATTTTAACCGGAATAGGCGCCTATGGGAGTCAGGAAAATAAAAAGATTTCCTCTTCTTCTTAAGGAACCGTATCCTGTTTAGTTTAAACTTACAAGCAGCATAGCGGATCCGGAATATTCGATTTCATTAATAATAATATATTCATTATTTTCTTAAATTAATGTATTGACTTTAAGTAAAATCATAACTAGAATGATAGCTAGAGTACCGGCAAGCTGATATCTGTATCAATTGCTTGCCTGAATTTCCATCTGCTGCGTTGTCGTCAGTCAACGTAGCCACCGCTACGTCTTCCGCCTTCGCCTTGCAGACTGAAAATTCATTCTGCGCAATTACTAAAGACATCAACTTGTCGGTACACTAGAGTGTGTTTGAAAAATTATCGCACCGTTCTGAACGCCTCACTTTGCGGTATACTGCGTCGCAATTTTGGGAGCGCAGCACAACTACGCGCCCAAAATCGCTCCCGGCCTCCCACAAAGAGGAGCCTCCGGCCCGGCACAAGCATTTTTCAAACACACTCTAGGGCTTATTTTAGCAAAAAGAAGGAAACTACTTGGCGCGTACATAAGGAGAAAATTATATGAAAACGATTAAAATGAAGATGGCAGGAGAAAATATATGTCATTAACTAATATTGTTTTAAACCAAATCCTTATAATGTTTATCATAATCCTCATAGGTTATATATGCTATAAATTTAAGATGATAGATCAGGAACTGAATAAAAAGCTGTCGGATCTTTTATTACTGTTAGTAACTCCATTATTGATTTTTAATTCTTATCAGAGGGAATTCAGCAAGGAACTGCTGGTTGGTCTGCTGATTTCTTTAGGGTTGGCCGTACTGACACATCTGTTCAGTATATTAACGGCCTATGTTTTTTTAAGAGGGAAAAAAAATCCGAATGTGATAATCGAACGGTTTTCTACCATATATTCCAACTGTGGTTTTATCGGTTTGCCAATTATAAACGGAATATATGGGAGCGAAGGAATATTTTATATTGCCGCTTATATGACCGTATTTAATTTATTTGTGTGGACACATGGGCTTATTATGATGAATGGTACCCAGGATCGAAAGGCAATGATTAAAATATTGATTTCGCCTACGCTGATTTCCATTATTCTGGGATTTGTTTTTTTCATTACACAGTTACATATTCCGGTTATCCTATTTGATTCCCTGGAATATATCGCGGCTATGAATACCCCGTTGGCCATGTTGGTTGCAGGTGCAACAATTGCACAGACGAATATATTGAAAATATTTTTAAAGCCCAGAATATATCTTGTCCTGTTTTTAAAGCTTATATTTATACCGGCTATCCTGTTATTTGCTTACAGCAGATATCCTATGGAGACTCCGGTATTGGCAGCCACCGTTCTTGGCGCGGCATGTCCGGCGGGTGCTACGGGTACTTTGTTTGCACTCCGTTATGACAAGAACGCTCTGTATTCCTCTGAAATCTTTGCCATGACCACATTGGTATCCTTAGTGACCATACCGCTGATTATGGCGCTGATGGATTATGTAAAATAAGAAAGAGTTTGCAAAGCAAACTCTGCGCTGACACTTGCAATTCCTATTCGATAAAAAAAGAGCCTGGCCTCTGCCAGACTCTTTTCTTTTCTATATAACCCTGGGTTAATTTAACCCTGGGCTAATTTAACTAACTTAGCATATTTTTCTTTTGCGATCTTTTCAGCCTCATTAAACAATTCTTTTGCCCTTTCCGGATTGGTGCGCGCCAGTGAACTGTAACGGACCTCGCCGTTAATGAATTCCTGGTAATCGGCGGTAGGTTCTTTGGAGTCTAACTGGAATGGATTCTTACCCTGTAATTCCAGGCGGGGATCAAAGCGGAATAAGTGCCAGTATCCGGACTGGACAGCACGTTTTTCTTCTGTCTGGACACCCTTCATGCCTCCCTTGATACCATGGTTGATACACGGAGCATAAGCAATAATAATGGAGGGTCCCGGATAGCTTTCAGCCTCTACAAATGCTTTCACGCATTGATTGTAATCGGCGCCTTGCGCAATCTGGGCAACATATACATAACCGTAGCTCATTGCAATAGCGGCTAAGTCCTTTTGCTTTATCGCTTTACCGGCGGCGGCAAACTGGGCGATTGCACCCATAGGAGTGGCTTTGGAGGATTGTCCGCCTGTATTGGAGTAAACTTCCGTATCGAATACTAAGATGTTAACATCTTCCCCGCTGGCAATTACATGGTCTAAACCACCGAAACCAATATCATATGCCCAGCCGTCACCACCAAAGATCCACTGTGATTTTTTAGATAAGAAATCTTTGTTGGTCAGAATATTATTCTTATCATCGTTATCAAAATTACTGTTTTCCAAAACGGTAAGAAGCTCTTTGGAAGCGGTACCGTTTGTAGCACCTGAATCTTTTGTTGAAAGAAATTGATCACAGGCAGCTTTTACATCCGCTTTGTCAACAACTGCGGAAAGTGCTTCGGCAGAAGAGATTAAGCGTTTTCTTAAAGCTTTTTGTGCAAGAGCCATGCCATATCCGTATTCGGCATTATCTTCGAATAAGGAGTTGGACCATGCGGGACCACGTCCTTCTTTATTTACCGTGTAAGGTGTGGAAGGTGCGGAACCGCCCCAGATAGATGAACAGCCTGTAGCGTTGGCAATATACATTCTGTCACCGAATAGCTGAGTTGCCAGTTTAGCATAAGGTGTTTCACCGCAGCCAGCACATGCGCCGGAGAATTCGAGTAAGGGCTTTTTAAACTGGCTGCCTTTCACCGTAGTCTCCTTAAATTTAGCTACAACTTCATCCGGAAATCCGATTTCCACGCCATAGTCGAATAGTTTCTGGGCGTCAAACTGGCTTTCCAAACTCTTCATGCTTAAAGCCTTTTCCCCCTTCTTACCGGGACAAACAGTTACGCAGGAGCCGCAGCCCTGGCAGTCAAGTACGGATACGGACATAGCAAATTTATATCCTGCCATACCGTTTAAATTCATAGTAGACGCACCTTCAGGAGCAGAGGCAGCCTGTGCTTCGGTCATTGCAACCGGACGGATGGAAGCATGAGGACATACATAGGAGCAAAAATTGCATTGGATACAGTTATCCGGATTCCAGCTTGGTACGTCAACCGCAATACCGCGTTTTTCAAAAGCCGCGGAGCCGGATGGGAATGTACCGTCGGCAGAATCTACGAATGCGGAAACAGGAAGACTGTAACCATCCTGTGCGTTTACGACATTCTGAATACGGTTAACATAATCCACCAAATCTTTTCTGGAACCTTTTGCAACTACGTTTAAATTCTCATCTTGCGCATCTGCCCAGGAAGCCGGAACTTTAACTTCTTTTACATCGGTAATGCCGCGGTCAATGGCATCGTGATTCATTTTAACGATTGCATCGCCTTTTTTACTGTAAGAAGCGGTTGCCGCAGCTTTCATGTATTTAACGGCATCTTCCACGGGGATGATGCTGGCAAGTTTAAAGAAAGCCGCCTGAAGAACTGTATTGATACGTCCGCCGAGGCCTATTTCCCTGCCGATACTGATACCGTCGATGGTATAGAACTTAATGTTGTGCTTTGCAATAAAGCGCTTAACCTGTCCTGGTAAATGGTGTTCAATCTCTTCCATAGTCCAGCCGCAGTTAAGAAGGAAGGTACCGCCGTCTTTTAAATCCTGGACCATATTATATTTTCTTACATAGGCCGGATTGTGGCAGGCGACAAAATTAGCTTTGCTTACCAGATAAGTTGCTTTGATGGGATCCTTGCCGAAACGTAAATTGGAAATAGTAACACCGCCGGATTTTTTTGAATCATAGTCAAAGTAAGCCTGCGCATACATGTCCGTATGGTCACCGATAATTTTAATGGAGTTTTTATTGGCACCCACCGTACCGTCCGCACCAAGACCCCAGAATTTGCAGCTGATGGTACTTTCAGGAGTGGTGTTAGGATTTTCCTTGATCTCAAGGGAAAGATTTGTAACATCATCCACAATACCCATGGTAAAGTGATTCTTTTCCGTATTTTTATATACGGCGATAATCTGTGCGGGTGTGGTATCTTTGGAACCTAAGCCGTAACGTCCAGAGAAAATAGGGATGGATGAAAATTTAGTATCTTTTAAAGCTGCGACCACATCAAGCCATAACGGATCGCCAAGTGCACCCGGTTCTTTTGTTCTGTCCAGCACACTGATTTGTTTTACGGAATCCGGAATCACGTCTAATAAATGTTTTACGCTGAAAGGTCTGTACAACCTTACTTTAATCACACCGATCTTAGCACCGGAGGCCGTAAGGTAATCAATTGTTTCATCAATGGTATCACATACGGAGCCCATTGCAATAATTACATGCTCCGCATCGGGGGCGCCGTAATAGTTGAATAATTTATAATCAGTACCGATTTT
>JAATFT010000069.1 GCA_015655075.1 Clostridiales bacterium | reverse complement strand
GTATTTTTGTCGGAAAGAAGTAAATTCAAAACAGTAACTTGTTCCTCGGTAAGAATAATTTCATATTTCTGGTTTCGTCTATTACCAGGGTTTGTTCTTGCCATGTGTGATACCTGCCTTTTTATCTTTAGTTTATCACACTAAGTCATATACATCAACTGGTTGTTACACTAGTAAACAGTTTAAATCCATATATTTGGATAAATTGTTGTTAAATAAAAGTGCTAAAGGGTCATAAAATGTCTGCAGATATGATGAGGAGCCAGAGAAGCTGGCTCTTCATCATATTTGTATCAGAAAAAATAAACCATCTGCTATGCAGGTGTGTCCCCGGCCAGCTTTAGCTTTAAGTTAAAAACCTCCAATGCTATAATAAGTGCAGGTTTGCCAACCGCACAAAAGCAAAGGAGGTATCCAAATTCTGAACTTTCTTAAAAACTTAGGAATAAACAGAGTCAGTATGGGAATCCAAACTTTGAATGAATTGGAATTAAGTAAAACGGGAAGGCAATATTCAATGGATGTTGCGCTGCAGGCTATAAATAACATAAAATTAATGAATTTCAGAAATTTTAATATAGATCTTATTTATGGACTGGAATACCAAACAAAAGAGTCATGGTTGGACAGTTTAAAGAAAACAATCCAGTTTGCACCTAATTCTATTAATATATTATCCCGTTGTAATCCGGCCTCTTACTGACATCAATAAATGCAAACAAACGAATAAAGACAAATTTATGGAAGACGATTTAAAATATGAGTTGTATGATGAAAGTGTGAGATATTCGCATAAGTTTGGATACCGTCAAGAATCTTTTGTAAGTTTTACAAATTTAAGCAGTGATTGTTATAAACAACAAGTCAGTGATTTTGAGGGAAATCCGCTCATCGGCATCGGGGTCGGCGTCAGAAGTTATAACAATAGCATCCATTACAGTACAGATTATGCTGTCACACAGATCACTACATTTAACATAATTATGGATTATATTAATAAAGGCTTTGAAAAATCTGTTCAGTATGATTTTCGAATGGATGAGGAGGAGCAAAAAAGATCCCAAAGATCATTTCCAGAAAGCGGCTGTACCGATACCCGTTCTTGCTCATTCCATTGTCACACCTTCTCTTCCTGCATCCATCATGTATCAGAAGTTTGTCATGGGGCTCCCATTTAACCGCCAGGAAAAAGACTGGTACCGAATGGGGCTTGTTCTTCCGAGAGCAAACATGGCAAGCTGGACGATCAGGGTAGATCGCTTACTATAAAAGAAACAAATAAAATCTTGTAGAATAAATTCATAGTAAGCGCTCTACCGTTTACTGTCTTTCTGTCCCGAATAAAATATGAGGGTTATCTCACCAGAAAACAATAAGCAACAAAGGCACAATGACCTTTGTTTTTTTCTTGAGACAGAATTTTTTGACCGGAAGTATTCTTAGTTTTGATTATCAGCATAGAGACAATGAGAATACACTAATAGATACCGATTTAAAAGATGAAAGCATTAAGTTTGACCTTAATGTTCAAGATTGCGATAACTACTTGCACAGTTGGGGATATTCTGTGATTGAAAGACCGGAATCTGAAGCAATGAGTAATCGTTACTGTCGCTTTTTTTCAAAAGAGAAAAATACGGGGGACATGATAAGTACAGGAAATTAATAAAAAAACATAAAAAATGGTACAATATAATATTGTGCTATTTTTTTATTGAAAAACAGACAAACTATCTGTGAGAAGATGCCATCATGCCTGAAGAATTTCTTAAATAAGGAGGAGCTTCAATTGCTGAGCTTGTTGGAAGGAATTGATTTTTATATAAATTCACCGTTTCTGCTGGTTATTTTATTGATACTGATTGCCTTGATTTGTTTTGTTCTATTAATACTATATTACCGGTTTAACCATTTGGGTAAGAAAGTGCATTTCCCGATCTGTTCCCCGGGAGAAGGAGATAAACCGGGGCCGAGCGAATGGGAGAAGCAGATGCTTGATCTGGCAGAAAGTCACAGTCAGGTCAGACTGATTGGATACAGCTTTGTTCTTAATGATTATAATCAGGCCGCCTATAAGAAACTGAATAAAATCAGAGACAGCATCTCTGCCTTGTCCCCCGATATCATTTCCCTGATTCCGGCAGCACGCTGGTTCTTTGACAATTTCCAGATGATGTACCGGGAAATTAAAAAAGAGCGTACATCGGGAACGAGCTATGCCGTATTACCGATCCTGAAGGTAAAGGAATACCGTAACTTTCCCCGTATTTATGTTGTGGCTAAGAAGATGGTGGCTCTTTCCGGCGGACATTTAAGTGAAGAAAATATTTCCGTGATGTTAACGGCTTATGAGCAGAAGATATCCCTTACGGACAAGGAAATATGGGTTTTGCCGGAAGTGCTGGGCTTTTGCCTTCTTGAAGAAATCATTGTTATTGCGGATGAAATTCTTCATATGATTGATGTGAAGTCGAAGGCAGAAAAATTCTTAAGGGAAAAGCTTAACGGTAATCAGGGGCCGGCCGATATATCGGCACTGCTTTGTGAAATAGAGGATAACCTGAGGCTGAACTACTCGTTCCATGCCCATGTCATATACCTGCTGAAAAATATGTCCTTTGATGAGGCTTCCATTCAAAGATACCTGGAATATCATTTTGCTTCCCTGGGAAGACAGGTGAGGACCTCCGACATATTCTTGGAGGAGGGAAAGATTGAATCTTTTCTTGAGACAAATATCAGGACTTTAATTGTAAGCCTGAGGGATATCAATGAAGTGGATGAGGAAAAATTCTTTGAGGAATATTCCTGTCTGGAGCAGATTTTGTCACAGGATCCGGATGGGGTCTATTCAAAAATGGATTCGGAAGCCAGGGGAATGTACCGGGGGGTTATCGTTAAATTATCGCTCCGTTATCGGCTGATGGAAGAAAAGATAGCGAAGGACTGCCTGGAACTGGCGATTCAGGGAAGGGAGGATCTGCATTGTTCTCATCATGTGGGAGCCTATCTTTTGGGTAAGGGCTATCCGATTCTGAAAGCAAAGGCGTTAGGGAAACCGATCCCCCAAAGCATTAAGGAAAAGAAGAACGTAAAGGGCTTTCTTTATTTCCTTTCCCTGTTCCTTATTATTCTGGGACTGAGTGCCTGCCTGCTCTATGCATTCCGAACCCTTGGCAGCGTGCAGGATACCAGCCGGTATGTAATTACCCTTCTGGTGGTAATGCCGCTGTTAATCGGTATTTGCATAGAGATTACAAATTTTATATTTACCAGAAGAATTATGGTTAAGAAGATTCCTTCCCTGAACTATCTGAAGGAAATACCTGAGGAAGCAAGAACCTTTGTGGTCATGCCGGTTATCGTCTCCTCGAAGGAACAGGGACTGGAGTACTTGGACCGTCTTCAGAAGCATTATCTGGCAAACCGGCAGCCGAACCTTTACTTTGCATTGCTACTCGATTTTGAGGATTCCCAGGACCAGTTCATGCCAAAGGATGAGGTAACCCGGAGTGCCCTTGCTGCACGTATGA
This sequence comes from Clostridiales bacterium, assembly GCA_015655075.1. GTDB lineage: Bacteria > Bacillota > Clostridia > Lachnospirales > Lachnospiraceae > Anaerocolumna. The sequence goes on along the minus strand of JAATFT010000069.1, from coordinate 20,273 downwards.
AGGAACTGAATGAACTCTATCCGTCGGAGCACCAGCGTTTTTCCCTGTTCTTCCGCTGCCGCAAATGGAATAAGGCGGAGAACTGTTATATGGGGTGGGAGCGCAAGAGGGGAAAGCTGGAAGAGTTTAATAACCTTTTAAATGGGGCAGAAAAGGAGAATACCACCTTTTCCTCCATTTATTGCGACGAAGAGCTTCTTACCACCTTCCGGTATGTGATTACACTGGATGCGGATACGAATCTGATTCGTGACAATGCCGCGAAACTGGTGGGGCTGATTGATCATCCTTTAAATAAACCAATTCTGGATCCCGCAGGCAGGGAGGTGAAGGATGGCTATGTCATCATTCAGCCCTCGGTGAGAAATCATATCGTAGATAAGAACGGCAGCAGGTTTACAAAAATCTTCGGAGGAGAATCGGGCCTTGCCCATTACGGAACCGTGATATCCGATATCTACCAGGATATTTTCAACGAAGGTATCTATATCGGGAAGGGCATCTATGATATTAAAGCTTTCCACAAGGTGCTGCATAATAAGGTACCGGAAAATCGGATTCTCAGCCATGACCTTTTTGAGAGCTGCTATGCACGAACGGCTTTTTCCAGCACAGCCAAGATTATGGACAGTTTTCCAAACAGCGTCTTATCCTTTACCAAAAGGGAACACCGATGGCTGCGCGGGGACTGGCAGCTGCTGCCCTGGCTGTTTATGGAGAAGACCCTGGACGGGAGAAGCCTTTGCGCCCTGTCAAAATGGAAAATTTTTGACAACTTAAGACGAAGCCTGGTTCCGCTGAGTAAGACTCTGTTTGTTTTGCTGAATCTGGCGTGGATGCCAAAAGCGTATTACCTTTGGTTACCCTTTGTTTTCTTTAATGATATATTTACTCTGGTTATTCTGTTATTTGCAGTGATTACCCAGAAGTTGGTCCGGCCGAAGCTTGCCCTTGTTTATAAAAGCTTCTTAAAGGAACTTGCTACCATGTTGGAAAGAGCATTCCTGGAGTTCACAATTACTCCCTACCGTGCTTATATCGCATCGGATGCAATTGTCAGAACCCTGTATCGGATTTTTATCAGCAAAAGAAATCTGCTTCGCTGGAACACGGCGGAAGCAGTGGATGCCTCCATTATCAATACCAGAAAAGGATATTTTCTTACCATGTGGAGCTCGCTTCTTCCGACGTTAGCCCTTGCGGTAATTTTATTTATGGGAGATTTGACCCCGGCAGGAATTATTCTGGCGGCAATTATAATTGCTGACTGGTGCTTTGCTTTTGAAATCGCATACCGGATCAGCCAGCCGGAAAAGAAGCTTCATCTGCGGGATAAAGCACAGGACAGTGAGCTGCTTTTAGATACTGCGCGCAGAACCTGGCAGTTCTTTAAGGAGTTTTCAAAGAAGGAAAATAACTGGCTCTGTCCGGATAATTACCAGATTGGGGTGGTTAAAAAAGTCAGCAATAAAACATCGCCGACCAATATCGGACTTCAGTTTCTGGCAATCCTTTCAGCCAGGGATTTTGGGTTTGAAACCCTAAGCTCTACGGTTGAGACAACAGAAAACCTGATGGAAACGGTCCAGAAAATGCTGAAATTTAATGGACATCTCTATAACTGGTATCATATTAAAACCCTGGAGGTGCTAAGCCCTGCCTATATATCAACCGTAGACAGCGGTAATTTCCTGGGTCATCTAATCGCTCTGAAAAACGGCCTTCTGGAGCAGATCGACAAGCCCGTTTATCCGGACAATTTTCTGTCTGAACTTAAGGTTGCGGTAAAGAACAGCAGTCAGGAAATTAAGCTGAGAACAGGTAATCCTACCGGAAATAAGCTTAGGACCGGATACCTGAGGATAAGTGAACTGATGGAAGATATTGCGGATATCTGGGAAAACTTAAACGGGAGAGAGCTTAAGCCCCCTGCAGATTTCCGCTATACCAGGCAGTTGATGAGCCTTATTGACAGTATGGTAAATGAAGTTGCGGCTTTAAAGCTGAAGGAAGAAAGCTTTTCTTCTTATCCTACCCTTCGCAGCATTGCAGCGGAGGACAATAAATTTGCGAATAGCATGATTAACCGGATCAGAGCAATCGGTAATAAAATAGACTGCATTATTGAAAATATTGATTTCCGTTTTTTATTCAACGAGAAGAGAATGCTGTTCCATATCGGATATCATGTATCCACGAGCATGCTGGATGACAGCTGTTATGACCTGATGGCGTCGGAATCGGCACTCACAAGCCTTCTTGCCATAGCCATGGGGGAAGTGCCGTTAAAGCATTGGTATAAACTGGGAAGACCGCTGACCATCGTAGGGGGCATTCCGTGCTTCGTATCCTGGAGCGGTACCATGTTTGAATATCTGATGCCGAATCTTGTATTCAAAGAATATGAAGGCTCCGTTTATGCACAGACTTCCAGGGCAGCGGTACTCCAGCATATGAAGTATGCAAAGGAGGCGGAGATACCCTGGGGTATGTCAGAATCCCAGTATTATCGTTTTGACTTAAACTCAAATTACCAGTATAAAGCCTTCGGTGTTCCAAAGATCAGACTTCAGCCGGTCCGTAAGAATTCCCTGGTGGTTGCTCCCTATGCAACGATGCTGGCACTGGATATCTCAGAAGAGGAATGTATGAAGAATCTCACACAACTGAAGGAATTAGGAGCCTTCGGCGATTACGGTTTCTATGAATCGATAGATTTTAACGTACCGAATTCCGTGGAACTGACACCTTATTGCATTGTGAAATCCTATATGGCGCATCATCAGGGGATGAATCTGGCTGCGATTAATAATTATCTGAATGAGGGTATCCTTCGGGAGAGATTTCATACGGAGATGATGATAAAGGCCGCAGAAGTTTTGCTGGAGGAAAAACGCCAGTCCCATTTGATTTCCATTGCCAAGCGGGGATATACAATAAAAATTGGCCAGCCCCTCTTTAAAGAAGTTATTTACAGTAACCGATATGTCAACAGTGTAGGCGTGAATCCAACCGTTGTAAATTATCTGTCAAACGGTAAGTATTCACTGATGATAACGACCGATGGGGACGGCTTCAGTAAATATGAGGACCGGATGCTTTACCGCTGGCGATCGGATATTTACGCGAATACAGGTAATTATATCTATATCAAGGATATGAAGCAGGGTAAGCTTTGGAGTGCCACCTATCATCCTACAAAAGCGGAGCCTGCGGATTACCAGGTGGTATTCTGTCCCCATAAGGCGGAATTTAAACGCAGGGATGGGGATATCTCATCACACATGATTGTCAGCCTGGATGCGGACCATAATTTTGAGATACGCAAGATTACATTTACCAATCACGGGAATGAAGAAAAACAGCTGGAAGTGACCAGTTATCTGGAAGTAGTGGATGATACCTATCCGGCAGAGTTAAGCCATCCTGCGTTCAATAAGCTATTTCTGGAAAGTGAGTATCTTAAGGAACAGGAAATCTTCCTTGCAAAAAGACGGCGGAAGAAGGAAGAGGATAATCCTTATCTTATGCACATGGTAAGAACAGGAACGAAGCTATGTAAAAAAGTAGAATATGAAAATGACAGAAAACGATTTATCGGAAGAAACAATACCCTGGAGAATCCGGATTCTGTGGTTAACAGTATTACCTTTTTCAATAATTCGGGCTTTTGTAATGATCCGATTATGAGCCTGCGGGCACAGTTTTGCATAGAGCCGGGTGAAACAGTCTGTATTTCTTTCATTACCGGGGTATGCGGCAGTAAGGAGGAAGCAATAAAAATCGCTGGGGAATTGAATGTAAGTTACCGGATTGATGATATCCTGGAGAAATTCCGGCTTCAAAAGAACCTGGAGTTAAAATATCTGGAGATTACCAGAACCCAGCTGAACGCCTTTCAGGATCTGATCAGCCCGATCTTTTATTCCACGGGTATTTACCGAGGCCCGGATGAAAATATAAGACGGAACTTTATGAATCAGAGCTTCTTATGGAAATTCGGCGTATCCGGCGATAATCCCATTCTGCTCTTAATAGTTCGGTCCATTGAAGAAGAAAGAATCGTAAAGGATGTATTGAAGGCCTACGAATATCTGAGAATCAACCGTGTTATGGTAGATCTGATTATTCTGATTGATTCCAAACATGGTTATCTGCAGGAGGTAGATGAATTAATCAATGATATGACAAGCTCTCTTCGGATTTATGATTCCGGAAGCGAGAATCCAAGCTTCTTTACGCTGCATACGTATGGGTTGACACCGGCGGAGATTGATTTGCTGTATACGGTAGCGCGGGTCGTATTTTCAGAGAAGACGGGTATTTATTTTACCAATGTAAAAGAAAATAAGTATGAGTTACTTGAGGAATAGTGTGAATTATTGAAAAGCATAATTCATACCCTGATTAAACAACGACATTCAGAAAACGAATGTCTTATGTTGGCAGTGCCGCATCTGCAAGCAGATGTGGCATGCAATGGGAGTTAGTGTGAAATAAAAGACATTTCACACCCCTTATTTAAGCAGTATCGCAGACAAGTCTGCGATATACACGGGAGCTATTAGGTTTTAAGGAGGAAGAGGCTTTGAACACAGCATATGCAGAAACGACACAGGAGAAAGAAAAAGAGAATTATGAATTTTTTAACGGCTTCGGGGCATTTGCCTGTAAGGGCAGAGAATATGAAATTCTGCTGGAGGATAATAACAGACCGCCGGCACCCTGGATTAATGTTGTCTCAAACAAGAGCTTTGGCTTCCAGATATCGGAGTCGGGCGCGGGCTTTACCTGGAGTATCAACAGCAGGGAGAATAAGCTTATGCCCTGGTCCAACGACCCCGTAAGTGACAGAGCTTCCGAGGCAATTTATATTCTGGATGAAATAACCGGTGAGGTAATGACAACCATGTCCCTGGGAAGATCGAACCGGGGCATTTACCGGGTAAGGCACGGGTTTGGATACAGCAGGTTCCTGCATGAGGAAGCACTCGTTGATCAGGAGCTGACGGTTTTTACCCCTTTGGATGAATCATTGAAATTATGGAGTCTTAAGCTGACAAATCGTTCGGATAAAGTAAAATATTTAAGCCTGACCTATTATGTGGAATGGGTTCTGGGCACCCAGAGGGAGCATACCAATCCCTATATTCTGACCTCCTACGACAATGAGCATGAATATTTATATGCAAAGAACCTCTATACCCTGAACTTTCAAAACAGCTATTCCTACCTGTTCTCCAGTGAGATGATCGTCGGTTATACCGGTGACAGACAGGAGTTCCTGGGACGTAAGGGCAGCATCCGGGAACCGCGGGGAGCGGAAGTCAAGCTATCCTGTAATACGGGTGTATGCTATGATCCCTGCGGAGCAATTCAGGTATCCGTAGCAATACAGCCGAAGGAAAGTAAGACGGTATTATTCGGGCTCGGACAGGGCAGTAACCTTAACGAGATATACAAAATCAGATATAAGTACAGGGATGTGACCGCTGCGGGAAAGGAGTTTGACAGGGTGAAAGCCTACTGGGACAGGTTATTAGGGACAGTTCAGGTGAAGACGAAGGACAGGGCCATCGATATCCTGGTTAACGGCTGGCTGCTTTATCAGACGGTATCCTGCCGCATTAATGCAAGGGCAGGTTTTTATCAGTGCGGAGGAGCTTATGGATACCGGGACCAGCTTCAGGATGCCCTTTCGCTTCTTTTTACAGATTCAAGTATTCTGCGTGGGCAAATTCTAATTGCCTGCAGCAGGCAGTTTGAGGAAGGGGATGTCCAGCATTGGTGGCATCCTCCGATGGGTGTCGGGGTAAGAACGAGAATATCCGATGATTTACTCTGGCTGCCCTACTGCACCGCCGCTTATATCCGAAGCACCGGAGATGCCGCCATTTTAAGGGAGCCGGTGCCTTACATTAAAGGTCAGGTACTTAAGGAGGATCAGCAGGATGTCATGTTTACCCCGGAAATATCCGAACGTTCCGAAAGTGTTTATGAGCATTGCAAAAAAGCAATCGACCGGACCTGCTTCGGAGAACACGGACTTCCCCTCATGGGGGGAGGCGACTGGAATGACGGTATGAATGAGGTAGGAATGATGGGGAAGGGAGAGAGTGTTTGGCTGGCCTGGTTCTTGTATACCGTATTGGGTGACTTCATTCCTTTGTGTTATCAGGAAGGTGATGCGGCCTACGGCCGGGAACTGGAGCAGAAACGGGAAACCCTGCTTCAAAACATCGAAGAACACGCCTGGGACGGGGAGTGGTATCTTCGGGCCTTTTATGACGACGGCTCGAAGCTTGGTTCAAAGGAAAACGATGAGTGCAGGATAGATTCCATCAGCCAGTCCTGGAGCGTGATATCAAAGGGGGCGAAAGAGGAGCGGGCGAAAACAGCAATGCAGTCGGCATGGCGTTATCTGGTAATGGAGGAGGAAGCCCTTTCCTTACTTTTGGCGCCTCCCTTTAATAAGACAACCAAAACCCCGGGTTATATCAAAAATTATATCCCCGGTATCCGGGAAAACGGAGGACAGTATACCCACGCGGCGGTTTGGCTGGCCATCGCTACATCAATGCTGCACGACTATAACATGGCCGGGACCCTGTTCACCATACTTAATCCGATTAACATTTCGCAAAACAAGAAGGATGCGCTCAGGTATGAGAAGGAACCCTATGTAATGACGGCGGATATATCCCTCAGTCCGCCCTATACCGGAAGAGGCGGCTGGAGCTGGTATACCGGTTCCTCAGGCTGGATGTATCAGGGGCTGTTAAGCTGGTTTTTGGGTATCCGGAAAGAGGGGAATGAGTTGGTCATTGATCCGGCGACACCGGCAAGTTTCGGCGATTTTTCCATTGAATATAAGTATGGAAGTTCCCTTTATGAGATCAGGGTTGAGAGCAGAAGCAAGGGAATACTGACAACGGAAACAATCACTGTGGATGACAGGTTAATTCAGGGGAACAGAGTTTTGTTGGTGGATGACGGAGAAAAGCATCGGATTATTGTATAGTTCCCTGCTTTGCCGTCCCTGGGAGACAGAGTCCTACAGCAATAGGAGCGGGGAAATCGGACAGCAGTTGACTCAGGTAGGAAAAAGCATATAAAAAGAAACTGAACTTGGATGTGAGTATGATTTTATTGAAAGCAATAAAAGTAGCGAGGAGAGTTGATAATGAAGCTTTACAGACCCGTAGGGATAAATGAATTTGAACTGATAAGGAAATCGGAAATGAAGAAGTTTCCGCCGAGGTTGCACGAACAACCGATTTTTTATCCTGTACTCAATGTTGAGTACGCCCGTCAAATTGCGCGGGAATGGAATACAAAAAGCGCTCCAGGCTATGCAGGCTTCGTAACGGAGTTTGAGGTTGACAGCGAATATGTCTCTAAATTTGAAATAAAGATTGTCGGAGGATATATACATCAGGAGAAACATATCATTCCGTCAAGGCATCAGTTAAAACGGCATCTTTTTTGACCGTTTAAGGCATTGTGAAAGTGTTGCCTGTCGTAGGGAAAGTAAGGTAAAAGAGAGAATTTTGAGTGATAAACTATATTGTGGTTATCATTAGGTGCCCTATATGGATTTGTAAAATTTGAAATTTTCATGGCGTTTTTGTTCTATTGGGCATTTTAAAGTTTGGCCATTTTGCACAAAAATATCAAAAAATAAAAAAATGTTTGAAAAAAATATAAACATATGATATTCTTTGAATAGTGAAGGACATGTAACTGGTTATGCAGGCAGTATCTTGAACAATATTAATTGTTGGGATTCTGTCTTTTTTTGTTGTCTGTGGCCACAGACAGCAGATTCACAAAAATCGATATAAGGAGAGAACTACATGAATTTTAGAGAATTAGCAAAAGAGATACTAGAATATGTTGGTGGTTCATCTAATATTGTTGCATTTGGACATTGTTCCACTCGCTTACGAATTACTATAAAAGATGAGGATAAAATAAATATTCAGCAGTTAAAAAATTTAAAAGGGGTTTTAAAAATAATTTGAGGATTCATTTAATTATATGAAAAGTGCAAAAATGATAGGTGAAATTATCAACATAGTACATTATTCATTTAACCGTAATATAGACAAAGAAGGAATACACTATGCTCGTTTTGTTACTCATACTAAATATTTTGTAGAAAGACTTCTATCTGGAAATATGCTTTCTGATGATGATAACTTATATGATAAATTTTGTGATGAAAATGAGGATTGTTTACGAATAGCCGAAAAAGTAGATAAATTTATATTGAATAAATATAAATTACAGATTACATATGAAGAAAAAATATTCATGGCAATACACATAAATAGAATAAAAATGAATAGAACGAAAGGAAACTAGAAATGGTAAGGGAATTTCCAGAGAATTTTTTGTGGGGAGCTGCAACAGCTGCCAATCAGGTGGAATTTGGCTGGAAAGAAGGAAACAAAGGAATTAGTGTTTCAGACTGTGCAAGGAGCCATTTTAATATAGACTTGAGAGATTATAAAAAACAGAATGAGATTTGTATGTCTGATATACAAGAGGCATTACAAACAGAAGATGAAATAAATTATCCCAAAAGACATGGAAGCCGGTTTTATTATCATTATACAGAAGATATTGCATTAATGGCCGAGATGGGATTAAAGGTATTTCGTATGTCTATTGCATGGTCGCGTATTTTTCCAAATGGTGATAATGAAGAACCGAATGAAGAGGGACTTCAGTTTTATGATCAGATATTTGATGAATTAAATAAATATGGAATAGAGCCGCTTGTGACAATGTCTCATTATGAACCACCTATTAATATTGCTCTAAAATATCACGGATGGTATTCAAGAAAAACAATTAATTTATTTATTCGATACGTTAATACTATATGTGAAAGATATAAAAACAAACAGCTTCAGGATGAAATGGAGGAGAGTTTAAGATGGAAGCGAAACCGGATAAATTTCATCGTTTTGACTGGGGTGTGCCTCCGGCTAGTAAGGGTGATTGGGCATTTCTCCTCCACATGATTGATAATGATTTGATCTGAGCTTCTCTGATGAATAGTTTTGCAATTAGACGTAAAACAGTATTAATTTTTGTAAAAACATCTTGACAAGAAAATACAAATAGTAATATAATGATATTAACATATTGATAATATCAAATGATAAACAACAAATTGAGGGTGATATAATGCCGGATAATATATTAAAAAATAAATTGGGTCTTACCCAAGAGCAATTCCTAGCAACATATGACGCAAGCAAATTTAAGAGACCTTCGGTGACGGTAGATATGCTGATTTTTACTGTAACTGATGAAGAAAAGAAAAACTACAGGAAGCTTCCTGAAAAAGTTTTAAGACTGCTAATGATTAAAAGAGGCGACCACCCATACATTGGACAATGGGCTCTACCGGGTGGGTTTGTAAAAGTGGATGAAAGCTTGGATGAAGCAGCTTTAAGGGAATTAAAAGAGGAAACCAACATTGATGATATCTATATGGAGCAGCTTTATACATGGGGAGACGTAGCCAGGGACCCACGTACAAGAGTAATAAGCGCCTCCTATATGTCACTGGTTGACAGTTCGACGCTTGATATCAAGGCGAGTGATGATGCAGATGATGCAAAATGGTTTACGGTTTCCTGTAAATTATATCAAGAACAAAAGACAGTAACTGGAAAAGGATATAACCTGCAAAGATTGTTCAAATTGAATTTGTCAAACGATGAAGATGACCTTTCTGCAATTATAAAGACCGTAAAGACTGCCGAAGGGAAAGTAACAAAAATAGAAAGAAAAGTTGTTGAATCAAATGGAATAGCTTTTGACCATGCAAAAATTATAGAATACGGAATTGATAGGCTCCGTAGTAAAATTGAGTATACGGATATAGTATTTAATCTGATGCCGGAACTCTTTACTCTGACAGAACTTCAACAGGTGTACGAAGTTATTCTTGACACGGAACTGTTAAAAGCTAACTTCAGAAGGAAGACCGCTGATATGGTGATTGAAACGAATGAGTATACCAAGGATGCAGGCCATAGGCCTTCTAAACTATTCAGGTTTAACCCGAACTGGACGAATGTTTCTGAGTGAAAGGAGAAACCGATATGAGAGTGATGAATAAAAATGATTTTTTGAATAGAAGTATTGAGACTCTTAGAGAAATATTTGACATGCTGGCAGAGCTCCCTGCTATCCAATTGAAAGGTCTACAGGGGAAGCAAACGGCCCTTGTAATAGTTGATATGGTAAATGGTTTTGCCAGGGAAGGGGCGTTAAAGAGCCCGAGAGTGGAAGGCTTGATTCCTGAAATAGTAGAATTGTCAAAGGCCTGCGACGAGTTGCAGATTACAAAGCTTGCATTTGCAGACTGCCACACAAAGGCTTCACTAGAATTTGATGCTTATCCGGCACACTGTATGGAAGGAACCAACGAAGGGGAAATCGTTGACGAACTTAGGGAAATCGGAGGTTATACCCTTATTCCTAAAAACTCTACAAATGGCTTTCTTGAAGAAGAATTTCAGAAATGGTTTAAAGAAAACGAGCATATAAATACCTTCATAATTACCGGTGACTGTACCGATATCTGCGTACAGCAATTTGCAGTAACACTAAAGACCTGGTTTAACATGCAGAACAGAAAAGCAAGAGTGATTGCTCCTGTAAATACAGTTGAAACTTATGATTTCGGCTTGCATGACGGTGACCTGATGAATGTAATGGCACTGTACAACATGATGATTAATGGAATAGAAGTGGTTGCGAGGGTGAAATAAATGGATAAAATGAATTTAACAATGCTGACTGATTTTTATGAATTAACCATGGCAAACGGATATTTTCAGAATGGTTTGAAAGAAAAACAGGCTTATTTTGATATGTTTTTCAGAAAGGTTCCTGATAACGGAGGCTTTGCAATAATGGCTGGAGTTGAACAGCTCATACAGTATCTGAAAAACCTCAGATTTGATGATAAGGATATAGAATACCTGAGGAGTAAAAAACTATTCAGTGAAGAATTCCTACAATATCTGAAATCCTTCAAATTCAGCTGTGATGTTTGGGCTGTACCTGAAGGAACTCCGATATTTCCTAATGAACCTGTAGTATCGGTTAGAGGACCTGTTATTGAAGCTCAGTTTATTGAAACAATGGTTCTTTTAACAATAAATCATCAAAGCCTGATAACTACAAAAGCAAATCTTATCGTCAGAGCCGCCCAGGGAAGGGATGTTATGGAGTTTGGATCAAGAAGAGCCCAGGGCTATGATGGAGCTATTTATGGCGCAAGGGCTGCATACATCGGAGGATGTGTAGGAACCTGTACAATCGCAGAGAAAGAATTTGATATTCCGGTTATCGGTACAATGGCGCACAGCTGGATTCAGATATTTCCAAGCGAATTGGAAGCCTTCCGTGCTTATGCAAGAACATATCCCGGCAGTTGCACATTTCTTGTAGATACCTACAATGTGTTGAAATCCGGTGTACCCAACGCAATAAAAGTATTTAATGAGGAAATAGTTCCGAGAGGCTTCAGGCCTAAGGGAATCAGGCTTGACAGCGGCGATATTACATATCTTTCGAAGGAAGCCAGAAGGATGCTGGATGAAGCAGGGTTTCAGGATTGCAGAATAGTTGCCTCAAATTCACTGGATGAATTCATTATCAGGGATATACTTATGCAAGGTGCACAGGTGGATTTGTTTGGTGTTGGGGAACGCCTCATCACTTCAAGGTCGGAGCCTGTATTCGGCGGGGTTTACATGCTGGTAGCAGTTGAAGAAAATGGCGAAATGATTCCTAAAATAAAGCTTAGTGAAAATGTAGGAAAAATAACCAATCCAGGATTTAAACAGGTTTGGAGGCTTTTTGACAGGGAAAGCGGAAAAGCAATTGCAGATGTACTTACAGCTAATGATGAGACAATAGATGAAAGCAAGTCTTACGAACTCTTTGATCCTGAATATACGTGGAAAAGGAAGAATGTAACCAATTTTATTGCAAAAAGGCTTTTAGTTAGGATTTTCGATAAGGGTATTTGTGTATATGAAAGCCCAAAGTTAAGCGAAATAAAAAGATACTGCAAAGAGCAAACCGATACATTATGGGATGAGGTAAAAAGATTTGAAAACCCCCATAAATACTACGTGGATTTGTCAAAGCCATTGTGGGAGATGAAGGAAAGATTACTGCAAGAGTATTCGGTAAAATAGAATGGGGGAATTTGTTATGACAGATAGATTTGAAATAATTAAAGGTGATATAACAAAGCAGAATGTTGATGCTATAGTAAATGCGGCTAATAGTTCACTGCTTGGTGGTGGGGGTGTAGATGGGGCTATTCATAGAGCAGCCGGACCGGAACTGGTTATGGAATGCAGGGAGCTCCATGGGTGCAAAACCGGCCAGGCCAAGATAACTAAAGGATATAAACTTCCTGCTAAGTGGGTCATCCATACTGTCGGGCCTGTTTGGCAGGGTGGAAATAAAGGTGAAGATGGACTATTGGCTACTTGCTATAGAAATTCTTTGGAACTAGCGGTTAAGAATGGTATAAAAACGATAGCTTTTCCGTCAATAAGTACAGGAGCATATAGGTTTCCAGTGGAAAGAGCAGCAGTGGTAGCAATTAATGAAATTAGGAAGTTCCTTGAAACGGATTCAAACATTGAGAAAGTGTGTATGGTTTGCTTTGATGAAGATATATATAAAAAATATCGAGACATAAGTGAAAGTTCTGAATAGGAAGGATGTTGCAAATGGATTACACAAAATTAAGCAAAGAAATATCATATGCATTAAGGCACGCTCCTTGGGAATATGAACTAGAATTGGATGAGAACGGTTGGGTTGACCTCCAACAACTTATCGAATCATTAAGGGAAGACAAGAAGTGGAGGAATATCGGTATTGAAGATATTACTAAAGCTTTAGAGTCTTCAGATAAAAAGAGACACGAAATAAAAGCTCGGAAAATAAGGGCTTTGTACGGGCACTCAATACCACAAAAGATAATCAAAATTACAAAAGAGCCACCTGAGATTCTTTATCATGGAACAGCAAGGGGATTTATAGAAGCCATAATGACGGACGGGCTGTTACCCAAAGGAAGACAGTATGTTCATCTTTCTTCTGATACTGGTACAGCAATGCAAGTTGGTAAAAGAAGAGATGAAGAGCCTGTTTTGCTTAAAATATATGCTAAAAGAGCTTGGAATGAAGGGGTTAAATTTTACCATGGAAATGAGACAATATGGTTAGCTGATTCTGTAGATAAAAAATATATTGAGATTTAGAAATTTTGGAGTAAAATAGTATGAGTGAGAAAATAAAAGAGCCGAGAGGTATTATGGCTCAATTCAACGATTATGCTTGGAGCAGTAATTGGGGATATAATTGGCTCAGTTTATGAATGGCGTAACGTGAAATCTCTTGAATTTGAACTCTTCACAAAGATGCAATAAAAGGTGTTCAGTCAGTAGTATCAGCGGTATATTTATCAAGGCATGGTGAGAGAAAAGAGAAAATAAAGGTATATATAGAAAAGAAATTTGGATATGAACTAAATTTACGAATTGATGATATAAGACCTACATATAAATTTAATTTTTCTTGCAGGGGTTCCGTTCCACATGCGATAATTGCATTTCTTGAATCCGAGAACTATGAGGATGCAATAAGAAAAGCTATATCAATAGGAGGAGACAGTGATACAATTGCGTGTATAACTGGTGGAATTGCTCAAGCATTTTATGGAAAATTCCGAAATATATAATTGATAATACAATATGAGATTGGATATGGGTTTGAAGAGTATTATCAATTTGTTCAATTCAAAATACAATATTGAGATATAGTGTGAGGTGCTTACTAATGAAGCTTTTTAGACCTGTAGGAATAAAAGAACTTGAACTTATAAAGCAGTCTGGAATGAGAAAATTTCCTCCAAGACTGCCCGAGCAGCCCATTTTTTATCCGGTACTCAATGTTGAGTATGCTCGCCAAATTGCACAGGAATGGAATACAAAAAGTGCTCCGGGATTTGCTGGTTTTGTAACAGAATTTGATGTTATTGATGATTATATTTCAAAATTCGAAGTTAAGACTGTTGGCAGCAATATGCATAAGGAATTATGGGTTTCGTCCGAAGAGCTTGACGAGTTTAACAGTTATATTATCGGGAACATCAAAGTGATTGAAGCATATTATGGTGAAAACTATCAAGGCTCGAAATATGAGATACTTACATTGAAATCTTTAACATCTATAGAAAGAATAAAGAATGGTGATTTACAGGCACTGAAAAGCGAAAACTGGCTCAAGTATTTAGCACTAACATCAGAGCGCAATGTCAATCTTGAACGTCTTAACTCCCTTGAGGAAATGAAGAATAATTACGTACTAAACTATGTAGAAAAAACACTTAAGGCTCTTTCAACCCTACAGCTAAGTGAGTACCAAACATACATAATCGAAGAGACGCTAAAATGGTCCGAAGTTGCAAAGTCCGGACTTTTACACCAAAGAAATCAATGGATAAAAAAGGGCTACAACCTTTTTGCACATAATATCGGCTCTGCAGAAATCTATCTGAAGGAGGCTTCAGAATTAAATCCTAAAATCAAGTGGATAGTTCACAACCTCATACTGACTCATGGCTTGATAGGGCAGTATATAAGGGGAGAGGTACCACTTTCGGATAATAAACCGATATATAAGCTTATTGAAGAAGGGAACATGTCGGCTACCGAACTGAAAGAAATACTAAAGGCACTTAACTATTGTATTGTGACTGCAGTTGATGAAGGCATATGGACAGATATTTGTAAACAGATTGATGAAACAATCGAGATTATTGTTGGTGGACAATTTGATAAACAGCACGATTTCAAGGATAAAATAAGGCGTTTAAGGGCTGGTTCTATTAAGAACGGTGAGAATTTCGATTCAGAGTATGAAAAAATCCTTTTTGATTCAAGGATAATGGGTAAATTATCTGGCCTTCTTGATGTGGCAGATTTATGGTATGTAGAAGCGGCCCTATATGATTTTTCATTTGAAGAATTCGTAAAGATATTTTTACTCATTTCACAGGAATTAAATTTATACAAAGTTAAACATGTCAGCTTTGAATGGTTGATGAAGGCTATTTACTACCAGCATGAAGGGAAGAAACGGGTTAACATTTATAAGAAACGTATTATTGAAAAGTATCTTGTAGAAATCACAATACAGGATATATTGGAAGGTAGCTATAAAGAAAATCTGCACGTTACTCATGCGGTGACCTTCCATGAAAGCTTGGATGATACGGCGTTTTTTACCTTCCAGTTTTCAGCAGCAGGCAGTAAACTTATCGAATTCTGTATTGAGGCTGAGAAATCCGATGTGCTCTATGAAAGTGCAATCATCCTGTTATTTGACCTGTTCGGCCTGAGAAGGGATAAATATGACCGCTTTTATGAAGAAGAGAAATATCTTGCAACTATGAATCAAACTCTAGATTATAAAAAGATAATTCTTGATTACATTACCGGAGATAATATCATTGACATAGGCCCAGGAGGCGGAGCCTTGATGGACCTTATTGAAGAGAGGTATCCTGAGAAGAATGTTTTAGGTGTTGATATAGCACAGAATGTACTGGAGAGTTTGAAAAAGAAAAAGCAGTTGGAAAACAGGAAATGGGATGTATTATATGGAGATGCCCTTAATCTAGACCAGTATATTGAAAGAGGGAGTGTCGATACCGTAATCTTCTGTTCTATCCTGCACGAACTGTTCTCCTATATCGAATATAAAGGAAGAAAGTTTAATCATGAAACATTAGCTGCAGCATTTAAAAGTGTATTTGAGGTTCTGCCGGCAGGTGGGAGGATAATTATCCGTGATGGCATTATGACAGAGCCTGCCGAGGAAAAAAGAATAATAAGGTTTTTATCCGAGGAAGGTATACAGTTCCTAGAAAGGTATGCCAAGGACTTCAAAGGTAGAGAGATTGAATACATAGTGATAGGACAGAATGAAGTACTTATGCCGGTAAATGATGCCATGGAGTTTCTTTATACATATACCTGGGGAGAAAAGTCATATGTTCATGAAGTAAACGAGCAATTCGGGTATTTCACACCAAGTGGATTTAAAGAGTTTATTACTTCAGTTTTAGGTGCTGATGCAAGGATAGTCGAGTTTAAGCATTTCCTACAGGAAGGATATACAATAGCGCTGTCTCAAAAAGTAGAGTTTTTTGATGAAAACAGAAATACAACAAGACTGCCCGACAGTACTTGTATCGTAGTAATTGAGAAAAATGATAATTAAAGGAGGGTCAAATCATGTTTGGTTTCAGATTTATTAAGTTCCAGCCAAGTGAGTATGTCTTGAAGTACAGGAACGGTAAAATAGTAAAGAAAGGTGCAGGAATATCGTTTTACTACTATGCTCCTACTACGTCAATTGTTGTTGTACCGGTGGGAAGCGTAGATGCACCTTTCATTTTTGAGGAAGTCACATCAGACTTTCAAACTGTGACGGTTCAAGGACAGATCACATTCAGGATAGTTGACCAAAAGAAGATTGTAGGACTTCTAAATTATACCCTTGATATGAGAGGCAAGGGGTATGTCTCGGATGATCCTCAAAAGCTGCCACAAAGGGTTATAAACATAGTAAAAGTGCTAACAAAGAAAACGCTGGAGGGCTTGCAGTTAAAGGATGCAATTAAATCCAGCGAAGCCTTGGCAAAAGGGATATTGAACGAAATCAGGGAGAATGAAGAGATAAACCTTCTTGGAATAGAGATATTAGGACTTGCAATACTTGCTGTACTTCCGAATAAGGAGACTGCCAGAGCTTTGGAAGCACAAGCAAGAGAGCATATCCTCAAAAAAGCTGATGAGGCTATTTATGAAAGACGGAATGCGTCTATTGAGCAGGAAAGGCGGGTAAAGGAAAACGAATTCAACACGGAAATTGCAATTGAAAACAAGAAAAAACAGGTAAGGGAAACCCAAATAGAGGCAGAAAGAGCTGTCCAGCAAAAGCAAAATCAACTTAAAGAGGAACAGATGAATTTTGAAACTACTTTGGAGGAGAAGAAAAAAGACCTTATTGAGCTCACGGTCCAGAATTCGAATGCAGAAGCTGACGCAAAAGCCTACGAATTATCTGCAGTTATGAAGGCCTTAGAAGGGATAGAGCCAAATGTAATACAGTCACTTGCCAGCATAGGTATGCAGCCAAATAAACTCATTGCAATAGCTTTCCAGGGATTAGCTGAAAAAGCAGGACAGATAGGCCAGCTTAATATATCACCTGATTTACTTCAGGAATTGATGAAGGAATCAAAATGATCATGGAAAGATTAACTGAAAATAAGATTGTACTGGTAAAAAGAAGAACAAGGCTTGAAGATTTGATTGCAAGGTATAACACCATTGCCCAGGCTAAGTTTTATATTGAACACATGGGCAGCGATTTTTCAGATTATATTGCTGAAGATGAACAGTATAAGAAGGCTATATCTGAAGCTCATAGCCAGTTAGAGGCACTTGGAAGGGTTCAGGTTGTCGATCGGGAATATGTGCCAAATTTCATGTTCGGAGATAGTGATATTATAGTAGTTATAGGCCAGGATGGGCTTGTAGCAAATACTTTAAAGTATCTTTCGAACCAGCAGTTGATTGGAGTAAATCCGGACCCTGCCAGATGGGATGGTGTACTGCTTCCATTTACAGTTGCTGATTTGAAGCTGATAATCCAGGATGTTTTCAAAAAGAGAAGGCAGATTAAAGAGGTTTCTATGGCTAAGGCTGCTTTAAATGACGGTCAGACTATTTATGCAGTTAATGACCTGTTCATTGGGCAACGGACGCATGTCTCTTCGAGATATCATATCCAATTGGGAGAACAGCACGAATATCAGTCTTCAAGCGGAATTATTGTATCAACAGGACTTGGCTCAACAGGCTGGTTAAAGAGTATACTTGCAGGTGCTACAAACATAGTAAACGGAATCTCAGATAAAAAAATCAAGGTGCAGCAGCAAAAAAGCTTACAGTGGAATATTAATTACTTATATTTTTCTGTCCGTGAGCCTTTTCCAAGCAAAACATCCAAGGCAAATATTGTCTTTGGAAAAGTAACCCAAGCAAGCCCTCTGAAGATATTGTCTCAAATGCCGGAAAACGGAGTAATATTCAGTGATGGTATTGAAAGTGACTACCTTCAGTTTAACTCTGGCATAGAAGCAACTATTACAATTGCTGAAAAGAGAGGACATTTAGTGGTTTGATGAAATGATGGATAAATATAAATATTACAAGATAATCAGATTTAGAATATCCCTTGACGGGACAAGATTACCGGTGTTACCATATAAACACTGTGCAAAAAAAACGTTGCTGTGTTAACGCTCACAGGCCAGCCAAAGAATATTTGATATTGACTATGGGGAAGGAGGATGACAATGTATCATCTGAGAAGCTATAATCTCGAACAAGATAATATTGCGATGAAATTATCAGGGAAACCAAGTATAGATCTCAGCATACATTGGTCTAATCCTCTGTTTATAAAGTGTAAAGATAATTGATAGTTATTTAAGATTCTTACACGGTTTATAAGAGCGGTTAAGTCATAGAAATTAAGACTTAACCGCTTTTTATATTTTTAGATGGTTTCACGAAGTACAAGGACTGGTCTAAGCGAAAAAGTAGAAGGCATCCATGGGAAAGAAGAAAAAAACATAAATATAGATTTTGCTTATTGAGGAAGGGTCATCTATGATTTGTCGAGCTGAACCAAGCATGTTGATGGTATCTAATGCTGACAATGGTATTACTGCTGCTATCTCTGGTAAGGAATTATAGCTTAAAGACTTATCTTAAAACTGGGCATCAAAATGAGTCTATATCCAGCTTAATTGACCTTAGATTTGGAATAAAATAGATTTATTGTAACAACCTCAACCACCCTTGAGAATATAAAAAAGACGATGTGAATATTTACGCAATAAAATGCCAAATAAAACCCTTAAATAGTCAAAATAAGCAATGAATATGTATAATTATTCATAAAATCCGGTGGACATGTTTCCCCGGACAAGGCACGTTGAGGTGATAATAATGATGACGTATTGTGGTCAGAAGGGGAAATAATGGTATTTAACCACAAGATGTTGTGGTTATTGGGTGAAAAAAGAGTGAAAATTGAGCTGAAAATGTCATCTATTTAGAGCATGAAAATTAGCAAGAATATAGATGACATAATGATTTTCACGAAAAATCATGAGATCAGGAGGTTAAGTTAGGTCAATACAATGGCTTGTAACTTAACCTCTTTTTAAATAATAATGGAAATATTTTGGTGAAACATGTATAATAAAAGAAAATGAGTGTGAGGTATCATATGAACTCTGAAATTGTAATGTATCAGACAGAAGATGGTTTAACAAAAATAGAAACGACCTTTGATAATGATACTGTTTGGCTCTCCATAGATCAAATGGCAGAATTATTTCAACGTGATAAGTCTACCATTTCTCGTCATATAAAAAACATATTTAATGAAGGTGAATTGATAAGAAATTCAGTTGTTGCAAATTTTGCAACAACTGCTGCTGATGGCAAAACGTATCAGGTTGACTACTATAACTTGGACGTTATTATATCTGTAGGCTATCGTGTAAAATCGTTACGAGGCACTCAGTTTAGAATTTGGGCGAGTAATGTTTTAAAAGAATATATGAAAAAAGGGTTTGCCATGAATGATGAACTTTTAAAAAATAATGGCGGCGGAATTTATTTTGATGAATTATTGGAGCGCATCCGTGATATCCGTTCATCAGAAAAAGTTTTCTGGAGAAAAGTGCTTGATATTTATGCAACGAGTGTTGATTATGACCCAAGAATGGAAGTATCTACTTTGTTTTTCAAGACAGTGCAGAATAAAATGCATTGGGCAGCACATGGACAGACAGCAGCAGAAAAGATTTATTATTCAGCAGATGCAGACAAGCCTTATATGGGTATGCTCAGCTTCAAGGGAGAACAGCCTAAGCAAGCTGATGCATTAGTAGCAAAAAACTATTGTACAGAGGAAGAATTATCTGCACTAAACAGCGTAGTTTCTGCTTATCTTGAATTTGCTGAAATGCAGGCTCGTAGAAGAATACCGATGTATATGTCAGATTGGATTGAAACGTTGGATGGATTTTTGAAATTGTCCAAGCATGAGATTCTTACCCATGC
>JAATFT010000003.1 GCA_015655075.1 Clostridiales bacterium | reverse complement strand
TGGACTAATGGCGTAGAATGTATTTTCATTCTGCGAGGCGGAGGAATGAGGCGTAGCGGTGGCTACGTCGATTGACGACAACGAAGCAGATGGAAATTCAGGCAAGCCATTAGACAAGATATCAACTTGCCAGTGCACTAGTATTCCAATCGTTCACGTTTTGTTATACGCAGACTGACAATAGTAAAGATAATGCTTAAAATAAAGATAAATACCCCGATAACCGATGCTTTTCCAAAATCGTTATACCGGAATGCTTCTTTATATAACAAAGTACTGGGCACATCCGTCAGACCATTCGGACCGCCTTCTGTCATAACGTAAACCAGATCAAATGTCTTTAATACCGCAGTAACAATAACAACAATGCTTGAAATAATAGATTCCCAGATCATAGGGATAATAATATAAATTACCTTTTTAATTCCTACTGCTCCATCCATATCAGAAGCTTCCATCACATCATCCGGAATTCCGGAAATAGCTGCATAACTAACGGTCATATGAAATCCTATACCGCACCAGGTATTAACCAGAATAATTGTCGTCATGGCCGTATTTTTATCGACAAGCCAGTTGCGTACCATAGCATCTAACCCTATACTCCCTAATACCGTATTCAAAACACCGGTCGGCATTAAAATAAAATACCATAATAAACCAATTACGGTTGTCGAAAGCACCTGGGGTACAAAATATGCAAATTTAAACAACCGGTATCCCCGATAACGCTCACTTAACATAACCGCAATTAATAATCCTATGGGAAGCTGCGTACTCAGTGTCAGCACCATGAACCACATGATGTTTTTAATGGAATTCAGGAAAATTGCATCCGTAATTATTGTTTTAAAATTTTCTAATCCCACAAATACCAGTGGAACATTTTTTATTCCGTTCCATTTATAGAATGACATTACCAGTGAACCAGCAATTGGTACCATTAATAACAAGGTATATAAAATCATCCCAGGCAAAAGAAAACACAACAATGCTTTTTTGTTTCTTCTTATTTTATCCATACTATACCTCCGCAATTCCAAGCTTGCTTCATCCAAGGATTGCCTGCCTCTCTCCTTTATATCAGGGCGGAGGCCATTATTTCCATAATAGCCCCAGCCGCATAAACCTATTTCCCGGTTGCTTCCAGTCTGCCCTGAATCTGTTCTGCCGCCTCCTCTGCTGTCATTCCTGTAAGTGCTCCGACAAATGCTTCTCCGACAATGTCCTCTAATACAGCTACCGTATCGTAAGCCCATGCATCACTTCCCCATACCTTTACATCATTCGCCTTAATCTCCAGAAGAGTTGCCAGCTGCGGGCTCATTTTGCTTGTATCCAGATCCAGATCACTGCGGACCGGAATGTTTCCACATTCATATGCATATTTTTCCTGTGTACTCTTGCTGGCAAACATGGATGCAAGTTCCCATACATATTCCATTTTTTCCGGATCGTCTTTTAAGTGTCCGGCTAATTCCAACTGGGACGGGTATGCAATATCGTTATCCTTAAATTCTTCCTTATGGGTAAAATACGGCATTCTGAATACGCTGACCTTATCTTCCATATCAGCAAAATCTGAGATTCTCCAGCTTCCATCGAAAGACATTGCCGTGTCCCCACTTATAAACATTGCTTTTTCTGTTTCATAGTCAAGTCCTAAATAGTCGTCACCAAAAACCCCTCTATCTGCCAGATCTTTGATAAATGCTATTGTTTCTACTACGTCCGGATCTGTCCATTTTGCTTCCCTGCCGCCCAGTTCTCTGGCCTTTTCCACTCCACACATTTTATAAAGCAGCCCTGTCTGGATATGCACAACACGCCAGGCATTACCAGCGCCTACTACCCATGGCACTACCCCAATCCCTTTTAATTTGTTACAGACTTCATAAAATTCGTCCCAGGTTTCCGGTATTTTCTCAATTCCTGCCTCCTTAAACAAATCTTTATTATAATAAAACACTTCCATCTGATTATTAATCGGCAAGGCATAGGTTCCCGGTGTTCCGACAGAAGATAATTCCATCATGTCCAATAATGTTTCATCTACATTATTTTTAATGTCCAAAGTCTCATTGATTAACTCTGTTAAATCCAGGAAAACACCGGAATCTGCATATTCTTTCATAATACTGATACCGGGCCACTGGATAATATCTGCTACGTTACCGGAAGCAATATCTACTTTGAACTGATTGGTAAAACTATTGCTGTCATTCGTACTTTCATCCTGGATTGTAATATCCGGATACTTCTCCTGAAATTCTGCAAGGACATCTTCTTTCAACTTAGTTGCGTTGTCAACACCGGACATTCTTGTCAATAAACGAATGGTTATCCCTTTTCCTGTTTTAGCACTATCAGATGATGTGCTGTCTGTACTTGTACTTGGTGCAGAGTTTCCAGATGGGGTGTTGTCATTACCGCCTCCACAGGCAGTGAAAAAAGACATCACCATAGATGCAATTAAAAACATTGCGATTTTCTCTTTCACATTTTTCTTCATTTTTGCTACCTCCATACTTTTCATTCTCTCCTTAATCTAATTTCCATATTTGATAAATTTTTTTAGAACTAAAGATGCAGACCCCACTGCCGTTCCATTTTCTCCCATATTGGAAACTTCTATCTTTACCCTCCTTCCTGCAAACTTCATTTGCTTTTTTCGTACTGCCTCTTTAATACTTTCTAAAAAAATATTACCTGCATTTGTCAGGCCTCCCGATAATATAATCAAATCAGGATCTAAAAGATTAATATAATTCGCCAAACCAATTCCTATATAACGCGAGGCTCTGTCAACAATTGTCTTCGCAAGATCATCCTTCTGCTTCGCTGCATCAAATACCGTTTTTGCCTCCACCAGATTTATGTCTTCTTGTGCCAACTCCATAATCCTTGTTTTCTTACCTTTCAGAATAGCAATTTTAGCATCTCTTGCGATTGCATTACCGGATGATATAGCCTCCAGACATCCATAATTCCCACAATTGCACAACGGCCCGTCTTCTTCCAATATTATATGTCCAATTTCACCGCTGCTGCCTGAGCTTCCGTGGTAAAGTTCACCTTCTCTGACTATTGCCGAACCAATTCCATGTCCAAGGTTGATTACCAGGAAATTTTTTGAACTGGTTCCTGATCCAAAATAGTATTCCCCCATTGCCAGAGCCCGATTGGCATTTTCAATAGTCACATCCATCTGAAATTTTTCCCGAATTGGCGTTAATAAATCTACGTTTTCCCAATTAAAATCCGGTGAAAACAAAACCTTTCCTGTTTCCTCATCCAATATTCCCGGCATTCCGATTCCCATTCCCATAACTTGGCAGGAATCCATGGAGCTTTTTTGCATAATGTTTTCAATTACCTGAATCAATTTTCCAATCCAGATATCCGGAATTGCCGTTTCGCCGGTTTGCATAATCTCCCGTCTGACTACCTCGCCCATAAAATTCATGATTATCACATACGTTCTGCTTCTTCCAATTCCGACTCCTATTATGTATTTTGAATCAGGCGATAATTTTAATAACTCTGGCTGACGCCCGCCGCTGGATTCCCCTTTCCCGATATCCATAACAAATTTTCTTTTTATAAAATCTTCCGTTATTTTCATTACTGTTGGAATACTAAGACCTGTTTGTCTGGAAATCTCGGCACGGCTGATCGGACCATTTTTTCTTATCAAGTCAAACACCTGGCTCTTATTCATCTGTGCTGTGGTATATTTATCATATCTCACAATTACAAGCCTCCTTTCTTATATACTTTCTTAATTTAACTAACTAAGTGGATAAAAAAAATAATTATGTAATATTTTAGTAAAAGTATGTTTTATTTTTTCTTAACCTCCTTATTCCTTGTGCATTTTTTCTCTTACTTAATTAACTTACCTAACTTGATATATATATTGTATCCCGAAAACACAAAAATGTCAATATTATTTGTGAATTTTTATATATTTTTGTATTTCATATAAAAACAATGCTAAAAAGCCTCAACATATGCAAATCCAGAGCCTTTACAGCCATTAAATTATTATCATGTGCTACTTCTACCAGATATTTTATATCTTGAATACAAGTGGGCGAAAGCCGGGAATGATAACGGCATGGTTCAATAAACATGACCATTTATATCATATGCATGTCATACATATGCTAATGTACCTCAGTTATTTTCGGTATGCAAAAAGAAAAGGTCGCAACAGATAATCTATCACCATTGAGACCTATGAATATATTCCTTCCCGGCATTATCTTATAATTATTCCGGCTATACCAATATATATGCCTAAATACATAGTTATAAGCGTTATATATTGTTTTTTCACATTTTCCTAAAGAATTTAATTAATAGATTAAAATGGAACAACCCGACTTAAACAGAACAATCAGGATTTACCCAACGAATCTTACCCTCATTTCCGGTCTGCTTCAATCTTTCGTAAAAGTTCCGCTTTTGCGAAAGCAATTGCCTTAGCTACACTGCCTTCTTCAAATGGGACAGAAAGATTTGCCAGCTTTAAGAGATTAAGATAATTCATGCTTGAACCGGCTTTACAAAGTGCCAGATAATCCTTCCATGCCCCTTCCTTATTTTCATGATAGCGCTGTTTAAACTCCATGGCCCCCATGGTTGTCAGTGTATAATTAATGTAATAGAACGGATATAAGAAAATATGCAGCTTATGATACCAGTAGCCGCCTCTCTCCATAAACTCATCCTCCTCATAAGTACGCCAGGGCATATACTTTTCCTCCAGCTTATGCCACTCCAAGGTACGTTCCCTGGGTGAAAGTTCCGGGTTCGCATATACAATATGCTGGAATTCATCTACCGCAATTCCAAAAGGGACAAAGGTAATTGCTTCCTGCAAATGTGCAAAACGGAATTTATCAGCATCCCTACCAAAGAACTGTTCCGCGTAAGGATATGCAAACTGTTCCATTGCCATGGAGTGAATCTCGGCAATATCCGTACTGACCGAATAATACTGAGAAGTCTTCTGAGCACGCATAGCTTCATAACCTGCAAATGCGTGGCCAAATTCATGTGACAGTACCTGCATATCGAATATGGTATGATTAAAACAGGAAAATACATAGGGTGCCTTATAATCCGGCAGGCTTGTCATATAGCCGGTTGCTGCCTTGTTCGGTTTGTTCTTTAAGTCCATGAGCTGATGAGCAATCATAAAGTCAATGAATTCGCCCGTCTCCGGGCTCATATCATGATACATTTTCTGTGCTTCCAGAACCATATAATCCGCATCACCTATGGTTTCCGCATTACCGTCGGGATAGATGAATTTTTCATCATAAACCATGATCTTATCCACACCGATACGCTTAGCCTGTGCTTCATAGAGCTTTTCGCACAGCGGAACAAGCTCCCTTCGTACCTGCTCTCTGAACGCTGCAACCTCCTCCTGCCCATAATCACTGCGTCCCTGCTGCATGTAGCCAAGAGGAATATAGTTGTCATATCCTAAGGAATGTCCCATTTCATTACGTATTTCTACGAGCTGTGCAAAGATTTCTTCAATTTCCTCTTCATTCTTATGATAAAAGTCAGAATAGGCTTTAAAGGCTGCCTTACGGACTAATCGGTCCGGATGTTCAAAATATTTCTGGACACCATATAAGTTAAGGATTTTTCCGTCAAACTCAATCTGTGCGGTTGCCATCAGCTTTTGATAACGTATGGTCAGCTTGGATTCCTGCTGCATAAAGGGAACCAATTCTTCCCTAAACTGGTCAACTAAACGCTGTTCAATCACCAAATATTCTCTGCCGTAATCCGCCGTAATATCATCTGTAAATTTGCATCCTAATAAAGCTTTGCCTAATTCTGTTGCCGCAACAGTGACAGCAGCACCGCGTTCATTAATATATTCAATTTCCTTTTCATAGAATTCATCCGTTGTATTCAGGGTATTACGTATGTAAGCAATGGTGGACATGGTATCCACAGAACTCTGAAGCTTTTCCCTGCGATTTAGTATAGCCTTTATTTCCTCATATTTAACCGCATTCTTAATCTCTTCTGCCATTTTGATGCATTCATTCTCGAACAGATCAAAATCAGGTCTGATATATTCCAGTGTTGAAAATGTAAATTCTTTCATTTCTATTTCTCCTTTTTTTATTAGAGTACTCTCAGGAGTTCCGCAATGGGGCCCTTTATTTTCCTCATATCATGGAACGGGGTAAGGGGAATCCGGTTTTATATATTCTATTTATAAGTGTATCGTATCCGTTGTTAAGGTTCAATCGTTTTTTTTAAGAATTTTTGATGCTCTAATCTTATCCTGAATCTGTAAAAAGGAACAAGATACCAAATTCACCGCCGCTGCGGAAACTGACTCTTTTATAAGCTATTCCATTCTTTCACTAAAAATAACTTAAATCTAATTTTTGATTGAATATAAAACGGAGAGCCAGTCTCTTCGCCCTGTCTCTCCGACCATACAATCAACTGCCAATATTTACCCGTTCAAATGGCCTGTTACTATGAAACGTTTTTCTTCTTTGCTGCATATCCCTGGGGCTATACCTATATTAATTCCCACCAAGCAGTACTTTCTGTACCCTGATGCGGATGGTGCGGCATACTGCGCCCAATGCAAGCAGTTTTCAGACACACCCTAAGATAAACGGGTGATATTACTGACACACCGCATCGGTCAAATTAAATACTCCGTTCAGTGAGTGATTTTGTATACCGTTGACAATCCTTACCGCATATTCTTTACTGGTATTCAGAAAGTACTTTTCCATTTCCCCATTTCCATGATAACCGTTATAAAATAGCTTTGAAATTAACATCCGTATCTTTTGTTCTGCTTTTTCTTCCTTATCATTCCCGAAAAAATTCTGTATAAGCTCCAAATCGTTCCTATGCAGTTCTAACATTCCCACCGATTTTTCCGCCAAAATACATCCCAGACCGGTCAGTAAAACTGCGCTGCTGATATTATCGCAATATAAATTTTTGTAATCTGTAACAATTCTTTCAAGCAGATATTCCACACGTTTTGTATCAAAAGCGTTTAAAAAGTCCCATTCTATTTTAACATTGCATAAATATTGATAAACGGCGTCAATACCGCATAGATTATTTATTGGCTTTATTGTAGGATAATCAAGTGTAAGAATATGATCCTGCGGTTTGAATTTCGGATCATATCTAAGAAAAAACCCCGGAATCCCCTTTATTATAGTATCTCTGCAATTTCTGCACTGAAAATCCCGGAATTCCTCCAGTATGCTTTCGTATATTTCTTTCGCTCTATATACTTTGGAAACAACCCTGTCATAACCGCACTGATAAGCGGCCTGTGCATCTGGTTTCTCATTGCCTGATAATTCATTTTCTCCGCCGTTACGGTACTCTTCGATACAATACAAAACGGCGCTCATAAGCATTCTGGCAGTTTCATAAGTGACAGAACTGCTCTCCTTGGACGTATACTTTCCCGAAAGTTTATCAACAACAGGCAAAAGCTCTTCTATACTATATTCCATATGGCCTCCCTTCAAATTACCTTCAGCATAATTCCGCAAGAACCTGCAAATATAAATCCTTATCCCATCTTGTTTCTTCGTCAAATTTTTCATATTCATTATGACCGTCTGTTCCAATATACCCCGTGTATCCTGCCCTGACGGCCCTTGTAAACCTTTCCAGACAGGTATCCCCAAGATAATCGGTATCGCCGGTACAAACACTTTCAAACTGTTCTTTCATAAAAGTTATTAATTCATCATCCGTTAACTTGTCCTCCGCTTCATTTTTAAACCTATAAAAAATATCCTGAAGCTCTATCAGTATATCTGCATAATTATCCTGATTAATATACCTGGAATCACAAAAATCGTAGATCAGCCTGTCCAAAATACCACTGCCGAATTCAACCCGCTGATATTTTTTCAGACTTTTATCTCTGCTTATTACCAGTTCCTTTGCCTCCTCTTTTGTTAGTGCAAGACCAAATTGTTCCGTTTTTTCATTGAAGGAAATTAATACTGCAATTTCCTTCTCCTGCTTTTTTAATTGTATTAATTCAAACATATTATCTTCCATAATTACCTCCCATTCCGAGTGTTTTTTCTTTCACTCTTTACCCCTTCCAGAATAGTAATTTATTATACGTCTGCCGCAATTTCATTACAAGTCTTGAAAAAATGGAGATTTTATGGTATTATATAAGTGGAAAGAGATAGAAATTATTTAATTTCTATCTCTTTTTTTAAGAGCCGTTTTATCAATCTCACAGGAGCGGCCGTTATTACATTTAATCAGCTAATGTAAAATCCGGACTAATTTCCTCTACGTCATTCTTCCAGCCTGAGGATTTATAAATTTTCTGATCCGTGGTTATGGCTATGCATTCCACACCCGGAATACTGTCTATAATCTTAAACCCCTTATCAACGCCGGATACAAATGTAATTTTCGTAAGAATATCAGCCAGCATATTACTGCCGGGAATGTCGTCGGAGATAACAATTGTATCACTCATGACACCGGTATCGGCAGGATATCCGTCAAACGGATTTAATATATGATGATATCTTTTACCATCCTTTATAAAATATCTCTCGTAATCACCGGATGTGGAAAGGGCCTGTTCGGGCATCCTGATTATAAAGGCGTAATTATTTTTATCTTCTCTCGGATGTCTTACTGCCACGGACCATAAGGAGCCGTCCGGCTTCTGCCCAAAGGTATACACACTGCTGCCTCCAAGATTTATAATTGCATTTTTTATGCCATAATCCTTTAAAATCTTTACTGTCTCATCTGCGGCATATCCTTTGGCAATCCCTCCCATATCTAACGACATACCTTTTTTCATCAGCATAATGCTGTTATCCGCTTCCTTAATACTGATATTTTTATACCCTATAAGGGGTAATACCGCCTTGATCTCGGAATCCGAAGGAAGTTTTTCATCTGCCGTATCGATACCCCACAGCTTTACAAGCGGCCCTACCGTTATATCAAATGCGCCGTTACTTAACTTTGAATACGCCACTGCCGTTTTAATCATTTTAATGATTTCAGTATGTACTTTGACATACTCTTCCCCTGCAGCAAAGTTTATCTTACTTACATCGCTGGTTTCAATGGAGGAGCTCGCCATTTGCTCGATTTCATCAATTCTTTTAAAAGCGGCATCTATGGCTTCGCCTGCTTTGGATCCATAGGCTTTTATTTCCACTATCGTATTCATTTTAAAAGCCTGTTTGTCAACTTCCTCCTCTTTTTTCGAACACGCGGTGAGGGAAAGAAGAATCACAACGCATATTTCTAAAGCAAATATCTTATTTATCTTTATCATTTTTTCCTCCGAAAAAAACTGTCTAAAAGCAATCTGATTTTTATACCTTTCCGGTAGACGAATAATATTTTAACATAATTAAGGCAAATATCCAATGATAAAATCATAATCTGTTCCTGCTGTTAAAAAATCATTTATGGGAATTCCCCTCACGTCATTTTCTTTAAGCTCCTCCTTGATTAAAATAAATTTTTATAAACTATTGACTTTATAAACCCTTTCGTTTATAATTAAAGACACTCATTTTTAAGAAAGGATTGTTATTTCATCATGGATGACGGTGACAGTAGTGACGGGGACCGAAGTACAAACCATAATTTAAACAGAATATTTTTATATAGATGGCATAACCTGCATCTTTTATTATAGATTGCGGGCTATGCTTTTTTTGCGTTTTTCAGGACAGATTACATTTGAATCAGTATAAATTAACGGAACTTAAAAATACTGTTAAGGGAGCATTCTCGGAAACTCCCCTTTACGTATCTTTGCGGCTTTTTCGTCAGTTTCCGAGAGTACTAAGTAAATATTAGGAGGAAAAAATTTTGAATAATAATATTATATGGCAGCTGATTTTACAGGTTATACTCATAGCTTTGAATGCTGTGTTTGCCTGTGCGGAAATCGCCGTCATTTCAGTAAATGATAATAAACTGGCCAAATTAGCTTCCGAGGGCAATAAACGTGCCGCTCGTCTGGCCAGTCTGACCAGCCAGCCTGCCCGTTTTCTGGCCATCATCCAGGTTGCCATCACGCTTTCAGGCTTTTTAGGAAGCGCATTCGCCGCCGATAACTTTTCGGGTAAACTAACCGCCTGGCTTGTCAGCCTCGGAATAGGTATCCCTGTGAAAACCCTGGGCACCGTTTCTGTCGTTGTCATCACCATAATTCTCTCTTACTTTACCCTTGTCTTCGGTGAGCTGGTACCTAAACGTATCGCTATGAAAAAGGCCGAAAGTTTGGCACTGGGCATGTCGTCGCTCATTGCCTCTATCTCCAGATTGTTTGCTCCGATTGTTTGGCTGCTGACAGTCTCCACCAACGGTATGCTGCGGCTTTTAGGTATTGATCCCAATGAGGATGCTGAACAAGTCAGCGAGGAAGAAATCCGCATGATGGTGGATGTGGGCGGAGAAAAAGGAACTATTGACCGGGATGAACAGGAATTAATTCAAAATGTATTTGAGTTTGACGATTTAACAGCCGGAGAAATTGCCACCCACAGAACGGAAATCACTCTTCTTTGGATGGATGAGAGCACGGAGAAATGGGAAAAGACGATTCATGAAAGCCGGCATTCCCTCTATCCGGTTTGTGATGAATCCGTGGATAACGTAGTAGGCGTACTTAATGCCAAAGATTATTTCCGTTTAAATGACAAAAGCAGGGAGCAGGTATTAAAAAATGCGTTAAAGCCGGCCTATTTTGTTCCTGAAACCGTCAAAGCCGACGTACTGTTCCGCAATATGAAGCGCAGCCACAACTACTTCGCGGTGATACTTGACGAATACGGCGGGATGAGCGGTATCGTAACGGTAAATGACCTAGTGGAACAACTGGTCGGTGAATTTGACGATGATGAAGATTCGGACGGAATTCTTCCTTCTATTGAGCGGATTGACTCTAAAACATGGAAATTAAGCGGTAACGTATCTCTGGAAGATGTGTCGGAGCAGCTTGGTGTCTCACTGCCAATAGATGACTATGAAACTTTTGGCGGGTTCGTATTCGGTGCCTTGGGTTCTATTCCTGAGGACGGTACCACTTTGGAATTTGATACCGCCAATCTGCACATCAAGGTGATAGAAATCAGGGATCATATCATTGATAAGGCTGTCCTCTGTCTTAATGCTGTAAAAGGTTCCCATTTTTCAACCGATACTGCGGATTAAAAATAAGGCCCTACGGTCTTACCAGTACAACGTCCGCTAAATAACCGGGCAAATTTCTGAGAATGATTTTTCTTAGACAGTGATGGACAAACGCAGGCGTAGTGGGGCTACGCCGAGGCTTGACCATTGCTGTATAAGGAAAATCAGGCCAGATAATTTGCATAGTTATTTACAGGACGTTGTACTCCTATATTTTACCGTTCAGACAAAGGATTTACGGTATTCAAGAGGTGATTTTCCCATCACCTCCTTAAAAGCGACGGCAAATTTGCTGGGGCTGTCGTAACCGACGGATCCGGCAATTTCCGCAATACTTTTCTCCCTGCTCGTGCGCAGCAGCACAGCCGCCTGGTTCATACGGTAGGTGCGCATGTAGGCGAATACGGACATTCCGTATACCCCTTTAAAACAGGTCTTCATGGAAGTGAGGGGGATGTCAAATTTTGCGGCGAGTTCCTTAAGCGTATGATGCTTTTCCAAATCGGCTGCCATAAAAGCCTGAATCGCTTTGACTTTTTCCACCTGGGTCCTGTAAAAGTAAGGGTATTTCAAATCGTCCTTGGAAATTTCCAATGCATCCAGAAACAGGAGAACTTCCAGAATCTTTATCTTAAAATAGGCTTTTTTGATTTTCTCCGGCACCGTATACAGTTGGGAAAAGATGTGCTGGATAGCCCCTTCCCTACGAACGATATAGAGATTTTCTGTCCTACAATATTTTCTCTGCAGCGCGTATAAATCTATGGAAAAACCCTTTAATTCTGTGGCCAGGGTGGCCGCCGCCTGCTCCATGTACAGCGCTATGGTAATTCCATGGTAATGGTGCAGGGGAAATTCGAAATGGGTGTTATGGTTCTTCCGGTTGTCAATTTTCAAATCGCCGGCCTCCAGGTAAGAATATGCCCCGTTTCCCATGTCCTGCTCAATCCACCCTTCCCTGCAGTGGTCAATGCAAAACATGTCTGTTCCGGCTTGAAATTCAGATTCATAACTTTGCATATGAAAATCGTTATAGAGCAGAAAAGCGCCCGGAAATACGGTATAACAGATTATTTTACCCTCTCCCGTCTGATCCTTCATTTGAAAAACAGCCCGTTCCTCATTTTCAGAAAGAGGATAAATATTCCTTCCAGAGGATAATATGGTATCTTTCATCACGGGATTTAAGCCTCCCTTCCATTTTCCTTTGCTGTGAGCATAATTGTCCGGTCACAAACAACGTTTAAAAATTCCATGTCATGGGTAACAATCAAAATGATATGCTGTCTTTCGGCCAGCTTCCTTATCACCCTGCTCACCGCAAGCATATGTTCATAATCAAGACCGCTTGTAGGCTCATCAAAAATAAGAATTCTTTTATCAGTCAAAATACCGGACGCTATGGCAAGACGCTGTTTCTGCCCTCCCGAAAGGGCCATGGGATGGCTGTCCTTCCAGGAATACAAATCAAAGGCCCTGAGTATATCTTCAATTTTAAGTCTGTTGTCGTAAACGGCGGACATCTCACATTCATTCCATACACTATCGCCAAAGAGCTGATGGTTGACGTCCTGCATAACCAGAAAACAGGCTTTATTTCTCTGCCGCAGCGTGAGAATTTTACCGTTAAGGAGCACCTTTCCGCTTTTTTGCTTTACAAGTCCGGCAATGCAGCGCATCAGGGAGCTTTTACCCACTCCGTTGCAGCCCGTAATTCCCACGATTTCACCAGCCTCCGCCGAAAAGCTCACAGGGTCAAAAACAGGAATACCTTTGAATTCACAGCAAAGTTCTTTCACCACAAGCTCACATCCGGTTTTGCGGCCCGGAAGGCGGGAAACAGAGGGAATCTCTTTGGAGAGTTTGCGCAGCCCCATTTTGACCCTCTGTTCTTCGGACAGAGAAAAGAATTCTTCGCCGTTGTAAATCCGTGCGATTTCACCGTTTCCCATATAAACCGCCCGGTCAATCAAATCTTCAAGAAAATATATCCTGTGCTCGGCAATCAGAACCGTTTTCCCCTGGTGTTTAATTTTTCCGATCTGCCGTCTCAAAACCTCAATGGCTTCCCCGTCCAAATTAGCGGTGGGTTCATCCAGAACATATATGTCGGGATTCATCGCAAAGACCGAGGCAAAGGCAAGAGCCTGCTTTTCCCCGCCGGACATGGAGAAAATGCTCCTGTGCTCCAGCCCTTCCACGTTCAGTTCGTTTACTACAGTCTTCAGTCTTTCCCTCATATATTCCGGACTTGCGCCTATGTTTTCCAGCCCGAAAGCAAGCTCGCTGTCGGAATCAAGGTTGAAAAACTGGGACTTTGGATTTTGAAACACGGAACCGATTCTTTTGGACAATTCATACAACTCCGTGCGGGCTACTTCCATGCCCGCTGCAACAACCTCCCCCTCAAGGCGGCAATTCTCCGTAAAATGGGGAATCAGGCCGTTTACAAGCTTTGTGAGTGTGGTTTTTCCGCAACCGCTTTTTCCGCAGAGCAGAACACATTCGCCCTTCCCAATATGCAAATTGATGTTTTTCAGTGTGTCCCCCTCCCGGTTATACCCAAAGGATACATTATTTATGTCAATCATATCACACCTCACCTCAAATGAAAAGCCGCCGCTGCAAGAACGATTCCGCAGCCAATTAGGACGTAGTCCCGCGGACACAGACGCAGCTCAATAACGCTGGTTTTAGGAGCGGGATTTTCGATTCCCCTGGTTACGGCGGCGGCGCCAAGCTCCTCCGCCGTATTTGCCGCAGAAAACATCAGCGGTACGATATAAGCCTCTATCCTGGCCGCCCCCGATATCCGGCGCAGCTTCATTGCGTCCCGGATATACCCCATCTCTTCCCGGATGGCCGGAAAATACCGTATGGTTACCGAAAGGGGAATAATCAGTTTTTGCGGAAAACGCCATTTTCGCATGGCCAGAACTATGTATCGCATAGGGATTCTCTTGACGAGAAACGCACCCATCATGGCGCAGGGAAGAACCTTCCTTGCATACGCGGCAAGAATTGAAAAGGTATCGGTGAACAGCTTCGGCGCCACCGGGAATATGGCATACTGAAGAAGCAAAAGAAACCCAAACTGCAGAACAAATTTCAGGCCGCTTTCGGCAAGACCGCCGTATAAAAAAAGTCCGAAAATCACCAGGAGCGTTGCAATTTCCACATAAAAAGAATGCTGGGAAAAAACAGCTATGGTGACAAGGAGCAGAAGCAGCAGTGCCGTTCGGGGATCAATGGGTATTATCTGTCCGTTCTTATTTATCTCTGCCATGTCTTCACAATCCCTGCCTTTTCAAAATGCTTTTTAAAGAGAGCCCTGGCAATTAGTGCACCCGCAATTGCCAGCACCGCAGGTGCCAGAATCATGACAACAAGAATGGTATTGTTTGCCAGTGCATTCAGGGAGGAAAGATACTCCGTG
Source organism: Clostridiales bacterium (assembly GCA_015655075.1). GTDB lineage: Bacteria > Bacillota > Clostridia > Lachnospirales > Lachnospiraceae > Anaerocolumna. The sequence goes on along the minus strand of JAATFT010000003.1, from coordinate 7,492 downwards.
GACATTCCCTGTTCTGATATCTGGTCAAAAAAACTGTCTTTAAACAGCCAGACGGGTAAAGGTGACCCGATCATGCCCACCGAAAAAACCGCAAAAGAGACCATATTTCCTGCAAAGCTTTTATATTTTGTAAGATACCTCACCGCCTCGGCAAGTACGCAGGCCAATGCAAAGGTAATAAGAATGATCACTGTGAACATGCCTGTTGCAAAATAAATTAGTCCCGTAATAAATCCCATCAAAAATATCGCACCGGGTTTTTGCACTTTCGATGCCATAATCATATACGGCACACCCGTGAACAATGCGATCAGCCCCGGCATCAAAATCCACAAAACCGGATGAAATCCGCTTACAAGCATAAAAATAAAGTTAAAAACAAAATAGATGGCAGAAAAAATTCCGATGGTTATTAAATCCTTTCCCTTCAGTTTCCTGCTTATATTTACCTGTATTGCCGTCATACCCGTAACCTCCTGAATAGAAAATTTTAAGTTAGCTTTAACTAACCATATGACCGTATTATATTACGACAGCACTGGTATTATCAATTCCATTTAGACAAATTTGTACCATTTGGACAAATTCTTTAATCGTCAAATGCTCTTTTATAAAGACCATTTTAATTTTATTGTCCTGCTTTTCTTCTCCAGGAACTTTTCAACAGCAGACAAACATGGTATAATGCTAGAGTGTGTTTGAAAAATGCTTGTGCCGGGCTGGATGCTCCAATTTGTGGGAGGCAAGGAGCGTTTTTGGGCGCGTAGTTTGGGCTACGCTCCCAAAATTGCGACGCAGTATACCGCAAAGTGAAGCGGCCAGAACGGTGCAATGATTTTTCAAACACGCTCTGGCAAATAAACCAATTATTAATATGACTTTGCCCGATTTATGCAGGAAAGATATCAAATTCCAGGCATTGCAGGAGGATTTAAAATGACGTTGCAGCAATTAAAATATATGATTGAAATTGTAAAATGCGGCTCCATTAATGAAGCCGCAAAAAGACTTTATATCACACAGCCAAGCTTATCAAACGCCGTCAAAGAATTGGAAGCAGAAATCGGATTCGAGCTTTTCATCCGGAGCCCCAAGGGAATTACTCTTTCCGTTGACGGTGTGGAATTCCTCGGCTATGCAAGGCAGGTGGTGGAACAGGCGGGGCTTTTGGAACAACGTTACTTAAATAAAAAACCTTCAAGACAGCTTTGTTCCATCTCCACACAGCATTATGCCTTTGCTGTCAACGCATTTGTCAATCTCATCAAGCAATGCGGTGCGGAGGAATATGAATTTACCCTGAGGGAAACACGGACATATGAAATTATTGAAGATGTCAAAAATCTGCGCAGTGAAATCGGGATTTTATATCGTAATCCATTTAATCGTAAGGTTATCGAAAAGCTGCTGCGGGAAAACCGCCTTGATTTTCATCCGCTGTTTACGGCAAAACCTCATATTTTTATCAGCACCCAAAATCCCCTTGCTAAAAAAGACTTTGTAACGCTGGAGGATTTACTGGCGTATCCGTACCTGTCTTTTGAACAAGGCGAATTTAATTCCTTCTACTTTTCGGAAGAAATTTTAAGCACCGTATTCCATAAAAAAAGTATCCATGTCAGCGACAGAGCCACATTGTTCAACCTTCTGATCGGATTAAACGGCTACACCATCTCCACCGGAATTGTCAGCGCTGATTTAAACGGAGACAACATTATATCGGTTCCTCTTAAAGTCGACGACCATATTCAGGTAGGGTGGATTGCCAACCGTCAGATACAGCTTAGTAAACAGGCAAACGCTTATGTAAATGAATTAAAGTCCGTGATTGGGGAATACGGCCTTTCTCTGCAGGAATAGGGAATGTCCCGCAAAATACATTTTAACCGGAATTTTTAAATCTTTCAGGCAGATATTAATTTAGGTCAAATACAATGCCAAGTTGATCTATATTTCTTATTTTAAAGTCATAAATTTTTATATTTACTGTTTTTTCGACCTTCAAGTCCGAAACTATTGACTTTTTATTAGTTTATGGGTATAATGGAATAAAGAAAGATGAGGTGATGCATATGACCGATAGAATTCCACGTCCAATATATCTGAACAAATTGATTGAATTTAAGGATAAGGATATTGTTAAGATAGTGACCGGTATCCGTAGATGCGGTAAATCTACGCTTCTTGATTTATTTGAAGATTATCTGCTTGGAAATGGTGTAAATAAGGCAAATATCATTCATATGAATATGGAGTCATTGAAATATCGTGAACTGAGTGAGTACATTTCATTTTATGAATATGTCAGCAAACAGATTATATCTAATGAAAAAAACTATTTGATATTTGATGAATTGCAAGCCGTTACTCATTGGGAAAAGGCGATAGAGTCTTTCCGCATTGATTTCGACGTAGATATTTATATCACAGGCTCTAACTCCTATTTATTTTCCAGTGAATTTTCCACACTGCTTTCGGGAAGATATGTTGAAATCCGCCTCCTTCCGTTATCGTTTAAGGAATTTCTTACCTTTTATAATTTTGAGCAAAGCATACAAATGGATGAGAAATTCCAAATGTATTTACAGTATGGCGGTATGCCCATTATCAGTCAATTTGGGTTTAATACTGCACGGATAAATGAAACTTTAGAGGGTGTATATAACACTGTTATTGTGAGAGATATATTGGAACGTAACAAAGTGACCGACCACTCTCTATTAAATAAAATAGTGCGTTTTCTTGCAGACAATATCGGTAGTATCACTTCCCCCAATAATATCGGGAATGTTTTATCTAATGAAAAAGAGATAAAACAAGGTAAAATTAATGTTGCAGGAAAAACAGTAGACAAGTATATCAGAATGCTGAAAAACGCATTTATCTTTTATTCTGTAGAACGTTACGATATCAAAGGGAGACAACTCTTAAAAACCCTCGAAAAGAACTACATCGTAGATTTAGGATTTCGAAATATGTTGCTTGGCTACCGTGATGTTGACCGTGGACATATCCTTGAAAATGTTGTATTTCTTGAGTTGCTTAGAAGAGATTACAGTGTACACATCGGAAAAATCGTTGACACAGAAGTTGACTTTATCGCAGAAAAGCCAAACGAAAAGCTATATATTCAAGTAACGGAAACGATGGCAGGAGAAGAAACAAAAAAGCGTGAACTTCGTCCGTTAAAGCTGATTCCCGACAATTACGAAAAGATAGTTTTGTCAATGGATAAGAGCTATGTCAGTTCCTATGAGGGCATTAAGGCAATCAATATCATTGACTATCTTTTGGGGAAATAGACAGACCGGGATATCGTTATTATTGCAATACGCTCCAAAGTATTTTCTAACGATATCCCTGTCATTATTTTACAAGAATTTATTATAAATTCCTGGACCTGAATTATCTATCCTGTCTGCTATCATTTTTCACCCATTCCATTCTTACCAGATCAATTACCTGTTCCATCGCAACAAACCCCCTGATTTGAGGCAAATGTCATGAGAGCTAAGTTATAGATATAATCTATATATCCATATAAAAATTAAGTGTTACCCTATATAATTTTCTCCATGCTATACTGATAAAAACTTTTAGAATAGTTAGGAGGATCCTATATGGGTATTTTTTTTAAGAACACAGCCAAAAGAACCACAGTTCCTTTCCGCTATGACGTGGTCGGAAGCTTCCTGCGTCCTCAGACGCTTAAAGACGCGAGGACAAAATTCGCATCCGGGATGCTGACACAAGCGGAGCTTACACAAATTGAAGATGAGGAAATTAAAAAGCTTGTCGCCAAGGAAAAAGAAATCGGGCTTAAGGCAGTAACGGACGGAGAATTCCGACGCAGCTACTGGCATCTGGATTTCTTTTGGGGATTTGACGGCGTGGAGCATGTGATTCTCGATCACGGCTATTTTTTCCACGGAGAAGAAACCCGGGCTGATTCCGCGCGCCTTTCCGGTAAAATCCGGTTTTCCGGCCATCCGTTTCTGAAGCATTACAGCTTTTTAAAACAGGTTGCCGGCGGCGATGTGACTGCCAGACAGACCATCCCCGCCCCCGCCCAATTTTTTGCGGAATTAGTCCGGGGAGAGAATGAAAAGGAAATTGCGAAATATTACCCTGACCGGGAAGAACTTTACAGAGATATTTCCGCCGCATATCACAAAACGATTCTGGCGTTTTACGAGCTGGGCTGCCGGAATATCCAGCTGGACGACTGTACCTGGGGCATGCTCTGCGATAATAATTTCTGGGCTGCCATGGCGGGTGAAGGATATGACGTTGAGGAACTTAAAAATCTCTACCTTCGCCTGAACAACGATGCGATTACCGGCCTTCCGGCGGACTTGACCGTAACCACCCATATCTGCCGCGGTAACTATCATTCCACCTGGGCCACCTCAGGAGGCTATGACCCGGTTGCCAAAACAGTTTTTGGAAAGGAAAATGTCTCCGCCTATTATCTGGAATATGACACCGACCGTGCAGGGGATTTTACGCCGCTAAAAGAGGTGTCCGGCGAAAAACTGGTTGTACTGGGACTGGTGTCCTCCAAAACAGGGGAGCTGGAGAACAGGGAGCAAATTCTTTCCCGGATCCGGGAAGCGGCGCAGTATGTTCCTGGAGACCGTCTGTGTTTAAGTCCCCAATGCGGGTTTGCCTCCACTGAGGAGGGCAATATTCTCACGGAGGAGCAGCAGTGGAAAAAGCTTGCTTTTATTAAAGAAATCGCAGAGGAAATCTGGGGATAAGTGGGAAAGAAGGAAAAAAACACTTTTACAATCAGATTTTGTGCCGCCATGGGCGGCGGAATGAGAGGTAAACATGGAAGTATCAGTTATTGGCTATCCGCGAATCGGCGCCTTTCGGGAGTTAAAATTTTGTACGGAGGATTATTTCAAGGGCAGTATTTCTGAGAAACAGTTAAAGGAAAATGCCGGAAAACTGCGAAGTGTGCAGTGGAAAATGCAGGCCCACAACGGAATCGACCTGATCCCCTCAAATGATTTCTCCTTTTATGACGGGATGCTGGACACCGCCGTTTTGCTGAGCGCAGTTCCCAACCGTTATCAGGCTTTAAACCTTGACGGGCTTGATACTTATTTCGCCATGGCAAGAGGCTACCAGGGAGAGAAAGGCGACGTAAAAGCTCTATCCATGCGTAAATGGTTTAATACCAACTATCATTACATCGTACCGGAGATGGAGGATAACACTTTCATTCGGCTTTCCGGGAGCAAGCCGTTTGATGAATTTCTGGAAGCGAAGGCGCAGGGAATACTGACAAAGCCTGTTGTCATAGGTCCCCTTACATTTCTAAAGTTGGCGAAATATAAGGGCAAAAAACAGCCGGCGGACTATGTGGATGAGATGATCCGTGCCTACGCTGACCTGCTTGCCAGGATGGACAAATTGGGAGCAAAATGGCTGCAATTGGATGAACCGATTCTGGCAACAGATCTGGAAAAGCCGGATATTGTGCTGTTTAATCATATCTATTCCCTGCTGCTAAGCCACAAAGGCCATTTAAATATCTTACTTCAAACCTATTTCGGAGACATTCGTGACTGCTATACAGATGTGACTTCCCTATCTTTCGACGGTATCGGTCTGGATTTTGTCGAGGGTAAAGAGACTTCTTCTCTCATAGCAAACAACGGTTTCCCCAAAGAGAAAATCCTGTTTGCAGGTATCGTGAATGGTAAGAATATCTGGCGTAACAACTATGAAAAGACCTTGCAGACTCTTTTTGATCTGCAAAAATCCGTAGACCAAATCGCAATCGGAACCTCGTGTTCCCTGCTTCACGTCCCTTACACTGTTAAAGCGGAGAAGCAACTGGATGAAAAAATCCGTAATGCATTTGCCTTCGCACAGGAAAAGCTCAAAGAACTTTCCGATTTAAAAATACTGATAAAAGACAGTACCTTCGCACAAAACCCCATCTTTCTTACCAATACTAAACTTCACGGCGAAACCGGCCATAAATTTGAGAAAAGTGTACGGCAGCGAATCTGCGAACTGAATGAGACCGATTTTATAAGAACTCCTGCTTTTGAGAAACGCGCGGCGCTTCAGGAAGACGCTTTGAAGCTTCCCCTCCTGCCTACCACAACCATCGGCTCCTTTCCCCAGACGAAAGAGGTGAAAACCAACCGTTCCAGGTTTAAAAAAGGAGAAATTACCGCCGAGCAGTATAGGGAAAATCTGCGGTCAATGATTACAGCCTGTATTTCCTTGCAGGAAAAGCTGGGACTGGATGTGCTTGTACACGGCGAATATGAGCGGGGCGACATGGTGGAGTATTTCGGAGAAAATCTTTCCGGCTTTCTTTTTACCACACAGGCATGGGTCCAATCCTATGGCACCCGCTGCGTAAAACCCCCGATCATATGGGGTGACGTTAAAAGAACCGCTCCTATTTCGGTGGAAATTTCAAGATATGCCCAAAGTCTGACCCATAAGCCGGTAAAAGGAATGCTCACAGGTCCGGTTACCATATTAAATTGGTCGTTTCCTCGGGAGGATGTCAGTCCGAAGGAAATTGCCCTCCAGATTGCACTGGCAATCCGGGACGAAGTACTTGACCTGGAAGCCGCCGGCCTTAGGATCATTCAGGTGGATGAGGCGGCGCTCAAGGAGAAGCTGCCTCTGCGGAAATCCGACTGGCACACCGAATATCTTGATTGGGCAATCTCCGCGTTCCGGCTGGTTCACAGCGGCGTCAAGGCTGTAACACAGATTCATACCCATATGTGCTACAGCGAGTTCCAGGATATTCTTGAGGATATAGATGCTATGGACGCAGATGTTATATCCTTTGAGGCCTCCCGCTCCAATCTTGCAATTGTGGATGCCCTCCAAAAAAGCGGTTTCAAAACCGCGGTGGGACCTGGAGTATACGATATTCATTCTCCAAGAATTCCGTCAAAAGAAGAAATTATTTCCGCCATTGAGTCGATACTGCAAAAGATCAAACCCCAGAAACTTTGGATCAATCCGGATTGCGGATTGAAAACACGGGGTGAAGGAGAAACTATCCCAAGCCTTAAAAATCTGGTGGAGGCCGCTATAACGGTGAGAAAACAGCTATAATATTTAAGCAAAGACCCCATAACAGACGATTTTATTGTACTGGATATAATGAAAGTATAGGAAATGAGCGTAAACAAGTTTACGCATGCAGGCTTGCTTGCAGATTCCGAGAGTGTGTTTGAAAAATGCTTGTGCCGGGCTGGATGCTTCAATTTGTGGGAGGCAAGGAGCGATTTCGGGTGTGTAGTGGGTGCTACGCTCCCAAAATTGCGACCCAGTATACCGCAAAGTGGAGCGGCCAGAGCGGTGCAATGATTTTTCAAACACGTTCTAAACTGATTATGCGGATGTTTTCTTTGAATGCATCCGCATAATCCAAAATTATTTCCTTTTGGGAGGTTCGTCATTGCAAAAAAGAAGAAGAAGTAATCTAAATGGATATATATTT
>JAATFT010000004.1 GCA_015655075.1 Clostridiales bacterium | reverse complement strand
GGAAAGCAAGGCTTTGGTCGATAAAAAGAATAACCGTTAATCGTTATCCCTTTCATATGCATATATTCGTCTATTGGCTGTCTACCTTGTTTTGATTGCTTTCTGTCCTGCTTCCTTATGCACCTTGCGCATTCGCGCCCGGATTATCGGAGCCATAACCTTCCAAAAGGCTGATAAGGCCCAATTGTGTAGTGGCGCAATCACTCCACACTTTTTAGTGAGGATACCATATCAATGCTTTTAAACTTTCTTCCCATGATATGGTTCACAAACACCGTAAAAGCGAGTATCAAAACACAGCCCAAAACAATGCTGGAGGCGGAAATGAACGGGGTGATTTCCATGTCGGGATTTGTTGTCTGTGCTTGCATCATATAAATCAATCCAAATCCCAGTATCACGCCGAAAGGCAATCCGAATATGGTAATCCAGATGTTTTCGCGGAGTACCAGCCTTTTCATTTCTTTTTGATGGAATCCTAAAACCTTTAATGTGGCAAGCTCACGAATTCGTTCATGATAATTCATGAGGCCCAGTACCATCATAACGGCAAAGGCCAAGAGTCCCGCAAAGACAATTAAAACCATTTGAAGGCTTTCCAGTAGCTCCAGAATAGTCGTCATGTTTGTTTCCATGTCGGACTTGGTTTCAATCAGGGCAATACGCGGGTCGTTATGCAAAAAGCTAAAGTCCAATTCCTGGCCTTTAATGAAAAACACGCTGATAGTAAATGGGAGAGGTGATACTTTTGAAAACGCAGTCCGGCTGATATAGATTTCGTTCCCCACGGGAAAATCTATAATATTTGCAACCTCAAGGGGGATGACAGTTCCATCAAGGCGTTCTGCCATCATAACGCTTCCGATTTCCACATCCAGAGCCTTTGCCATTCTAGGAGTAATCACCACGCCATTGTCCGGCAGAGTTACTTCTTTTCCGGCATTATCCGCAAAGTGCAAGCTGCTCTGATTGTCGTCCATTGCGACCAGATAAGGATTCTGTACGCCGCCATCCTCGCTGTAAATATAAATGCCAAATGCCATCGTAGCGTCAATGGACTGTGCATTTTGCAGTGCTTCATAAATATAGGAGGCATCCTCCGGGGCCATAGGTGTTTTCAGCTTCATTTCCACGTCATATCGCATGGTTTCGGCAAACGCCCTATCAATCGTGGCATCCGTGGAGTCCTTCATCCCAAAGCCGCATAGAATAAGAGCGGTTGACCCGATAATCCCCATGAGTCCCATTAACATCCGGGCCTTATTGCGAAAGAGGTTTCTTGTAACGATTTTCCCGCTGAAATTTAAGTTTCTCCAAAATAAGGGTATCCTTTCCAATAAGATACGACGCCCCTGTGCCGGAGGCTTGGGCCGCATGAGAGCCGCTGGTGTACTCTTTAACGACTTTTTACACGAAAGAAAAGCTGCTCCGCAGGTCACAAAGGCAACACCAATCGCCGCCCACAAAAAATGCTTAGAGAAAGTGCCGACCCCGCTTTCCTCTATTGTGTAACGAATGATTCCAAGCCCATATAAAAATTCCGCAAGATACCGGGAGATAAGCCATCCCAAAAGCATACTTGGAATGGTAATCAAGATTCCATAAAGCGAATATCTGCCCATAATCTCTCCTTTTGAATAGCCCAAAGAGCGCAATGTTCCCAAATGCTGGCGCTGGTTTTCCATCATTCTGCCTACGGTAATCCATGTAACAAGGGCCGCTATCAGAAAGAAGGCTATAGGGAACAGTGCCCCTCTTTGCTTAATCCCCTCAAGGTCGTCCGCAATATAGCTGCTGCTTGGCTGCTGCTGGCGACCTATGATATTGACGCTTCCTAGAGTTTCCCGCAATTCTGCCGTAATTTCCCTATTAGAATGCTTGGTATTCTCCGTTAAAGAGAGGATTAGCTCATTGTAAGAAGCCTCTGGCAGCGCGGAAGCATTCACATAGGCGAAGCCGTATTTTTGGTAGTCAGGCACGGTCAACCCATCCGGCGCGTAATAAATGTATTCTGCGTTACGGATAATCCCCTTGATCAGCCAGTCCTCTTGCTGTTCTCCAATGGAAAACCGAATCGTATCGCCGGGTTTCAGCTCATTTGCCTCGGCAAAACGGCTATCCAGTAAAAGAGAGTTGGTTTCGGTTCCGTCAAGCAATTTCCCTTCCAGCAATTCCGGGATATTGATTTTGGGTTGGCCCTCAATGGCATGTAGCCGCAATGTGGCGTTGATGCCACCAGACAAGCCAACTTCCAACAATCTGCGTCGCTGTGCAAACTCCACATCCGGTAAAGCATGTATCTTCTCCAAATCCGGTTCCGAAACATCGGTTTTGTAGACCCAATAATCAGCTAAATTTGCACTTTGGTAATTATCTTCCACGCTGTTTTCCATTGTGCTAACATACAAGTTTAAGCCACTGAACAAAGCAATTCCAAGTGTACAGATACATACGACGGCAATAAAAGACCAGCGGTTCTCTAGCATGTCCCGGAAAATCTTTTTTTGCAGCATATTTACCATTTGATTCCCTCCAAATCCGCAGGCTTATTCTGCACAGTATTCGCAACCACCCTGCCGTTTTTCATTTCGATTACGCGGTCGGCAATGGGGGATAAAAGAGAATTGTGCGTGACGATAATCACCGTTTTGCCCATCTTATGGCTGATATCGGATAAAACCCCGATAATGGTTTTTCCGGTTTCTGTATCCAGCGCACCGGTAGGTTCGTCGCAAAGCAACAAATCCGGATTTTTACAGATGGCCCTTGCGATGGCAACCCGCTGCTGTTCGCCACCTGAAAGCTGCGCCGGGAAATTGTGAATCCTGTCCTTTAAACCCACAATCCGCAGGGCCTCTTCCGGCTCAAGTGGTGATTTGCACACCTGCTTTGCAAGCTCTACATTCTCAAGGGCGGTGAGATTGGGTATCAGGTTGTAGAACTGAAAGACAAAACCGATCTTATAGCGCCGATAGTCAGTCAACTCCAGATCGTTCATCTTTGTAATGTCCTGCCCTGCGAACAGGATTTTCCCGGACGTAGCGGTTTCTATGCCCCCCAGCAGGTTCAGCACTGTGGTTTTGCCCGCACCGCTGGGACCGAGTATGATGCAAAGCTCTCCGTTCTCCACCTCAAACGACACATCTCTTGCCGCGTTGATGGTCACCTCACCCATCTGGTAATCCTTGCTCACATTATCAAAAACTATCTTTGTCATATTGATGCCCCTTTCAAAATATAGACTTTTAAGATTGAATTTGTCTATATAATATAATACGGTAAACATCTTGACTTGTCAAGTATCAAGTGATATATTATTTACATACTTAATCTATAAAATCCATAATTATTAGAGGTGATTTTGTTTGGACGGATTCGAAAAAAGAAGAGACGATAAGAAAAAAGCCATCACGCAGACGGCTTTGAAGTTATTTGATCAATATGGCTTTGAGAAGGTATCGATGACCGACATTGCGAAAAAGGCTCACGTTTCAAGGGCATCCATCTATAATTTTTTTGAGAGCAAGGACAACCTCCGGCGAATCATCATAAAAGATATTTTGGATGACAGCATTGAAAAAGTACAAAAACTGCTTGAAGAACAGGGTGACTTCATCGATAAAGTCAGCAAATACGTTCAAGTCCGAACCTGGTATTATGGCAAGTACAGCTTGCAATTCTTTGTTGATACGGTTGAAAGCGACCCTGAACTCCGGCAGTGCTTCGACGATTTCGCCGCCGCTCATAGACAGCTTTTAATGAAATTCATAGACGAGGGCAGACAGTCCGGCGTTTTCTCACCGGATATTTCTAACACTGCAATCGAAATGTATCTTGACATCTTTCAATTATACTACCTCAATAACATGCGTAACGGGGAAATCCGCGATAAATTTGAACGCAATCCCAAATTGGCGCAGGAGATGACCATGTTGTTTCTGGACGGGTTGATTCAGGGAAAAGATAATATGCAGGCTTGACCAGCCCCCAAAAACTGAACTGCGGCAAATTTGGTTCTGCGGCAATTTTTGTTTCAAAGTAGGGTGCGCCCAACACATAAGCCGAGTTTTCAGGCTTTCCGCTAAACGGTTATCAGGAATTCCTGATAAAACCGGCAAGCGGGGTAAGTGCCTTGACACTTGCGCATTTTTAAGATTTTCCCTGCGGTCAAATCCTATCTGAACAGCAAAATTGGAGAGTGGACAGCCGCCGCCAAACCCTTACCGCCGAGATTGCGAAGCTGACCGCCGAAATTGTTTCTCCGGAACAGATAGACACGATTTCAGATTATCTGGATAATTGGGAAAATGTCAGCTTTGAGGACAAGCGGCATGTACTGGATTTGATGATTGCCGTTATCCGGGCAACCAATGAGAAAGTGCAGATTGAATGGAAAATCTGGCGGGGCAATCTCCGTCGGATACGTTGCCCGATTTGTGCCCTTGTACAGAGTAGATCTCTTTCAAACTTTATAGAATCTTTATTTTTCTCTGTTATATACTTGAACTATGAAGATGAAAGAAGGTGAAGAAACTAAAAGGTAAGTGAAGACAAAGAATAGTCCCAGACAAAACAATTTGTTTTGTCTGGGACTACCGCTTAAGTTATATGGTTTTGATAAAATTAAGCTAAAACAACGTTAACAGCTTGTAAACCACGAGCACCATCAGTAATATCAAAAATTACATTTTGATTTTCCTCTAAAGATTTAAAGCCATCTGTAGAAATTCCTGAGAAATGTACGAATACATCTTCTCCATTTTCGCTGTTTGTGATAAATCCAAATCCCTTTTGTGCGTTAAACCATTTTACTGTACCTTTATTCATGAAAGATACCTCCTAATAATATAATTTTGAATGTTTTTCGGTGAAAATAAAAAATCACATATTTTTGTAAACCATTAAATGTATTAATGATTTACAAAAATATGTGAATCAAAATTTGCATCTAAACAACTTCTTTATAATATCATGAATATTATGGGATGTCAACACTTATTAATAAATATAATAAAAAAAATTGTGCTGCAGGGTGCGCTGACCTCATTCTTTTTGGAATGGGACCTTCACACTTTGAGGTTTTGGTATTTTCAAAATTTCTTTCACACTTTACTGTAGAAATTCGTATAAATGTTTTGTAATTTATCTGTACTTGTTCTATAATGGTAAATAATAACAGTAGTAAACAGTAAAATAAGCATAAGACAATTTCTTAGGTAAACATATGAAAATAATCGCCTTCATTGACACCGAGGTGTCACCTGATTTAAAATACCTGCAGGAATCATTAAAACCCGAAGAGAGTAGCATTCTTCTGGACAGCCGTAAAGTCATCGACAAGAATGAGGTTAAGACACAGCAAGCCAGGGGAGTTTTCGGGAGTGCTTAAATATAAAAAGGAGGCTTTATTGTTATGGTGCAAAAGATTAAATTACGGAGCGTGGTTTTGGATTGCATACAGCCATCAAAACTTGCAAAATTTTATTCTGACTTACTCGGTGGAAAAACAACCTATGAAATTGAGCATTTTGTCTCTGTTTCCATCCCTGGTGAGACCATCACTATTTCTTGCCAATTGGACGAAGACTATACTCCGCCCGAATGCCGGGTTCGCGGGAAGAACAGACGAAAATGGAGCACCTTGATTTTACTGTTGAGGATATGGAAGAATCTGTGCAGTATGCACTGTCATTAGGAGCGACTAAACCACCCATACAATACTGGCAGCCTGAATGGGGGCCACAATGGGTTACGCTTCTTGACCCCGCAGGTCATCCGTTTTGCTTATGTGCTCATGAGGACATCAATTATGAATAATTGTGATGCGAAATGAGTTAGCCGGCGCCAAAACATGCTTTTTTGCATGTTTTGTGTGCATCGGTTCGTTAGAACCGCAGTGACTGAACAGTCACAAATATGATTAGTAATAAATTTGAATTACTTTTTAGGACGAATGAGAAAAAAGGCGGTGTAAAATGAAATCATCAGAGGAGAGAATAACCGAACTTGAACAAAGAGTAGCTCATTTAGAAAATATCATAAAAAAATCTGAAATTGAAAAATCAAAAAGAGTAAAATCGGAAATAGAACGGACTATATTAGTACAAAACGGAGCAATAAAGAAGAGATCTGTTGAATTAATACGAAATCAGCAGCAGGAAGAAGAAAAGAAACAAACCGGTGAACAAGGGGCCGAGAGTAAAGACAAAGAAGCATTGGTTGGAAAATATCTAATAGGTGCCTTGGCAGCAATCCTTATTTTTATAGGTGCAATATCTTTTATCAGCCTGGTATGGAACCGGATGACGCCGGAAATAAAATTATCAATAATAACGCTGGCAGGCATTACACTAACCGTTATAGGTTTTTTGCTTATAAGGACAAAGAAGAATCCAATAACATCGATTATTATTGGAACAGGAGCCGGATTACTGTTCATTGCTATATTATCTGCCAATCTGGCATTTCATATGATTGGAAATAATATGTCCATATTCTTGGCCGGCATATGGGCAGTGTTTTTTATCATATCTTCACGGTATACCAATCTGTTCTTTACAACGGTAATTGCATATACAGGCAGCTACATTGCATTGATATTAGGGTTAGTACTTATGCAAGGAGATATGGAATTATTGGTATTGATCCTATTTGCATCGAGTATTTCAGCGGTAATGATATATATAACGCTTAAAAGTAGTAAAGCGGAATTAATAACCAGTGTAGTTCTCTCAATAGTCAGCTATGCAACCATATTAATTCGCTGCTATTTGGACGGATTTCTTTTATCAGAGCAGCTGTTGAGCAGTTATGTTGCGCAGACTGCCGTAATTATTATCGTATATCTGCTTATGAATATGTTTTATAAGATGATTAACAATACAGATGCACTTCCTGTCTATCTTGGAGTTAGCGTATTCACAACAATATTGATAATGTTATATATATGTCACTTAAGCGGCAATTATCTAAAGCTGAATGCAATATCCTGCTACATGTTATTCTTTACAGCTAATTTGCTGCAGTTTATACTGAACAATGTGTTTTATAAAAGGATAGAAAAATGGTTAACGAGATATTATGCAGTCGTACTGGCCGCCACATTATTGTTAATAAATATAAAATTGTATGAAGTGCCGACAGGAATCATTTTGATAGGATTATTACTGGCTGTGAGCGGGAAGGTATTTAAACGGGAAACTCAATCATTCTTAATCGGGCTGATAATTTTATTGGATTCACTTTTCCTCATTTGCAATTATTCAGATAATATAATATGTTCTGTTTATGGAATGCTTCAGTTAGGTCTGATGGTATATGTGCTATGGGAAAGCAATAGCTTAAAAAAATATGAGAAGATTAATATCCTAAAGACAATCGGTATTGTGGTAATAATAATAAATAGCTTTGGAATACCTTCCAATATTATAAACTGCATGGATATACCATACATAAGTAAGTACGTGGATAATGCGGTTGGCTATTTTATTGCTGTTATTGCTGTCATTGTTTTATTAAAAACCGGCTATTTTAAGAATTGGAAGAGTGAACAGTTTAAATTCTTTGGCATAAACGATGCACTGGAAAATGATAAGGCTATGCAGGTGCTGATCTATTTGATCTCAACAGTGTTATATTTTTATGGACTGCAGGGAATAGCATTCGCGGATAAGGTGTTTCTGCAACTGATATTTATGCTGGCTGCTATTGCTATTGCGTTAATACAAAGCAGGATAATTCTTTCTGGTAATGGCCTAAATAAGACATTCACAGGAATATGGATTGTAATAAAATATTTAATATTAACCTGGACAATACTTTGGGCGTTTTTAGATTTATCTATAGTGTCCGTGGCATATAGCATAGTCGGACTAATTGTGGCCATAGGAAGCATATCGGCAGGCTTCAAGCTAAGAAATAAGAGTATAAGACAGTATGGGCTGGTATTGACTATCATAATGGTAGCAAAATTTATAGTTGTGGATTTAAATCAAGAGAATTCGATTACCAGAGTTCTTGCACTGATAGCAGGAGGAAGTCTGTGCTTTTTGATCAGCTTCATTTACAATAAATTAAGTCAGAATTATTCAGGATAATTCAAGAAAGAGTCTGGCTTGTCAGACTCATGCTTACTATGAAACTAAATTTGTTGAAATTAAAAAGAAGCCTATCATTGCACCCAAGAAGAATAGATGAGCCTGCGGGTGATCTAAAGCTGGTTGCCCGCGCCATATTACCACCGGAAATTATGGAAGGTATAAAGTTAAAATACGAGATGTTTGAATATTCAATACAATAAAGATAAATAATAGGAGCAGCAAAATGGATTACTTTATGCAAATGCTTGATTTAAACTGGATACAATGGATAACCGTTATTTTGGCGGCATTTTTGGTTGGCTTTTCGAAAACAGGAATAGGTGGAGTAATGATGCTGGCGATTCCTATTCTGGCAAGTACATTCGGAGGCAGGGATTCTACAGGTATTATATTGCCTATGCTTTTGATGGGTGATGTTTTTGCGATATGTTATTACCGCAGGAGCGTAAATTGGAAAAATGTCTTTAAACCTTTACCATGGGCATTCGTTGGATTGGTGCTGGGGGTTATTATCGGAAATTATATTAGCGATAAAACATTTATTGTGCTGATCGGTATGATAGTTCTTTTATGTCTTGGTATTTTAATTTATACGGAAAAGAAGGGAAAGAATTTTATTGTACCTACCGATGCATGGTTTTATATCCTTGTTGGAGTACTTAGCGGGTTCGCATCGATGCTTGGAAATGCGGCAGGTCCTATTTTCAGTGTCTATTTATTAGCACTGGGTTTTAAAAAAAATAATTACATGGGAACTAACGCCTGGTTTTTCTTTATTATTAATTTCTCCAAATTACCGCTTCAAATTTTTGTATGGCATAATATTGGGTTACAGTCATTTACTATTACGGTTTTCATGATACCGGTAATAACAATAGGCGCTGTATTGGGATTTGCAGTATTAAAAAGGATAAATGAAAAATATTTCCGCTATCTGGTAATAGGAATGACAGCCATTGCCGCTTTTAGACTTTTTATATAAAAGTGGAATATATTATCAAAGCCTGTTAGATTATCCGCATTTCTGTATCAATCAATCAATCAATCAATTAATTAAAGAAGGAAGGATGTGCTACGCATGAATTACAACAGATATTCGAGAAAATCACAAGAAGAATTAAAAACAAGCTTGTCACGTACTCAATATGAAGTAACTCAGAACAATGCCACAGAGCGGCCTTTTCAGAATGAATATTTTAATGAGTTCAGAGAAGGAATATATGTGGATATTACTACTGGGGAGCCTCTTTTTATATCCAGTGATAAATTTGAATCCGGCTGCGGATGGCCTAGTTTTGCCAAACCGATTGATGCAAATGCAATCTTAAACGTAAATGACTGTAGTCATGGAATGATAAGAAGGGAGGTAAGAAGCAAGACAGGAGATTCACATCTTGGACATGTATTTGAGGATGGACCAAAGGAAATGGGGGGATTGAGGTATTGTATCAATAGTGCGTCACTGAAGTTCATACCGAAAGAAGATATGGAGAAGGAAGGATACGGAGATTTTCTTGCTAAGTTAGTTTAGAACCTGTATTTAATCTATTTAAGATAAAACTTTACAGCCGGATACTATGATTTTCCAGGCGGACCCAATCACTGTATCCCAAAATGTTCATGGTTATTAAAAGTGTTTTGGCTGATAGCAAAGATAAGGGGAAGGCAGACCCAGCATGGCTTTTTTGGACACCGGGAAGCAATAAGCACTTTAGAGCGTGTTTGAAAAATCATCGTAACGTTCTGAACGCCCCACTTTGCGGTATTCTGCGTCGCAATTTTGGGAACGTAGCATCCACCACTACGCGCCCAAAATCGCTCCTTGCCTCCCACAAAGTGGAGCATCCAGCCCGGCACGAGCATTTTTCAGACACACACTAAATAGAAGCCTGAGGAATAACAGGTTACCGTTTTTTCAGAAGGAGGCGATGACCGTGTTTATCTGGGACTCATAAATTTAACAAGCCTTGGTATTGTATCCGTCATTCCTTTTCTGCAAATCAGATAAAAAAGAGAGGCTATGCTTTTCAATAATGAAGAATATAGCCTCATAGATTTTGCCTGATGGCGGATTTATTAAGTCATTTTACTTTTTAAATTTAAGAGCGTAATGTAATTTATTATGTCAGAAACTGCCTTTTGATTTCCTCCGGCCTGAACCATTGCCTCCCTCATTTTATGAGCATTCTCCAGATATTGTTTTTCACCGTAGATTTTATTAAATGTACTGAGAAGCTTTTCGCGCTTGCATCCTCCATTTTCGCAATCTGGAAAAATTCAGGCCGTTAAATCTGAGAAAAAATAAAAATCTATCTGATAAGCACTTGACACAGCTTGATACAAAAAGACACAAAAGAACAAAAACCAGACACCAAAAAGTTACAAAAATTGTTGTATTTGTTTTACAGATAAGATATAATCTACATAATATTTGTATAGGGGAATAACGGAACGTTTGAGGAGCAATAATACACATGTCATATGTTAATGCAAAGGAAAAGCAAAAATTAACTGCATATTATAAACCGGAAGGCTTTGTGGCAGATCTGGATGAAGCTGTTTCGGATAAAGGCGGTAAGGACGGGGCTTCGGACGGTGAACCGGAGAAATGGAAACAGCGGTTTGAGGCGGATAGGTATAAGGCTTTATTTCATCTTGGCTTTTTGACGAAAAAAGAATGGTTTTCACCTTCATTGGAATATCTTTATCATATCGCGGATATGCTGATTCAAAAATTATCAAGGCAGCCGGATATTGAATTGTCAAGGAATATGGTACAGACTGAATTATCCGGAGATGAATTGGTGGGTCTGAAGGACAAGGTTCCGTTTGCCATCGGAATGGAGTATGTGAATGATGTTTGGCTGAAGGGGCTCTGGGATAAGCTCCTGGAGGTTTTCCGAAAGGAAATCGCGGAATATGACGGCTCCGCGGCGATGTATTTTACCGAGCACAATTCAAATATTAATGTGGTGGGGAGAGTGTTTTTCCATATGGTTGAAAATAAGGAGGACAGCTGCCCTTTCGCATTCATGGCAACTTATTCGACGAAGCCGGTGAAGAGCAAAAAGGCGGTGCATACCCCTTTAAAAAATGCACTGGAGGAGTTTAAAGAGGATGAAAAAAAGCTGCTTTCTCTTTTATCGACGGTTACAAGGGCGGCGGAGAAAAGCAGCTTTATCTTTGATCTGCTGGAAAGCGGGGAACTGTTCCTACCTTTGAAATTGACGGTTAAGGAAGCCTATACCTTTTTAAGGGAGATTCCGTTATATGAGGAAGCGGGCATCATGTGCCGCGTTCCGGATTGGTGGAGGAAGAAAACAAATTCGGTCCGGCTTTCCGTTACGGTTGGAAATAATGAGCCTTCCAGGCTTGGGCTTGATGCGATAGTGGATTTTACGCCGGCGCTGATGATCGGGGAGGAGAGACTGTCGGAGAAGGAATTAAAGCAGTTTCTGTCCATGGCGGAAGGTTTGGTTCAATATAAAGGGAAATGGATAGAAATTAATAAGAAAAAATTAGAAGAGGCATTGGAGGCGTTTCATAAGGTCAGGGATATGTCGAGGGAAGAGGAATTCTCCTTAAGCAACGCTTTGAGAATGGAATTAAACGGCGGCCAGGCGCTCGATATATCGCAGGGAGATATCGAGGTTTCGGTTTCCAATGGTCAATGGCTTAAAAATATGAAGGAGGCCTTAACCCACCCTGTATCCATGAATAAGATACATATGGAAGATACCTTTCACGCAGTGCTTCGCACGTATCAGAAAATTGGCTATCAATGGCTGTATCAGATGTCGCGGCTGGGGTTTGGAGCTTGCCTTGCGGATGATATGGGACTGGGCAAAACGGTTCAGATGATTGCCTTTTTGGAATATTTCCGAATTCATTGCGGCAGAAGGGCCTTATTAATATTACCCGCGTCACTGATTGGAAATTGGCAGAGAGAAATCGAAAAATTTGCGCCGGAGTTGCCTTATCAGATTTTGCATAAAAGCGCCGGGAAAGCCTCAGAGGAGCTTTGTATTGATTCCTCCGTTTTTTTATGTATCACGACCTATGGAATGGCGGTCAGATTGGAGGAATTGAGGGAAAGACAATGGGATCTTCTGATACTGGATGAAGCGCAGGCGATCAAGAATCCCGGTACAAAGCAGACGAAGCAGATTAAGGCTATTCCGGCCAGGATGAGGATAGCCATGACGGGAACGCCGATAGAGAACCGGTTAAGTGATTTATGGTCTTTGTTTGATTTCCTTAACCAGGGGCTGCTTGGATCGGCAAAGGAATTTGCCGCTTTTACGAAGGAGCTTGCGGAGAATGCAGCGGGTTATGCGAGGCTGCGTAAAATGCTTCAGCCCTTTATCTTAAGAAGGCTGAAAACAGATAAAAGCATCATTGCGGATCTGCCGGACAAGCTGGAGATGAACGAGTATGCCGCCCTGTCCAGGAAACAGATTGTCCTTTATCAAAAGCTGGTTGCCAAGATAGAGGAAAAGCTTGAGGATGCGGAGGGAATCGAAAGAAAAGGGCTCGTCTTATCCAGTATTATGAAGTTTAAACAAATCTGCAACCATCCCGACCAATATCTGGGCAGAGAGGAATTTAAGCCGGAATACAGCGGTAAATTTGAACAGCTCCGGGATATATGCGAAACTATTTATGAGAAGAGGGAGAAGGTTCTGGTATTTACCCAGTTTCGGGAGATGACCGAACCGGTATCGGACTATCTGAAGGAAATTTTTCATAAAGAAGGCTTTGTGCTCCATGGCGCTACTTCCGTAAAGGAAAGAAGCCGGATTGTCGAAAGGTTTAACGGTGAGGAATATATTCCTTACATGGTTCTTTCCCTGAAGGCGGGCGGAGTCGGGCTTAACTTAACAGCAGCCAATCATGTGGTCCATTTTGACCGGTGGTGGAATCCTGCTGTTGAGAATCAGGCTACGGACCGGGTTTTTCGAATCGGCCAGACAAAGAATGTTATGGTGCATAAATTTGTGACAAAGGGCACCATAGAGGAAAAAATTGACGCCATGCTCCGGGATAAGCAGAAATTGGCTGGAGATATCCTGAGTGCGAATGGAGAGCAGTGGATTACAGAGCTTAATAATGAAGAGCTGATGAAATTATTTACGCTGGGTGGTGATGCAGAATGAGCTATTATGGATTTCCGCGGTATGTATCGGCAGGGGAAAAAAAGGCGAAAGCGCAGAAGGCGTTAAACAAGCTGAAAGTGAAGAATACGGATATTCAGCCCGTGATTATCCAGGGCAGGACACTGGTAAAAACCTGGTGGGGGAAAGCCTGGAACCGGAATCTGGAAAGCTATGCGGATTACAGTAACCGCATCGCCAGAGGCAGAAGCTATGTCCGCAATAATGCGGTGCTGGATTTAAGGATAACCGGAGGAAAGGTGAAAGCATTGGTACAGGGAAGCAGCGCCAGGCCATATTCGGTTACGATTATGATAGACAGGCTAAGCAATGAAAAATGGAATAAAATAACCGCATTATGCAATCGCAGGATTGATACGCTGGAACAGCTGGTAAAAGGAAGATTTCCCAAGGAATTGGAGGCCTTATTTGCAGAAAAGGAATACGGCCTGTTCCCTTCGCCGAAGGAGATTCATTTTGATTGCAGCTGTCCGGACTGGGCCTCCATGTGCAAGCATGTGGCAGCGGTGCTGTATGGAATAGGCACTAGGCTGGATACGAACCCGTTGCTGTTTTTTGAACTGCGTGATATCGACAGTATGGAGCTTGTGAAGAAATCTATGGAGAAAAAACTGGATAATATGCTTAAGAATGCGGGGAAGAAAAGCAGCCGGCAGATTTCTGAAAAGGACGTAGGCGATATATTCGGAATATAGATAGCGGCAGCATAATTGATATCATATCATTGCATAATAAATAACGCAGCTATGCATCAGGAATTATGGGTTCCGGCAGAGGAGCGTTCTGCAAAAAAGTCTTCATTCTATAATTACGGCAATACTTTGGCGCATTGCTATTATTTTGATTTGTCTAATCTGTTGTAAGGTAAAACCTTTATTGATTGGAATACGTTAAAAGTAATCGGAGAATTTCAAAAAAAGGAGTTCGCCAAATTCGTTTCCAGTATGTGTATTATTTTTTTGAAGTTGCGTTAGTTCTGCTCATTATCGTTTATGCACAAAAGGCATTTGAGGTTTTATTAAAAAAGACGGAGAAAATTCCTTTAAGGCGTTATTTTCGAATAATGATTTTAGGCTGTAATTGCACACTATTTACACATCAAATTACTTTTTCCTGAGAGACTTTAAAGTCTTCATGATGTCATTCGGGCCGGGCGCATAGTCTGTACATAGTTTCATAAATAATTCATAGAGTTTGTCATAAACTTTTCCAGCCTCGTCATCTGGGGTATAAATCTTACTTATAGGGAATTTCATATTTTCAACAGCATCCAGGACGGTGTCATAGCCCCCTTTTTCTTTACCTGCAGCAACAGCAGCATAAATTGCAGAGCCGGCAGCTGCTGTCTGACTGGATGCGATAATTTTCATTTCGCGGTGTGTTACATCAGCATAAATCTGCATTAGAAGAGGATTCTTTTCAGCAAGCCCACCACAGCAGCGTATTTCGCTAATTGATATGGAAGCTTCGTTGGCGATTTCCATTATTAGACGTGTACCGAAAGCCGTTGATTCTATAAAAGCACGCCAAATGTCTTCAGGCTTTGTATAGAGAGAAAGTCCAACGATTGCACTTGTTCGGTTTCCATCAACATAAGGTGTCTTATTGCCATTAAGCCAGTCAAGCGCAATGAGCCCGCATTCACCGGGAGCCAGAGCAGCAGCTTTTTGATTTAACAGTTTGTATATATCACCATTATATTTCTCTTCTGCTTCTTTGAAATAGCCCATAGGAGTGAGATTGTTAACGAACCATTCCAGGGAATCGCCAACAGAGGCAAGGCCGGATTCAATAGCATAATAGCCGGGTATAATCTGGTCTTTTACACCGCCAAGCAGTCCTTTTCCAGAATATGGGGCTGTACTTATGACGGTCTGGGCAGTGGAAGTACCGATGCTTAGAAGCATCTGCCCCGGCTGCGTAACACCACAGGATACAAGACCAGCATGGGCATCAATGATATTTGCACCAACAGCAATGCCTTCGGACAGATGCAGACGGCCAGCCCATTCTTTATTCAGTTCTCCGATTTTTCCACCTATATTGCAGATATCGGTAGAAAGTTTTTCCTCTACAAGATTTTCAATAAGGAGATTTAACTGTCTTAAGAAATCTTTAGTGGGATAGCCGTTTATAGGATTCCACATGGCCTTATATGAGGCAGTGCTTCCGGAACATTTCCTTGTTCCAGTGAGTAGCTGTGCAATCCAATCTGGTGCCTCCAGTATCTGATCAGCCGCCCGATAAACATCAGGGTCTTCATTTGCAATCTGGAGGATTTTTGGCAGCATGATTTCAGAAGATATACGACCGCCATATTTATAGTCCTGAATCATTCCCTCTTTTTCAAGAAGATCACTGATCTTGTCCGCTTCTTTCTGGGCGGCATGATGCTTCCATAATTTTACAAATGCATGAGGGTTATCTTTATAGCCATCATTTGCGCATAGTGGCTTTAAGTCTTTATCAACAGGAAGGATGGTACAGGCAGTAAAATCGGTAGAGAGTCCTATGATATTTTCTTTTGGTATGCTGGAATTATCGACGATATCTTTTACCGTTGTTTCCAGTACTTCAAGGTAATCGAGAGGATATTGAAGTACCCAGTTTGGCTCCAGTCTTTTGCCGGATGGAAGTGTTTCATCCATGACACCATGAGGATAATCCATTGTACTGGACGCAAGTATAGAGCCATCTGCGCAGTTTACAAGGATTGCCCTTCCGGATCTTGTCCCGAAATCGATTCCTATAACATATTTTGTTTCCATATGGAAATGCCTCCTTAATATGAAATAAAGCGTTTTGACATTTACTAAAAAAACAACCCTTTCATGTAGATATTGTACTGTTTTAAACTTTCTGTGCCTACTGTTATACTAACACCAATATTACATTGACAAATAATGTATTAATAATACGGAACACATGTAGCAATTATACGTATTAAAAATACAAAGTCTTTTGTTACAGTATATAAAAAAAATATATAATTGAAAATAGGCATATTACACAAAAAACAGAACATAAAAATAGTGATTATTCCGATATTGCGCTTCCTGAGTATATAACATATAATGATGTCAGAAATAAGAGTAGTAATACTACAAACGGATTATTAGTAAAATACAAATTAATTTGAAGAAAAACTACAAAATGAAATCGACTTTATTCCCTACATATGTTAACATAAAGATAAAAATGGAAAATAGAAAGTGGGGATAAAAATGCCATCAAATGCTATAGTACAAAAAATACTGGATACATATTCTTCCTTTTCAAACACAGATAAGAGAATTGCGGATTATGTTTTGGCAAATCAAGCATTAATACCTTATAAAACGTTGGTTCAGGTTGCTACTGAAACTTCTAGCAGTGAGCCATCTGTAATGAGATTTGTGAAGAAACTGGAAATTGCCAGTTTTATTGATTTCAAAAGGGTTTTATTGTTAGCAGACATTAACCTAAAAGCGAAAGTCGATAATCAGAACTCACATGTAACAGATCGGTTGTGTATGGTGAGTGAGGGTAGTCCTTATGAACAGATTCCGGGAATGGTAATCGGCAAATTAACTGACGGCTTAAATGATGTTCTCCAGATGAGCAATGCATCCAATCTGGAAAATGCGGTAAAGGCTATTAACCAGGCGAATGTTATCAACATTTATGGAGTTGGTTATTCAGGTACGATTGCTATAGATTTAATGTACCGTTTTGTAATGATTGGATTAGACTGTAGAGCATATCGTGAAGAAAGTTGGCAACATATGGTTAAACCTAATATTACCGACAAAGATACTGCTATAGGAATTTCATATAGCGGTGAAAGTCTTGCAGTTATCCGGGCTTTACAATACGCCAAGGAAGTAGGAGCTGTAACAATGGCTATTACCGGATCTTTAGGTTCAAAACTGACAGAATATGCAGATATTATATTTTGTGCACCTAAAGTGAGCACCGAGTGGGCAGCGTATTCTATGTTAACAAGTGTAACGCATATTGCAATATGTGACATGCTGTTTCTTGGAGTACTTAATTCAAATTGGAATAGATACTCAAGAGAATGGGAAAAATTTTCAACTATGACTGCGGATAGTTACAGTAGTTCAAATGGCAGGTTGAATGATTAGCCATAAACATTCTATGGAAAATCAATAAGTATATATAAAAAGGACACTGCCAAATAGAAGATAAACCGGTATAAAATTGATATAATCATCTGCTCATGGGAGACAGATTTTTATAATTATTTTTTCTAAAATAAAAAGGAGGATAAGAATGAAAAAGAAACTAATTAGTCTTTTGCTTTGTGCAGTACTGATGTTATCTGTTTTGGCCGGGTGCGGAAGCGGCAATACTGCATCAACCGGTGAAACTACTGCAGGCGGAACAAAGGCAGAAGAGAAAACGGAAAGCACAACAGAAACAGCAACTGATACAAAATCATCAGATGATTTTGATCTTCTGATTGGCGTATCAATCAGGAGCCTTGACAATGAATATTATGTATTTGTTAGTCAAGGCATTGAAGCATTTGCGGAGCAGCTACGTGAAGAAACAGGAATGAAAGTAGAAGTTCAGACACTTCTTTGCGAGTACAGCAATGATCAGCAAATTAACGATATCAAGTCTCTGATTTCAAAGGGTGGCGATCGCTGCATTATCTATGTAGACCCTAACGATACTTCTATCTGTGGCACTATTGCTGAACTTTGTGAGGAAGCAGGTATTTATTGGGGATCGGCCTGGTCTTTTCAGGATGGAGTAATTCCTACAGATTATGATTATTATGTATATTACCAGACACCGGGTATTGAAGAATCCATGGAGGAACTTTGTCTTGATTTATTTGCTTCCTTTAAGACTCCTAATACCGGTAAGATTCTTGCTATTCAGGGTAATATGGCAACAACCGCAGGTGTTGCTCGTTTCCATGGTTTAGAGTTGGCACTGGAAAAGACTTCTGGTGTGGAACTTGTTGATGCTCAGGACTGTAACTTTGAAGTTGCTAAGACTCAGGAATGTCTGACTACATGGCTTAGCATGTATGATTTTGATGAAATTGATGCAGTTTGGGTTGATAACGATGAAAATGCAATGGCTGCCATCGAAGTTCTAGCTTCTCGTGGTTACGATGGAAAGGTTGTAACAACTGGATTTGACGGCACATCTACTGCTGCCGCTGCTATTTCTAAAGGCACTATGTTTGGAAGCGTATGTTCAAATGCCCAACTTCAGGGCGGACTTGGATGTTCATACTTATATGCAGTATGGAATGGTGATGTTGATCTGAGTACGGTACCTGCTGACGAAAGAGCTTTCTATACAATAACATCTGTTATTACTCCGGAAAATATTGATTCATATATTAGCGATTACATTGATGCTGGTGCACCTGATATTGATTGGATGGACTATAAACAGTTGATTCTTTCCGGTTACGACGTTAATTGAATTAGACAATCGCTCACGTGAATCTTTATCACTCGGTTGTAAGGTGATGGCGCGATAAACTGTATATGGGGCTGTACTTGTGCAGTCCCATATTTTAAATCAAATAATAATTACGGGTGAATAAGTATGAGTAAGAAAACAGATTCTAATTTAACTCTTGCACAAGAGATAGAGAAGCAGGCAAATGCTGCAAAAATCAAGCTTTTCTTTTTTAAGTTTATGCCCCTTGTGATTTTGATTGCAGTAATTAATGTTTTTGGCATTATTAATCCCAGATTTTTACGTATGGATAATCTTTATATCAACATTCTTGATACTATTGCGGTGTCATTATTGATTGTTATTGGAATTACTCCGGTTATTCTTATGGGTTGCATAGATTTATCCGTTGAAGGAGTTACAGGCTTTACGGCCTGTATACTTGGGGTATTTATAGCAAACACAAAAACATCTTTTGATTTTGGCTTTGGCGCTGTGTTGATTGCACTGGCATCTGCAGCATTTATAGGGTTCATACAGGGTCTGATCCATGTTAAATTAAAACTTCCTACTTTTATTGTAACATTTGCAATTGGATATATATGTAAAGGATTGGGACTTCTGACTTATATGGGCATTCCCGGTACATTTACAGATGATACATTTCGCCAATTGTACTTTGGAAAGCTTTTGAATCTGCCGGTTTCAACGTGGCTGGCGTTTGGAATGCTGATTATTGCTTTTTTGATAGAAAATTATACTAAAATTGGAAGACGTATATTTGCAATTGGAAACAATGAAGAGATTACAAAAATGTATGGTATCAATACGAATCAGATTAAGATTTTGGTATTTATATGGTCAGGTTTTTGCTGCGGTCTTGCAGGTGTTGTAGCAGCAGCAAAACTTGGTTATAGTATTATGGCTCTTAGTGCAGGTACTTTGTTTCCTGCTTTAACAGCGGTTGTAGTTGGAGGAACACTTCTTACGGGTGGTATTGGTGGTGTGTTAAGGAGTTTTGTTGGTGTTTTGATAGTTGCAATTATTAATGCAGGTATGATTTATGCAGGTATTGATTCTTCATGGCAGGAAGCAGTTCAAGGTTTTATTGTTTTGATTGCAGTTGTTATTGCTTCTTCGGATAGCCGGTACAAGATAGTGAAATAACGAGTTTATCAATACCATAAATAAAAGGAGGAATTGGCATGGCAGATAAGACGGTAACGCCAATTTTTGAATGTAAATCCATTAGAAAACAATTTGACTCTAATGTTGCACTAAATGACGTAGATATTGTAATTAATCCAGGAGAGATTGTAGGTCTTATTGGAGAAAACGGTGCAGGTAAATCAACCTTAATGAAAATAATAATGGGTTTTCAACCACAGACATCAGGAACAATGTATGTTCACGGAGAGTTGTACGAACCAAAGAAAACAACAGACGCAAATAAATTTGGTATGGGTATGGTCTATCAGGAACAATCCTTGCTGACTAATATGAGTGTTACACAAAATATTTATTTTGGCAGGGAGGACCCTTTCCGTGTTGCAGGCTTTGGACTTAATTGGGCAAAAATGAATAAGGCGGCAAAAGAAGCACTTGAATATATTGGAAATACAACGATTGATCCTACAAAACCTGTTTTAGATTATAATTTTTCACTCCGTCAGCAGATAGAAATAGCTAAAGTCCTCAGTACGGTACTTGATTCCGGTGTAAAGAATGGTTTGATCATGTTTGATGAGCCAACATCCCTGTTATCTGATGCAGAGGTTGAGGCATTGTTTGTGCAGATCAGAAAGTTGAAAGAACAGGGTCATTCAACGATTTTTGTTTCACATAGATTAGATGAGGTTTTGAGAATATCAGACCGTATTTATATTTTTAAGGATGGGAATGTAGTTGGCTCGCTGCCGACGGAAGGTGCAGATGAGCAAATTCTTTATAAAATGATGGTTGGTAAGGATTCTACAGGAGAATTCTATCACATTGATGAACAGGGTGTACCTAACCAGGACAATGTTTTGCTGGAAGTACAACAGTTGGGCCTAAAAGGTGTTTTTAAAGATGTGTCTTTTTCACTGCATGAAGGGGAAATAGTAGGTATCTGCGGAGTTATTGGCTCTGGTAAGGAAGAAGTCTGCAATGTTATTTGCGGTGATGTTCCGCAAAGTGCAGGGAAAATTATCGTAAGAGATAAGAAAAGGACTCTTTCAGCACCTCATCAGGCTCGTAAACTTGGAATTTTATCAGTCCCAAAGGAAAGACGTATGGAGGGTGTGGTCGGAATTATGTCCATAGAAGATAATATCGTTTTATCTTCGCTAAAACGTATGATGACAGGCCCAATGCTGAAGAGAAGTACTGTCCGTAAGCTGTATAACCAGTGGAAAGAACGGTTGAACATTAAGTGCCCCGGTCCGGATGCCATGGTACAGTCTTTATCAGGAGGTAATGCACAGAAAGTTGTTTTTTCACGCGTATTAGCCAGTGAATGTGATATTTTGATTTTGAATCATCCGACACGAGGCGTAGACGTTGGAGCCAAGGAAGAAATTTACCGGCTTATCCGCGATTTATCAAAACGAGGCAAGGGTATTTTGCTGTTATGTGATACGCTTGAGGAAACGATTGGTTTAGCAAACAAAGTGCTTGTAATGAAAGATGGATTCATCACTAAATCAATTACTGCGGACAAAGATAATAAGCCATCTAAATTCACGATTATAGAAAATATGATGTAATACAGGAGGCAAGAGAGGCTTATGAAATTCTATACAAATATTATGGAACAGTATCGAAAAATGTCAGAAAAAGATTGGTACAAGATAATGGAATCCTTTGCAGTATTAGCGGTTCTGATTATCGCGATTACTATTATGAATAAAAGCTTTGTTTCTGCTATGAATATTGAAACGCTTTTAGAAGACATCGGTCCGATGCTGCTGATGGCTCTGGGATGTTCCCCCATCATAATTTTGGGTTCCACGGATTTGTCAATAGGCGCTGTAGCATCAATTTGTTCTGTTGCATTTTGCAAGTATGCAAATGTATGGGGCTGGAAAACATATATATTGGTTTTGGCAATAGGGGCATTTTCTGGTTTTTCTATAGGATTCCTGAATGCAAAAGCAAAGGTTCCTTCCTTTATTTCCAGTCTTGCATTTATGAGTATTTGGTCTAGCTTGGCTTTGGTAATGACAAGTGGTAAGGGTTCGTTGTCATTGAATAAACCCAGCTGGTATCTCATTAACTGGGCAAGGATAAAGATAACTTCATGGCTGCCGACAATTGCGCTTCCTGCAGTAGTACTGTTTTTTGTTTACCAGTATGTAGTTAAGTACACTGCCATTGGCAAACATATATATTCAGTTGGCGGAAATGAACGTGCGGCATATATTTCAGGTGTATCTGTTGCGGCAACAAAAATAATTGCTTTTACTTTTGCCGGTATTATGTATGCTATTGCAGGTATTCTTTATACCGGTAAACTTCTTTCAGGAAGTCCTGATTTGGGTAATGATTTTACATTGCTGACAATTGCGGCTATCGCTCTTGGAGGTACTTCACTTGCAGGCGGTAAAGGAACTATGTATGGAGCTCTTTTAGGTACCTGTATTGCATCTGTCATCACGAATGGCATGACTATGATAGGCATTGGCACCTGGTGGCAGCGAGTTGTATTTGGAACCATTATAATTATAGCAGCTTTTCTTACTTCAGATCGAAAGCATCTGAATTCGATTGCTGTTAAGTGAAGAGAAGAAGTTAAATTTCCCGATAGTGAGGTATATATATGAATAACAACATGATAGAACAAGAGTTTTTTGAAGAGCCACCTATAGAATACAGACCTGTTCCATTTTGGGGTTTGACGAAAACATTACAGGAAAATCACTTATTAGAGCAGATTGGCGAGATGAAGAACAAAGGCTGGGGCGGATTTTTTATGCATGCTCGGTATCCCTTGGAAACTCCTTATCTTGCAGACGAATATATGGACTTGATGAAAAAGTGTGTTGAGAAGGCCAAAGAGGAAGGATTGAAGGCGTGGATATATGATGACCACCCATGGTGTTCTGGATCAGCAGGGGGTTTAACATCTGCCATTAAGAAAGAATATCGCAGCAAAGCTTTGGTTTTAAATATGCATCATAGATTAACCCCAATTGATCCTGAGGAGGCCGCAGGGTACTATGCATTACATCTGGATGAGAACGGTGTACCCACAGATGTGCAAGAAATCAAAGCTCCTGAAAACTACCATGGTGATGAGCATTATTTTTTACATTTCTATAAATTTGTAGAACCGTTGCATGCACATTATGAACCAGGCTTTTTTGATGACTGTGTTGTACATGGTTTTGCATCAGCAGATAATTTGAATCCAGAGGCGGTACAACGTTATATAGATATAACTTATGAAAAATTCCGTAAAACTGTTGGGGAAGAGATGTTTGGAACGACACTGATGGGTGGCTTTTCTGATATGCCAACTTATAATTGGAATTATTCAACACCACATCCAAGTATTCCATGGACAACAGGATTTGAAGATTATTTCAGAAATAAGTATGGTTATGATATTGTTCCCCACATTCCGTCGCTGTTTTTTGATGTCGGTGAAAACTTTGAAAAGATTCGCTGTGATTATTGGAAAGCTGTTTCATCCCTGTTTGCAGAATCGTTCACAAAGCAGTTGTATGATTGGGCTGATAAGAATGGATGTGTGTATTCGGGTCATTACTGGGGCGAGGAAACTCTGCACTGGCAGATTCCCTGGTGCGGTGATGTAATGCAGCACTTTATTTATCAGCAATATGTTGGCATGGATCATAGCGTAAAAACGATTGAGGATCCGGCTGGTATCAAACAGGCATCTACTGCAGCTGAGCAGCTCGGAAAACCCAGAATGATTGCAGAAAGTTATGGTCTGTCGGGCAATGGGTTGAGCCATAAACAGAGAAAGTGGATTGCCGACTGGGAGTATGCCCTTGGAGCAAATTTCCTTGTTCCTTATATTGCACAATCATCTTTAAAAGGCAGGGCAAAACGCGACGAGCCAGCAAGCATTTTTGTTCAACAACCATATTGGGCATATGAAAAATCCTTATATGATTACTATGGAAGATTAAGTTATGTATTAACTCGTGGTAAGAGGGTTGTGGATCTGCTTTTAATGCAGCCGCTGGAAACAGCACGTGTTATGTATACAGCTAATAAATATGTTTCTCACTGCTATCGTCCGGATGACACCATTTTCGAAGCGGCCAGCGCTAAACTCTATGAATATAATAATGAGTGGATGGGGATTGTTGATAGTTTATTAACAATGCACAGAGATTTTCACGTTGGAAACGAAGTTCTTATAGAACGGTTTGGTAAAGTAAATAGTGATAGTCTGGTTGTAGGTGAATGCAAATATAAGGTTGTGATTATACCGCAGAGCATTTCTTGGGCTGAATCAACTGTGAAAATTCTGAAGGAATTTGCGGCTAATGGAGGTATTGTTATTGCGGTTGAGCCCGTACCAACTATGATTGGCGGTGTGGTCAGCGGTTCTGTACTTCCAGATAACACTATTGTTGTAGAAAATTATAAAGAAGCATTGGAAAAAATTCTTGATACGGCTCTTGAGAAAGACATTATAATGCCGAATTGTATTGACATTCTGTACCATCATAGAAAATATGATGAAGGTGATATTTGTTTTATTACTAACAATAGTCTGACTGAAACATATATGAATGTAGAAATTATGCTTCCCGGAACAGGTTATGTGCAGGCTTGGAATGCATTTAACGGCAAGAAGTTCCGTATTTCAACAACCAAAGAAAATAATTTCACAAAACTGAAATTAAATTTCTATCCGGTGACCTCGTATCTCTTAGTGAAAACAGAAAAAGAAGATATTAATTTGCCAGTTCTTGAAATGATTCCGGAGAAATCTGAATTCGAAAAGGTTATAATTCTTGACCATAATTGGAGTTTGGCAACAGAGGATCCAAATGTTTTGGTAATGGACTATGCTGATATGAAAGTCAGCAAGAGTGACTGGCATGAGCATTTACCTATTCATAAAGCGCAGCAAATGGCTAGGCAGGGAGGTGTCGGTTCCCCTTATAACCTTCGTTTCTATTTCAACATTCAGGATATGCCGGGAAAATTGGCATTGGTTATGGAAGTGCCTGAACGTACTACAATTATGATAAATGGTAAACTGGTTGATACATCGGATGCTGGTTGGTGGATTGATCCGAGTTTCAAAACAATTGATGTTATTGATTTAATTGAAACAGGAAAAAACCTATTGGAAATTTCGGGTATAGTTGGTGTAGATACTGAAATTGAAAATTGCCTGCTTATTGGTGATATGTCAGTTGAAGTGCTTAAAGGCAAATCTGACTTGAGTAGTCCTAAATCTGAAGAAATTATAAAAGATTTTGTTATTGTTAAGAAGGTAACAGAAAGCGATGGCAAGGATATTACAGGTGAGGGATACCCATTCTTTACTGGCAGCATGAAGTTTAAACAGGAAGTAGAAATTAATGAACTGAAAACAAAAGCATATTTAAATATTGACAAGGTTGATTCGACTCTTGCCAGAATTTGGGTTAATGGTGAAAGTACAGGATTTATGCCTTGGGAACCTTACTCTATTGATATAACCGATTTGTTGAAACTTGGTTCCAATGTAATTGAAATAGAGTTGATTACAACCAGACGAAATCTTTTTGGTCCACATCACTACAAATTCCGTGATCAGGAAACATTTAGTGTACCTGGAAGATGGATTAATGAAGCTTATTGGATGGATGACTATTACTTTGCACCTCTGGGTATTACAGGTGTTGAAATCGGTCTGAAATAAAACTTTTAATGAATGTATTGATTGGGGCTAAATTTAAAAAAGGAGATAAAAGTAATGGAAGAATCAAGAATCAAAGAATTGGAATTACAGGCAGCCAAGATACGTAAAACTTTATTACAGGCAATTCGTACAGCTAATTCGGGCCATATTGGAGGCTCCTTTTCAATAGCTGATTTACTGTCAGTTCTGTATTTTGAGAAAATGAATATTGACCCGGAAAACCCTAAGATGGAAGACAGAGACAGGTTTATCCTTTCAAAAGGACATTGCTGCCCGGCTGTTTACGCAGCCCTTGCATACCGCGGCTTCTTCCCGGTTGAGGATATGAGCGGTTTCCGCAGTTTGGGAAGCTATCTGTCAGGCCATATGGAAATGAACCATATTCCCGGTGTTGATATGTCCACGGGGTCTTTGGGCCAGGGATTAAGCGTCGGAGCAGGAATGGCCCTTTCTGCAAAATGCGATAAAAAGTCTTACAGGGTATTTGTGGTAACCGGTGACGGTGAAATAGAAGAAGGCCAGATATGGGAGGCTGCCATGGCAGCAGGGAATTTTGGTCTGGATAACCTTATCTGTCTTGTGGACAATAACAAGCTTCAGATTGATGGAAGCTGCGAGGAAATCATGTCACCATATCCGATAGATGAGAAATTTGCAGCATTTAAGTGGAATGTCGTCAAATGCAACGGGCATGACATTCAGGCACTTTCAGATGCGGTTGACAAGGCGTCAGAACCTAATGGCAAGCCAACTGCAATTATTTTGGATACTGTTAAGGGAAAAGGTGTTTCAGTATTTGAAAACCAGATCCGTTTCCATGGCGGTCGCCCGTCTGCATATGAATACGAGATCGCGTTTAAAGAACTGGATGCGCAAATTACAGGATTGGAGGCGTAATTATGGGAGGAAAAATATCAACACGCGCTGCATATGGAGAAGCACTGCTCGAGTATGGCGCACCAAATGAAAAAGTATATGCGCTGGAAGCCGATCTGGCTGAATGTACCATGTCCGGTAAATTTGGCCATGCATGCCCGGAGAGATTTTTTGAGATAGGAATTGCGGAAGCCAACATGATAGCAATGGGTGCCGGATTCGCAGCAAACGGAAAAATCCCTGTATGCCATTCCTTCGGATTATTTACGGCAGGAAGGGGATATGACCAGATCAGGAATTCAATTGCTTATCCGAAACTTAATGTAAAAATTGTCGGAACGAACGTTGGACTTACAGTCGGAGAAGATGGACCCACGCATCAGTGCATCGAAGATCTGGCTTTGATGAGGGTTGTACCGAACATGGTAATTCTTTCTCCGTGTGATGGATTTGAGACAAAGGCGGCCGTTAAGGCAATGCTGGAATATGAAGGGCCGGTATTCATGAGGACCGGAAGGCCTGTAGTAGAGACTGTGACAGATTCCGTGCCGGATTATAAATTTGAGATTGGAAAAGGTGTTGTGCTTGCGGAAGGAACAGATGTAACGCTCATCGCTACCGGCCTTATGGTACAGGAAACTTTAAAAGCAGCAGAACTTTTAAAGAAGGATGGAATCAGTGCAAGAATGATTGATATGCATACAATCAAACCGATTGACCGTGAACTGATTGTCAAGGCGGCAAAGGAAACCGGTGCGATTGTGACAGCGGAAGAACATAACATTATTGGCGGTCTTGGTTCGGCGGTTTCAGAAGTCATCTGTGGCGAATATCTGGTTCCGGTTGAGCGTGTCGGTGTTGAGGATAAGTTCGGACATTCCGGCGATGCATGGAAGGTTATGGAAATGTATGGCCTTACACTTGAAAACATAGTACATAAGGCCAAGAAGGCAATTGCCCGTAAAAATTAGATCTATGAAATATATCAGGGGGTATCGTGATTGTCGGATATCCCTTGAATTTTTATTAACAGCAGGCACCTGGTTAACAGCATATGGAAAACCATCAATGAAAATAATCTGAATCATACATTATGATCATAATCTAGACTAATCAATTTTTTCAAACGCACAATATCCAAAACTAAATCGTCAGCTTTAATCTCCAATAATTCTTCTGTATGTGGACGTACAATTTCACGATGAAAGCTGTTTGATTCATCACCCATTTGCTTGTCCCAAATGACCATTATGCTTAGTATCAAAGCCATATTGCTTTTATAATAAGATAAACCACAAGCAACCATATTGCCACAATTGGCAAGGCGAAATACCATTTCTTTGGTTTATCATCCGCCCACAATCCTTCAGCATGAATACGACATTCCTCAAACATATCAGGCGGAATCAATCGTACTGTCAGAGCAATAAGACTTGGCAAAATAATTACATCGTCTAAATAACCTAACACCGGTATAAAATCTGGAATAAGGTCAATTGGAGATAAAGCGTATATAATTGTTATTCCGGCAAAAATTTTAGCTATCGTCGGTGTTTCTTTTTTCCTTAATGCTATGAAAACAGCAGGAATATTTATTTTCAATTGTTTCGCTCTTTCTTTAGGATCTATATGGAATTACTCCGTCGAGGATATAATGTTAGAGTTGGTAAGAATAATAACAATGAAATTGCTTCAGTGAATCACCATTGCTTAAAATATCCTCAGCAACCAACCATGACACCAAATATGTTTAGATTCAAATTTTTTCTAATTAAAAACGACCTTGTGTTATTCACACAAGACCGTTTTCATTAAAAATTCAATCCAAATTTTCTCCATTGGATGCAATAACTTTCTGATACCAGTAGAAACTTTTCTTTTTCATTCTTTTTAAAGTTCCCTGACCATTATCATCTTTATCAACATAAATAAATCCGTACCGTTTACTCATTTGCCCTGTACCGGCAGAAATCAAATCGATGCACCCCCATGGTGTATAGCCCAATAGTTTTATTCCGTCTAATTCCACAGCATCTTTAAAAGCCTTAATATGATCCCGCAAATAATCAATTCGATACTGGTCATCAATCTGACCGTTTTCATCGACGGTATCCTTGGCACCCAGCCCGTTTTCAACGATAAACAATGGTTTTTGATATCTGTCATACAAATTATTTAACGTAATTCGAAGTCCCATAGGATCTACCTGCCACCCCCACTCGGTCGTATAAAGATAAGGATTTCGTAAGGAACGGATTATATTCCCTTCTGTTGTTTCCAAAGATTGATCTACTCCTGCACAACGGGACTGATAATATGAGAAGGATATAAAATCAGCTGTATTTTCCTTCAATATTTTTATATCCTCATTTGTTATTCCAATGTTGAAATGATTTCTTTCAAATAGTTTCTGTGCATATTGCGGATACTCACCACGTACCTGAACATCAGTAAAGAAAAATCCTTCCCGCTCTTTCCCCATCGCTTTCCAGATGTCCTGCGGATTGCAGGAATATGGATAGGTACAACCACCAGCAAGCATACATCCCACCTTATTTTCAGGATTCACTTCATGTGCAATCTTCGTTGCAAGAGCACTGGCCAATAATTGATGATGTGCTGCCACATACTTGATCTCTTCCCTGTTATCTTGAGCTTCATAAATCACCCCGGCGCCGACAAATGGAAAATGTACCGTCATATTAATCTCGTTAAAGGTAATCCAATATTTTACCTTATCCTTATACCGTTCAAGTACCACAAGGCAATATTTCACAAAGTACTCCACCATCTTACGGTTTTGCCAAGAACCAATCGTTTTTACCAGATGAATCGGTGCGTCAAAATGGCATAATGTAACCAAAGGTTCAATGTTATATTTCCGGCATTCGTCAAACACATTATCATAAAATTGTAGTCCCAGTTCATTTGGCGTTTCTTCATCCCCATTTGGGAAAATTCTTGTCCATGCTATGGACATCCGAAATACCTTGAAACCCATTTCGGCAAACATGGCAATATCCTCTTTATAATGATGATAAAAATCAATTGCTTCATGGTTGGCGTAATACTCATTTACCGGATCAATCTCATTCACCGGGTATTCACCTGTTCCTAAAAGCTGGCGTTTTTCGCCCACGGGAATTGTATCCATAGAGGAAACTCCTCTACCATCCACATTCCACGCACCTTCACATTGGTTGGCAGCGGTTGCTCCGCCCCATAAAAAATCTTTCTCAAGTCCCATTCTTTCAACCTCCCATATTTATAGAAGAATAAATGCTGTATTCGTATAGTCAATCTCTTTATCACTGGTTTCGATAACGTCCAAATATTTATCCGAATTTGTAATGATGACCGGTGTATTGATAGAATAGCCTGCTGCTTTAATTGCTTCCAGATCAAACCTCAACAGTAACTGACCTTTATGGATGACATCCCCTTGTTTAACCTGTGGGGTAAAATATTTACCCGCCAGATTAACGGTATCCATACCAATATGAATTAGCATTTCCACTCCATCCGAAGCTGACAGCCCAATAGCATGAGATGTAGGGAATAACGTTGTTACTGTTCCATCAAAGGGTGCTATCAATTTTCCCTCCTGGGGAATGATAACAATCCCATTTCCCATAGAGCCATTGGCAAATCCCTGATCAGCATTTTCGGACAGCGGTATTACCTTTCCACACAAAGGGGATGAAATCTCTTTCTTATTCACTAATTTTTTTTTCTTTTCGATTTTTTCTTTTCCTGCCATATTGGTAAAGATATTTTCTCCTGTTTTCATATCGTCCTTAAAGAACACAAGACCCCCGAAAAAACCAATAATTGTTGCTACCAGTAAACCTGCACCTGCTTTCATAAGAATTTGGGCAGAATCTCCCCCGTCATATAAGAACGATGCCAGACCAAAGATACCCATACCGGAGAAATTGTGTCCCAAAAGTCCGGTATATCCGTACCATGCACCACAGATGCCACCGCCTAGGCAAGCTACGAGGAAAATAGGAAGTCTGGAAATAGTTACACCATAAATAGCTGGCTCAGTAACACCAAAGATTCCTGAAATTGTTGCGGCCAGTGAAGTTTCCTTTAACGCTTTGTTTTTGCTCTTAAGATACACTGCGAATACGGCACCTGTCTGTGCAAAAGGAGCCCCTTTTGCAAGAATCATCAAAGCTGACGGAGAGCCTGAAATAACCTGCATAACACCAACGGCGGCAATACCAGAATGAATACCCAGAAATACAAGTACCTGCCATAAAGTACCCTGTACAAAGCCGGCAATAATTGGGCTGATTGCATAAACTGCATCTACCATATTTACGATAGCATCAGATAACGCATTGGCTACCTGACCTACCCCAATGAAACCGATGGGTACTCCAATGATCAGAACAAGTAATGGTGTCACAAATGACCGAATAATACTAGGAATCACTTTATTAAAATATTTTTCAAGATAAGAGCACAGTAAACAGGTAAATATAACGGGTAAAACAGTGGATGTATAGGTAACATTCACCACCATACCAAATAAGTTCAGATCTGTAGCCTGTATTGTTGGGTAAACCATTGCGGCACCGATTACCATACCAAGGAACTTATTCATTCTGAACTTTTCAGCTGAAGTATAACCAAGAATAATCGGGAAGAAGTAGAACAAGGCATTGGAAATGCCATACATTAACAGATAAATGCCGCTGTCTGAAGCCATAACTCCCAAGAAAGATAGCATGGAAATGATACCTTTTAACATACCTGCGGCACATAAGACCGACATGGGTGGCCCAAAAATAGACATAGTGTAGTCCATTAAAGCAATCATAAACGGCTTCTTTTTGGCACTTTTATCTCCTGCAGCATTCATTTTATTGCTGCCAGAAATCCCAAGAACAGCACATACCTCCTCGTAAACATCCGGTACCTGCTCTCCGATGACTACTTGGAATTGTCCACCGCTTCTCATAACAGTAACTACACCTTTTAGATTTTTAATTTCCGAGTCATTTGCCTTGGATGCATCTTTTAACTGAAAGCGCAATCTGGTGACACAATGAAGCACACTTTCAATATTGTCTTTACCACCGACATTTGCAACGATGTCTTTTGATAATTTCTCGTACATACCTATTTTGAATCCTCCATTTAATTATTATTTTACTCTAAAAAATGAAGGTTTGGCCAACTCAATGTCACCATCCATCTCTTGTCTGGCACCTGCTAATCCGCTGCATTGTTTCGCACGATTTTGGCGATATGGATCGTCAGATACATGCATTCTTCCGGTTCCAGCGTATAGTTATAATCAGCAAGGATTTTTTCTTTAATAATTACAACGCATTCGTTCGCTCTTCGATATTTTGATTTTATAATATCAAACAAATCAAAATCTTGACTCTCTATATACTCATTGCCGAAAAACAGACGATGTGTAAAGAACTTCAGATGCGTTACAAAACGATAATAATCCAATGACTCTTCATCATACTCAATATTGAAATATTTCCCAACAATGTCCAGGATTCCCATCATTGCTTTTGTCATCCCCACTGTAGTACTCAAATCCGTCTCAAGTTCCGCATTCACAAAATGCATTGCAATTGTTGCAGCTTCATTTTCGTCAAAATGTGAATTCAATTTTTCATTAATCTGGTCCACAATCGCGAGACTAATATTATATTCATCCCGATAGAGTCTTTTTATATCCCATAGCATACTGTTTTTAATATAAGCATTTAGACTCGCACGTTCTGCTAATGAAGAAATATGATCGGTCAGCGAAATATAAATGGAATTTGATAATTTCTTTCCCAGTTTTTCCTTTGCTACATTAATGGAAATTTCTGCTAATTCTAAATATTCAAATGAAATCTCCCCAAGAAGTCGGACAAAGCGTGTGTTCATTTCTTTATCCGTAATAGTAAAGATCTTATCGATTTTTTCATGGATGATGTCATCTCCTTTCTTTAACCCATAGATAAGACCTTTTCCCATTACAACAACCTCATTGCCCATTTCATCCTCTGCAACTGCTACATTATTGTTCAACGCCTTTTTGATTATCAACTATTACACCTCCTTTCAAACAAAAAAACCTATCAACTGATTCATAAAACTATCTCAGTCAATAGGTTTAGCATGCTACGAAAGCATTCGCCATCCAATTACTATTATACTATCATGGAGAGCCTTTCTTGTCAATAACTTTTCTCACATTTTCGTTAGCATTTTTTGCTTTTGGGTTAAATTCTTATACATTATCCACAATCTACAACAGTTTATCTATCAGCATTTTTTCCTTAACTTTACTGACAATTGAATTATTTTATATCTAACTTTTTGTGGCAATAATTTTTTCAATCAAAGTCAAAGATACTTGAAATAAGGTCAATAAGGTACCATTGTCACGCCCTCTGCAGAAGCAATTCAAAGGTATTTATACGGGACAAAAGGTGAAGAGATTGATAAAAAGTGTATTCTTCCGATTAATAGTGCTGCCGGAGGTATGTATATAATTGCCGAAGCATTGCTGACATCAAAAGATGAGGCTATTGTTTCAACCCGATCTATTTTTTGTTTAAGAAAAGTGTTGAATATGCAGGGGCAAATCCAGTTTACTTTACAGCAAAACTCCACACAAAATGAGATAATCGTTTCGGTATCCGATACGGGCTGCGGAATGAGCGAAGAAACAATAAAGCATATCTTTGATAAATTTTATCAGGAGGGATACTTCCCATTCTACAGAAGGCAGTGGGTTGGGACTTGCCCTTGTGCTGCGGATTTTGCAGCTGATAGGCGGAACCATCACCGCCTCAAGCGTATTGGGAGAGGGGACTACATTTACCGTTCGTATTCCCGTCGAACATAAAGCAAATCATAAGGATTAATGCTTTTCAAACACTTTTCAAGCAATTCGGAAACATTCATATTATAATCTTAAGCCACAAAAGGAAAAGATTATTACAATCTGAAGCTCAGCACAAGGAGTTGATTATATGAGCGAAATTACAAAAAGCGGCAGCAATTTTGTAGGTTATGAGTACAAAGAAGTGACTGCAGACCGTGAGAAAGCGTCACTGTATCTCGACGGCTACATGAATTTTGGATGGATTCCGGACGAGAATATCCAGCCGTCCATGGTCATGGGAAAGGTGACAATCAAGTTTAAGAGGGATCGCAAAATCCTGAATAAAATGGAGTTGACCCGTCTGCAGCGCCATTTTGAAGCCTGTATGGATGAAATTAATGCAATGGAAAAGTCCAAAACCTCAACTGCAACTATGTGGGCCTTATTCATTGCTCTCATTGGCATAGCGTTTATGGCCGGTTCTACCCTTGCCGTTACCAGCGAACCTCCATTGATTATTTTATGCATCCTGCTGGCAATTCCGGGTTTTATTGGCTGGTTGCTTCCACTCTTTATTTACAAAGCAATGGTACGAAGAAGAACAGCTAAGCTCATGCCGATGATTGAACAAAAATACGATGAGATCTATGAAATTTGTGAAAAAGGAACCAAGCTTCTTACAAACTGAGACGGGTAATTGCTGGAAAAGAAAACCCTTTAAATCATCATCCAAATAACTTCATAATATTTAATTACCCTTTGTTCTTTCGAATGACCTTTTTGCCAGCTAATTTTAATTATTATAAAATTGAAATTTAATAATAATTAATAATAATATAGATATTTAACAAGCTAGTTGACAAATGATTTTAGATAACGTATCATATAGTAATAATAACTATGTCAAATGGTATTCGAAAGAAGGAAAAGAAAATGCTGGAGAAAATGGTAAATATAGGATTATTTGGGGATTCGATACTAAAAGGTATTCAGATTAATCCGGTAAATAAAAAATATTATATTAATAATAATATTGATGTAGAAATCTTAAGCAAAAATTATCCCATTCAAATACAAAATTATTCAAGTTTTGGATGTACTGTAAAAAAAGGTAGTGGTTTGCTTAAAAAAAGATTGGAAAAAAATATCGGATGCGATGTAATTGTCATGGATTATGGTGGAAATGACTGCGATTATAATTGGAAAGCAATCGCGGAAAATCCGGAGGGCAATCATTCACCTAATACGCCAATAGAGCTTTTTTCGGAAACATATCGTGGTATCATTGATACATTAAAGAAAAAAAATATTTTGCCTATATTGACTACATTGCCACCATTAGAGCCACAAAGGTTTTTTGAATGGTTTTGCAGAGATTTAAATAAAAAGAATATACTTATGTGGCTTGGTAATATTAATAACATTTACAGTCATCA
Source organism: Clostridiales bacterium (assembly GCA_015655075.1). GTDB lineage: Bacteria > Bacillota > Clostridia > Lachnospirales > Lachnospiraceae > Anaerocolumna. The sequence continues at coordinate 5,669 of JAATFT010000004.1, read as the reverse complement.
GGAAAGTTACTCAAGGGCAATTGAAAAAATTGCATTGGAAACACAAGTTCCGTTAATTGATTTAAGAGGAGCGTTTTTGAAATCTGGAAATATCAAAGCATTGCTTTGCGAGGACGGAACGCATCCAAATACTTCAGGTCAAAAAATCATAGCATCCTCTTTTTATAATTTTGTACATGAATTTATAGATACTGGATATAATCTATATTGATTTTTTTACCCGGTTGAGGTGATTGCTTAACGATATCTGAAAAATGTTTTCTTCAATGATTTTACATTATGATGTTATCTGCGACTTATACTCCACACATGTGAGACGGTGGTCTTGGTGTCAAGGGTAGAAAATAAGTGGGGGTGAAAAGCCTTGTAAAATAAGGGCTTCCAAATATTGAGATTAACAAACTGGCCTATTGCGTGTTGTCTTACAAAGATCCCATTAATTCTGAACATGGATTTATTAAATGGAGAAAAATCAGGCAGGACAGTAAACGAATATGTCAGGAATATAATATAAAAACACTTAGTATTGATGAGTTTGCAGGAAGTCTATCCGGAGGGAATCAGCAAAAAGTAGTGGTTGGACGTGAGTTAAACCGTAATCCCAAACTTTTAATTGCAAGGGAAAAGATGCTTACCAAAAGATTGGAACAGCTCATTTATAAAATTCCAAAAGGAGAAAACCATATACATATAGAAGGTTCCATACCGGCAAAAACAGCTCTTTTATTAGCAAAAAGAAATGGTATGACCCTTCCCTTCTCAACAGAAGAAGGAATGAGAAGATATATAAAAGAAAATGTAGTAAATCTGGACAGCTTTATGAAATGTGACAGATTGATAAATTCAGTCTGTATTTATGAAGAAGATTATTATGAAGTAGTATTAGCACTTGGCGAACAGGCTGCACAGCAAAATATCATATATTCAGAATTATTATTGGACTACCCCCCTCAATCAAGTAAGAGGTATTCCGTTAGATGTTGTAGTGAAAGGTTATGAAGCCGGACGAAAGGAAGCAATAAAACGGTTTGGAGTCGATATCGTATTTATAGCGGGAATAGACCGCTCGTTATCATCAGAAGAATCATATCAGTTTGTAAAAGACATAGCACAGTATAAAGATATTATACCGGCAATTGGAATGGATTGTGAAGAGCATGGACACCCTTGCATCAAACATAAAAAGGCGTATGAATTAGCAAAAGAAATGGGATTATATCTAAGTGCGCATGCAGGTGAGGATCCTATGGCGGGAGATGAGGGAATCCAAAATGTATGGGATGCGGTAGATATTATGGGATGTACCCGTGTTGACCATGGTGTTCGATCCACGCAGGATCAAAAGTTATTAAAGCATCTTGCCGAGAAGAAGATATTATTAACAGCTTGCCCTTTAAGTAATTGTATTTTAGTTTATCCAAGCATTGATAAACACCCATTAAAATTCTTAATGGAGCAAGGAATCCCATGTTCCATCAACTCTGATGATCCGCCTTATGTAGGAGATTTGATAGAAAATATGTTAAAGACAGCAGATGCTTTAAACTTAACAGAAAATGACATTATAGAATTAGAGAGAAATAGTCTGTTGTATTCCATTCGTGGTCAAAAGCATCTTACAAAGTTTGATGCATGGGTTAAAGAGTGGAAACAACAATAGAAGATTAAAATAAATTTGTTTGCTTAAGGTGCACGTTTCCAAAGACGCTCGAAAGGGAAAACACAAGCAAAGCGGACCAGATCAGAGGTGTCTAGCCTCTGATATTTAGATGGAGAAACATCAACACGAAAGATTCTCTGCCATAAGACAATCGTCCTTTCAAAAATAAAATACGGTTATAAATAGAATGAAGAAATATCATCACAATGGAACCGTACATTATCTTCATCTAAGGTTGAATTTGGTTTCTAAATTGTAGGGAATTTACGTTTTCAATTTACGTTTTCGGTATCGAAAAACATTGCAAAAATAAAATAAAAAGTGTAAAATTATGTTAACTTATATCATGTTTTAAAATAAAAAACATAACCAGCGGGGATTTAGCTGATGTGAAATCTGTTCGCACTTATTTTGGCTTTCTGTATTTTGAAAAATAACATGGGGGGTGATTTAATATGCTGCATATCGCTATATGTGATGACGACAGTGTAGCCTGCGCTGAAGTCGAAGAAATTTTGCTGTCATTTCGAAATACTTTGCCCACAAAGATAGAAATCGAAGTATTTTATTCAGGCGAAGATCTGTATGGGTTTATCACAAGCGGAGGCTGCATTGATCTGATATTTCTAGATATAGAATTTAAAACAGTAAACGGTATAGAAATTGGTAAAAAAATCCGGGAAGAAATGAAAAATGAAACGACTCAGATTATTTATATTTCTGGTAAAGAAAGCTACGCCATGGAGCTTTTTGAGATAAGGCCATTGAATTTTTTTATTAAACCACTTCAGGCAGAAAAAATTAAAAAAGCAGTAAAAAAGGCAATTGAGTTAATTGAAAAAGGAAATCAGTTCTTTGAATTTAAAAATGGCCGCAATCTTTTACGGGTACCAATTAAAAATATCTTATACTTTGAAAGCAATGGGAGAAAAGTCAGATTGATTACACAAAACGAGATTCACGAATTTTATGGAAAGATTTCAGACATCGAACAGCAACTTAATAGCAAGGATTTTTTTCAAATCCATAAATCATATCTGGTTAATTATTTTCATGTGACTGAATATCAATATGAAAGCGTAAAATTGACAAATAAAGAAGTATTAATTATCAGTCAGCAGAATAGAAAATCAACCTGCAATTGGCTCCTACAACGGCGGAAGGAGGAAAAATCATAATGAACAGCTATGATATAATCTATTTACTATCCAATATTTTCGGAACCTATACTATATACAAATTTATAAACGTTTTTTTTGACCGCCACAGAAAAGATATAAGATGTGAAATACCATCATACATAGCTTATTTTTTTGTCATAGGATTTATATATATAACATTCGATATTCCCATTTTGAATCTGGTCTGCAACCTAATCTTGTTTTTCCTTCTGACGCTAAATTACTATTCAGGCTGGAAAATGCGGCTCGCTGCAGTTGCTTATATCTATGCAATATTGATTTCCGTCGAAGCATTTACAATAGCCTTAATGAGCATTTTAGATTTGAATGCCTTTACAAACGGTATTGACCTTCAATTAATCCTTTCTCAAATTATCAGCAAAATCCTTTCTTTCATCGTAGTCATGCTGATATCCAATTTTAAAAAGGTCAGAAAGGATTATTATATTCCGCTCTCACACTGGATTGCTATTTTTGTTATCCCTTTAGGGACTTTGTTTTCCACATATGTCTTAATGACAGAAAGTGATTCCATACGTATGATACAAATTTTTATAAGCATCGCTATTTTGTTTATGCTTAATATTTTTGTGTTTTATTTATATGATATTTTGCTGCAATCGTATCAGGAAAAAATGGAAAAGAATCTTTTGATGCTTCAAAACAACGCTTACATGAAGCAGTTGGATATCATCCATCAATCGGAAAGCAGTTTGAAAATAGCAAGGCATGATATGAAGAATCATATATTGGCTTTGCAGACGTTAATTGAAACTGATAAAAAAACGATGGCATTACAGTATATACAAAATATATGTCAACTCATTAACAATAAAGAGGAATACGCCAGCTCAGGACATCCAGAAATAGACAGCCTCCTGAATTATAAAATAAGCGAAGCAAAGAACTGGGATATCGAGGTTAATATAAACTTGATTATACCGTTTAAACTGAATATACAGTCCTTTGATCTGGTAGTAATCATCGGGAACCTGTTTGATAATGCAATAGAGGCTGTCTTAAAATTAAATAGGAACAGAAAGATTACAGCCTTCATTGAGTTAGACAGAAACGTACTCTATATAACCTTTTCAAATCCTTTCCAAGGCAGGCTGCAATACAATAATCAAGAATTGAAAACCACACAAAGTGATGCCGAAAATCACGGTCTGGGTCTGGGGAGTGTTAAGAAAGCCATTGAAAAATATAATGGAATAATGAATATTGTAAACTCAGATAATACTTTCAATGTCGACGTGCTTCTATATAATCCGATATCTATAGCATAAAAATATCTTTAGTTTTTACAAAAACATATATTAATTTTGACAACTTCCTATAAATGGCTTCTTTTTGTGGTAAACTTAATAATATAATAAACTAAGAGGTGAGTTTAATGGAAAAAATTATGATTCAACTTTCTAAAGCAAATGAATCATCATTCTTATTAGTTTATTTGTACAAACTAATAATGACAAAAAACTATTTTGAGGAGGTGTTTCGTTGTAAAATACTTATATAAACTAACGTTTTTTGTTTATTGAACTTGTAGACTTTTGCTTAAAGGAGGAGTAACTAAATGAAAGTTAAGAAAAACAGTATTATTTTAAGTATGTTAATATGTGTTTGTATGCTTGGCAATATACCAATCACAGCTCAGGCAGCGATAGCTGATAAGTTAAGTAGCTCTACGATAGAAGTGACTGATATGGGAGATATTTCTTTATATGATGCAGGTGTCTACCATTTTACGCAACAAGAAACGGACGGTACACTATATGCTACAGTTACACTTGGTGAAATAGAGACAATAACACCTAATTCGAAAAGTAAATTACAGTCTGTAGCAAGTACAATATACACAAGGGAAACCACCTATGATTATGAGTATGTTGATATTTCCGGGACAACTGTTTTTACTACATCCTTAGTCGCAAGATTTTACTGGGATGGTACTTATGTTTGGTGCTCTGAGGGAAATTTTTATTATGATTTGTTAAGTTCATCCGCATCAATTAAAATAAATGATAATACTTATTCAAGTGCGCATGTAACTGGACCAACTAAATATGTTGTAAATTCAGTAATAACAAAGAACTCTACTAAATATACTGTTAAACAATATATATCTTGTACTAATTCAGGGGTTACTAAAACTAGTACAACGACTACTAAATAATTATAGAATTATTTTATATCAATTTAGTTATTAAAAATCTTATTTAACAAAATGTGTTTTCTGCTTTAATTTATGTATAGAATTATTATTAAAACAGATATCACGTGTAGTATTTTAACATACTGAATATGGTATCTGTTTTACTTACAATGAATTTAATGTTTAAAAATTTGAAACGTTAAAAATGAAAAAATTTAAGGAGCAGTTATGACTAGAAAAATAAAATATAAAAAGGCATTGTTATGTTTGGCTTTCATGATAATTGTTATACTTCTGGGCAGTATTGTAGTTTTTTATCCATCAATTACGCAAGCATATACAGCAGAGAATAAAGAGACTGAACAAGTTATTGAATTAAATAGTGTAAAAATAGATAGCTCTGATATCATTAATTCACATGAAATAATTGGTGGCACGCATTCTAGTGACGCTTTAGAAAATGAAATTGTTTTGACAGATACTGGTTATTGGATTAAATCATCTTCTAATCAGAACAATATAAAAACAACAGATACCCAAACGACAGAGGGGAATACCGCAGAAGATAGTCCTTTAGAAAGGGCAGAATACAAAAGCCTTGATGATGCTGAAAAAAATGGAAGCATAACAATAGCAAGAAGTAAAATATTTGATGAATATTCCACGGAGT
>JAATFT010000012.1 GCA_015655075.1 Clostridiales bacterium | reverse complement strand
ATATATGGCGAAGTAGCTCAGTTGGCTAGAGCACGCGGTTCATACCCGCGGTGTCGGCGGTTCAAATCCGCCCTTCGCTATCAGGAGAGATTGCCATAAGGCAGTCTTTTTTCTTTCATAGGGGGATTTTTTGATTTTCCTGTAAACATGTTGCCCTGCATTGCTTAAGTTATAAATGAAATGGATTATGAAAAAAATTATTATTAAATTAGGTAGATTATATTAGCATGTTTAGTATATAATAGGTTTAATCCATAAAAGGATTGATACCAAGAAGAGGCGCTTAAGCCCATAAAAGAATTTAAACCTATAAAAGGGTTAATACTGATAAACAGGTAAATAAATCTTTCGCAGATAGGAGCCGAAGATGAGAATAGGATCAGGTTACGATGTGCACCGTCTGGTAGACGGGCGTGCTTTGATAATAGGAGGAGTCAATATTCCTCATGAAAAAGGCCTGTTAGGCCATTCCGATGCAGATGTTCTTCTCCATGCCGTAATGGATGGATTACTGGGGGCGGCAGCTTTAGGTGATATAGGAAAGCATTTCCCTGATACGGACGAGGCTTATAAAGGGGTTTCAAGCTTAGAACTGCTAAAAAAAGTAAGAATACTGATTGAAGATAAATTATATGTTATTGAAAATATAGATGCTACTATAATTGTGCAAAAGCCCAAGATGGCGCCCTATATCCCGTTGATGGTTAAAAATATTGCAGAGGCTTTAGGCATTGATGAAAATCAAGTCAATGTCAAGGCTACCACCGAGGAGGGCTTAGGTTTTACCGGAAAGGGCCTGGGTATCTCCGCCAGTGCAATATGTTTGCTGGCCACGGTGGAAAATTTCAGGTATGATGAAAGAATGGCGGGATTTATAGCGGCCAGGGGATGTTCAGGCTGTGCAGGCTGCTTTGGATGCCCCAGAAGAAATTGACCGGAAAGCCTGCGGATTTAAAGATTTCTTTTTAGCGGCTCGCAGGATCATTTGAATTACCATAGGAGCTAATATGGATTACCGATTATATAATACGTTAAACGAAATACGGTCGACAGGAAAAGATGAGGAAAGAATCAGAAAAGAACTCTATGCTTTATGGAGGGAATGTTTCGGAGACACGAAATCCTATACAGATTTCTATTTTAACTGGAAAATTAAAGATAATCGGGTTTTAACCGTTTATAAGCAGGATTGCCTGAGTGCAATGCTGCATTTAAATCCCTATATTGTAATGGTTGCGGGAAAACCGGAACCGTTAAATTATATTGTCGGTGTTGCAACCAGGCGGCAGGACAGACGGCAGGGGTTAATGAAAATGCTGTTGGAAACCTCCCTGAATCAGATGTATGAAGAACATATGCCTTTCACTTATCTTATGCCCGCGGCTGAAGCAATTTATCTGCCCTTTGGATTCCGGATTGTATATGAACAGGAACCCTGGAAGCAGCAGCTTTTGGAAGCGGTAAAGAAAGGTAATCAGGAAGGTTCTTATCCTAAACATTGGCCAAAGGATATTAAAGTAATTGCCTTAAAAAGTGGGGATGAGGAAAAAATTGCCGGATTAACCGCCTTTACCGGGGAGCATCTAATGAAAAATTATGATATTTATACGGAGCGGTCACCTTATTATTACAAACGCTTGATCCATGAGATGGAGAGCGCTAAGGGAGAGGTTTTGCTGTGCTGCCTAAGAAATGAGATAATTGGATATGTTTCCTATATGACGGAAGGCGGGTTTGGTATAGCGGAATGTATTTATAAACCGGAAGAAAAAAGAAGTTTTATGGATGCGGTATCCCGACGGATAGGGGATAGAAATTTAAATGGGAACGTAAATCACGCCAATCCAGCCATTATGGCGAGGATTGTAGATTGGAGGTCCTTTATAAAAAGCGTAACTGCAAAGGAAGAGGTTGTTTTAAATATAAAAATAGAAGATTCCGTTATTCATGAAAATAACGGAGTGTATCGGCTCCAGTTTACAAGGTTTGGCTGCCAGGCTATAATAACCCAAACGCAGCCTGAGCTTGCGGCTGACATTGCAGACTTAACCAGGTTGTTTTTTGGAACCCTGACGGAAAAAGAAGTTACCAGTCTGATAGTCCAGGGAGGCGGTAATGAGATTATAATAAATAAAATGAAAAAAATAAATTTCTATAAGAAATTGTTTATTAACGATGTAGTGTGAAAAATAAAAGGCATATTTTTCACACCCTGATTTTGAGGCAGTAAATCATCTGCAAGCAGAAGATTTATACCATGGGAGCTAGAGCGTGTTTGAAAAATCATCGCACCGTTCTGAACGCCCCACTTTGCGGTATACTGCGTCGCAATTTTGGGAGCGTAGCACCACTACGCACCCAAAATCGCTCCTTGCCTCCCAGAAAGTGGAGCATCCAGCCCTGCACAAGCATTTTTCAAACACACTCTAGAGCGTGTTTGAAATGTCATTACACCGGACTGGAATGAAAGGATTTTATGGGCTGTATTTTACGAAAATGGATACAAAGAAATCAAATTAGCCCTGCCGGGAAAGGCGAGGACCTTAAAGAATAGGTTCAGGATAGTTATAGAGTAAGTTTATACGAAATTCATGCTACTTCATTATTGACATTTAACCTGATATTGCATAGAATAATTATAGTATTTCAAAAAACACCGCCTTTTATCAGAAGATAAAGAGCATCTTCTGATAAGTTATATTGTTAAAAGCATTGAACAAAAAAGTAGTTAGTAGGAAGGCAGCAGAGATAGAATGTCACCGGCTGAAAGCATTCTTTGCCAGAATAGTAATGAAGTGCATTTGGGAGCTGATTAGGTGAAACGAATGTTTAGCTTAATCCGGTAAGCAGCCGTTATCTGACATGAGAATGCAATCTTGATTCCAGACGGGAATCGGATGCAAAATAGAGTGGAACCACGGATAAACTTCGTCTCTTATAATTAAGAGACGAAGTATTTTTTATGGAACAGGACGTAATTTCCTATTCTATAAAAAAATCGACAGGGGATACGTATGACGTGCCAGAGGCAGTTTTTCACTGAAGTGACAGCGTGTCAGCGCCAGAGTCCAGCAAGCCGGACTTTTTCTTATCGAATAGGAAATTGCGTCCTATTCGATAAAAAACCCGCCGGGGGGATGCGCATGACGCTTGCAGGGTATTATGTCGCAAAGCGACCAAGCGTCAGCGCAGAGTTTGCGTTGCAAACTCTTTCTTATGAAAAACAATCACGGAAGGTAAAACTGGCGGAAGGTTTACCAGGGGAAACTCTATTGCTGTTATATCGTAGGAGGTTAAAATCATGGGCTTTATTGGATATGTGAAGCAAGAAATGCAAATCATAAAGGAGAGAGATCCGGCAATAAAAACACCTTTAGAAGTATTTTTATATCCAAGCTTTCGTGCTATTATCAGATTTAGGATTGCTCATAAACTGTATGAAAGAAAACATTATTTTCTTGCCAGATGGTTTTCGCAAAGGACCGTAAGAAAAACAGGAATTGAGATTCACCCGGGAGCGACCATAGGAAAAGGTCTGTTTATAGACCACGGTCACGGAGTCGTAATTGGTGAAACATCAATCGTGGGGGATAATGTAACCTTATATCAGGGTGTAACTTTAGGCGGTACCGGTAAGGAAAGCGGGAAAAGACATCCGACCATTGGAAATAACGTAATGATCAGTGCGGGAGCTAAGGTCTTAGGTTCCTTTACTATTGGAGAAAATTCTAAAATCGGAGCAGGTTCCGTAGTCTTATCCGAGATTCCGTCTAATTCCACCGTGGTAGGCGTGCCGGGACGTGTGATAAAACGGGATAATATAAAGATGCCCAGGGAAGATATGGATCAGGTACATCTTCCGGATCCGGTTTATAATGATTTAATACGGCTGCAGCAGGAAAACGAAGAATTAAGGGACGAATTAAAGTATATATATGAGAGGCTTCAAAGATTGGAAGATAAGAAAGACTAAAGGAAAAGCAGAGATGCTGCAGTCAGGCTTACCGTGTGTAAAGGAATCAAAAGACCTTAGTTTTTGCAACTGCTTATGGGAGATTAACGGTCAAGAAGGAATAATCGGAAGTTGAAAGAAAATATATTAAAGAAAGGAATGCCACTTATAGATTTTTCAGCTTTTTGATTTTTGACAGTAGAATGCACGCTTTATCCGCATTCTATTGTATGTGGCAATAACAAATCTGCAAACAGATGTGTTATGCAATGGGTGCTAAAATGAGAATATATAATACGTTAACGAAGAAAAAAGAAGAATTTGTTCCCATCGAGGAGGGCAGGGTACGAATGTATGTGTGCGGCCCTACCGTGTATAATTATATCCATATCGGCAATGCAAGACCAATTATCGTGTTTGATACAGTAAGGAGATATTTGGAATATAAAGGTTATGAAGTTAATTTTGTAACCAATTTTACGGATGTGGATGATAAGATTATTAAAAGAGCCAATGAGGAAGGCATATCGGCCGCGGAAATTTCGGAGAGGTATATTGAGGAATATCATAAGGATCTTGACGGTCTGAATGTAAAACCGGCTACGGCTAACCCCAAGGCAACGCAGGAAATTGACGGCATGATTGAGATGATCTCAACACTTATTAGGAAGAAGAATGCCTACGAGAAAAACGGTACGGTTTATTTCAGAACCAGAAGCTTTAAAGATTATGGAAAATTATCCAAGAAAAATATTGACGATCTGGAAGCGGGTATCCGTATTGCGGTAAGCGAAGAAAAGGAAGACCCTATGGATTTCGTATTATGGAAACCGAAAAAGGAAGGAGAACCTTATTGGAGTTCTCCCTGGAGTGACGGCAGGCCGGGCTGGCATATTGAATGCTCTGTTATGAGTAAAAAATATCTGGGGGAACAGATCGACATCCATGCCGGCGGGGAGGACCTGATATTTCCTCACCATGAGAATGAAATAGCGCAGAGTGAAGCATGTAATGGAAAGGAATTTGCAAGATACTGGATGCATAATGCCTTCCTAAATATTGATAATAAGAAAATGTCCAAGTCGGACGGCAACTTTTTTACGGTAAGGGAAATCGGCGAGAAATATCCCCTTCAGATACTGCGCTTCTTTATGTTGAGCGCACATTACAGAAGTCCTGTTAATTTCAGCGGCGAACTGATGGAAGCTTCCAAGAACGGTTTAGAACGTATACTTACCGCAACTTATAATTTGGAGCATCTTTTAGAAGAAGCCAAGACGAAGGAACTGCGGCCGGAAGAGAAGAATATCCTGGCTGAAATTGATAGTTTAAATGAGAAGTTTGACGCGGCTATGGATGACGATTTTAATACTGCCGACGCCATTGCCGCTATTTTTGAAATGGTAAAAACAGCCAATACAAAAATTACCTCAGACAATTCCAAAGAACTGATTGAAAAAGCATTGGATAAAATCGTATTATTATTTGATATTTTAGGAATCCAGGCTAAGAAAAAGGCGGAATTGCTGGAGGAGGAAATTGAGAAGCTGATACAGGAAAGACAAAATGCAAGAAAGAGCAGAAACTTTGCCAAAGCGGATGAGATCAGAACCCTTTTATTCGAGAAAGGAATTATTCTGGAAGACACGAGAGAAGGCGTAAGATGGAAAAGAGCATAGAGGAAAATACCTTTGAGCAGGCAGATAAACCGGATAAGGAAGAACTTAATCTGATCCAGTATATAAAAGAACGGATGGATTTACCGGATATGGATATTAAAACCTATTCTCCTCTTACCCTTGCATTTATCGGCGATGTGGTTTATGATTTAATTATACGTACTATAGTAGTGGAGAATGGGAACGCGCCCGTTAATAAATTGCACAAAAAAGTCAGCAGTTTAGTAAAAGCTCCGGCCCAGATGGAGCTTTTTCATAGGATAGAAGATAAGCTGACCCAAGAAGAGCTGGCAGTTTATAAAAGGGGGCGGAATGCGAAGTCCTTTACTTCCGCAAAGAACGCAAGCATTACGGAATATAGGGCGGCAACCGGCCTGGAAGCTTTAATTGGGTATCTGTATCTAAATAATAAATTTACACGAATCCTGAATATAATTAAATCAGGATTAGAATGATAGCTTATGGGGCGCCTGGGAGTGATGTTATCACATAGGGAGGTTCATTTTAATGAGATATGAAGAATTTACAATAGAAGGCCGCAATGCGGTGCTGGAAGCCTTTCGTTCAGGAAAAACCATAGACAGGCTGTTTATACTGGATGGCTGCCAGGATGGCCCGATCAAATCCATAATCAGGGAGGCAGGAAAAGGTGATACCATCCTAACCTTTGTGAAAAAAGAGAGACTGGATCAGCTATCCGAATCCGGAAAACACCAGGGTGTCATAGCTTATGCGGCGGCATATGAATATGCCGAATTGGAGGACATGCTAAAGGCTGCCAAGGAAAAGGGAGAGCCTCCTTTTTTGATTTTACTGGATGGCATTGAAGACCCCCATAATCTGGGAGCCATTATAAGAACAGCAAACCAGGCGGGTGCCCATGGTGTTATTATTCCCAAAAGACGTGCGGCAGGGTTGACTGGAACGGTAGTTAAAGCCTCGGCAGGAGCGATCAATTATACACCGGTTGCCAAGGTGACCAATTTAGTTTCCACCATAGAGGAATTAAAAGAGAAGGGCCTTTGGTTTGTCTGCGCCGATATGGCGGGGGAATCCATGTATAAGCTTAATCTGCGCGGCCCGATTGGGCTGGTAATTGGAAGTGAAGGGGAAGGAGTTGGAAGATTAATTAAAGAAAAGTGTGATTTTACCGCAAAGATTCCTATGTTTGGTAATATTGATTCCTTAAATGTTTCCGTAGCTATGGGTATTTTATCTTATGAAATTGTAAGACAAAGGATGGTTTCAATTTGACTCGGGAATATTTACTGGTAGATGGCTATAATATCATATTTGCATGGCCGGAATTACGTGAACTATCTAAGGATAATTTAGAATCGGCAAGAATAAGGCTTGCGGATATTTTATGTAATTATCAGGCTTTTCGGAAAAATGAGATTATACTGGTTTTTGACGGGCATAAATCAAAGGGCAATCTTGGCAGTGTAATCCATTACAACAATATCGATATTGTATACACCAAAGAAGCTCAAAGCGCGGATCAGTTCATAGAGGCGGTATCGTGGCAAATGGCAAAGGACTATCAGATTCGTGTCGCCACTTCGGATAATCTGGAGCAGACGGTAATATTAGCTCAAGGCGCCGCCAGAATGTCTGCCAGAGAATTAAAAAGTGAGATTGAAATCGCCGAAAAAGACATAAAAGAAACTTATGAAAAGAAAAAGGACAAAACCAGAAACAGTCTTATGGACAATCTGCCTCCGGAGATGGCAAAACTGCTTGAGCAAATGAGATTGGATGATACATAACGAATCTAGAATTGGGGAGGCTGCCCAAACAGGAGCTTTTTGAACAAAAACTGCCCAAACAGATATATGCCGTAATTCCGGTACCCTTTTTTCATATATTTTATCTTATATCTGTTTTAGCAGCTTCCTTTATTTAACATTTTTCTTTATAGTAATTATGGAATAGAGATTAATGACCGCACTTTTATTTACTATCACCAAATTTTTTTAATAAATATCTCTTTTTATACTTAAGTTTGCTGTATCGGCCAATTTTTTGAGTAATATTATAATTAACAATACCGCCTACCGCTCCAACAATAGGGATGCCCTGAATAAATTTGGCAGTTAATAAAGAATCCGATAAAACGGCAGAAGTCAATTTCATTTGCTCTTCCAGATTTATGGTGCCGGCTTTTTGATGGTCGACCTTATCGGCAAAAGAATCGATTTCTTTATTTACTTTTTTTTGCTGTTCTGTTTTGGATAATGCGCCGCGGATCAGGAGAAGTATATATGACTTTTCTTCGGCGGTATTATAATCAAAACCATAGCTTAAGGCAACTTCATTAATTGTTTTAATAATAAGCGATATAAATAGGGGGATATCCGGTAATCCAATACCTAACGCACCTAATACGCTGCCTTCCAACACAGAAAAAGAAGTATTGATTATATTGGAATAATTGGAGGGTTTATCAAGTCTTCTGATGGATTTATTATTTAATTTCCTGTCTATGGCATAATCATTTATCTCAAATTCAAACTGTTTATCATCTTTATTATAAGTTTTTTCAATATATTTGTTCCCCTTTTCAAAAAATAACCGAAAGCTTTTGTAAAACGCAGTTTCCAAAGTTGAATTTAACTTTTCGGGAACCCTTTCCTGTATTTTATCCACCAACGGTAATATTTTGTTTTTCAGGAAAGAATTTTCTTTCGTATTTAAAATAGTTTTTTCTTTTCTATTTATTTTTTTCAATTGTTTTATTAGTACTTGGTCCATCACGGTATCCTTTCTCAATCAATAATTACATTATTCAAATGATTGAAAATAAATTTGATCTTTATGATATTATATACCAATTACAAGTTTTTGTATAATAGATAATTGTTATTTTAACGTATTTTTAACTTTTTATTGCCTAATCAGTTAAAACTGTCTCTATTTCATACTGTCTGTTTATTAATAACCACAATTATTTATCAAGCCACCATAGAAACAACCAGAAGTGTATGACTTAGATTTGTGATAAGCATATTAAATACAGTATATAAAAAAGTTAATTGAAAATGTAAAATGTAAAATTATTTAAAAATAAGTTGAATCTTTTAATAAAAGCACTTATTCCTACATTTGTAAATTTAATACATATGATAAAATCGGGTATTTTTATATAATTTGATTGATCTATTGTGCAAAGCCGTGGATTTAATAAATTCTTAACAAAAATTTATACAAATTATACAAATATTTTAAATTAATAGTATTTGTATTGCAAAATTTAAACATGTGTGCTAGTATCCAAGTATAAATACATAATGAATATTACTACAATCTTATGAAAACGGGATGAAAATATGATAAATTTAAAGTTAAGTGAAAAGACAGGTGCTACAAATGTTAAGGATTATGCATATAGAACAGTACGTGAAAATGTTCTCGATTTAAATCTTCTTCCAGGTACGCTGATTAGTGAAAATTCATTGGCGGAAGCATTAAGTATGAGCAGAACGCCTATTAGAGAAGCAATTTCGAGATTGGTCAATGAAGAGGTGTTGGAGGTTTATCCTCAACGAGGTACTTATGTATCAATGATTGATATGAAACGAGTAAATGAAGCGGTTTTCGCTCGCTCAAATCTAGAAAGTGAGGCTGTTAAATTAGCTTGCGAAAGTTTTACGGAAGAGGATATCTATATATTGGAGTCAAATATAAATCGACAGGAGTTTGCCAATGTAAATAATCAGTTGTTAGAGATAATGAAACTAGATGATGAATTGCATGAATATTTCTTCCTTGGCAATCATATGCAACATTTATGGCAATTACTTCAAAATATTAGTACGGATTATTATAGAATTCGATACATTAAGGTGACTTCTGGGCTTCGTTTGGAGGAGACAATTGATGAGCATAAACGGATTCTTGGAACGATTAAGAATAGAGATGCTGAAAACGCCTGTGCTACAATAAAGAAGCATATTAATATGTTGTATAAGGATGCAGCAGTTGTAAGAAAAGAACATCCGGAATATTTTAAATAAAGACCGGAATGTGGTTATTTTGTTTTGAATACTAAGATGCAAGAAATGATAATTAAACTTGCATACAAGTATGCAAGAATAAAAAATAAGAAGGAGAAATGAAAGCTTTATTTGACAAAATTAAAAATTGGGCGGAAACCGTAGGAGGTCAAAAAGAGTGAAAGCAGTTAAGGTTTTAGAACCCGGCAATATTCAAATTATTGAGGAACCAATTCCGGAGATTATTGGTGATACGGATTTGTTAATCAAGGTTAAGGCGGCTGGCATCTGTGGTTCGGATATCGGCATATATGATGGAACTTCCTCGGTTGCAACTTATCCAAGAATCATCGGACATGAATTTTCAGGCGAAGTAGTTAGAATCGGTTCAGCAATTTCGGGTGTTCAGGTAGGAGATCATATTGCAACTGATCCGGTTATAGCATGTGGGGCATGTAGAGTCTGCCAGAAAAAACGAAGCAATGTTTGTATGAACTTACAGGTAATCGGGGTACATCGGGATGGTGGTTTTAGAGAATATGTAACTGTTCCCGAAAAAAGTGTTTATAAGGTAAGTCCCTCACTTCCTTGGGAACATGCCGCAATCATAGAACCTTATACCGTTGCGGCACAAGTGGCTGCACGAGGTGAGGTTCAAGAAGGCGATGTAGTACTTATTTTAGGAAGTGGGCAGATTGCAATTACAATTTTACAGGTGGTGAAGCTTCTTGGGGCTACTTGTATTATGACGGATGTAGTGGAGGAGCGACTAAAAAGAGCAAAAGAGTTTGGCGCAGATTTGTTAATCAATTCTACAAAAGAAGATGTTGTAGCAAAAGTAAAGGAATTTACGAGTGGAATTGGTGCAGATGTGGCAATTGATGCGGCATGTGCAGGCATTACTTTAGAACAGGCTGCATTGAGTGTCCGACCGGCGGGTATTGTAGTTACTATGGGATTTGCAGATAGGCAGGTAAGAATTTCTGAAGGTACTATCACGAAGAATGAATTAGATATTCGTGGAAGCCGTTTGAATAACAATATGTTTCCTAAGGTTATCGAATGGTTTGAAACCGGTAAGATTAATCCGGAACGGATTATTACCCATAAGTTACATTTCACGAAAGTGCTGGAAGGTTTTGATAAAGTAAAAAAAGAGCCTGAAACGACGATGAAGGTAATTCTCACATTTGAATAGCTGCAGGGTATGCAAAAACTAATAATAATTGTTTGGAGGAGTAAGAATGAAAAAGAAATTCACAAAGATCTTTTCTGGAATTATGATCGGAGCAGTGGAGCTTTCGTTGTTAACCGGTTGCAGCGGTACTTTAACAGCTTCTGAAAATAACGGACAACTCGTTAAAATCGGAAGTACGCTTGCTTCGACACATCCAGTAAATATTGCTTTACGTGAAGTTTTTGAACCGCTGATTGAAGAAAAAACGAATGGTAAATTTAATATCGAGATTTATGACTCTAGCCAACTTGGTGGAGAAAAACAATTGTATGATTATACCCGTAACGGCATTATTGAAATCGCTGCGGTCGGTACGATTATGTGGAGCGAGGTTCCAATGATGGCAACTCCTGACTTCCCGTTTGTTTTCAGAGATGTCGCTCATGCGAGAAGGGTTTACCAGGGTGAAGTAGGGGAATATATTGCCCAGGATCTAGAATCAAAGGAACCGCTTCAATTTTTGGCATGGTGTCCGAACGGTGCCCGTGTTTTCAGTTCTAGCAAGCCATTGCAATCTATTGAGGATTTTAAAGGCCAGAAATTGAGAATGCCTAATAACCCAATACATATTAAAGTTGCCGAAGCATTAGGTGCGAATGTTGTTATTATGGATTTAGGCGAAGTTTTCACTGCTTTGGAACAAGGTGTTGTTGACGGGCAGGACAATCCACTTTCTACTTTTAGACAAGAAGGATGGTATGAAGTCCAAGAGTATATTTATGAGACAAATCATATGGTTGCTTCCATCGAACTGCTTGGAAGTAATCAATTCTGGGATACGCTGACCAAGGAAGAACAGGCTATTTTTGAAGAAGCTGCATTAGAAACTTCTGATAAAAGCTGGGATTTATACGAAGAAAGTATTGCAGAGGATAAAGCTTTCATGGAATCATATGGTTTAACCGTCACTACTCCGACTGAGGAGGAACATGAGAAGTTGGTTGAAAGGATGGAACCGGTTTATGGGTATCTTTATGAAGAATATGATTGGGCTGAAGATATGGTGAAGCGCATTAGCGAAGTTGAATAATATACTGCCTGGTTATGGCTTAATAGGCAACTAGTGTACAGATAAGATGTCAACTTGTCAGTACACTAGAGTGTGTTTGAAAAATGCTTGTGCCGGGCTGGATGCTTCACTTTGTGGGAGGCAAGGAGCGATTTTGGGCGCGTAGTGGTGCTACGCTCCCAAAATTGCGACGCAGTATACCGCAAAGTGGAGCGGCCAGAACGGTGCAATGATTTTTCAAACACGCTCTAGGCAAAAATTCATTTAGAAACATTCGTTTCTAGTTAGGAGGGAAAAGATGTCTAAAATATTAGACAAATTTTTTAAAGGCATTGATTACTTAATGGGGATTATGGTGGGCCTCATGATTGGATTTGTTTTCTTGAATGTTGTTCTGCGTGTGGTATTTAATTCAGGCATAGTATGGTCGGAAGAGATTGCTCGTTATTTATTTGTGTTTATTATATACATCGGTGCAATCGGAGCAACGAGAGAAAATACGCATCTCGGTATGGACACCGTTATTTGCAGATTGCCGCATCGAGTTAAGAGAGTTATTTACATCGTCAGTCAGTCTTTAATTTTCATTCTTATGATTATGCTGACTCACGGCAGTTATAAAATGACAATTCAAAATGTAAATGCAACAGCTGCTGCAACCGGTATTCCGCTCTCATATATTTATGGGGTTGGTATGGTGACTGGAGTATGTATCGGTATAATAAGTCTGGCTAATATTTACAAGGCTATCACTGTACCAGAAGCTGTAGATAAAATGGTTCTTTTACATGAATCTGAAGAAGATGATATTGTCGAAGAAATAACGACAGATATTCCGGCAGACGTAAAAGAAGATAAAGCAGATAAGGGGGATGAATTGTTATGACAATGATAGTGTTTTTAATAGGACTCATTGCGGCAATGTGTATTGGTATGTCGATTGCATTTGCGCTCCTTTTCAGCGGAGTTTGTATGATGTTTTACATGAATGGATTCAATACACAAATTATCGCTCAAAATTTAATGACCGGTGCTGACAGCTACTCTATGATGGCGATTCCGTTTTTTGTTATGGCCGGTGATTTGATGAACCGAGGTGGTTTGACGGAAAGAATCGTTACAGCTGCGACTACATTAGTGGGGCACATCCGCGGAGGATTAGGTTATGTTTCTATTATGGCAATTTTTTGTTTTGCAGCTTTATCCGGTTCGGCCGTTGCTTCAACTGCAGCTTTAGGTATGATTTTGATTCCAATGATGGTGAAAGCCGGTTACGACCGTTCCCGTTCGACAGCTTTGATTGCCGCAGGTAATTTACTTTCACCAATTCTGCTTTCGTCTGTTCCAATGATCATTTTTAGTGTAGTAGCGAGTGTATCTATCACGAAACTTTTTATGGCGGGTATTGCACCGTCTATTTATATTGCGGTTGCACTGTGTTTGGTTTGGGCCTGGGTTGTTAGAAAAGATAATGTTGAGAAATTACCTCGTGCATCTTTTAAAGAAGTAGTAAAAGCTTGTCTTGACGCTGGATGGTCATTACTGATGCCAATCGGAATTATGGTAGGTATGACTTCCGGTAAGTTCACTCCAACCGAAGCCGGTGTTGTTTCTTGCGTTTATGCTATGGTTATTGGAATCTTTGTGCATCGTGAATTAAAACCGAGGGGTTTTATGGAAAGTTTAATTAGTACAGCCAAAACAAGCAGTATCATAATGTTTCTTGCTGCAGCTGCGATGGTTTCTTCTTGGATGATGACAATTGGCAATATTCCACAGATTATTTCTAACATTTTGGAGCCTTTGGTAGATAATAAATTGGTTCTCATGCTGGTAATTAACGCAATTGTTATCCTAGTTGGTATGGCTATGGATGTAACTCCGACAATTTTAATTCTAACACCAGTTTTGATGCCGGTTATCAATGCCGCAGGTATCGATCCAGTTTATTTTGGAGTAATCTTTATAATAAACAATTGTATTGGTCTTTTAACTCCACCGGTCGGGACTGTTTTGAACGTTGCTTGCAGTGTCGGTAAAATCAGTATGGAGCAGATTATGAAAGCGATTATTCCATTCTTTATTGTAGAACTTATTATTCTATTTTTAATGATTCTCTTTCCGCAGCTTATTACCTACCCGGCAAGCTTTTTCACAATATCCTAAAGCTACAAATGAGAAGGTGATTTTGTTTAAGGTAATTTGTTTAAGGTAATTTGTTTAAGAAGTAATATCGTTGACATGGGGGGTTAATCGCAGCGGTGGTTTTGACAAAACTGTAGATGTTAAAAACGAAAGTTTGGAAGATTCTGTCGATGAATTTACCGATGATGAGGTATGCCGGTTATTGTTGATTCCGTTTGCAATGTCAAGAGTATTGAAGAAGCCAAGATTAGCAGTTCCGGCAGACCGCATTGTTACATTGGGACTTGGCCATGAGCATTTTGGAGCGCCATACCAAAGACTATTATGGCATGGCATACCAAAAAAGCAAATGAAATAAATGTGAGTTTCTTCCCTACATTAATAATTATGCAATAAAAATCCCTGCATCAATTAGATACAGGGATTAATTTTAAAATTGATTGAACTCATAAAATATAAAATCATTCTAAGCATTGATTTTACTATAAGCTCCCGACGGGATTCGAACCAAAATCTCATCCTATAAATACTGAAAAGAAAGGGGTTCTATCCACTTCTGATTTATGTGCACATATTTTTATGAATCTCATAATTCAATATCGCAATATAAGTATTATCTTATTTACGTTGCTTTCTTTGTATTTTTTTTGATAAATAGTTTGTGACTTTTTGTTTTTTTGGAATATAAGAAGAACGCTTTTCAGCAATAAAAACGTAATAACCATTTATTTCAATTACTTTAACACCTCCAAAAATGGAAGTAAGTTTATTTTTATACCAATCTTTCCGTTTTGTAACCATTACCATTTTACCGCCAATAACCAATTTTTTGAAGCTAGCTTCTATAAAATGCTTTGGTACTGTAAAGTCAACATGATACGGTGGATTTGATAATATTAGTGTGAAATCATTATCGGAAATATTCTCTAAGCCATTGCTCTGTATAATTTTTAAATTATCTATATCATTTTTATCTGCATTTATTTTTGATAATAAAATTGCGTCATCAGAGATGTCGCACATTGTTACATTTTTAGCTCCAATAAGTTTACTTGCCAAAATTCCGACAATTCCGTATCCACAACCCAAATCAAGAACTTTATCTGTGCTTTTAAAGTCTATTTGAGACAACATGGATAATGTTCCTAAATCAATTGACGCTGGAGAAAATACTTTATCGTTAGTCTCAAATTCAAGAGATATTCCTTTGATTTCTGCTGTAATCATTATATTTCCTTCCAATCTTGTTATTGATACAAAAATCTAAATATATACATATAGTATAATACCATAATTGACCTATTATTGCCAAACAGTAACGGTAATAGTAATGGATTTGGCAATAATTATTATATATTAATTTTAACCAATCGGTGTACACATATTTTCAATGAGTATTAACTACACTTTTTACATTAGTGTATGGGGCGGTTTTAAATTTATCATTGACTTATACCTAATGGGTGTATCATAATATACCTAGCAAGACAGCCGGAGGATAGGAGGATAGCTCAAGCCTATCCGTCTCGGCGAAAAATTATGTAACTATAAAGATAGTCGTCCTAACCTTTAGCGGAGACCAGGGCGGCTATTTTTAGCGCTTGTCATTTCTGACAAGGGTTATTATAGCTATCAGTATAATTGCAAAAGTAAATAAATCACTGTATGTAATGTACATAAGCACCACCCCTTCGCAAGACTCGAAACGGATGGCATGATCGCCCTACCGGCTGCCTGGGTAAGTATATTATATTGTCAATGTTCAGATATGTTTTTGATGAAATGGTCCTTATTTAAATATTTTTTTGAGTATTGAAGAAAGACTTATTTATTTTATTATAAATTTTATTATATGCCGCCTATGTAATTCTATGGGACGTTTTTAACGCCTTGAGGACCTCACATATTTTATTTATTTCATCATCTGACAGACCGTCTATGTCGTTAATCTGTTCCTGAATTTCTTTAATAATCTTTTCCTTAGATGTTGATTTTAGCTGTAAAAAAATATGACGTTATCGTACTGGTTAAGGTTCCGATTAACCCTATACCAGTAATCATTAACAGTACTGCTATTAACCTTCCAGGACCTGTTGTGGGAGATATATTTCCATAGCTACTGTAGTAGCAGTAACAAAAGCCCACCATAAGGCGTCATTAAATTCCATATTTTCAAATTGGCTGTATCTATTTCGGACATGAAATAGATTTATTTTCCAATCCATCTATTTCCACAATCTGAACAAAAATATTCATTGTGCTTTTTATTCTTGGTTCCGGTTATCAATAAAGAGGTTCCGCCTGTCAAAATTCCAAGCCCCACCTTTGCCGCAGATGTCTTTTCTTTTGTTATTGTTTTTGTTTTAAAGGGTGTCAAGGGGTGTAATGGATTAAGATTAAGGCCGGTCCTCTGAAATTGTTCCATGTTTGCAGAATTACTTAATAATTGTATGCGCGTACCTTTACATTTTGGACATTTTAACTTTGCCATATATAAACCTCCTATGTAATATTTTACCTATACTATGGGAGCTTTTTACTGTTTTGTCAATATATAAAACATGAAATTTTTATCATCCCGTTTTTATTGTTGCGCGCTGTAACGCTACAATTGCATTTGATATGCAATGTCATTGTATGTTTTGCTTGCAACTCAAATTAAGTATGATGTAACTGGAATTGCGGTTAGCCCAGAATTATGGTTCAGAATGAGACTGACGGATTATGAACCCCAAAGACAGAATTTATTATTGCGAATAATAAAATAGTAAACAAACTTGGTTTGAAGTAATCTTAAAACGATTAATAGTTACCAAATAGTTATCAAGACATGAAAAGAGCATTCATTTTGAGTGCTCAAATTTTTTCGATAATTGCTGTAGCCATTTATTTTGCTATATTTTTTTCGTAAGCTCCGACGGGATTCGAACCCGAGACCTCTACCTTACCAACGCAAAATGTCTTCCGGTCAAACTATGACATGGTGCGTCAAACGCTGAAAAACACTACATTCTTAAATTTCCATAAAATCATTAAAATAGGTATTTTTATATAATCTCATGGAAGAATTCATGGAGGAACTTTTATTATATAATTAAATCATTATACATTTTAAGCGCATCTTTATACATGTCTTCGTCTACATGGCTATAATTGTCTAGGGTTGTTCTCACGGACGAATGACGCATCATTTGGCTAACTATTTTAGGATTTGTCTTCATTCGCATTAAATTAGTTCCAAAGCTATGCCTACAGGCAGCATAAAGAGAGGTCTTTGGAAATTTATATTTATTAGATAACTTAACAAACCGCTGGCGTAAATAGTTCGTTGTCATCGGTCGCATATCTGGCAACAGACAATTTATAAAGCATTCATCGGTAAATCGCATACCTTTTTCAAAATATATAGCCTTTTGAGCCTTATATAGTCTTTCTATATTTTTTTTAATATTGCAATCTATATAAACATTGTCGTGTGCATTTTCATTTTTTAAATCGGTTTCATCCCTTTTATCATCTATGCCTACCACGGGAGTAAAATAATCTCCCTTCCAATCAATCCATCTTAAGCCGCAAACCTCTCCCGGCCTCATACCGGTAGTAAACAAAATTAAGAAAGCCACATAACATGACTGTTCTTTTATCTCGCTTACATTTAAAAACTTCTTTATTTGTTCCGGTGACCATGTTGCCTTTTTCTTCTTTTTTATATTTGGCTTTCTAATCCCAGTACATGGATTGGTTCTTCTGTAATGTAGCGATATAGCAAAATCAAATATTTGACTTAGAATGTTCATCGCTTTGCTTATCGTTGCAGGGGCTTTATTCAGCGATACCATGAATTCTGTTATATCCATAGGCTCAATATCTCTTATAAGCCTCTTGTCAAAATAATCCTTGATATAATGTTCATAATAATATTTATTATTTCTGTATGTAACTGGTGCAACCGTCTTTTCTCTCATGCCGATCCAGCGTTCAGCAATATAATTTAAACTTTCTTTGTTGTTAACCTTATGTCCATTTTCAATTACTGATTTTTTTAGTTCTATTTCGGCAAGAACAGCATCTTCTCTTTTTTTATAACCAATAGAATTTTCTTGCTGCTGCTTGCCATTTTTTATCCCGGTATATACTACTGCATACCATAAATCATTCTTTTTTTGTACTGCCATATTATATCATCCTCCTTAAGTTTGGGTATAAAAAATACACCTGTTGCGGTGCAGAGATTTAAATGATATAATATGACTGTAAAGTGGTATTATATCGGTGCCCTGCATCGAATAGTATCTATAAAAATCCGTTCCTGTTTGCAGCAGGGGCGGTTTTTTAACATTTTACATTGACACCATAGTGTCACATGGTTTATAATATACTTAACAAGAGAACCGACAGCTAGATGAAACCTAGCCACCTCGGTAATTATGTATTAAAAAATAACGCTACACTTTGCGAGGGTGAGGGCGTTATTTTTTATGCTTATTATCTTTAACAAGTGTTACAACAGCTACAAGCATGATAACAAATGTAAATAAGTCATTAAAAGTAACGTTCATAAGCATCCAGCCTCCCTTCTCATGGAGTAGGCGGCCGGCATATCGCCCCATCGGTTCCCTGGGTAAGTATATTATATTGTTAATGAACAATTCCACCACAATTATCAGTAGGGTGTTTTTTATTTACTGTATTCCTCCGTACAGCCAGTTTTCTTCGGCCACAAGAAAACAAACATTATCTTTCGCATAATCTATGTAAGATAGCCTATTAAAACAACTACTGCAATATTTCGACCTTTCATTTATTAATTCTTTTCCACATATGACACATGGTTTTCTACTGTAAACAAATTCTTTATATTCTTCATCATAAAAGTGAGAATACATAGCCTTATCAAGAGAACTCATTCTATATACAGCCCTTCTATGCCAACGTCGGTAATCGTCAAAAGCATACTGGGCCGCTTCACGGGAAATATTAAACATCTTAGCTACATCAATGTAGTTTCTGCATCCTGAATAATGAATTGTCATTCTAGGAGCTAAAATATGACTTGCAAAATAATTTGCTTCTTGTTCTTTTTTTAATGTGTGTATTTTGCCATGATTTAATGCTATATGTCCTAATTCATGCATTAGCGAAAAATTAACTCTGTTTTTATTGACCCTGTCATTATAAAATATTTTATCCTTATAACAGTAAGCATCATTACTACATTTTATAGAATATTCAGCTAATTTCCCGCTTAATGATGAGTATTGATAAAAACTTATATTGAAGCTTTTCAATAAATTAAAACAATCTAATGGAAATGAATAGATATCATATTCTTTAAATATTCTAATTATAATATTATTAATAAGGTCATAGTCCATACGAAGTCTCCATTATTATCATAAATCAGATATCATTTTGATTAATTCTAATTTTTCATCTGGTGTCATATCTTTACCATTTCTTGCTATTAAGAATTTTAAATCCTCATACGTAGGTTCAGGTTTTTCAATCATATTTTTATTGTCATCAAAATCATCTAGGGAACATCCTAAAACTTTTGCAATAGCTTTAATAGTTTCCAGTTTAGGATCTTTTGTCGCACCACTTAATATTTTATTAAGCGTTCCTAAAGGCACTCCTGAACGGATAGATAATTCTTCCGTGGTTATTCCTAGTTTCTTTTTGTATTCGGCTATTTTTTCAAGTCCCATTTTTTATTACCTCCATGATTATGGAACTATTTTACCGCTTATGAAATATTTTGTCAATAAAAAATTATACTTAACGGTAAATTTTTTGAAAATTGTTATTGACATTTACCGTCAACGGTAATATAATAAAATCACGAATTAACCGTTAACGGTAAAATGGAGGTGATAAAATGTATAAAACCCTAAAAGTGGAAATGTGTCGAAATAATATTTCAGTACATTGGTTAGCTAAGGAAATTGACGTAACAGACAAAACCTTAAGAAACAAGATAAATGAAATTACGGAATTCACTTGGCCGGAGGTTTGCAAAATTAGGAAATTGGTTGCTCCTTATATGTCTCTTGATGAACTTTTTGAAAAAGAGGATGGTGCGGCATAATCAGAACTAATGTTCGATTTAATATTACCATTTTAGACGGCTTATGTCAACGGAAAAATACATCAATGGATTGTGGATAGGAGGAGATAAATATTATGGATTTTGCTTACTATACCGTGAGCCAGGCTAGCCAAATGTTACAGATATCGGAACGTACCATTCAAAGAAGAATAAAAGACGGTTTAATACCTAAGGCAAATTTCTGTGGAAAGATACTTATCCCGGCCTGGTTCTTTAGACAGGCATATGAAAATGATTTTATTCATGCCGTATCCAAAGAGGGACAAGCTTATGAAGCAGAAACAAGGAGGTGAGAGAGGATGTTAAGCAAATTTGAAGAACTGATTTTTAAAGATCTCGTAAAAAGGATTGAAGCGCTTGAACAGAAAGTTGCTGACCTTGAAGAGCAGGTTCAGGATCAGCAACACAGCACTGCAATACTTATAGGAGCATTGCAATTGCGGGCAGAAGAAATGACTAAAAAGGGGTCTACTCGTTTTCAAAATGGAAACCGATACGTCTAGGCGGTTTTTCGGGTTCCGCTTTTGGAGATGACATAAGTAAAAAACTTAGTTGATTGACATGCTGAATTAATTGACAGTGTTGACCATTAACATAACCATCAAAAGTAATTAAACTCGGGTTGGCATATCCAATATCAGTTACCTGCATTAAGATGCTCTGCCCGAATGATGCAAGCTGAATGCAAACTTCATGATCGTTATCAAGTTCATCTTGAAATTCTTTTATGTATTCACAGAGAATTTCGTATTGGCGGTCAGCAGAGTGATAATCTCGGGTTAGGTCGTATGTGTTATATGTTTCAAGTTTGGATTTGAGCGATTCAAAGGGTCTAGCAGATGCAATAAAGTTATCCATTGTATTTCTCCTTCCTCGTGTATTCCGGCAGCCACCGGTACTTACATTATAGGGGGAGAATGGAATATTAGCAAGAATTAAAGGAGGTACCAATGAAACAGAAATATAAATCCCGCCTGCAGCTGTTCGTCGTAATTACAGGGTTTTTGGCCTTTATATTTGTTTATGTCGTTGCAGGAACACTAGAAAGTGACAGCATCACGGTGGAACAGGCCTGTGTAAGCGGGGCAGTAGGAATAGGGTATATGGCCATTGCAGTCATTGCCTACAAGATTTTAGGGAAGGAGGAATAACTGTGGAAAAGTACGTAGTAGGCCAGACATATAAAGCAGTTCTAAATGATAAAATGCACACCTTTGAAGTCCTGGCAGCGTTTATTGATGCCGAACATGTAATCCGTTGGAATGATGGATTTGAGGAATATGCATATAAAACCGACATGGACCGGTGGACAGAGGCAGCCGAAGAGGTAGGGAGGAGGAACGAGGATGAAAAAAGGTGATAAGGTAAAAATCGTTAGTCTTGAATATGACTATTGCAACATAGGACTAAAAATTGGTGACGTTGGAGAAATATCTGCTGGACACAGTTATAACAATGGGACTAGTTCAGATGTTTTTGGTGTCAAATTCGACAAGCAGATACCTGCTGGAACCGTAAACCTAAACATTGATGGTATTTACGACATGTTTCGTTGCCAGCTGGAAGTAATTGAAGGGAGGGAATGAGGATGCAGAAGTCATACTTGATTGACATAGAAAATCTTAATTTAGCAATACAGAAGGTCAAAACATTACAAACGGAAGCGGATGCGGTTACCGAAGAATCTGCCGACTGGGAGATCAGGACGGCGTACAACAAGTATCAACAGGCACTGGGACATATGGGCTGCCTTGCAACATTAGGGCAACTAACTCCGGCAGAGTACGAAGAACTGTCCACCCTGCAGATGCAGATTGGTGAAAAGTTAGCCATGTTGCAGGATGAAAGAAGAGGAAAGATATTTGTGACGGGAGAGGCAAGAACGCGCGTCCTTAAGTCGGCTAAATCATGGCAGAAACAGGCTGACAGTGCATCAGAGAAATCTAACAATGCAGAGCTAACTGAAGCATTTGTTGACTGGGGAATTACTCAGGGATATTTGAACTGCATGAGACTGTCAGACATTGCCCCACTAGGCCCTTACGAAGAAGTATCGAAGAAACAGCAGCATATCCGCAACAAACTCGGAGAGCTGCAGGAAAGAAAAAGGACTCCAGGTACCGCAAATACCACAGAGTCCGCATAAAAAAAATATTCATAGCCTTATTATAAGGCAAAAATGGGAGGAATGCAAGTATGGAAAAGAAAACAACAATGGGATACGTACCTTTGAATGAGTATGTAGAAGGAAAGGTGGCCGTGGCAAGGCTTGAAGCTTTAAAAGATTTTACCATTAAGTGTAATTATAGCATTTTGCGGGAGGAAGTTGCTAGTTTTTTAGGGTTTGAACTTCCGGCAGAAACGTGCGAAGGTTCAGAGTGTGAACCAGCACGTAATCCAGAAACTATATTTTAGACAGGAGGGCTGTAAGGTGGCTTACTATAAAAAGTGCCCCTATTGTGGAGCGAATTTAGATCCGGGAGA
This sequence comes from Clostridiales bacterium, assembly GCA_015655075.1. Lineage (GTDB taxonomy): Bacteria > Bacillota > Clostridia > Lachnospirales > Lachnospiraceae > Anaerocolumna. Next base: position 9,253 of record JAATFT010000012.1, on the reverse strand, counting down.
GTCCTGCAGGTGTCAGGAAAATGGCATGGAAAATGATTATGTAGGTTATGAAGGCATCGGGCCGGAGAAAGGGACATTTGTAAGAAGCGAAGATGCTTATGCCTATGCACTGGAAAGATGTACGAAAGGTGCCCAGGAAGATAGAAAAGAGTTTCGGGAAATGTTGGTGGAATGGTTTTATTCCGGGAATTGGATAAGGGCAGAATAAGGAGGAAACATGAAAAGAAACAGAATAACAATACCTAACGGTGCATTGACAAATGATGAAATAGAAATTGTAATCGGCAAGCTTGCTATGTGCGGCTATACGGTAAAAAAGGGTAAGTATAATACCGGCGAGTTTAAAGGAACAAAGTATATAGAATTTTGGATAGATGCGGAGGGAAAAATTGATGAATGACATTATTTTAAATGACCAGTCCAGTAAATTGAAAACGTCACAAACAGAAATGATGATAAGCAGGCAGGCCCAGGAAGTGCAGGCCGCTATGATAATAGCTAAAAAGTTTCCAAGAGATGAAGTGGAAAGCTATAACCGTATTCTTAGGGCGTGTCAGAGAAAGAGTCTTGCGGAACAGTCCATGTATGAATATCCGAGGGGTAGAACAAAAGTAACCGGGCCGTCTATCCGTCTGGCGGAGGCTATGGCGCAGAACTGGGGTAATTTGGACTTTGGTATCATTGAGATGGAACAGAGGAACGGGGAAAGTCAGGTGATGGCCTACGCTTGGGATTTAGAAACAAACACCAGGCAGACTAAGGTATTTAGTGTTCCTCATATAAGGAGTACCAAGAAAGGAAACGTTCCCCTGACGGACCCAAGAGATATTTATGAGATGGTGGCAAACCAAGGGGCAAGACGAGTGAGAGCCTGCATTCTTGGGGTTATCCCCGGGGATGTCCAGGATGCAGCAATTGAGCAATGCCATAAGACATTGATAGAGGGAGAGAAAAAGCCACTTGTTGACCTTGTAAGAGATATGGCAGCTATATTTCAGCAGGAATATGGGATCCCCCTTGATTCTATTGAAGAATACATTGGTTGCAAGTCGGAAGCCTTTAGCATGAATGACCTTATCCGGCTCAAAAGGGTATGGAAATCATTGAAAGACGGAATGGCGAAGAGAGAGGATTTCTTCAATCTAAAACCAACCGTGGACAATTCAGAGGCAGGGAATCCATTTAATGATGGAGAGAAGGGCGAAAAGAAAAGCAAAGGAGCTGTGAAGGATGGAGCAGTTGAATCTGACGGAGGACAATTATTATTCCCAGGAACTGAACAGTAGATTCTTTTCTGTATCGCAGTACAAGGACTTCATGAAGTGTGAGGCCATGGCCCTGGCAAAGATTAAGGGGGAATATAAACAACCGGTGACAAAGGCACTTCTGGTAGGCTCTTTCGTAGATTCTTATTTTGAAGGAACACTTCCGGAATTCATGCAGGAGAATCCGGAGCTCTTTACAAGGAAAAATGAGCTCCGGAGTGAATTCCGGAAAGCAAATGAGATTATTGGCAGGGTAAAAGCAGATCCACTCTTTATGCAGTTCATGAGCGGAGAAAAGCAGAAGATTCTTACTTTTGAGTTGTTCGGTGTTCTGTGGAAAATGAAGATGGATAGTTATCTGGAAGGTGTTTGCATCACGGATTTAAAGGTAGTAGCGAATTTCAGGAGTCTGCCTCTATGGCGGTATGACCTGCAGGGAGCTGTCTATCAGGCAGGAGTTGAGGCTGTAACCGGAGAGAATCTCCCCTTTTATTTAGCGGCGGCAACGAAAGAGCGGGTGACGGATTTAGATATCTTCCAGATTTCACAACCCACCCTAGATATGGCCCTGAATGAAATAAGGGAGCATATCGACCATTGTAATAATGTGAAAATGGGGATTATCCAGCCGGAATATTGCGGGCACTGCGATTATTGCAAGTCCGTGAAGGCGGCAACTATTAGAAACTACAATGAATTATTATTGGAAGGATAAAAAGAATGAAGCTTGTAAAAATTTTAAGTGACAGCATCCAAATCAGGACGAATCAGGCAGAGTTTAAAGATATCCGCATTAATGACTTACTGTCCGTGTCGGATGGCAAGGTTAACCTGGTTGCAATGGTAACCGGTCTGACGGATACGAATACCGAGGAGCGGATAGGTGAAGAGGATTTCCTTAATGAGATAACCGGGATTAAAACAATTGAATGCTCAATTATTGGAAGCCTTAAAGGAAGACGATTTGTTAAAGCAATTGACGAATATCCGACAACAAGCGTGGAGATAGAAAAGATTGAAGAACATGAGTTTTCGGATATGCTTGCCACTCATATATCGGAATGCTTTCTTATCGGAAAATATGCAGCGTATGATTGTCTGGCCTGGGTAAATGGAAATAAGTTTTTTCAGCGCCATGCTTGCATTGTCGGGAATACCGGTTCCGGTAAATCGGAAACCGTGGCAAAGATACTTGAAGAGGCGGCGAGGCTTCCGGGAACAAATATTGTGGTGTTTGATATCCATGGAGAATACAGTGAGCTGTCCTATGCATCCCAGATTAAAATAGGCGGCAACGTCCCCTTCCCGATTTGGATGTTTGGCTTTAATGACATTGTTACTAACATCTTAAGAATCCGGGAGGAATCAGCCACAACGGTCATGACGGCATTGCGAAGGTGCTATTACACGGTATGCCCGGACGGAAGAGAGAATAAGCCGGTGTATTTTGACTATCAACAGCTAATTGAGGAAATGGAACGTCTGGATACAGAAGAGGTATGGACAGGAGAACTCTATAAATCCGGTGTTAAGGCTGGTTCCCCCAAAAATGTAAAAGGGGATTATTACGGTAAGCTGACAAGTACAATCAATATTTTAAAGGACAGGATTATGGATAGCCGGTACGGTTTTCTGTTTGAAGAAAGAGAACAGAATTATCTCTATTCAGTAATAGAAAAAATTATGGGAAATAAAAAACCGGTAAAGAATATAGACCTATCTGATGTACCGCATGATGTGGCCCTCCCGATTATAGGGGTTATTACCAGAATGATTTTTGACATCCAGAGGCTTCAGAACATGGATAATATCCGGCCTGTGACAATGGTATGTGACGAGGCTCATGTCTACATACCGGATAACTTCCAGCTGTCTGCCAGCCAGCGGCGAATGGTGGAAATCTTTGAGGATATCGCAAAAGAAGGACGTAAGTTTGGAATTACCTTGGTACCTGCCACACAGAGACCGTCAGAGCTCAACAAAACCATTGTAGCCCAGTGTGCAAACTTTATTGTCTCAAAGCTGAACAACGAGAACGATAAGAGCATGATTAAGGGAATGCTGCCGGACGGAGATGATAAGATCATAGATTCCGTTACAATGTTTAATCCCGGTGAGGTCTTGATTATTGGTGATGCGGTACCGATTCCGTTAAAAATCAAGGTGGAGCTGGCACAGGAGCGTCCGTTATCAAGGACAATCGATTTCTGGGATATCTGGAATCAGGAAACTGATTGCGATATTGCCGGTTTAGTTGATAAATATCTAACGTAACCTGTAAACCATTATTTAAAAGAAAGGAATGAAATCATGGAAAAAATCAATTTAGAAGAGTTTGCCGGTGGTGCGCTTGCAGAGAAAATCAATCAAGCGTTGCGTGAAGTTACGGAAAATGTGCAGGATCCGAATACGAAAGCCACAGCAAAAAGAAAAATTACCTGTACCTTTACCTTTAGTCCCAATGAACAGAGAGATTTGGTAGCGGCCAGTATTGATGTAAAATCGACTTTAGCACCTTCTCTTGGAATCGCCACGGCGTTTGTTATGGGAAAGGATATTGAAACGAATGAAGTAGATTTCCGGGAGTATACCAGGCAGATTAAAGGGCAGTTGAACATCAATGACATTAAGGAGGCAGCGGAACAGGCATATGCTTTTCAAGGGTCTAGCGGACAGTCGAAAGGGTATGACCCTTCCACCGGTGAAATCTATGATGCTGAGGAAGAAGAAGTATTAGAATCGGCTGACAAAGTGGTAAATCTTAGGACTGCCAGGTAAACAAATTAAATCAAATATTGGAGGATAATAACATGGAATATGGTAATTTAAGAGATGCATTACAGTACTTAGTAGGTTTAGGCGAAGATGGTGCAAAACCGGAAGTCTTAGATATCAACGGAAAAACTTATTGCACTAAGGACCTGGCCAGGTACGACAGAGAGGAAATGGCAGAGCCATTAAAAGCAGCTTCCTTGACTGCTTTAGTTGACTACATAAAGAATGAACCACATGAGCTTAGAAGTAACATGATTATTCAGATTGTTGGTCCTGATCAGGTAAAACTGATTTCCAGTTTAACCAAGGAAAGAAACAGGGAATGCCTGTTTGTAACTGCCATCAATCCAAACGGTTTTAAATTTGACAATTATTATGATCAGGAGAATTTTATTATAAACATGCAGGCAGGTTTTCAGGAAACTGATGACTTAAAGTTATTACTGCAGGTTGCCGGCAATGTGGAAAACAATGCTACGGCCAGTTATGGGGATGATGGTATTTCCCAGAAAACCACCATCAAAAAAGGGATTGCTTCCAAGGTAGATGTCATGGTTCCCAATCCGGTCATACTGTCTCCTTATCGGACCTTTTTAGAGGTACAGCAACCTTTAAGCGAGTTTATCTTCCGGATAGGTGAAGACAGGGACGGTTCCCCTATCTTTAAATTAGTGGGTGCTGATGGCGGTTTATGGAAATATGCAGCGGTGGAAGCAATCAAGACCTATCTGCAGGTTGAACTTGAAAACATAGATGACATAACGATCATCGGATAATTAGGCATCTCCCATTTTGTAAACATATCACAATGTAAAAATGGCATAATATATGACCTCCTGCTATCCGGATTTATCCCGGGTGGCAGGGAAAGGAGTAACATGAAGAACAGCAGGGCCAAGGGTGCCAGGGGCGAAAGAGAACTTTCCAATCTCCTTAAAAGCCATGGATTTAATACCAGGAGGGGACAGCAATATTGTGGTTCCAATGGTGATGCAGATGTTGTTGGATTGGATGGGATACATATCGAAGTAAAACGGGTTGAAAAACTGAATTTGTATAATGCTATGGAACAGGCCAGACAGGATAAAAAAGAGAATGAAAAGCCTGCCGTATTCCACCGGAAAGACCGTTCAGACTGGATGGTTACCATGATATTTGAAGACTGGATGGAACTCTATAAAAATCAAATAAATTGTAATTAGACCAAGGAAGATAGGTGTTTAACTATGGGAAGGCCTCCCAAGCAAGGGCTAGACTACTTTCCGAAAGATGTTGATTATTATGATGATTTTAAAATCATGGATCTATTAAATGATTATGGACCCTTGGGTCAAACCGTTTATGATATTATCGTTTCCATGGTATATCACGAAGGCTATTACATGGAAGTGCCGCTTGATAAACTGGTAGGTAAGATTATCCGGATTATCGGGAACCGGTGGATTAAAGACAAAGACCTTGTGTTACAAGTTATTCATTATTGCGCGGATATAGGACTTCTCCATAATGCCCTCCTGTCGCAAAATGTTATAACCTCTATAGGAATTCAGCGACGCTATCAAGAAGTGACTGTTAGGAACAAGGTTCAAAAAGACAAATACTGGTTGATTGATGAAAATGGTCAACCCTTATTAAATGAACCACAAAACAGTGTTACTACAACAGAAACGCCAGTTTCTGTAACAGAAATAACAGTAAATGTATCAAATAATCAACAAAAGGAAAGTAAAGAAAAGAATAATAATATATATATGTCTATCGTAGATTATCTGAATGAAAAATGTGGTACCAAGTACCAGAACACAGCAATTGAGTCCGTACAGCTTATCCTTGATAAGTTAAGCAGGGGATTTACCTATGAAGACTTTGTAAAGGTGATTGATATAAAAGCTGCTGAATGGCTAGATGATGATAAAATGCAAAAGTTCCTTAGACCTTCCACTCTCTTTGGAAAGAATTTTGAAAGTTATCTGAATCAGAAATTAAAATTAAATGGAAAGAAAGATGGTCCTGTTAAAAAACAGACTACGGGAACTAATAATAAATTTAACCAATTTCCACAAAGGGAGTATACGAAGGATGATTATTCTGCAATGGAACAGAGGCTATTAAACAAAGGGGAGTAGGTGATGTAAGTGCCTTACCACCAATAAAAAGAAAGGAAAAGCAATATCCTAGGTAAAAGGGACCGGTCCCGTGTAGACGTACATGGATGGAATATTTAGAGTTTTTAAAAACAAAAATAGAAATTGCAAAAGATAGTGGCTTTGAAATAAACAAGTCTAAGTTAAATAAAGCCTTAAAACCCCATCAAAGAGATGCGGTATGGTGGGCGATTAAAGGTGGACACAGGGCACTATTTGAAAGTTTCGGTCTTGGAAAGACCATTCAGGAAATAGAATTTTGCTATCAGGTAGTTAAGCGCAAAGGTGGAAAAGCACTGATTGTATTACCTCTTGGAGTAAAACAGGAGTTTACAAGGGATGCTGTAGAAATACTTGGATACGAGCAGCCACAATACATTAGAAACATGAAAGAAGTGGAAGCTGCTACAACAAATATTCTGATTACGAATTATGAACGGGTCCGAGACGGAAATATCCGGCCAGATTATTTTACTGCTACGAGTTTAGACGAAGCAAGTGTTTTAAGGTCCTTTGGTAGTAAAACATATCAAACCTTCCTTGATAAATTTAAAGGCGTTCCCTATAAACTAGTTGCAACAGCGACACCATCCCCAAACAAATATAAAGAGTTAATACATTATGCCGGTTATTTGGAGATTATGGATACCGGACAGGCCCTTACACGATTCTTTCAAAGGGATTCTACAAAGGCAAACAATTTGACTTTATATCCAAACATGGAAGATGAATTCTGGTTATGGGTTAGCAGCTGGGCATTGTTTGTAACTAAGCCTTCAGATCTGAACGAATCCTATTCGGATGAAGGATACGACCTACCGCCTATTGACATCAGGTACCACGAATTATCCATACATTACGGTGATGCTATGGACAAAGACGGACAAATTAAGTTATTTCAGGAGGCAGCAGGACCGTAGCACAGCATACGCCGATAACCCTGTATCAAAAACCAAAGAGGATTACACAAGAGCACAATGGCAGATAGATGCACATGGATTTTGGAGAAGTTCCGGAAATAGATATCTGACAAAAGAAGAAATTAAAAACGTATCCGTCAACAACCTGCAGGCTGTCTATCGTAAATTTTCCAGGGATACCGTATATGACTATAACGAGCATGTGGAACTTGCAAAGGAACTTGATTCAATGGATAAGCTTCCGGCTACTTTCATGGTGGTAGCACCCGGCTCCTGGACATGGGAAGTATGGGACGATATCAACCGCATGAAAACCCTTAACACAGAGCAAAGCCGGAGACGGCAACAGATGCATGTATGCCCGTTACAAATTGATATTGTTGAAAGAATTATCAACAGATATTCAAATAAAGGTGATTTAATCTTAGATCCATTCGCCGGAATTTTTACCGTGCCAATGACGGCCATAAAGATGGACCGTAAAGGTTATGGAATAGAATTAAATCCGGATTATTTCAGGGATGGCGTAGGCTACTGCAAAGCGGCAGAAAATGAGATGGATACACCGACTTTATTTGATTTCATAGAAATTTAACAATAAATATTAGACTAATAGATTTATGTAAAAATAAAACGTACATTGACAATTGAATATTGATAGTTGGTAGAAAAAGTAATATAATTACTTAACAATTCATTGAGGAAAGGATTATATCAATTATGGCAAAAGAGGGTCTTTATTTTGATAAAATACAATCTGTACTTAAAGATTTAAAACCAAGAGGAGGGTGGTCATTATGTATTGGTGCAGGCACCTCAATACCCGTTATACCAGATTGGTATGCTCTAGTAGCGTCTCTAATAAAAAACAACTGTCAAACAGCTGATATTATAGAAATAGAAAAATATAAAAAAATGGGGTTCTCTGCCGATGCTATGATTCAGGCGGTAAAAAATAAATTAGCTCAAACTGATGATGAATTTATTAAACTTTTATCTAATGAAATATATAAACCTATAAAAGATTATACTACTTCCAAACAGTGGAAGTCTTTTTGTAAAATTCAAGAATCGCTTAATTTTCTTAGCATTACTAAAGATGAATGGAAAGACTTTTACGATATAAGAGAGAACCTATTAAAAAACACAACAGCAAATTTCCTTGCAGATGTAGTTATATCAGCTATTCAGAATAATATTGGTCCTAAATCCATTTTAACATTTAATGGTGAAGCAATTTTCTTTTCATTATTAAATTCTTATTATGCAGAAAGAAGTATGGGGACTAAAAATTTATTTGATAGAATTGTAAATAGCATCTGCAGTAGAAGTGCCTTAAGAATACCTTATATACACTGTCATGGAGTAATACCTATAAATGGCGTTAAAATACATAGGGGAAGAAAAGCAGGGGATAAACTTGTTTTCTCGGAAGACAGTTATTTACAATTAGCTAATAATTCATTTTCATGGCAAGCTACTAGTTTTATAGAAAATTGTATACATAATAGAGTAGTTTTTATAGGTGTCTCGTTAACAGATTCCAATATGAGAAGATGGCTAAGTTGGATTCATGCAAATAAAATGAAAGAATTTAATGAAAATGGGATAGGCTGTGAGTCGTCAACAGAACACTTTTGGATAAACAAACTACCTGAGAGTATGCAAGAAAGAGTTTGGATTGAAGAAACTGTTGCTCATTTAGGAGTTCGTTTAGTGTGGATTGACGATTGGAATCAATCAGGGATGGTTCTAGCTAAAATGCTTAATGTGAAATGATTACTTCAAAGAATTCAACTACCAACTATCAATATCAGTTGGTAGTTTTTTTGTACACAAAATTAGAAAGCAGGTGACATATGAAACTAAGAATCATGGGACGTACTATTAACATAAAACCAAAACAGGTACAGGTAGTAAAAACTCGGTTCGGCTGCCGGATTATTGTAAGTAGCTATCTGCCGGAAAATGTATCTGAATATCAGTTAGAGAAGTTAGAGGACAGGATAAGAAGCGTCCTGGGAAGGGATTAAGCAAAATTAAGACTTAACGGAGAGGTGGCCAGCAGGTTATCCTACTGGCCTATTTATGAAAAAGTTTTTATGTTAGCAAGGTTGGGGAACCTTGTTTTGTGCTATGAACTAAGTAT
>JAATFT010000088.1 GCA_015655075.1 Clostridiales bacterium | reverse complement strand
CAGTATCCGTCCCCCGTAGAACCGGTGGACGGATATGATAATCCGCCGGTTGCAACGATAACTTTATCACCGTGTATTATTTCAGGATTATGCTTAAGTTTTACCCCGCTAAAACAATTATCCTTTATGACAATTTCGGTAACTTCACTGTTATATCTTATGTCAACTCCCAGCCGCTTTAACTCTTTTAATAAAACAGCCAGGACATCACTGGATTTATCGGATTGAGGAAATACACGGTTTCCCCTTTCAATTTTTGTCTTTAATCCTATTTCTTCGAAGAAATTTATTACGTTAAAATTATTATAGGAATAAAACGGGCCATACATAAACTTGGGATTGGTAACCCATTTCGAAACAGTTCGTCCATATCACAGGCATTGGTAAGGTTGCATCTGCCTTTACCGGTTATATACAGTTTTTTGCCCAGTTTTTCATTCTTTTCCAATAAAATTACCTGATTTCCTTTTCCTGCTGCAACTATGGCGGCCATCATCCCAGCAGCACCTCCACCTATAATAATTATATTATTTTTACCTCGATTCACATCTTCACCTCCTGTTTCATTAACATAAGGAAAGAATTCCAACTCTTATTGAGGTTAAGAATCAGAATTCTTCCACTGTTAGTGTAAATAAATATGATATGAATTTATTTTGTTTTACTGTTTTCTAAATATACTTCATTCAGGCCGAAAGAAAAATGCCCGGAGGAATATGCCTTACCCTGCACTCTGAAAACGACTTTCGGATAATCCTCCAAATTATCCACCAAACTCTGTGCAATTGCATCCAATATGGTTTTCTCCAAACCGCTTCCCACATTAATCAAAGGCGGCTGGCCGGATTTAAAACTGACAATTACCTCATCTTTTTGTGTGGTAACCTCATCAATACCTACCGTAATAAGCCGGTCAGCCAGGGAATCCTCAACCAGATTTATAATTAACTGCGGTGTAATCTCACTGTTTTCCGGAACTAACGCTACGGCGGATTCAACATCCTGGGTACTTTCATTTATGGTATAGATGTATATTTCCTTTGTCGCAGCGGGTTTAATAACTTCTGATTCCGTATCTTTCGAATCCGTTTGTGTTGTTTCACTATCCTTCGAGAATAAACTTTCCTGTTCATCGCTCTCCTCTGTCAGAGTATCTTTTTCCACTGTCTGACTTTGCTCTGCAGATGGGCTACCATCAATACTTGTATTATCTAAAATTGGCTTGTCTGATTTTAAGCTGCACCCGTTTACTGCTATAAGCAATAAAAAAGCTGCAATGAAATAAAAACATTTCCTATTCCTAATATTCATAACAATCACTCCTGACTTTAAATACCGATTACCTTAGGGTTTTACAACTATGTTTATAAATATTCAGATTAAAGCAAGCTCATATTTATACAAACATATATCCTGCTTTCTACACTAATAATATGCTTTAACTATGTCATTTTTATGTTAAAACATGGGTAATTTAAAGGCCGTTTATATTATTATGACTATTATGAATTCACTGAAATAAGCCGGTGCTTTCCCGATTTCATGTTCCATATTCTTCCATTATTGTATTTCTCAAAAGATCCAATGCATAAATAACCGTATAATCTCTATTTTTTTGTCGGCTGCCATTTAATTTGTATTCCTTTACGCTTAATTTGCCGTTTAAGGTACAGGCAATATATACAAGTCCTACTGGTTTTTCTTTCGTTCCGCCATCCGGCCCCGCTATCCCGGTTACGGCCAGGGAAGCATTGCTTCCGGATACGGCGGCAGCCCCAAATGCCATTTCAGCCGCCGTTTCTTTGCTGACGGCTCCATAATCCTTTAAGGTTTGTTCCTTCACCTTTAAATACTTCTGCTTTGCTTCATTGGAATAGGTAATAAAGCCTTCTCCCAAAACAGCGGAAGCGCCGGGCACATTCACAATTCTTCCGGCAATTAAGCCTCCGGTACAGGATTCGGCAGTGGTCAGCATAATATGATGTCTCGCCATGAAAGAAACCACCACGTCTTCCAGGTTTTCCTTTTCATTGGTTGTGTAAATCATAGTCATGAAACGTTTTTTTAATTCATCCACTATGGGCTTTACAAGGAGTTTACCCTCTTTTGTATTCTTTGCAGCGGCGGTTACCCTTAAATGTACTTCCCCGTTCTTTGCATAAGTAGCTATGGTTGGGTTGGTCTGTCCCGCCATTAAATCCTGTATCATGGTTTCGGCTTTGCTTTCTCCCACACCGCATATCTTAACCATTTCCGAATAGAAGATTCCCGGCTGTAACTTGCCTAAAAAAGGCGCAATATTCTTTTCAAACATAGGAATCAATTCATTGGGAGGCCCCGGAAGTAAAACAACAACTTTATTTCCGTAAGGAGTCTGACCGGATGTTTTTTCCCTGCCCTCTTCTGTCTGTATAATTAGTCCGGGAGCCGTTCCGTTATTATTATCTACAACAGTAGAACCCTCTATTATCAAAGCCTGTTTCCAGTTATTTTCGGTGACCTCCTTTAAATTTCTTCCTTTAAAAAACCCTGTTATTCTTTCTTTGGTATGGGGATCCTCTATGAGCTTTCTCTGAAGAACCTTTGCCGTTACCTCTTTCGTTAAATCATCCTGGGTTGGCCCCAGACCTCCGGTTAAAATTACAATGTCGGAACGGGACAAAGCTAACTTAAGGGTCTGGATCAATCTTTCTTCATTATCGCCCACCGAAACCTGATAATAATTTGAAATTCCCAGTTCCGCGCATTTTACCGCCAAATAATTTGCATTGGTATTGACAATATTGCCAAGTAAAATTTCCGTGCCAACGCTGATAAATTCTGCTATCATGTTATGCCTCCCTTATTTGTTGTTTTCAGATAATACTTTTCTGTTTTTATATATATAATCAATTAATGATGCTAAGGTCAGAATCAGTGATAAATAAATGAATATCTCCTCCAGGATATTAAAAAAGGACAGATTGAAATTGACGATTAACAAAATGGACATAATCATCTGGGCCGTTGTTTTAAATTTAGCAATATAACTGGCCGCTATAACCACTCCGTTATCCGATGCAACCAGTCTGAAACCGCTGATTATAAACTCCCTTGATATAATGACAATAATAATCCAGGCCGGAACCAGCTTTAATTCAACAAAACAGATCAAAGCCGCCGATACCAGCAGCTTGTCGGCCAAAGGATCCATAAATTTACCGAAATTCGTGATTAAATGATATTTTCTTGCCAAATATCCGTCCAGGGTATCGGTCAGACAGGCTATTATAAAAATAGCGGCGGCAATGTAATTGCCGTAAGGAATGCCGGGTACCAGATAAATAATCAGGAATAACGGGATCATGAATACTCTTGTAATTGTTATTTTATTGGGTAAATTCATAAAAACACATCCTTTCTCCCATAGGGATTTTATACTAATTTTCCGATTAAATCATATTCTTTTGCATCTGTAACCATAACTTCCGCAAATTCTCCGGACATTAATTCCTCCCTGGCCTGTATGAAGACATAACCGTCCACATTAGGAGCATCCATATAGGTTCTTCCTATATACCGCTCCTCCAAACTATCCTCCGGTAATTTTCCTTCTATCATTACCTTTAATTTCTTTCCTATCATATCTTTTGCATGACCAAAGGCAATTTCCTGCTGTAACTCCATAATATCCGCCTGTCTGCGCTTTTTAATATAGCTGCGAACCTGGTTTTTCATTTTGGCGGCCGGGGTATCCTCTTCTTTGGAATAGGTAAATACACCAAGACGGTCAAATTCCATTTTCCTTAAAAAGTCCTTCAACTCCTCATGTTCCTCCTCCGTTTCCCCGGGAAAACCCGTAATCAGAGTAGTTCTAAGAACAATATCCGGAATTCTGCCACGAAGCTTGCTTATAATACGAACCAATTCCTCTTTGTTGGTTCTTCTTCCCATTTTCTTCAGAATATTATCGCTGGCATGCTGTATGGGCATGTCAAGATAGTTGCAGATTTTTTCCTCGGATTTTATCACGTCTATCAACTCATCCGTGATTTCTTCCGGGTAGGAATAAAGGATACGTATCCACTCCAGACCTTTTATTTTACATAATTCTTTTAATAATTTGGGCAATGCTTTATCACCGTAAATATCTTTACCGTAAAGGGTGGTTTCCTGGGCTACTAAAATTAATTCCTTTACTCCCTCCTGCGCTAAGCCTTCCGCTTCTTCTATCAGCCTTTCCATGGGTACGCTTCTGTAATTTCCCCTGATCTTTGGTATGATACAATAGGTGCAGCGTTTATCACAGCCTTCTGCTATTTTTAAATAGGAAAAATATCCCCCTGTTGTATTAACTCGTGAAGTTTTAACCGATGCGGCAGCTTCCGGCTCTTTTACGGAAACGGTTCTTTTTCCTTCCAGCACGTCTTCCATTACCCTTACGATTTGGTCGTAGTTTGAAGTTCCCAATACGGCGTCCACTTCGCTGATTTCTTTTTGTATTTCATCCTTATACCGCTGTCCCATACAGCCTGTTACAATTAGTCCCTTCAGGTTTCCGGTTTTTTTATATTCAGCCATCTCTAAAATGGTGTTAATACTCTCTTCCTTAGCAGCATTTATAAAACAACAGGTATTAACCACGATGATATCCGCTTCTTTTTCATCATCGGTTATCTGATAACCTTTTTCGCGTATTAAACCCAACATAACCTCGCTGTCCACTAAATTTTTGTCACAACCTAGTGAAACAAATAATATATTCATAATTACCTCCCAAGTGATATAAACTTATGGTCAGATGATTTTTATCTTTCGAATAAAATGCGCTGTTTTTGCGCATTATACGCACAGCGCATATAAGATTTGCGTAAGGAAATTTATCGCAATATTTAAAAAATATCATCCCTGTCATTTTAACAGTTTTTATATAAAAAGGAAACTATTATTTTATTTTCCTTTGTTTCCTTTATTTCTAATGCATTTCTAATTGACATTTATATCAATTTTGTTATGATTAAAACAAATACCAGAGTGTGTCTGAAAACAGGCCAAACAAAATAGGAGCAAATTATGAAAAAGTTTTTTAAAATTTTAATACTGGTTCTAATTATAATAATAGCGGCTTATATCTATTATTATGTCACTTTGCCCGCCGTTAATATCCATTCCCCCGGTTTTTGGTTTTTTATTATCAGTGCCCTTGCAATTATCTGTATCATAATTGCTTTGACAACTGCTAAATCCGGCGGAGACGGACGGCATTTGTCCGGTTCCGTTTTCAGAAACAAGCTTTTTGTCACGGCCGTTTCCATTACCGGCATTATTATTCTTATCTATATAGCCGGCAATATATTATCTTCACCGGTGGTCAATGCGAAAAAATATCAGCGGTTGTTAAAAATTACCGAACGGAATTTTACCGAAGATATACAGGAAATATCCTTTGATAAAATTCCCATACTGGATAAAGATTCCGCCTCCCTGTTAGGTTCCAGGAAAATGGGCAGTATGGTGGAATATGTATCCCAGTTTGAAATCGGCAGCAACTATACGCAAATAAATTTTAAAGGTGTTCCCACCAGGGTTACCCCCCTAAGATACGGCAGTTTTATCAAATGGATTACCAACCGGAGCAAAGGAATTCCCGCTTATATGCAGATTGATATGACAACTCAGGAGGCCGATTTAATAAAGCTGACAGAAGGAATCTATTATTCCGAGTCGGAATATTTCGGCAGAAATATTAATCGCTATTTACGTTTTCACTGTCCCACCTATATTTTTGATACCATTAATTTTGAAATTGATGACAACGGCGTTCCTTATTGGATCTGTCCGGTCAAAGATTATACCATCGGTCTGTTCGGCGGCCAGACCGTCAGCAGGGTTGTCATTGTAAATGCAGTCACCGGAGATCTGAAGGACTACGCAATTGCGGATGTTCCACAGTGGATTGACCGGGTTTACTCTGCCGAACTGTTAATAACCCTGTATGATTATTACGGCACCTTAAGACATGGTTATTGGAATTCTGTATTCAGCCAAAAAGACGTCCTTGAGACTACGGACGGTTACAACTATATCGCCCTGGAAGACGGCGTCTGGGTTTATACCGGTGTGACCAGTGTGGGTAAGGACGAATCCAATGTAGGTTTTGTCCTTATGAACCAACGGACCGCAGAAACCCGTTTCTATTCCATTTCCGGCGCGGAGGAATATTCCGCCATGGCTTCCGCGGAAGGACAGGTCCAGCACCTTAGCTATCAGGCAACCTTCCCCCTTTTGCTTAATATAAGCGGTGAACCGACTTATTTTATTGCTTTAAAAGACGCCGCGGGTCTGGTTAAAAAATACGCCATGGTAAATATCTCCCAGTATCAAATTGTTGCCATCGGGGACACGGTAAATGAATGTGAAAAAATCTATCTGGAATTAATGAAAACCAATCATATTAATGTGGAAGACACTACAAAATTGCCTAAAATAACCGGAATCATCACAAAAATTGCGGAAGGCGCCATAGAGGGAAATTCCCATTATTATATATTGTTAAATAACAGTAATGAAATATTTGACGTGGAAGTGGTAAATTTCATAAATATTATTAAATATAATGTGGGGGATACGGTTACCTTCACTTACTCGGAAGGAATGGAATCCAATACCGTACTTGGGGTCGAATAATAATCCTCATTTAACAGGCTTGTGTGAAATTGCCGATACCGGAGAAGCTGCAGAATAACTTGTAACCTTTCGGGCAGTTTTGCAAGCCTGTATTAGTGCACTGGCAAGTTGATATCTTGTCTAATGGCTTGCCTGAATTTCCATCTGCTTCGTTGTCGTCAATCGACGTAGCCACCGCTACGCCTCTTTCCTCCGCCTCACAGAATGAAAATCCATTCTACGCCATTAGCCCAAGTATCAACTTGTCAGCACACTAGGTTTTTTATTTATCATGTCTTTATGCGTGAATAGTAACTTTTTATTTTCTGCAGGTAAGAATGAAACCGTATCTTCTTTTTTTGACTGATGCTACTCATTTTATCCGGATGTTCATAATCCCCTACAAAAGAAGATTTTAAAAAATGCCTGATACATTTTATATCCCTTGTTTTATTTAAGCTTCGCAGCCCTAAGTCAAGGTTTTTCCTGATTCTTTGCATGGCCTTGCTGTGATCAATTGTCGTTACTAATTTTCCATCCTGGAAAATTAATTCACGGACCACTTTATAACTATAGCAGGGAATTTCTTCCTCTAATCCATGATTTTTAATTCTTATATTGCCGATAATAACCGCACCGGTAAATTTAATGGGTACCATAATATTATTATATTGCATGGTGTCAATTCCTTTTTCTGAATAAATGGGCTTAGGACATACTCCGTTAACCATGGGATATTCTCTGGCTGCAGCAACGGTAAGGCTCTTTAAATATAGCTGATATTCTTTTATTTCAAAGATACTGCTGTACTCAAAATACTGATCATCAGCCCATATAGGTGATATTTTCAAGATATCCGTCTGATAAATTTCCTTCATTTCACATTTCAGTATTAGAAATGACATAGCATCGGAAATTATAGTATCTTTTACATTCATACTTCATCTCCTTATTAAAAACTCCTCACTTATTCTATTTCCATACCCCATGTTTCAAATAGGATATTCCAGTTCCTCTGTGCTGCCTGGATTTTGTCTAAGCCGGATACTATCAATGCAATTATACATCAGCATGGCAATAGTCATAGGACCAACTCCTCCCGGAACAGGGGTTATTGCGCTTACCTTGTCAATTACATCATTAAAATCAACATCACCGCATAATTTATTGTTTTCATCCCGGTGTATGCCTACATCAATGACAACGGCGCCTTCCTTGATATAGTCTCTGTTGATAAATTTCGGTTTACCAATGGCAACTATCAATATATCCCCCCGTTTTGCAACTTCCTTCAGATTCCTGGTTCTGGAATGACATATGGTAACCGTGCCGTTCTCACGTAATAATAATAAGGCCATAGGCTTTCCCACAATATTACTTCTACCTATAATAACACATTCTTTTCCTTCTATTTCAATGCCGGACCGTTTTAACAGCTGGATAATACCGGAGGGTGTACAGGATACAAAGCCCTTTTGACCGATGCTTAAGGCTCCCACGCTTTGGGGATGGAACCCGTCCACGTCCTTATCCGGTGATATAGTCCGTATGACCAAATTTTCATTAATATGTTTCGGCAGGGGAAGCTGAACCAATATACCATTTACATCCTCTCTCCGGTTTAATTCTTTTACCAAACGCAGGAGTTCTTCTTCCGTGGCCTCTTCTGTAAGCTCATAAGCTAAGGAACGAATCCCTATAAATTCGCAGGCTTTCTTTTTATTTCCTACATAAACGCAGGAAGCAGGATCCTTACCCACCTGGATAACCGCAAGGGTAATTTGTACGCCTCCCGCTTTGTATGCGGTGACTTTTTCTTTTAACTCCTCTTTTATATCCTGGGAAATTTTTTTACCGTCAATAATAAATGCCATTTTAACACACCTATACCCTTCAAACTCCACCAATCCTATTGTCGATTTTCAAAAGTTATTACAGGATTTATATCAATTGATATCATAATTTATTGATACCACGATAATAATTAATTAAACATCCTTTTCTAATGATTGCTCTCTCATCCTCCGTTAATTCGCCAAGCTTTAAGGCAAACTCCTTCATATCCTTATTTACCACATAGGCCTTTATATCGGATATTTTATCCGTTACCGCTTTTTTAATGTCCTTAATAAAGATATAATCCCCGTTTTCAAAGGGCAGTTCTTCCGTAAGAATAAAGGGAAGCATCCCCCAGTTAATTAAGTTGGAGCGGTATCTTTTTGTTGCGTATTCCCTTACTATATTAGCCAGGCCGCCGAGCACCTTCTGACAGCTTGCCGCCTGTTCCCTTGCAGAGCCGTCTCCCGGTTTTACCGCATAAATTACACTTCCGATTTCCGTGTTTTTAGCGTCTGCTTTGAATTTAGTGCTGATTTTGTCAAAAATTTCTTTCATTTCCCCATTGGCGCTATAAATGTCTTCACCGGCTATTCTTGCTTTCTCCGCCTTGTGCACTTCCTTGGCACGCCCCACATAGGCGGGATCTTTTCTGGATAAAGTAAATTCAGCCAGTCCTAAAGGATTGGAGCGGTAGGAGGAGGTCTCGCCGGAAGGTATTAATTCATCGGTTGTCGTAACCGGATCATGGATAACGGAAACAACCTTTAGTACCATATCATCCGTTAAACTTGCCATAGCCGGCCAGTCCACAATTCCGGGACCGAATTTTACCCTGACTTCGGGATCCGGTCTGCCCGTTCCGTCATACACACGGTTTTTGTAAATTTTACTGTCAAAGAAATATTTCGGTTTCATAAATTCTACGTCTATATTCTCTGCGGAAGTCAAATAGCCTTTATTTGCCGCGGTTGCGGCTATGGATCTGGCGTCCATTAAAGCGACGGAGGCTATCTGCCCGTTGGTGATCTTGGAACCTTCTCTGTTGGGAAAATTTCTGGTTGCGTGGCGGATACTTAAACTATTATTGGAAGGTACGTCCCCGGCACCAAAACAGGGGCCGCAGAATGCCGTCCGGATGGTGGCGCCGGTTTCCATTAATTTAGCGACTACGCCGTTTTTAACCAATTCCATAAAAATCGGCTGGCTGGCCGGATATACGCTTAAAGAGAATTCGTCGTCTCCGATGTATCTGCCGTTTAATATATCGGCGGAATCACAAATATTTTCAAATCCGCCGCCGGCGCATCCGGCAATTACTCCTTGTTCTACGTATAATTTTCCGTTTCTTATTTTATCCCTTAAAGTAATTTTGATTTCAGTATTTTCCAGACTGACTAAAGCTTTCTTTTCCACTTCTGCCAGGATATCGGAGAGATTGGCATTCAGTTCGTCGATGGTATAAACATTGCTCGGATGAAACGGCATGGCGATCATCGGTTTGATTTCAGATAAATCCACATATATCATACCGTCATAATATGCCGCTTTCCCAGGTCTTAATTTTTTATAATCCTCCGGTCTGTTATGAATCTCGTAAAATTCTTTCACAGAATCATCCGTAATCCATATGGAGGAAAGACAGGTGGTTTCCGTCGTCATAACATCGATACCTATACGGTAATCCACACTCAGGTTTTTAATACCGTCACCGATAAATTCCATAATCTTATTCTTCACATAACCGTTGGCAAAAACAGCTCCCACAATTGCCAGGGCAATATCCTGGGGACCGACTCCTTTTCTTGGGGCGCCCGTTAAATAAACTCCGACCACCTCCGGCATATTGATATCATAGGTTCTGCATAAAAGCTGTTTGACAAGTTCGGGTCCGCCCTCTCCCATAGCCAGGGTTCCCAAAGCGCCGTAACGGGTGTGGCTGTCGGAGCCTAAAATCATTCTCCCGCCGCCTGCAAGCATTTCACGGGCAAATTGATGGATCACCGCCATATGAGGCGGAACAAAAACTCCGCCATACTTTTTTGCGCAGGTTAATCCAAATATATGGTCGTCCTCGTTGATGGTGCCTCCCACCGCGCATAGGCTGTTATGACAATTGGTAAGTATGTAGGGAACCGGGAATTTTTCCAGCCCGCTTGCCCTGGCCGTTTGGATAATACCAACGAAGGTTATGTCATGAGAAGTTAATTTATCGAATTTTATCTTCAGCTTTTCCATGTTCCCGGAAGTATTGTGGGTCTTTAATATATCGTATGCCATAGTATTCGAAGCCGCCTTTTCCCTGGTACAGACTTCGCCAAGTATAGAAGAAAGCATCTCCGGGGATGCAATTTTTTCATCAATTATTTCAGTACCGTTTAACACATAGGCACCTTTTTCATATAATTTAATCATAGTGTTTTCTCCTTCTTTCGTCTTCCTGTCAAAACGGATACTTAATATATTATTTCTAATCATAATATCTATGGAGAAAATAATCAAGAAATTTTTATTCTTTTATAAGAAAGAGTCTGAAAGTGCTTTTTATTTAATCGAAAATTCACGGAATTGCCTATTAAATAAAAACAGCTCGTTTTAGTTGTATATATATGCATTCTTTGAATAAATTTTGCCTATCCTTTTGTCCCTGTCCTCAATTAAGCAAATACTAGAGTGTGTTTGAAAAATGCTTGTGCCGGGCTGGATACTCCAATTTGTGGGAGACAAGGAGCGATTTTGGGTGCGTAGTGGTGCTACGCTCCCAAAATTGCGACGCAGAATACCGCAAAGTGGGGCCATCAGAGCGGTGCAATGATTTTTCAAACACGCTCTAGTACAGCATTGCATAGATTTCAACGAAACTTATGCAATGCTGTATTAGTGTGCTGACAAGTTGATACTTAGACTAATGGTGTAGAATGAATTTTCATTCTGCGAGGCGGAGGAATGAGTCGTAGCGGTGGCTACGTCGATTTACGACAACGAAGCAGATGGAAATTCAGGCAAGCCATTAGACAAGATATCAACTTGCCAGTGCACTAGTTCCGTAGCCTTAACCACAGGCATCCCCATGCCGCGCTCAACGGTGGTTATCAACGATGGTTGAGGGAAAAACCGTATTACATAACCATCCCGTATTGTCAAAATCAACATGTCTTTTAATGTAACAGGCATTTTATCATTCTCCTGAAGAGATATTTTGATAAATGTCCTCTAAATGCTTTCTGGCGATAATCGCATTGGAAGGACTGGTGCCTTCCAAAAGGACATGGATAAAAGGTTTCCGGCTTTTGATTAAGGTCAGCAACGTTTCATAATGAAAGAGACCTGTGTTTCCTGCGGGGATTTCCGCAATTTTCTTATTCCCAACCTGAAAATCTTTTATGTGAATTGCCGCAATATCCCTGCCGAATAATTGGAACGCTCCTTTTATGATATCATCCTGTTCCTTATAATTATCATAATTTAAAAGATTCACCGGATCCAATATGATCTGCAGATTAGGGGAATTCACCGCATTTAAAACCCGGTTTGCACGTTCAATATCGGATACAATATGTTTATAAACAGGCTCCATTCCCACAATCACACCCATTTTCTCGGCATATTCCACTATTGTTTTCAAATTTTCTATTAATACTTCAAGGGCCTTTTCTGAATGATTGGCCGGCTCAAAGGTATATTCCCGGTTCACTGCCCCCGTTTCCGTGCCTACCATACCGCAGCCTAAAAGACCGGCAAAACGTATATGAGTTTTATAAGTCCCCAAAATTTGCTTTCGTTCTTCTTCTACCGGGTTGGCAAGATTTAAATAACAGCCGAGCACGGCTATATCAACTTTATATCTGGAAAATATTTCTCTAACATAAAAAGCCATACCGGGAGTCATGGCTTCCGGTGATGTATTAAAATCATGGATTGCTTTCTGCAATGCCAGCTGGGTACTATAAAACCCCTTATCTTTTATGTTTTTCACCAATTCCTCCAATGGTGCCTTCTCCATATCATGGGCACGGATACCTATTCTCATAACTTTTCCTTCCTTTCATCTATTAGAGTGCTCCTATATTAAAGCATCTGATAGGTTCTCTGAATACAAATACTCTACGCCGTGCGGCTTCAGAACTTTTCCATTATTTCCGAAACGATAACCCTGGGTCATTTTTTATTTTACTATATTTGCCGCAAAAATTCCATCATTTATTATAGATTTCCGTCCTCCTGCCTACCTGTCCCTAAAATGAAGTCCGACAAATCCGTCAGCTGTCACCGTGGCACAAATAACCTCCCAAGTACTTTGTAAGGTTAAAGTGTAACACCTTTTTTAAAAATGGCCATATCGTGATATCCCGCTAGTTCTGCTTTTACCTTTCTTCCAGATGCCACTTCAAATACATATTGGAACAGCCGCTCTGTTAATTCTTCCCTCCCGGTGCCTTCCACAAGCTGGCCGGCATTAAAGTCAATCCAGTTTGCTTTTTTCTGTGACAGGGGGGTATTGCTGGCTATCTTTATGGTGGGTACCGGGGAAGCAAAAGGCGTGCCTCTCCCGGTAGTAAATAATATGATATGGGCACCGGCGGCGGCTAATGCCGTTGCGGCAACCAGGTCGTTACCGGGGCCGCTTAAAAGATTCAGGCCTTTTGTTTTAACAATATCGCCATAATCAAGTACCCCCGATACCGGTGCACTGCCCGACTTCTGGGTACACCCTAAGGATTTATCCTCCAGAGTGGAGATACCGCCTTTTTTATTCCCAGGGGAAGGATTTTCATAAATTGGCTGGTTATAGTCTGCAAAATATTTTTTAAAATTATTTATCATCGCCACGGTTTTAAAAAAAATCTCTTCATTCCTGCAGCGGTTCATCAATAAGGTTTCCGCCCCGAACATTTCCGGCACTTCCGTTAAAATCGTAGTTCCGCCTTTCGAGATTAACCGATCCGAGAAGCTTCCCACAAGGGGGTTGGCGGTAATTCCCGACAAACCGTCAGAGCCTCCGCATTTCATTCCCACGATTAATTCTCCCGCTTCGATTTCTTCCCGCTTAAGACTGCCGGCATAATGGATTAATTTTTCCAGCAATGCCAGTCCTTCCTCCATTTCGTCTTCCACATCCTGACATTGAAGAAATTTAACGCGCCGTTCATCATACGGGCCGATGTAAGATTTCAATTCTTCAATACTGCTGTTTTCACATCCCAATCCCAGCACCAGTATACCCCCTGCATTGGGATGTTTCACCAAATCGGCAAGAATCTGTCTTGTATTTTCCTGATCGTCCCCCAGCTGGGAACAACCGTAAGGATGAGGAAAAGCTACCACTGCTTCCACACTTCCGGCAATGAAAGGGACGGCCTGTTTTTCCATACTGACCGCAATGGAATTGACACAGCCTACCGTGGGTATAATCCATATCTCATTCCGGATTCCCACCCTGCCGTCGGGCCTGCGGTAACCTTTAAAACAAGCCTTTTTAGTGGGCGCAATTTCCGTATAGGAGGGCCGGTAGGAATAGTCCAGTATGTCCCCTAAGGTAGTTATGATGTTATGGGTATGTATCCATATTCCCGGTCCCATATCCTCCTTTGCATAACCAATAGGGAAACCATATTTTATAATCCTGTCATTTTTATTTATTGCTTTTATGGTAAATTTGTGGCCGGCCGGAACAGTTTGTGTTAACATTACCTTCTCATTTCCGGTCTTAACGACAGTCCCAGCTTCCAGTTCCTCTAGTGCCACAGCCACATTATCCGCTATATGGATTTTTATATACTCCTGCATATTTTATACCCGTTGAATACCGCAGAACCTCCTGCAATACTGCCACTAATAAAAGAAGTGAAAGAACCATAAGGTGGCATCCTTTCCTGATCTATATTTTCTTTCACTCTTACCAACATGATGCCCCATAGCGGCATCTTAAGAATAATAAAGTAAATTGCATACCGCAGGTTATCCTGCCGTATTCACCCTTCTTACGGCTTCACGTATTCCCAGTTTTTCAATGTTATCAATATAATCGGCCGTCATGCCGGCAAGGCCTTTATATTGTGACATGTCCTCCCCGAAAAAGACCGTGTTGCTTAAATAAGCCTCTGCAAATTCTCTGTTGGGGAGTTTGGAATTCTTCCTGAAAAATTCCAGAACTAAATCATCGTCCATAATCTTATAACTATCCCTGCCTCTGTGTCCGATTAACGCATGGTCCGAAGGCTCGTCGCTTCTGTAAAAGCTCATCAGAGCGGCCAGGGAAAAGGTCAGGTGCGGCGGCAGCTTTCCGAATTTACAAACATATTCCCTAAAGCTCGGCAGACAGCGTGCTTTCCATTTTGATACGGAATTTAGGGATATGGACAGCAAGGCATGTTTGATATACGGATTCTCAAACCTTTCTATTACGGAATCGGCAAAGGTATGTAATTCCTCCTTCGGCAGGGTTAAGGTAGGTATAATTTCATCAAATATGGTTTTGGTCATAAAATCCCTTATATCCCTATCCCGCATGGATTCCAGCACATAATCATTGCCTGCCAGATAGGAGGCCGGTACAAATGAAGTGTGGGCACCGTTTAAAATCCTTACCTTTCTTTCCCGGTACGGCTTCTGATTATCCGTAAATATAACCGGAAGTCCTGCTTTATCAAGGGGAAATTCCTGCGAAATGTCCCTATCGCTTTCGATAACCCACAATCCAAAGATTTCCCCCGTATCCAAAAGTGCATCCTCATAGCCTAAACCTTTGCATATTTCTTTTGCCTCATCCCTCGGGTAACCCGTTACAATACGGTCCACCAGGGTGCTGCAGAATGTACACGCCTCGTTTATCCAGGTTAAGAAATCTGCTTCCAGTTTCCAGAGGCCTGCAAATTTTAATACACACTGCTTTAAGGTGCCGCCGTTATTATCAATCAGCTCACATGGGATCATGACCAGTCCTTTTGTTTTGTCACCGTTAAAAAACCGGTATCTTTCATACAAAAATTTGGTTAATTTACCGGGAAAGGTTTTGGGAGGGGCCGCCTTGAAGGAATCGGTTTCATCATAGACAATTCCGGCTTCCGTCGTGTTGGATATAATAAACCGCAAAGTTTCTAATTTCGCATAAGCCGCATATTTATCATACTCTTCAATGGCTGCCGCTGCGTCGGAAACGCTGGTAATTACTCTGTTAACCACCTTGACTTCTCCGTTTTCTTTTCCTCTTAAGGATAAAGTGTACTGACAGTCCTGTCTGCGGAATGCGTCCAGATTGCCGTAGGCAATGGGTTTTACAATAACAATATTTCCGTTGAATACACCCGCCTCATTGGCAACGTCAATCATATAGTCCGCAAATGCCCTTAAGAAATTGCCTTCCCCAAATTGAAGCACTTTGATCGGCCTGTCAAGCCTTTTCGTCATTTTCTTATTTAATATTTCCATTGCTGCCTCCTTATATTTATAAAATTATTATGCATATTGGGAATCCTTTAATTTATGTAAGCGTTTACATTAATTTTACTAATTATTTGATAATATGTCAATTGTTTTTCTATCTTTTATTTTATTGCGGTTGCTATTTTATCATTATAATATTCCATAGTTTCGATTAATAAAATATGTATTGTCATGGTTGTGTAATTATAGTATAATAAAAAAAGCAAATGCAGGCAGTTTGCAATACGCGTAAGTGCTTACAACATTGGAGGTGATTTATGAATATTTATGACGTATCGGAAAGAGCCGGCGTGTCCATAGCCACCGTATCACGTGTCCTTAACGGCAATCCTAACGTAAGAGAGAAAACCAGACAAAAGGTTCTTGCCGTTATGGAGGAAATCGGCTATACCCCTAATGTATTTGCCAGAGGTTTGGGCTTAAATTCCATGAAAACCATCGGAATTATGTGTGCGGATTCTTCCGATCCCTTTTTGGCCAATGCCGTTTATTATCTGGAACGGGAACTCCGTAAGAACGGTTACGATTCGTTTCTGTGCTGTACGGGTTACGAATTAAAGAATAAACAGAACTATTTAAGTCTCCTGCTTTCCAAACGGGTGGATGCCATCATCCTGGTAGGCTCCGGTTTTCTTGAATTCAACCGGGAGGATAACGCTTATATTATGAAGGCCTCCGGTGAAGTTCCCGTAATGTTAATGAACGGATATTTAAATAAACCGAACATTTACTGTACCTTATGTGATGATTACCAGGCCACTTTCGACGCCGCTTCTCTTTTGCTTCATCAGGGGTCTAAAAACATCCTGTATCTTTATACGGCCAAGTCTTACAGCGGCATACAAAAGCTGGATGGTTACAAGGCCGCCGTAACAAAGAGGTTTCAAACGGTAAATGAAGATTTAATTCAGTGTTGTCCCGGCACCATAGAAGGAGCGAGGGATTTACTGCTGCATTTATCGGAAAACGGACTAAAATTTGATGCCGTCATTGCCGCTGAGGATATCCTGGGAGTGGGCGCCATTAAATATGCCAGGGCAGGTGGCATTGCCATTCCCCGGGAATTAAGCATTGTCGGTTATAATAATTCCCTGTTGGCCAATTGCTGCGAACCGGAGCTTACCTCGGTGGATAACCATGTCGAAACCTTGAGTATTACTACGGTAAACACCCTGATGCGCGTACTGGACGGTCAGAAAGTGCCAAATAAAACAACCATTTCCGGTGATTTAATTATCCGGAATACAACTAATTTTTAATTTAATATGGAGGATGTAGAAATGAAAAATTTTTTGGATGAGGATTTCTTATTGACAACGGATACAGCAAAAGTGCTGTATCATGATTATGCGGCAGATATGCCGATTATCGACTATCACTGCCACATCAATCCCAGGGAAATTGCCGAGAACATAAGCTTTGATAACATTACTCAGGTATGGCTTGGAGGGGACCATTATAAATGGAGATTAATGAGAGCCAACGGTATTGAGGAAAAATATATTACCGGCGACGCATCCGACCGGGAGAAATTTGAAAAGTGGGCACAAACCTTGCCCAAGGCCATCGGCAATCCCCTTTATCATTGGAGCCATCTGGAATTACAGCGCTATTTCGGTTATCATGGCATACTAAATCCGGATACGGCCGAAGAAGTCTGGAATTTGTGCAACGCCAAGCTTCATGAACCTTCCATGAGTGTGCAAAATATTATTAAACAGTCCGGGGTGGAGATCATCTGTACCACCGATGATCCCATTGATTCTCTGGAATGGCATAAATTGATTAAAGAGGATAAAACCTTTCCTGTGAAAGTACTTCCTGCCTTCCGTCCGGATAAGGCAATGAACATTGAAAAACCGGAATTTTGTGATTATATCGCCAAGTTATCCAAAGTAAGCCGGATCCCTGTTACCGATTTTGCCTCACTTTGCGCCGCCCTGGCAAACCGCATTCAATTTTTTGATTCCATGGGCTGTAAAGTATCGGACCACGGCCTTGAATATATTATGTACCGGCCTGCACAAGCAAAGGAAATTGAAGCAATCTTTGCCAAAAGGATGAACGGTACTATTCCTGATGAATTAGAACAGCAGCAATTTAAAACAGCCTTCCTGCTTTTTGTCGGAAGACAATATCACAAGTTTGGATGGGCCATGCAATTGCACTATGGCACAAAACGTAACAGCAATTCCCTTCAATTCAAGAAATCAGGTCCCGACACCGGATATGACTGCATCAATAATTACTCCTCCTCCGCTCAGATGACGGATTATTTAAACGCTCTGAATCAAACGGACGAATTGCCTAAAACAATTATATATTCGTTGAATCCCAATGATAATAATATTATTAACACCGTAATCGGCTGTTTTCAGGATTCCGAAGCCATAGGAAAACTTCAGCATGGCTCCGCCTGGTGGTTTAATGATCATAAAACGGGTATGACGGAGCAGATGACCGCTCTTGCCAATGTGGGCCTGTTGTCTAATTTCATCGGTATGTTAACGGATTCCAGAAGTTTCATTTCTTACACCAGACATGAATATTTTAGAAGAATCCTTTGCGATATGATTGGCAAATGGGTGGAAAACGGGGAATATCCCAACGATATAAAATATTTAGGACAAATGGTAAAAGACATTTCCTATAACAATACCAGGAGATATTTTGGTTTTTAACAACAAGTATTTTATTTTCTCTGCGTAAGTAAGGGAGCATTCAAGCAGGCCAGGCATCAGTCTCGAACGCTCCCTCACTTTTTTGTTTCAAACTTATATTGCTCATAATTCATCCATCAAGCATGTGACAACGTTGGAAACATCTTTCTTTTCCTGTCAAAATTCTCAAAATCTTTTCCCATAACAAATAATGTGTCATCCTCTCTCTGAACTTCCGACTTAATATATCCTTGCGTATTCCATGGTGTAAATCCTAATGTAACCTGCTTTATATCACTTCCAAATGCTTTTATCATAGAATTCAAATCAACTACTTTATTTGAATATATGTTATGTATCAACAGATCTTTGTCCCCCATCTGTGCAATTACATACGCATCCTGGTCTTTCACATAATAAACGCACTCTTTCATAAATTTTGTGATATAAAACATAATCAGGCCCGGATTATATGCCATTTCAAATGAACCGTTGCATATGCTGTTTTTCATAGCGGCTTCTAACATTTTCCACTCCGTCCGGCTTCTCATTGGGACAGGAACGGCGCTCATTATATCTACATTTTGAACGGTTTTTGAGTATTGGTATTCCTTACTTTTCTGAAATCCTAATTTAGGATAAAAGTTCAGCACATTATTATTTGCAAAAAGAAAAATTCCATCTATCTGCTCCCGGTATTCCTTTATAATTTTTTCCATTAGAAATCTGCTTAAGCCCTGATGTCGATATGCCTCATCAGTCATGACCGTGCCAAGCTGAATATAATGTTTTCTTTTTCCGTCACAAGCAAAATCCATGATATTTACAGAAATATTAGCAATTATTTTTTCGCCGTCTGCAATGGAATACGGCATATAATTTTCTCCCCAATATCCATTTTGATACCAGTCTTCAAAATCAAGTCCAAATATCTTCTTTGCCAATTCATTAAAGCTTGTTCTTAATTTTTTGTCATCTTTATAGTTCTTAATTAATAAATATTTTTTATCCATAATATTTTCTCCTAGTGCACTGACAAGTTGATATCTTATCTAATGGCTTGCCTGAATTTCCATCTGCTTCGTTGTCGTCGATCGACGTAGCCACCGCTACGCCTCATTCCTCCGCCTCGCAGAATGAAAATCCATTCTACGCCATTAGTCCAAGTGTCAACTTGTCAGCACACTAGAGTGTGTCTGAAAAATGCTTGTGACGGACTGGACGCTCCAATTTGCGGGAGCAAGGAGCGATTTGAGGAGCGTAGTGGGGCTTACATTTCCAAAATTGCGACGCAGAATACCACAAAGTGGAGCGGTCAGAGCGTCAGAATGGTACAATGAGGTTTCAGACACGTCCTGACATAAATGATATAAATATTATATCTTCTACCGCCATATAATACCACCTCATGTTTCCTTATGGAAAAAATGTAAGGCAATGCAATTCTATAATTGATCGGTTTATCATTCAGGCAATTTATCTCATTACTCCCATTATTCATCGTAAATTCAGCTTATAAATATAATACCTCCGGTGATTTCTAATTAATCCAAATCAATCGCACTGGTGGGACAGCTGTCCCTGGCATCTTCTGCTTCCGGCAGCTTATCTTCCGGAATATCCTCCTCAATCGCATGGGCATAGCCGTCATCGCCCATGCTATACACTTCAGGACAGATATTCGTACACAGCTCGCATGATATGCAAAGCTCCGGATCCACATCTGATTTCATGCTTATTTTCCTCCTTAATGTAAGACATTCACCCCTGCTGTTAGCATTGCCCACAGCATTACTCACAGCTTTTTAACCGAAAGCACCTGCCCTAGAGCGTGTTTGAAAAATCATCGTACCGTTCTGAACGCCCCACTTTGCGGTATTCTGCGTCGCAATTTTGGGAGCGTAGCACCACTACGCGCCCAAAATCGTTCCTTGCCTCCCACAAAGTGGAGCATCCAGCCCGGCACAAACATTTTTCAAACACACTCCAGGCAGAAGGTGGTTCTATCATCAGCAGTAGTTATTATAAGCAAATATTGGATAACTTATACATGGTCCCCCTTAGCCGGCACGGCAAATTAAGGACAAAACACTGTAATTTGTTTATTCATGCATTTTTTTGCGGCTTAAATTTTTTATCAACCGGTATTTCAGGCATAGGCTCTATATCAAAAGAAATTTTTTACCGTAACCGAATCTGTTTTATTCATCTACGTATACGTAATACCAGTCATCTTCCAGCTTCTTATAATTATATTCACAATTTTTTACTCTTCCATCTGTAATTATTTTTTCCAGCACGGCTTTCGTGTTGCAAAAGATTATATAATGAAAACTGTCAAAGGCGTCTTCCATATCAAAGTCAAATAAAACCGCATAACTGTCGTCCATTTCTTCATATGTAGCACTAAAAAACAATTGCTCCGAAGCATCCGACAGTTGTTTTAATTGCTTTAATACCGGATCGGAGACTGTTGATATTGTTTCATATTTATAGTTACCGATTTCACCGGATGCATAAAAAGAAAAAAAGCTAAAACCATTCTTTTCTTGATATTCCATAACGGAATCCTTTATAGAATAAAACAGCTCCCTGTTATTCCGAAATTGTTTTATTGCTTCCTGTTTCTTTTGTATTGCTTCCTGTTTCTTTTGATAGCTGTAATAAAATGTTACACTGATTTCATAGAGTAATAATAGTAAAATGAATAAAACTATAAAGCGTAACACATGAATTCCAAACTTTTTCATAAAGTATCTCCCCTACAATATTCTTATTGAATCGTGCCGCTAAAATCCTCTTCAATATTCACCGTTGTTATAAACGGTGAATGTGCTCCGTCAAATTTGGTATAGTGCTGTAATGTGAACCAGTCTGCAAAACCAAAATAAGTTATTTCATCATAAAAGGGAATTTTTTACCGTAACCAAAATCTGTTTTATTCATCTACGTATACGTAATACCAGTCATCTTCCAGCTTCTTATAATTATATTCATAATTTTTTACGCTTCCGTTTTTCTTATAATAAGGTTCATACTCTTTTTCTCTTCCATCTGTAATTATTTTTTCCAGCACGGCTTTCGTGTTGCAAAAGATTATATAATGAAAACTGTCAAAGTCGTCTAGCATATCAAAGTCAAATAAAACCGCATAACTGCCGTCCACTTCTTCATATGCAGCACTAAAAAACAATTGCTCCGAAGCATCCGACAGTTGCTTTAATTGCTTTAATACCGGATCGGATACTGTTGATATTATTTCACATTGATAGTTTCTGATTTCACCGGATGCATCAAAAAAAAAGTAACTAAAACCATTCTTTTCTTGATATTCCATAACGGAATCCTTTATAGAATAAAACAGCTCCCTGTTATTCCGAAATTGTTTTATTGCTTCCTGGTTCTTTTGTATTGCTTCCTGTCTTTTTTGATAGCTGTAATAGAATATTCCACTGATTACATGGAGTAATAATAGTAAAATGAATAGAACTATAAAATGTAACACATGAATTCCAAGCTTTTTCATAAAGTATCTCCCCCTATAATATTCTTATTGAATCGTGCCGCTAAAATTCTCCTCAATATTAACCGTTGTTATAAACGGTGAATGTGCTCCGTCAAATTTAGTATAATGCTGTAATGTGAACCAGTCTACAAAACCAAAATGATTTATTTCATCATCCGCATCCAGGCCAAAATGGTCATAGAAATGAAATAAAATGGTACCGCTAAACGTATTGCCGTCGCATTTAAAATCCTTTACCGTTATGTTATTGCCGTGGAACTGGTGAATCGCAATGGCAAGCGACAGATTCGTCATTTCCGTAAATTTCGGGTAGTCGCCATGTTTCTGGATATATTCATCAATTATATTGCCGGTTGAACCATCCGTACTATAGGCCAAACCGCTTAAATTGCCTTTTGTTTCCGACAGTGTTTTTACAACTTGCTCTTTCACAAGTTCTATATATGTTTTCGTTACTTCCTCGTCGGAAACAGCTTGCGTAAGATCAGAATTTACATATTTAACATATTTTGAAGAATCAAAATTATCCGTAACATTGACAGCCGTTCCCAGGTTGGAGGAATTGCCGTTTTTAAAAGTATCTACCATATCGTCCAATACATTCTTCATCTCGGAAGATGCATGAAATCCTCCGACATCAAACAGAACAGCCATTTCACTCCACATCATAAATTCAGGTGTTATGTCGGCCACGCTAAAAACAAGTGACCGCTTACAAAGTTCGCCATAAGTATAATCGTTAAAGGTCAAATCATCCGCTACCGTTGTTTCTTCTGCCTTAGCAGTCTTTATGATACCTTCTCTGTAAGCGGACTGATAAATCAGTGCCTCCGGTATGTCCGGAATCAGCCTTCTGCCGTCGGCATCATCCTGAATACCGTCTTTGTCCGTATCCTTTACGGTGGGATTTGAATACAGGTAGGCATATACTCTGCTTCCGTATTTCTTAACTGTGATTTCATCGCCGTCAATTAAATTATCATTATCCGAATCCGGATTCATATAATTCACAGCGGTTACCGGTACTCCTGTTCCAAGCCGTAAACGGCCGGAAGTCATTTCTTTTTCATAATAGTCACATACGTTATCCCCGTCCGTGTCCTTATATAAATCGGATTCGTCGGCTATTCTGTCAAATATTGCGTACATCTGTTCCGCAGCACTGGCATGATAGTAGCTTCCCCCCGTTCCTTCTGCCATTGCCGTAAGAACGCTTGTTGAAATACTGCTTCCAAGCCCTATTGTGTAGATTATGATATTATTGTCTGCCGCCGCCGTCGTTAAGGATGTGCTATAAGTACCAACTCCGTCCGTAAGCATGATAATATATTTAAGAGTATTTTTATCACTATAATCCTGTTCTGCAAACAGGTTAATCGCCGCCTGAATCCCTGCAGACAGACTGGTGCCGCCACTACTGTTAATCTTGTCAGTTGCCGCCGCCAATGCAGTCTTATCGGATGTAAATTCTGTAAGTACTTTTGCATAGCTGTCAAAATCTACAATTGCAGCCCTGTCGCTATCGGTAAGTTCATTAATAAACTCTTTCGTAACGTCTATACGAATCTTTTGGCTATCATTGGTTGCCATACTCCCGGAAGAATCAATGGCAAAAACAACATCCAGATTGGCATAGTTATTTTCCGGCTCCTCTTTATATAAAAGCTCATATTCCCAAACCTTATCAAATTCCGTTTTATTTAAAAGTATATATTTAGAAAAGTGATTTACTTTCACAGTTACCTGGTTATTTTCTACGGTTTGATCGGATAATTCCTCCAGCGTCTGGGTGTCATCGTTATAGTAATAAACGGCAGGATAGAAATTCTCATCTTCTAATAGGGATTCATCATATGTAAAAGTAATCCGTGCAGTATCAAATGTTCCGTTAACATAAAATTCATAACCGCAATCCAGAAATCCAGGGATTTCGGAATCAGCCAGCTCTCCCTGCGCAACACGGTTTATAGAAAGGGAGGTAACCTGATCTCCAGATAAACCTTCAGCGCTGACAGTCGGAACTGTTAACTGCCCTTCAAAACTGGCGGCGGTAACTGTCCCTATGAAATCTTTCTCAGGTATTAACGGATCAGAACCAATCTTAACTTCCCATCCATCCTCTAAACCGTCCTCGTCTGTATCTGCATTCAAAGGATCTGTCCGATAATATTGTATTTCAGCACCATCCGTCAATCCGTCGCTGTCGGTATCCTCGTCTAACAGACTTGTTCCCGCGTTTATTTCCTGAAGGTTGGTTAAACCGTCCATGTCACTATCCTCGCCGCTATCCGTTATTCCGTCATCATCCGTATCGACGCTTAACGGATTTACATCCGATAAGAATAACTCCGTATAATCATCCAGACCATCCATATCTGTATCCGGACTGCCGCTATTAAGTCCTAGTAGTTCTTCATAATAATCAGGAATTTCATCCGAATCCGTATCGATATCGTTTGAGATACCCAGGTTGGTTAGATTATCGGAAGAAAAATTAATTATGATATATTCATAGGAGACCTTGCTGTTTTTCGTATATGCCGTAATCGTAAGCAAATTATACCCCACTCCAAACCCGACATTTTCAATTGACCAATCACTATTTGCTTCAATACTTCCCTGTAAAAGAACATTTTCCTTCTCGTCTGTAATAGAGTATTCTATATTTTCAATTTCTTTTACTCCTGTGGCCGTACCTGATAATTTATCAAGTTTAGATGAAAGTGTATAAAAATCACCGTCTTTGCTTTCCTGAAAATCAAGTTCAGAAGTATCCAAACTCAATGAAACCTTCTCTTTTGTTTCCGTTCCTACATCATACAGATTAATATTTTCCGGAGTTTTTAAGGAATCTCCCTGTCCCACATTAAAGCCTATTGAAACCGTAGCGCCGGGCTCAATATTTTGGTTATATCCTGCATTATTTAGAATATAATGCGTTCCATTATGCTCTGCTATATTGGAATTCCAAATAGTACTAATATTATTATCGAAATCAAATTCCAAACTCCAGTCTTCAATCGTTGTATCTCTTTTATTGGTTATCCCAATATTAGCGCTAAAACCTGTACCCCAATCATTAACCACATTATACGCCACTATATAATTTTCATTGTCTAAATTCTGAACTGTACCAAGAAGTAAATAATTTTCCGGTAATTCCGGAACTTGTCCTAACGCGGTAAATCCAAAATTTACAGTTTCTCCGGCGGGAATATCCTGATTCCATCTCGCATTTTTTATTTGGTAAATACCATTCTCAAAGCTTTTAACGGTTGCATTCCAGATATTGGATATTTCATTTGGCATATCAAATTGAATTGCCCAATTTTCAATTGGTGAATCTTTTGTATTTGTAATCGTAATACTTCCATTAAAAGCACCCTTCCATTGACTAATAACGGAAAATTTCACTTCATATCCATCTCCGATAAACGTATTGCTAGTTACACCTATCGCTCCGCCTGTTACTGCCTGAACTGTAACTGCCGAATTTACTGTTTCCGTATTTTCTGTTTCCGTATTTTCTGTATTTTCTGTTTCCGCATTTGCCTTGTTATCCGTAATGGGCGTTATTACCATAGATATCAGCAAAAACAGTGAAATAATACTGTTTAAAACTCTTTTTTAATCTTCATAATTCTCCTCCCATTATATTATAAATCTAAGAATAAAATATAGAAACAAAAAAGGACAATAAAACAGAAATTTCTATAAGCTCGTCTCTTATTTTGTCGTATATTAGAATTATATGGATTTTTCAAGATTTTGTCAATCATATCGATCATCGGATTTTCCGTTTAAAATTCAAAAGAGAATAATCCCAACGCATATACCTATCCTGATATTTAATGATGTACATGCCGCATATTATTTTCAGTTTTGTCTTATGTGAGAGGGAGTATTAAAAGAAAGTTTTTTGGTTATAGGAAACGATTCCTAGTAAAAATTAAGGAGTAAAATAACCAAATTCTTATTGTAATATGACGTCCGCTATAGTATAATATGCAGTTGAATAATGATAACCGAATTTACGGAGGTGCTTATGAAACATTTGATCAGTCCCCTTGACTTATCTGTTTCCGAATTAAAGGAAATTTTGAATTTAGCGGGAGATATTATTAAAGATCCCCAAAAGTACGCTAATGTGTGTCACGGCAAAAAATTAGCAACTTTATTCTATGAACCAAGTACAAGAACCAGATTGAGTTTTGAAGCTGCCATGCTAAATCTTGGCGGCAGTGTTTTAGGTTTTTCTTCGGCAGATTCCAGTTCTGCTGCAAAAGGCGAAAGTGTCGCCGATACGATTCGGGTTATTTCCAATTATGCTGATATCTGTGCTATGCGCCATCCAAAGGAAGGTGCTCCCTTAGTTGCTTCTATTTATTCCTCCATTCCAGTAATCAATGCCGGTGACGGCGGTCACAATCATCCCACTCAAACTCTTACCGATTTATTAACAATTCAAATTCTAAAAGGACGGCTTAATAATCTGACCATTGGTTTCTGCGGTGATTTAAAGTTCGGCCGGACGGTCCATTCCTTAATTAATGCATTAGTTCGTTATGATAACATTAACTTTGTATTAATATCACCGGACGAATTAAAAATTCCGGCTTATTTAAGGGAAGAAGTATTGGAGGCCAATCGCATGCCGTATAAAGAAGTAAAAGTTCTGGAAAATGTTATGCCGCAGTTGGATTTACTATACATGACCAGGGTACAAAGGGAACGTTTTTTTAATGAAGAGGATTATATCCGATTAAAAGATTCCTTTATTTTAGACGCCAAAAAAATGGAATATGCCAAAGAAGATATGCTGGTGCTCCATCCTCTTCCCAGAGTAAACGAAATCTCCGCCGAGGTGGACAACGACCCCAGAGCGGTATATTTTAAACAGGCTAAATTTGGCGTTTATGTAAGGATGTCGCTCATTATGAAATTATTGGAGGTAGAACCATGTTAAATATCGGCGGATTAAATCAGGGAATTGTAATTGACCACATCAAAGCTGGCGGTGCCATGAATATATATTCCTATCTCAACCTGGAAAAACTGGACTGCAGTGTAGCTATCATTAAAAATGCCAGAAGTAATAAAATGGGTAAAAAAGATATCATTAAAATCGAAGGACATTTGGATATCGATCTGGATATCCTGGGTGTTTTAGATCGGAATATTACAATTAATATCATTGAAAACGGACAGATTATTGAAAAACGTAACTTAAATCTTCCTGAAAAGGTTACAAATATTATCAAATGTAAAAATCCCAGATGCATTACCACTATTGAAAGGGAATTACCCCACAGCTTTAAATTAACGGATAGAGAAAAGGGTGTTTATCGCTGCATTTATTGCGAACAAGCTTTTAAGAGGATTTAGTAAGAAAATTTAATATAGGTCAAAGGTTGAAAGAAAATACGACAAAACAATAGAACTGATTAGATATTTGTATTCTGTCCTATCTAACAGTTCTATTGGGGGCTATTATTCAAAATTCCTTTTTACAGACTGTCTATCCTGTCCCTCACTACATTCCAGTCAATATTCCGCATAAAATTATTGATGTATTCCGCTTTGTTATCTGCATACTGAAGGAAATAGGCATGTTCATACATATCCAGCACCAATAGCGGAATAGACATGGAAATATTGCCCAAATCGTGAGTGTCCAGACTTATATTTCTTAAGTGGTCGGAACGAGGATCGTAGCAAAGTATTACCCATCCCCTGCTGGCTGTGGCAGTTGCTACAAAATGTTCCTGCCACAGCTCATAACTACCAAAATAACTGGATAAAAATCTGACTTGTGCATCGTCCGGTACATTATTCGTAGAGCCAATATTCTCAAAATAGAATTCATGGAGAATGACGCCATTCAGGGCATAAGTTTCTCCCCTTTTTATCCCCCTGTATTGACTGTAAGTTGAATTCGCTTCCTCCAAATCCGAATTTTGTGCAAGTAAACCATCAATTTCATTCATTTTATTGATATATCCTTCGTATAATCTCATATGTGCTTCAAATTGTTCCCGGTTAATTACCGTAACATCATTGGAATATTCAAAATTCAGTCTTACAAATTCCATAAAAAATAAACCTCCGCTCCACAATAATATTTTATATAATATTACTTATCGGAAGATGCTTTTTCTCTTCCGATAAAAGGCGATGTTTTTTACCGCCGTTCATCCGACTATAGAAACATGTTTTTTATGTTTCTATAGTATAAATATACGCGGCATTTGGAGGTTTATTATAACTATAAAATTAAATTTAAAACATTCCGGTTATTCTGCCCTCACTGGTAACATCAATTCCTTCCGCCGCCGGTATTTTCGGCAATCCGGGCATAGTCATAATTGTACCGGTTATGGCAACCACAAAACCGGCTCCGGCCGATAAGTATACCTCCCGGATATGGATATTAAAGCCTGACGGTCTGCCAAGCTTAGCCGGATCGTCAGATAAGGAATACTGATTTTTAGCCATACAGACCGGAAATTCCCTGTAGCCTAATTCCTCTATACGGGCAATGGCACTATCCGCTGCAGGATCATAAGAAACAGATCCCGCGCCGTATATTTCTTTTGCAATAATCTCCATTTTCTCCTTAAGGGAAAGATCCCGTTTATATAAAGGCTTAAAATTACTTTCTTTCGTTTTTAGTACCTGTAATACCTTACCGGCTAAATCAACTCCGCCTTCGCCGCCTTTCTCCCAAACCTCCGATAAGGAAAATTCACAGCCTTTTGCTTCACAAAATTCTTTTACAAACGCAAGCTCGTCTTTTGTGTCGGTTACAAAACGATTCAGGGTCACAATCACCGGAATACCGTATTTCTGAAGATTTTCAATGTGTTTTTCTAAATTTACAATACCTTTTTTTAAGGCATCCAGATTCTTTGTTTCCAAGTCCCCCTTATTCACTCCGCCGTTATATTTTAAAGCGCGGACCGTAGCCACCAGAACAACTGCATTCGGCTTTAACCCGGCGCTTATGCATTTTATATCAAAGAATTTTTCCGCTCCCAAATCCGCTCCAAAGCCGGCCTCTGTAACCACAATATCCGCTAACTTAAGGGCGGTTTTCGTTGCCCTGACACTGTTGCAGCCATGGGCTATATTGGCAAAAGGCCCGCCATGCACGATAGCCGGCGTATTTTCCAGGGTCTGGATGAGATTGGGCTTTATTGCATCCTTTAAAAGCGCCGCCATGGCACCTACCGCATTTAAATCCCCGGCAGCTACCGGTTTGCCTTCATAAGTATATGCCACAATAATACGGCTCAATCTGTTTTTTAAATCCTTCAAATCATCAGCAAGGCAAAAGATTGCCATAATTTCGGAAGCAACGGTTATAATAAAATGATCTTCTCTTACTACCCCGTCAGTTTTTCGTCCAAGTCCTACAACAATATTACGAAGCACCCTGTCATTCATATCAAGGCAGCGTTTCCATACAATTTGATTCGGATCAATATTTAAGGCATTGACATGATGGATATGATTGTCAAGCATAGCCGCCAACAAATTATTGGCAGAGGTGATTGCGTGAAAATCACCCGTAAAATGAAGATTTAAGTCTTCCATCGGCACTACCTGGGCATAGCCGCCGCCGGCCGCCCCTCCTTTGATTCCAAAGCAAGGCCCCAAAGAAGGTTCCCTTAATGCAATTACCGCTTTTTTCTTTAATAATCCAAGAGCCTGGCCAAGACCCACCGTAGTGGTGGTTTTTCCCTCTCCGGCAGGCGTAGGATTAATAGCGGTTACCAGGACTAATTTACCCTCTGGATTATCTTTAATCCTGTCCCATAATTCATCAGAAAATTTAGCCTTGTATTTACCATAATACTCTAAATCCTCTTCCTTTATATCCAGCTTGGCAGCCACTTCCTTAATATGTTGTAATTTTGCTTCCTGAGCGATCTGTATATCGGTTTTCATAAATAAATTGCCTCCTGATAAAATGTTTCCTGTTTCCAAAGCCTATTATAACAAATTATTAAAATAAAGAAAGGTTTCTATTCATTATAATTCGAAATTAAACTTATTAAAAATTATACTTTGACCTTCCTTATGGTAAAGGGTATAATAATTAAGAATATTAACGGTAAATTTTACAGGATATTGCAGTAAATATATAGCAAAATATTACAACGAAATAATTATAAGCTTATGGGGCACCTGAATTTATGATTATAAGCACCCCCTTGGATATATGTATTACAGACAGGAGACAGCAATGAAATATAATACAGTAATTTTTGATTTAGACGGTACACTTTTAAATACTCTGGAGGATTTAACCGACAGCGTAAATTATGCCCTGGACAAATCCGGCTACCCCTTAAGAACCATAGAAGAGGTCCGGCAATTTGTAGGCAACGGAGTAAAGGTTTTAATGAATCTGGCGGTGCCTAAGAAAACCTCCCCGGAAGATACGGCAAAATGCCTGGAAATATTCCGGAAGCATTATTCCGGAAATTTGCAGAATAAAACCCGTCCCTATGACGGAATCTACGATTTATTAAAGGCCTTAAAAGAAAAAGGTGTTAAGCTTGCCATAGTGTCCAATAAATATGATTTTGCAGTCAAAGCCTTATGCAGGGATTATTATAACGAATTTATCCATGTGGCAATCGGAGAATCCCAGGGCGTAGCCAAAAAACCCGCTCCGGACACTGTCTATACCGTCCTCAAGGAATTGAAAGCTTCCAGGGAGCAGGCGGTTTATGTCGGAGACTCCGATGTGGATGTGCACACCGCCCATAACGCCGGATTAAAATGCGTAGGGGCCGCCTGGGGCTTTCGCAGCCGTGAAATATTGAAAGCAGAAGGCGCAGACTTTATTATTGATAAACCGGAAGAATTATTGAATTATTTGGGATAATGGGCAGGGTGCATAGGGAAGAACTGCAAAATACAAAAAATAACGAAAAAGACGGTCAACAGACGGAAATGTATACAGAAAAGGAAAAGTAAAATAAACATTCCACATTTTTCACTTTACCTCAATAAACCAAGCAAAATAATTGTACGATTAACATTTGTTAATGCTTGTTTATGGCAAAAGGCTATAATATTCTTAGGAGGTGATATTTTTGGAATTTAAATTTGAACGCTTCAATATAGAAATGCGGCGCCAATTTGGAATAGCGTTACCAAATGAATTGGTAATGCCCGCACTTAAAATGGCAAAGAAAATAGAGTTTGAAAAAGACGACATAATCTTAGACATTGGGGAGCCAATGGAAAAGGTCTACCTCATTCTTACCGGAATTGCACGGAGCTATTATCTCGATATTAACGGAAATGACGTAACAAAAATATTTATAAGTGAAATGTCCTTTTGTCTTGGAGAGAGCTTTTTAACAAAAGAAAATAGTATTCAGGGGTTCGAAGCGCTTGAAAATATAACTGCATTGGAATTTTGTGCAGATGAATTAAAAAAGTATTTATTTTTACCGGAGTTAAAGGAAGTTTACATAAAAATACTCGAAAAAACTCTCCTTTACAAAATGCGCCGTGAAAGCTACTTCCAGTTAAAAAGCGCAACTGAACGCTACCTTGATTTCAAAAGAGAATTTCCCGATATTGAAAAGCGTGTCAACCAAAGCTATATTGCTTCATATTTGGGCATTACCCCTGTTTCATTAAGCCGCATACGCAGAACTATTAAGGAGGAAAATTGAGATGCTCAATACTATCAATGAAAAAGAAATTCCTATTCTTGCACTTGGAACATGGGCATGGGGGACAGGCATAAATGGCAGCAAGATGATATTCGGAACTTCAACAGATGAAAACACATTGAAAGAATCTTTCCGTATCGCCTTCGATAGTGGCTTTGTACTTTGGGACACGGCTGCTGTCTATGGAATGGGAAATGCGGAGCGTATTCTCGGTGAATGTGCAAAAGATAAACAAATTATTCTCTCTGACAAATATACCCCGGGGAAAAAATTCAATGGGAAAGCAATTGACAAATCTTTGTCGGAAAGTACGCAAAAATTCAGCGGTGTAATTCCAGATATTTATTGGCTTCATATGCCTGTAAATCTTGATAAGAATTTGGAGCATATGTGTTCCTTGCTGAAACAGAAAAAAATCGGTTCAATCGGCGTTTCAAACTGCAATATGGCACAGATAAAACGTGCGGAACAAATTCTTAATAAACACGGGTATTCTCTTGCTGGAGTACAAAATCATTATAGTCTATTATATCGCGGCTCGGAGAAAGCGGGTATTATTGAATGGTGTGGTGAGTGCAATATTCCGTTTTTCTCCTATATGACCCTTGAACAGGGGGCATTGACAGGCCGATTTAACAATAAAAAAGGATTTCCTGCATTTTCACGAAGAAGCTTTGCGTTTCCAAAAAGCAAACTAAAGCAAATTGAAATTTTACACACTGAAATGGAAACAATCGGAGGAAAATACAACTTGTCAATTGCGGACACCGCAATTGTATGGGCGATTTCCAAAGGGACAGTTCCGATTGTCGGAATAACAAAACCATATCAGGCTCAAACTCTGGTAAAGTTAAATAATGTTACTTTATCAGAAAGTGATGTTGCACAACTAGAAATGACTGCTGAAAAAACAGGGGTTGAGGTGTCAGGGAGTTGGGAAAAAAGTGTCTGACTTAACGAACTTCCAGTATTTTTACAATTCAATAAAGTGTCGCAAGTACGACCTTTTAACAAGGCGAAATGGAATTGTGGTAAGACTACGGACTCAAGAAATGATTAATAAAGTTCTGATCGAATAAAATTTAAATACAACCGGACCAAATTAATATCCGTATACTGGTATAACATCCTGGCCCCCACAACATCCTCAATTTCATTAAAAATCAATTCTCCCTCGTCCCCGATAATAAAATCAATTCCCAGCATACCAATTTGAAACAGTTCCATTATTCTGTTAACCAGAAGGATTTCCTCCGGTGATAAATTATACTTTTTCACTTCTGCGCCTAAAGAGAAATTGGATTTAAAACCCTTTTTGGCAGTCCGAAGGACTGCGGCAATAATCTCATTTCCAATAATATACACCCTAAGATCCTGATGTCTTGAACCGGTTAAGGGCTGTAATACAAAATCAGCTCCCATAAGTCCGTTAATAATCTCTTTTTTCGTTTGTTCTACCGAAGCAGACATGTCC
Organism: Clostridiales bacterium; assembly: GCA_015655075.1. Taxonomy (GTDB): domain Bacteria; phylum Bacillota; class Clostridia; order Lachnospirales; family Lachnospiraceae; genus Anaerocolumna. The sequence continues at coordinate 4,670 of JAATFT010000088.1, read as the reverse complement.
GGTTCCGTTAAATAAACCTGACTTCCCCCATGTCCGGCAACGGCTTTTATGACCGTTGGCTTTGTAATTTTGTTAAGTTCCTTATAAATCCTAGAGTGCTTAAAGAAAATAGAATCCACCATTGGAATCCCTAACTGCGCCACATACTGATAGGTTTTCGCCTTATCGTTGCATATTTCGGCAATATGGGAATTATTAAAGACGGGAATCCCCATATATTCCAGCTGTTTATTTAGCAAAGGATATATCGTCCTGCATATAGCAAAATCCGGATGATTTATTCCTTCCTTATTATAAACCATAAACCATTTGTTATTCCTTATACCAAACTCTAAATTTTCTACCAGAATTAATTGGATATCAATATTTAACAGCTTACCTTCCTCAATATAAAATTGGATGTAAGGCTTATTTTTTTCAACATCCTGTACACTGTATATTAACCAACCGACCATACTTTCTCCTAAACTTACTTTAATGAACCGCAGAACGTGTTTGAAAAATCATCGCACCGTCACAAGCATTTTTCAAACACACTCTAGCAATAATGCTTAACCATAATCAAATTACTTATCATTTACTCCCAATACATATCCTTTTTATTATATAAGCCAGGATAGCATCGGCAACATTAATACCGGTGCAGTCATAGATATTCTTAAAATGTGCATTGGAATTCACTTCACAGACAATAGGCTCCTGGTTCTTTCCAAATAAAATATCCACGCCTGCAAAATCAAGCCCAAGTATTTTACAGCAGGTAATCGCCAAATCCATTTGTATCCGTGAAGGTTCATAGGGTTTCATTTTACCGCCGCTGCTGATATTGGCCCGAAAATCCCCCTGATCCGAATAACGGTACATGGCGGCAACCACCTGATTTCCCACCACCTGCAGCCTTAAATCCCTTCCCCTGCTGCTTTGAATAAATTCCTGGAAAAGCATGGGTTTTGCTCCTAGGGACAACACTTTATCCTTAAATTCCTCTCTGCTACGAGCCATATATACCTGCTGTCCAAAAGAACCGAAGCATTCCTTAATAATAACGGGATAGGGTAACTCCCTTTCCACCTGTTCCAAAAATTCAAGATTATTATAACCTATATTGGAAAAGGTCATGGGAGCTATAATGGTTTTTGGCATCTTAATACCCGCTTCCTGCAAATACAGGTGGGTTAAGGATTTATCATCACAAACGGCAATCCCCCTTGAAGAATTGAAGACAGAATTTCCCTTCATTTCAAGGAATTTTGCCAGTCTTACATCTTTGTCCCAAAATAAAATAAAATCCGGTTTTTCATATGTTTTATTATACTTTTTATCGGTAAAATCCGAATCCAGCAGGACCAGAACTTCCGCATTGGTTCTGACTGTTAAATCCACACCCATTTTTTTAGCCGCTTGTGTTAGCCAAAGATGGATTTCCGTAAACTTATGAGCATGTAAAAAAGCATTTATAATTAACCAGCCTTTCATATAATCTCCTCTCACACTAGAGCGTGCTCCATGCCATGGCAGATTACAACGTTTCCAGATGAGACAGGCATACCTTCTTATCCTAAATGTATTCATCCACATATTGTTGGAATTCTTCCAGGGACATTAATATTTTTCTGGGTTTCGTCCCTTCCTCCGGGCCGACCACACCGGCCTCCGCCAATTGATCCATGATTCTGGCCGCCCGGTTAAAACCTATTTTATAAACTCTTTGCAGCATACCGATAGAAGCTTTATCCTTATCGATAATAAATTTTCCCGCTTCCACAAAATACTCATCACGTTCATTGGCAGGGGTTTCTATGGAACTTTCCGAAGCCTGGGCATTGGTTATTTTATTTGCCACCTCTTCATTATATTCTGCGACGCTGTTCTTTGCAGTTAAAAATTCTACTACTGCACTGACCTCTTTATCTGAAACAAAAGTCCCCTGCACCCGTACCGGTTTCGGATAACCGGAGGGGAAGAATAGCATATCGCCCTTGCCCAATAATTTTTCTGCCCCTGATCCGTCAATAATCGTTCTGGAATCGATTGCAGAGGATACGGAAAATGCTATTCTGGAAGGGATATTAGCCTTAATAAGGCCGGTTATTACATTGACAGACGGACGCTGGGTTGCAATAATCAGATGCAAACCTGCCGCACGGGCCATCTGGGCTAACCGGCAGATAGCATCCTCTACTTCCCCGGGTGCTACCATCATAAGGTCGGCAAGCTCGTCTACAATAATTACAATCTGGGGCAGTTTCTGATATTTTTCATCCTGATGTTCCTCTATGGCAGCAATCTTTTCATTATAACCCTTTACATCCCTGGCACCTAAATCCGCAAACTTTTTATAACGCTCCGTCATCTCCATAACGGCCCAGTTTAAGGCGGCAGACGCCTTCTTGGGATCGGTTACAACCGGTATCAGAAGGTGGGGAATCCCATTATATACGTTTAATTCAACCACCTTGGGATCCACCATAATCATTCTTACATCGGAAGGCTTGGACTTGTATAATATACTCATAATAATGGTATTGATACATACGGATTTACCGGAGCCGGTAGCACCTGCTATTAATAAGTGAGGCATTTTACCGATATCCGTTACTATGGTTTGCCCTCCTATGTCCTTGCCTACCGCAAAGGCTATATCGGAGGGGTGCTGCTTAAAATCACTGCTTTCAATTAATTCCCTTAACATAACTGCGGAATTCTCTTTATTGGGCACTTCAATACCTACTGCGGCTTTTCCTGGAATCGGTGCTTCGATTCTTATATCCGCCGCCGCCAGATTTAATTTAATATCGTCCGCCAGACCGGTTATTCTGCTTACCTTAACCCCCTGCTCCGGCTGTAATTCATATCTGGTTACGGCCGGCCCGCAGCTGACATTGGTAATGGTTACCCGTACTCCGAAACTTTCCAAAGTCTTCTGCAATTTCAGTGCCGTCTCCTTTAGATCCCGGTCGGACATACCCCTGACATTATTTTTCGGTTGTTTTGATAACAAATTAACTGGCGGAAATACATATTTTTTCTTTTCCTCCTCTTTTTGATTTATCAAGATATCTTCCATGCCGGATTCCCTATTGTGGTTTTCCGACATAACAGTTTCCGATGTTTTTCCCAAAGAATCCTTTCCGGCTGCCACGGATCCCTTCTTATTGTCCGCGGCTGTATCCATATCATGGATTTTATTAATATCCGTATTATCTAAGCCCATGGACGATGGCCCCGTATCCCTCCCATCCGCATCCTGCTGCGCCTTATGCAGGAGTCTTAGGATATCCTCCTCCATACCCGGATGTTCCCCCTTCGACTTAAGAGCATTGTCATCTCCCGTGTTTTTTCCAAATTTCATCCTCATTTGCTCATCATAGGAATTCCTATTTTCTTCTGAGCCTGTCCCGTCCGAATAGGAACTGCCCCGATAAATTGGTATATTGCCGGCGGGGGAAGATATTATCTCTTCCATATCAAAATTTGACCTGCCTTTATCAGAAGCCTCATTCTGAATATTTTTTGCTCTTTTCTTTTTTATCAGATTCAAAAAGCCCTCTTCAGAGCCTTTATTCGGATTATCACTAATACCGGACTCGCTGTCCGCATTTTCCGCCGCATTTTTCTTAAGCAGCACCGTCCGTGCCCTTCTCTTATGCAAGGCCCCCCCTTCCGGCACATTTATATTGTTTTCCTCTTCTTCCCGCTGCATTTTCTGCTCCCTCATCCGCTTAAGAGATGCCCCGCTCTTGGAGCCTAAATACATAAAAAGTGCTTTGCCGGTAATAAACATAAAAAATACTATCATAAAAGCTATTAGAACAATATAGGTTCCAACCGTTCCAAATAAAGGATGTAAAAGCCTGCACAATAATCCGCCGACAATTCCCCCACCGTTTTTTAATTTTACCGAATTCCCATAGTATTCTCCCAATTTAACATCGGGGGAATATCCTATGGTAATTAGCTGGATGAATGCAGTCAATATGATTCCCAGTAAAACTGCGCTGACTAACTTTCGCATGGCTACAGAGTTGCCGCGGTTCGCTACGTAAAACGCCAGGCCGAAAAGCAAAAAAAACGGCAGCAGATAAGCAATAAACCCAAATAGGCCGAAGGTAAAGCTGTTAATTACCCTGCCTACGCTTCCGCTTAAATTAAAATTACTTAATATTAAGAGCAGGGACAGTGCCAAAGCTATAATTAAAATCATTTCATCATGAAACAATTCTCTGTTCGGGTCTTCATTTATTTTATTATGTACTTTTTTGCTTCCGGTTGATTTTCTTTTCGCTGTTGTACGATTCGTCTGCCTTTTTGAATTTGATTTAGAACTTTTATTTTGCTTCGCAGCCACAACATATCCTCCTTAAGCTACTTTAAGTATAAAGTCTTGAATAAGAAATTGATTCTAAGTTACCGGCAATTAAGACAGGTTAACATAGAACCAATTTCTATAGAACCATTTTCTATTATACCCTTATTTTACTATTGTTGCAAGGAAAAATATCACCGATATCGAAAAAATGTTCGATAAGGTTACTATTCACAGCTGATATACTCGACGTGTTTTTTGTGAGTGTAGCGAAGCGAAAGTCACAGAAAACCGGAGTATAGCAGCGCCAAAACGCTGATTCTGCGTTTTGTGTGCATCGCGAAGCGTGTTACGGTTCACAGAT
>JAATFT010000038.1 GCA_015655075.1 Clostridiales bacterium | reverse complement strand
TAGGACAGCCTAGAGCGTGATTGCACCGTTCTGACCGCCCCACTTTGCGGTATTCTGCGTTGCGAGTTGGGAAACGTAGCCCCCACTACGCTCCCCAACTCGCTCCTTGCCTCCCACAAATTGGAGCGTCCAGCCCGGAACAAGCATTTTTCAAACACGCTCTAGTGCAGCCTTGCATAAATTTCACTTAATATCAGCACCTGATATTTGCGTCAGAGCAAGGCAGAGGAGGGAGGCGTAGCGGTGTTCTACGCTGACTGACGATAACGCAGCACTGGCGCAAATAGCGGGCGCTGAATTAAGTGATAATTGTGCAAGGCTGTACTAATGCAAATGCAGTCATAAGAGTATACGCCTGTACATAAAATGCAGTATAATAGCCTTTTTGCCTGCAGGTAATATTACCTATAAATAATCATGATTTTTATATAAATAAAGGGTTTAAAAGGCGGATGGGAGATACCTATGTTTATAAAAAATATTGAAGTCGGCGAAATATTTATTCCGCTGGCCAGGCCGTTTAAGACGGCTCTTCGCACGGTATATAATGTGGAGGATATTGTGATTAAAATAGCAACGGATACGGAGCTTGCCGGTTTTGGGGAAGCGCCGCCAGCGGCGGTTATTACCGGTGATACAAAGGGCTCTATAATCACGGCAATTAAGGAGTTTATTACGCCCGCCCTGGTGGGTATGGAGATAGATGATTTAGATGGAATTTTCCGGAAATTAAATACCTGCATAGTTAGGAACACCTCCGCAAAAGCAGCGGTGGATATGGCTGTCTATGATCTGTATGCCAGAAAACATAACACTCCTCTTTATAAAATGCTGGGCGGCAATAAGAGCGTAGTGGAAACCGATATTACAATCAGTGTCAATCCCATACCGGAAATGGTTGCCGACAGCCTGGACGCGGTAAGCAAAGGGTATAGGATATTAAAAATAAAAGTAGGCAAAGAAGGATTAAAGGATTTGGAGCGTATCGGGGAAATTCGGAAAGCTGTGGGCCCGGATATTAAGATTCGGGTGGATGCCAACCAGGGCTGGAATGCAAAGCAGTCCGTACAGATCATTACCGCTATGGAAGAAGGGGGTCTTGATATTGAATTAGTGGAACAGCCGGTGCCTGCTCATGATTTTAAGGGGATGCAATATGTTACCGGCCATGTGTCAACTCCCATCCTTGCGGATGAAAGTGTGTTTTCTGCAGAAGATGCAATTGATCTGATTCAAAACAGGGCAGCGGACCTGATTAATATAAAACTCATGAAGACAGGCGGCATCCATAATGCCTTAAAAATCTGCGATATAGCGGAAATTTATGGTGTGGAATGCATGATCGGATGTATGCTTGAGGGCAAGCTTTCCGTCAGTGCGGCGGCACATCTGGCAGCAGCAAAGGGAGTGATTACGAAAGCAGACCTGGACGGCCCGTCCCTTTGTAAAACCGATCCTTTTCCCGGAGGTCCTTTGTATGAAGAAAATCTGATATATATGAATGAAGCTCCCGGTATTGGTATTGAAGAAGTACCATGTTTAAGCAACTGAAAGGTGTAAGAATTGATCAGGAAATTGTTGTCTATTTTCTTCCGTTGATACTTGAATTATAAATTCGGCCGAAACGAGAGAGTTTCATTTTAATCAGGAAGAATTAGAATAAAGGTCACGATGGACAAAGTAATAAGCCTTGAGTTAAAAAATTCAGGAAAAAGAGGAGGAAGTTTATGAAGAAAAAATTAATTGCTTTAGCAGTTGTTCTTTCCTTGGTGGCATCTGTTTTTTCCGGTTGCGGTAAAAAAGGCGGATCGGACGGTGATTCCGTGTACCGGAAGCTGTATGGCAGTGAGGTTACCACAATGAACTATCTGGTAACCAATTCAGAAAATGAATATACGATTGGTGCCAATGTGATTGATACCCTGGCAGAATATGACAATTTAGGCCAGATACAGCCGTCCCTTGCGGAATCCTGGAAGATGAGTGAGGATGGTCTTACTTATACTTTTAAGCTGCGTCAGGGCCAGAAGTGGTGTGATTACGAAGGAAATGAAGTGGGAGATGTAACTGCCGGCGACTTTGTCAGCGCAGCAAAATACATATTAACACCTGACTTTGAAAGCGGTACTGTACAGAATTGCTTCGGCGTTATTAAAAATGCGGAGGAGTACTATAACAGCCAGGTTACGGATGACCCGGAAACAGAAGAAGTGGAAGGAAACGATTTAGATATTGATTTTTCCGAAGTAGGTATTAAGGCATTGGATGAATATACCCTTGAGTATACTCTGGAAAAGCCTACGCCATATTTCTTATCTTCCTTAACACTATGTAGCTATATGCCTGCTTACGGTCCTTTATTAGATGAATTAGGTGCTGATTTCGGCACGGATAATACGAAAATGTATTATAACGGAGCTTATATTCTAAGTGAATTTGCTCCCCAGGAAAAACATGTTTATACCAAAAACGAACACTATTGGGATGCAGATAAAGTATACATTACTGAGATAAATGAAACTTATAATGCGGAGTATCTTACCCTTGCGCCAATCATGGCAGAAAATAATGAAATTGATTATGCAGAAATCGGAGCGGATATTGCAGATGACTGGTTATCCGACCCCGACAGGTCGTCTATGGTAAGCAAGACCCGTATGAAAACATCCTATTCCTATTTTTACAGCTTTAACTTTGACCCTCAGTTTGACGCAGAATATGAACCGGATAACTGGAAACTGGCAGTCAATAACGAAAACTTCCGCCAATCCTTAAAAGCCGGGTTAGACCGAATTAAGGTCCTTACCGTCAGTGAACCCCAGGATCCCAAAGCGCGCCTTAGCAATACCGTTAATCCTCCTAACTTCGTAGATCTGAATGGTAAGGATTATACGGAATTTGGTGATCTGGCGGCGATTACGGACGGTGACAGCTTTGATGAATCGGCAGCCTTATCCTATAAAGAAAAAGCGATGTCTGAATTAAAAGCAGAAGGAGCTGCCTTCCCGGTCAAAATTTTAATGCCTTATAATCCGAGTATCACCAACTGGGATAAAGAATGTGTCGTTGTGGAACAGCAGCTGGAAGCTTTGCTTGGAACCGATTACATCGATATCATTGTGGAAGCAGGCCCGGCTACCGACTTTTTATCCCAGGTACGCCGCGTTGGTAAATATGCATTTATGCTATGTAACTGGGGTGCCGATTATGCAGATCCCCAGACCTGGACGGATCCTTTTACGGCTGATAATTCCTATACTTTCATGGATAAAGCCATGAACAATGGGGATGGAGTTGCCGATACGGTAAAAGAATATTATTCCCTGGTGGATGCCGCTAAAGCCATTCCCATTGATCTTAATGCAAGGTATGAAGCCTTTGCCAAAGCGGAAGCCTATTTGATACAGCATGCCCTGGCGATACCTTATTCTATCAGCAATTCTTTCTATGTAGTGGACAAGAAAAATGTATTTGAAGGCCAGTATGCTCCTTTTGGTGTGTCCGTGCTGCGTTATAAGGGACAGCATCTGCTGGATAAACCCATATCCATGGAGGAATTTAATGCTGCGCAGCAGCAATGGAAGGCGGACCGTGAAAAACTTGCGGATCAAAATAAGTAATTTTATTAAATAAGGATATATCCAATAAAAAGTTCAATGAAGGGGTTGTCCCATAAGCCGGTTAACAACCGCCATGGGATAGCCCTTTAATGTACTGGAAGGCAGAAAAAGCGAAAGACTCTGTTAAGCAATGGGATTACAGCAGGCAAACACACTCTAGCAGAGTATGCAGCTATAAAAGTGTACAATTAACCGTAACTGTAAAGGAGATATACCATGATAAGATATCTTGCCAAAAGACTGGCCCGCTCGGTTATAACCTTAATTATTATTATATCGATTGTATTTTTACTGCTTCGTCTGATGCCCATTGAAGGGTATTTCCAGAACTACGATAAGCTGACCAAGGGACAGATTCATACGGGTATTGTCAACATGGGGCTGGATAAGCCCATACCGGTGCAATTAAAAAATTTCTTTATCCAGCTGTTGCATGGAAATCTTGGGGTATCCCGTATTTACCGCGCCAATGTCCCCATAACGGAAATACTGGCCGGCAAAGTTCCTATTTCCCTGACCCTTGGGGGAATTTCCTTAATTCTGTCTTTAGTGCTGGGTATTCCTCTCGGAACGTTAATGGCAAGGTTCAAGGGAAAGTTCTGGGACAGGTTCGGAACCGCTTTTATTGTTTTTATCCAGGCCGTTCCCGCTGCGGTATACTATTTGTTCATCCAGGTATTCGGATATGAATATTTGGGTTTTTCCATGTTGTTTAAAAAGGGTGATTTTACTACCTGGATATTGCCGATTATATCTTTAGCTTTAGGCAATATCGCTTATTATTCCATGTGGCTGCGCCGCTATATGGTGGATGAGAGCAATAAGGATTATGTAAAGCTGGCGGTTGCCAAAGGCGTTTCCAGCAAGGATATTATGATGAAGCATGTGTTCCGGAATGCCGTTGTTCCCATGATTCAGTATCTGCCAAGTTCTTTCCTGAATACCGTAATCGGTTCCATTTATGTGGAATCCCTATACAGCATACCCGGCATGGGAGGTCTTTTGGTGGATGTGGTAAAACGTCAGGACAATACCATGGTACAGGCAATGGTGATTTTGTTTGCCTGTGTGGGTATACTTGGTTTAATCCTCGGCGATATTTTAATGACGATCCTGGATCCCCGTATCAGCTTTAATAAAAAGGGAGGTGCCCGTTAATGACCGTATTTGGACATAAATCCGTCAAATTGGAAAACAGCCTGAATGAAGCAGTAAAAGGGGCGCAAAGTGGATTATTTGAATTTGCGGAGTATGATGAGAGTTCTGCAGAAAAAGCAGGCTATTCCAATTACGCCTATTGGAAAAGTACAATACAGGCGTTTTTACATAATAAAGTTGCAGTAGTTTTGCTTGGAGTAGTTTTATTTATTTTATTATTTACCTGTATCCAGCCTTTCTTACCCGGGCAGATTGACCCGAATCTGGTCAACAATGACAGGAACGGAATGCAGATCAGCAACCGCAAGCCGGATGGAACCTTCTGGTTTGGAACCAATTCCATAGGGCAGGATTTATGGAGCCGTGTCTGGGCGGGAACCCGTACTTCCATTACCATAGGCTTTATCGTCGCTTTGATTGAGGCAGCCGTGGGTATTACCGTGGGCGTGCTGTGGGGTTATGTCCGTAAGCTGGATTTTATTTTTACGGAAATTTATAATGTTTTAGATAATATCCCTTCCACCATAGTATTAATTTTATTTTCCTATGTCATGAAACCCAGTATTATCAGCTTAATTATAGGAATGAGCCTTACAAGATGGATTGGTATGGCACGGTTTATACGAAATCAGATTCTGATTATCCGTGACAGGGATTATAACCTGGCTTCCCGCTGTCTTGGCACGCCCACGGGAAGAATTGTATACCGGAACCTTCTTCCTTACCTGGTGTCCGTTATTATGCTCCGTATGGCACTGGCAATCCCGGAAGCAATCGGAAGCGAGGTATTCATTACCTATATTGGGTTGGGATTGCCGGTTAATATACCAAGTCTTGGAAATTTAATTACGGCCGGACGTAATTTACTTGCAAGTTCCGCCCTGCGTTATCAACTAATCTTTCCGACCATAGTACTGTCTATCGTAACCATATCGTTTTATATCATCGGAAATACTTTTGCAGATGCTGCCGATCCCAAAAACCATTTATAGGAGGTATTTAAGAGGATGGAAAAAGAAATAGTATTATCCGTTAAAAATCTGAATGTGAAGTTTAAACTCCGTGGAAGGGCGCTCCATGCAATCCGTGATATATCCCTGGATGTCTATAAGGGAGAAAGTCTGGCAATCGTCGGGGAATCCGGCTCCGGCAAGTCGGTATTTACCAAGGCCTTTATGGGCCTGTTAGATAAGAACGGTTATATTGAATCCGGTGAGATTCTATATAAAGGGCAGAACCTGGCGGCCTTTAAGACGGAAAGGGAATGGCAGTCCATAAGAGGACGTGAGATAGCTATGGTTTTACAGGATCCTATGACCAGCTTAAATCCATTAAAGACTATCGGGGCCCAGATCGGGGAAGCCATCCAGCTGCACCAGGGCCTAAAAGGAAAGGATTTAAAGGCGGCGGTGCTGGAAATCCTAAGGGATGTGGGAATTACCGAACCGGAGCGCAGATATAAACAATATCCCCATGAATTTTCAGGCGGCATGAGGCAGAGGGTTGTAATTGCAATCGGGATAGCCTGCAGACCCCGGACTTTAATCTGCGACGAACCCACCACCGCCCTGGATGTTACCATTCAGGCTCAGATTCTGGAGCTTCTGAAAAGCCTAAAGAAAAAATATCAGCTGACAACCCTGTATATCACCCATGACTTAGGTGTCGTAGCCAATGTGGCCGACCGGATAGCCGTTATGTATGCCGGTGATATTGTTGAAATCGGAAGCTGTGAAGAGATATTTTATGATCCCAGGCATCCTTATACCTGGGCGTTGCTGTCCTCCCTGCCCCAGTTAGGAGTGAAAGGTGAAGAGTTGTATACCATAAAAGGAACGCCTCCCAATCTCTTCCAGACCATAAAAGGAGACGCCTATGCCCCCAGAAACCCCAGGGCATTAAAAATTGATTTTGTGGAAAGGCCGCCTTACTTTGAGGTGAGTCCCACCCATAGGGTACGCTCCTGGTTAATGGATTCCAGAGCTCCTAAAGTGGATCCACCGGAACATATCAAAAAACTTCGCAGTCAAGGGGGGATTTACAGATGACAGGAGAAACTTTGCAGCCAGGGAGAAATTTACAGATAACAGGAGAAATTTGGCAGTCAAAGAGAAATTTACATATGCCGGGAAAAACTGACAGAAAAAAATTGCTGGAAGTGAAAAATCTAAAGGTCAGCTTTGGGGAGCGCAGGCATAAAACCGTAGTTGTAAATGATGTGAGCTTTGATATCTATAAGGGAGAAACCTTCGGGCTGGTTGGGGAATCCGGTTCCGGAAAAACCACCATCGGCAGGGCAATTATCCGTATCAACCCCACCATGAGCGGCGATATTATATTTGACGGTAAGAAGATAAACGGAACCATATCCAGGGAATTAGACCGGGAGGTTACCCGGAAGATTCAGATGATATTCCAGGACCCTATGGCCTCCTTAAATGAAAGAGCCAAGGTGGACTATATTATATCGGAGGGCCTGTATAATACAAAGCAAAAATATTCCAAAGAAGAAAAGAAACAGATGGTGGATAAAGTACTCCAGGATGTGGGACTGCTTTCCGAGTTTGCCAGCCGGTTCCCTCATGAATTTTCAGGAGGGCAGAGACAGCGTATCGGTATTGCCAGAGCGCTTATTATGCAGCCGGAGTTTATTATTGCGGACGAACCAATCTCCGCCCTGGACGTATCCATAAGGGCCCAGGTATTAAACCTCTTATCCGGCCTGCAGAAGAAAAGAAACTTAACCTATCTTTTTATTGCCCATGACCTGTCGGTTATGCGTTTTATAGCAGACCGGGTTGCGGTTATTCATAAGGGAGTACTGGTGGAATTAGGTGAAACCGAAAAACTTTATGCCCGCCCCCTGCATCCTTATACCCAGGCTTTATTATCCGCAATTCCCATGCCTGATCCAAAAGCGGAAAAGAAAAAGGTACTTAAGGTTTATGATCCCTCCCTACATGATTACTCTGTCCATAAGCCAAAGTGGGTGGAAATAGAAGACCATCATTTTGTACTTTGCAATGAACCGGAATTGGAAAAGTACAGAAAAAATCAAAAGCTTTACGATTAAGGAGATTCTATGAATAGAAAAGAATTACATACGGCAGTGGAAAGGGAAATAGAGGGAGCACAGGCTTTTGTATCCTTTTTAGTTGAAAATCTTAAAACCGGGGAAGTATTAATTGCGCATAAGGAGGATATTCCGGTGGTTTCGGCAAGTATTATTAAGGTTCCCGTTCTGATAACCGCGTTGGAGCAAATCCAGAAAGGAAAATTAAAGAAGACTTCCCTTATCCAGGTATGCGAATCCGCCATATTGGAGGATACGGAAGTTTTTGAATACAAAGAAGGGCAGTACACTCTTGACGAGCTTTTAGTCTGGATGATAATTAACAGCGATAATACGGCGGCAAACTGTCTGATTGACCTGCTGACAAAAGAACGGATTAATCAGACCTGCCGGAACCTGTCTTTAAAGAATACCCGGTTAGAGCGGAAAATGCTGAATTTTGAGGCCGTAAAATGGGGATATAACAATTATACCTCCGCGCAGGATATGGGGCTGGTTTATAGAGCATTATATAATAAGTCCATATTAACTCCGGATTTATGTGATTACGCCATAAGCATCTTATTAAGGCAGCGGCATAAACAGAATTCCATGCGTTATATCTGCGATGAGGTTAAGATTGCCCATAAAACCGGAGAGTTGGATTTTCTGAATCATGATGCGGGAATCTTTTATTTAAAAGAGGCTGATTATTATTTCGGCGCCTTTGTATGGGATGCCCCTGATCATGTATATGGCATGAGGTGGATTGGGAGGGTGTCCAAATTAGTTTATGAATATTACAGGCAGATGCCGCATTAATTAAATAGAAAGCAGCTTTAAGGTCAATCTGTGGAACAACATCTGGCGCGGCCGCTGAACGATAAATTCACTTATGCAGGTCTTATTTGCCTTGCGCGCTTTGTGAGCATTCTGCCTGGAGGGTTTATTCTTCACTTTGAAATTTCAACTTCTAGTCGTTCAGTGATGCCGACAAGGGCGGACATAGATGCTGAATTGCTTAAAATAATGATATTTTTAGAAAGGTAAAGCATAAATGAAATATGCACTTGTTAATAATACCCTTGCTTCTTTAATGAAGGAAGCTGCCTGGGACAGTGAATTGGTTGATGAAGATTTTTACGGAATGAAGGTGGAAATTCTGTCGCAGCCGGATTGTGAATGGTATGAAGTAAAAACCCGTTACCGTTACACCGGTTTTGTTCATGTATCGGAGCTTCTGCTTGACGAGGAAAGGATTAATATATGGGATGGGGCGGACAAAAAAGTCGTATTGCAGTCCTATGGGGATGTTCTCTCCATGCCAAGGGTGCGGGGACACCGCCTGCTCAGTCTGACGAGGGGAGGAGTGGTAGCCGTTCTGGAAAATGCCAATGAGGACGGCTGGGTAAAGGTTGCCTTATGCGACGGCAGAATAGGTTACCTAAAGGAAAAATTTATAGGCACCTATATCACCTCTTATTCACTTGAGGAGGAGGCAGAACTGCGCCGGAATATCGTAAATACTGCCCTTGCCTATATGGGAACCCAATACCGATGGGGAGGGAAGAGTCCGCTGGGAATCGATTGTTCCGGTTTGTGTTCCGCAGCCTATATGCTAAACGGTGTTATTATATACCGGGACGCCGGTATAGCAGAAGGCTTCCCTATTCATGAAATCCCTTATGAAAGGATGAAACCGGCTGACCTGCTTTTCTTTCCCGGGCATGTGGCCATGTATATCGGGGATAACAGATATGTTCATTCCACCGGTAAAAATGGGAGTGACGGAGTAGTCATAAACAGTTTAAATCCCATGGATAAAGATTACAGGGAGGATTTAGTTCAGAGCATAAAGGCTGTAGGTAGTTTATTTTAATCTTACAAGTAAATCCTCCGCAGGTTAATACCAGCCATGCAGGTAATACCGGCAAAGCTGGTATGATTATGAACAAGCAGCACAGCGGATCCGGAATATCCGTTGTGACATTAACTGTAGGGAAAAGGTATATATAGATAATTCCTTGCCAAAGGAAGAAAATGGCGAAATCCATATTGCATATAGGAAAACAGAATATAAAAACCGGTAAAAAGATAGTCTATGAAAATTTAAATCAATAAAATTTGATCCATTGATAATCTTGGAATTGTAAAAAGAAAGGGAGGAAATTATTGGGATGAAAGTAGCGGATATGCACTGCGATACCATAGCGGAAATTTTCTATGGATTGCGGGATGGGAAAGATATGGGACTTGCAAAAAATAATTTGCATGTGGACTTGGAAAAAATGAAAAAAGGGGATTATCTGATTCAGAATTTTGCAATATTTGTAAATATTATGAAATATGCGGATCCTTTGGAACAGTGTTTAAAACTAATCGACTTATTTTACAACGAGCTTAATAAAAACCAGGATAAAATAGCCCTGGTATTAAACTACGGCGATATTATAAATAACCGGAAATCAGGGAAGATGTCCGCAATGCTCACGATCGAAGAAGGCGGGGTAACCAGGTGCGATTTAGCCCATTTAAGAAATTTTTACCGGCTGGGCGTGAGAATGCTTACCCTGACCTGGAATTGTGAGAATGGAATCGGCTACCCGAATTTTCAACTGATCGAAGGGGAAAAACCGGATTTTAAGACACCAAATACAGAGCAGGGGCTGACCGAATTCGGGCTTGAATTTATAAGGGAGATGGAAAGACTGGGAATGATAATTGATGTCTCTCATTTATCCGACGCGGGATTTTACCAGGTGCTTAACAACACCAAGAAACCATTTGTGGCAAGCCATTCCAATGCAAGGGGAATCTGTAACCACGTCAGAAATTTATCCGATGATATGATCCGTAAACTTGCGGAGAGAGGCGGCGTCATAGGGATAAATTACTGCCCCGGCTTTTTACAGGAGGTTGAGGAGGAAAAGGATGCCGTGGGCACCATTTCTGCAATTGTGGAGCATATTAAATATATTGCCTCAGTCGGGGGATATGAGTGTATCGGACTGGGATCGGATTATGACGGCATACCTGTTCACAGGGATTTGCCGGATGCCTCCTATTTGCCTCTATTGGCGGAAGCTTTAGAAAAAGAAGGCTTTAAGCAGCACGAAATAGAAGCCGTATTTTATAAGAATGTATTGCGTGTATACAAAGATGTTCTAAAATGATAGAATGTTAAATTACATAAAACCTGATAATGTATTTACTTTCCGATTATACAAGAAATTAACTTTATAAGTATAGAAGTGGCCGGTATAAATGATTCATCTGCCGAAGTGCAGTCCATACAGATAGGAGAAAAATATGAAGGAGATAACCTTAGAAGACAGAATTAATGCGGAACTAGTGCACTGACAAGTTGATATATTATCTAATGACTTGCCTGAATTTCCATCTGCTTCGTTGTCGTCAATCGACGTAGCCACCGCTACGCCTCATTCCTCCGCCTCGCAGAAT
>JAATFT010000013.1 GCA_015655075.1 Clostridiales bacterium | reverse complement strand
TCGTAACAGAGATACTTCCGTATGCTCTTACGTGGTCGCTCTCCAACTTCATGAATGCCACTCTGGCTGCCATAGCTTCTGAATCGAGTCTCGCTGTTCTGGGTCTGTCGCCCGGAAATCTTATCTCCCTGGGGAATATGATCCAGTGGGCAAGAGAACGTAATGCTATCTTTACGAAGCAGTGGTTCTGGATAGGCTCTCCGATAATAGCTACGGCTGTGCTGTTTATCGGACTGTTCCTTCTGATAACAGGCTATAATGACTATTTATCTATGAAGAGAGGAAGATAGTTTGAGGCAAATGCAATGGGAGAAGTAGGAAGAAAAAGCGTCTTCACACCGGTAGGGCTGAAAAAACAAAAGACTGTTTTTTCAGCTACGGATTAACGAATTCAGGAAAGAGGTTAAGATGATAAAAATAGACCATTTGTCCACCTCGTATTCAACGATAGATGGACCTGTTCACGTTATTAACGATGTGGATTTTGAAATATTTGATAATGAAATTTTCGGAATAGCCGGCGAATCAGGCTGCGGTAAAACGACTTTATTAAAAACTCTGTATGATATACTAGAGTTTCCTCTGGTTGTAGACTCGGGTAAACTCGTACTTAGCGGTCAGAAAAACGGGAAAGCTTTTTTGTACGAAACAGGCCAGATCAGGAAGACCTGGTGGAATAATATTTCTTATGTGCCGCAGGCAGCACAGAGTGTACTGAATCCCATCGTTCCGCTAAAGAATCAGTTTCTGGATTCTATTCCGAAAGCAGATAAAAAGAATGAAACGAAAGAACAGATATTAAAGAGAATTGCAGACTATCTGGAAGAGCTTAGTCTCTCCCCTGATTTACTTAAGGCTTATCCCTTCCAGCTTTCAGGAGGGATGAGGCAGCGTGCTATTATAGCATTGGCTACGTTTATGTCGCCTAATGTAGTCCTGGCAGATGAACCCACTACTGCTCTTGACGTGGTAGTGCAGCGGGGTATACTTATGATGCTCATGCGTCTTCAAAAGCAGTTAAAGAACACCATGGTGATAGTAAGTCATGATATAGGCGTACATTATCAGATAACGGACCGTATGGGTATTATGTACTCCGGAAGTATGATTGAGCTGGGTAAAACAGAAGATATTTTTGAAAAACCGATACATCCGTATACGAGGATGCTGGTAGATGCGCTCCCGCGGGTAGGTGACAAGAGTCAGAAAACAGGCATACCGGGAAGACCTCCTGCACTTACAAACCCGCCTCCCGGCTGCAGGTTTGCGCCTCGTTGTCCCAGGGCGACCGAGGAATGCAAAAAATCGGTACCAAAGTTTCGTGAAGTAGAGCAGGGGCGTTTCGCGGCCTGTCATTTGGTGAACAGGGAAGGAGTGTGAAAAGGATGCTGAAGCGGCAGACGGAGGTTAAGATGTCTGAAAAATTGCTTGAAATAAAAAAAGTCAGTAAATTCTTCCAGATTGGCGGAATGCTCAGCAAAAAGAAACTTGTCGCTGTGGATGATGTCAGTATTGATATCGATGCCGGTAAGCCGGTTATACTTTCAATAGTAGGTGAGTCTGGCTGCGGCAAGTCTACGTTATGTAAGCTGATACTGCGTCTGCATGACGCCGATCAGGGTGATATAGTGCTTTCCGGCAGATCTTATAAAGATCATAAAGGGTACAATCCTTTTCAATTCAGGCTGGATGTGCAACCGATATTTCAAAATCCTTATGAAGCTTTTTCGATGCGTAAAACAGTGGATACCTACCTGTTTAATACCGCCCTTCGATTGAAAATTGCTAAAAATTATAAAGAAGCTGAAAAGTTAGTTGATGATACACTAAAAAGCGTAGGTATGTCACTTGAAGTAGTAAAGGGCAAATACCCCGCCCAGTTTTCAGGTGGTGAGCTGCAGCGGGTGTCCATAGCCAGAGCACTCATTACCAGACCAAAGCTTATCATAGCCGATGAACCGGTTGCCGCTATTGATGCGTCTATGAAAATGAATATTGTAAATCTGTTTAAGGAGTTGAAGGATAAGTACAATGTTTCTTTTATCTATGTTACGCATGATCTTTCGACGGCTTACTATGTATCGGATTATATTGCAACTTTATATAGAGGCTGCCTGATAGAATATGGACAGGCAAAAGAGATCATGGACGAACCGGCACATCCGTATACAGAGCTTTTGATGAATGCAGTACCAAGGGTAGGAGAAAAATGGAATCAGGAATTAGTAATGCCGGACACCGAGGACAAAGAGTATGCTATTACATATTGCAAATTTGCTCCCCGTTGTTCTTATGCTACGGATGAATGCAGGAAATCAAGACCGGAAATGACAGATTTAGCTGTAGGGCGGAAAGTGCTGTGTTTTCATCCGTTAAATGGAAACACAGATAAATAATTCTGTAAAGATTTACTGTATTGGAAAGCCTGTATGCCCTAAAAATCAGTAAAACAGTAACAGAAAGATGGTGCAGAGGAGGAGATTTTGTAGAAAATCCTTGGGATAAATAAGAGACAGAAAATTAACAGGCCCCTAGAGTGTGTTTGAAAAATGCTTGTGCCGGGCTTGATGCTCCACTTTGTGGGAGGCAAGGAGCGATTTTGGGCGCGTAGTGGTGCTACGTTCCCAAAATTGCGACGCAGTATACCGCAAAGTGGGGCGGTCAGAACGGTGCAATGATTTTTCAAACACGCTCTAGAGCGTGTTTGAAAAAAGGAGAGGTATTACTATGAAAAAGTTATTGAGTTTGTTTCTGGTAACTGTAATGATTCTATCATTAACCGCATGCGGAAAATCCAAAGATACAGCTAACACAGATACAGCAACGAATAACACTCAGACAAAAGAAAGTACTGCCAAAGCTACACCTGCAGAATCTGGAGACGCTGGCAAAAATGCAGCCGCCGCAGATAAAAGCGTTATTACCGTGACTTTCAGGGACGACGGACAGGGGGAAAACAGTTCTTTGTGGAAATGGCTGGAAACAGCCTATGAAAGCTTTGACAAAAAGGACAGTGTGGAATTAAACATTGCTCCCATTACTGCTTCCGAAGGTGATTATTTTGCAAAGATTGCCCTTTCACTCCAATCGGAGGAAACGGCACCCGACTTAGTAGCGGAAGATACCTTTCAGCTTGCAACCGACGTGGAGGCAGGTTATCTTACCCCTTTGGATGATTATTTAAAGAATTATGCCGACTGGTCGGACGGTTCTTACTATGAATCTTTAAAAGAAGGTGTTACCGCCGCAGACAATAAGGTATACGGGGTTCCTTATAATACGGATACGCGGGGTTTATGGTATAATAAAGAAATTTTTAAGCAGGCCGGTTTACCCCAGGAATGGGAGCCGAAGAATTGGGAGGACGTTCTTTGGGCCTGCCAGACAATGAAAGAAAAGGTTCCGGATGTGGTACCGTTCTGGTGCAATTCTGCCGTTGCAACCGGTGAGGCTACTTCCATGCAGACTTATGAAATGCTTCTTTACGGAACCGGTGAAAGACTGCTGGATGAATCAACCGGCAAATGGATTATTTCCAGTCAGGGCATTTTAGATTCCCTGACGTTTTTGGAGAATATTTATAAAAATGATTTCGGACCGCCTTTATCTAAGGTACTAAACGGCCAGGCCAGCAATACATCGGCAAGAGAATACTTACCTTTGGGCAAGCTTGCCATTTCCCTGGACGGCAGCTGGATCACCGGAAATTACCTGGAAACAGGCGCTTCTCCATGGCCGGAATACAGTGAGGTTTTAGGTTTTGCTCCCATGCCCACACAAAAAGGCGGCGGTACGACCATTACGTTAGCAGGAGGCTGGGCATGGTCCATTCCCTCCAAATCAGGCAACAAAGACATTACAATGGAATTTATTGAACATTTAATGGATCCTGATCTATATGTTGACGCTGTTATAGCAATGGGCAGTATCGGAACCAGGGCGGATATCGTGGATAATGAAAAATATGCATCCCTGCCTTTTATCCAGACCGCAACCGAATTCCTGGAAGGTGCATCCTTCCGGCCCAAGGACAGCAAATACTCAGCGGTTTCCACCCATATACAGACCATGGTTGAATCCGTAGTATCCGGGACCAGCCCGGCTGACGCAATGGCCACCTACGGTGTGGATGTAACCCGAACGGTTGGAGAAGAAAACGTGATAAGTAAATAAAAATAAAAATTTTAAGTGGGCGGAGATACAAAAAGGAAAACAATTGCATCAACTGCAGCAATTGGAAGCCGCCCATTTTTTATACGCAAATACAACGAGCCAGTACAGCCTTTCAAGGTTTTTTTGCGTTTCCCTGTGAAGAATAATTTTATTTTTGCTTTTTGATAAAATATGATATAATGAAAGAATAGTTAGGAAATTGCAAGCTTGCTTGTAATTTCCGACCGTCGCAACAAGATCATGAACACGCTTTAAGTTCATGATATGAACATGTTTTTTTATTCATGATCTGATGAAAGCGAAATAAACGGAGTAAAAAGAGCAGGAACATGGTTCATGATATAAGGAAAGATTAAGAGCATATGCAAGCTTACTTGTAATATGCGAGGGTCGCAACAAGATCATGAATGCCTGATATAATAATGAAATGGGAATGCGTAGAAATAAGAAAGGATGATAAATCAATGGTTTGTAAGGCTTGTGGAAGAAATTCAGCGAATGAAAACGCGAATTACTGTGAGTACTGCGGTGCTTCCTTCCGTGAAAATATGCCCTTTAGGCAGGAGAGTTATTCGGTTATAACGGAACAGCCGGATACGAGAGTAGACAATGAGGAGAATGAAAAGTCAATTTCCTTTGGCAACTGGATGGGGACCATGCTGTTACCTTTTATTCCAATTGTAGGAATTCCTATTTATGTTGTAATGATGTTTGTATGGGCCTTTGGCAGTGATACTCCCCAAAGCAAAAAAAATTGGGCAAGGGCCAGTCTTATCGTTTCTGTTCTTGGAATTATATTATTTATCTTTGCGTTTACTTACACCATGATGGATATTATGAACAGCGGAGTAAACATTGAAGATTATATGAAAGAATTCTATTAAATCACTAAAATCGCTGATCTGAAGAAACTTATCCATAGCTAGAGTGTGTTTGAAAAATGCTTGTGCCGGGCTGGATGCTCCACTTTGTGGGAGGCAAGGAGCGATTTTGGGTGCGTGGTGGTGCTACGCTCCCAAAATTGCGATGCACTTACCGGTACTTTTCCAGATACATGATTGCATTTTTAATACCGTCTTCTGAAATAGGAGTCGTTACATAATCTGCAATTTCTTTCAGCCTGGATACGGCATTACCCATGGCAATGCCAATTGACGCAAATTTGATTAATTCATAATCGTTCATGCTGTCACCAATGGCAGCCACATCCTTGTAAGTCTGGTTCCAGTAATCCAGCAGTGTCTTAATACCGGCGGCTTTGGATATATTGCGGGGAATCACATCCGCACCGCCGGTTTCTTCCGACATAATGGGCGCTCTTAAGGCCGGAAAGTTTTTCTCAATTAGGGCTGCCGCCTCTACGGTATCATCCAGAAAGAGGGAATAGACTTTTTTCCCGATTAATTCCCTGGCGTCGCGGATAATCCAGTCATCATTATTTCCCTTCAGAAACCAGCGTTCTTTTAATTTTTGGGGATTTGTATTATAATAATTGCTTCTGTAAAAAGTCCCAAGGCATAAATCATGTTCCAGGGCAAAAAGGATAACGGATTGGAGCAAATCCATATCCAGGAAGGATTCATAAAGTATTATGCCGTTTACTTCAATGACGGAGCCATTGGCGTGTATAATGGCATCCGGCTTTATGTATTCTTTCATGGACCGGTTTCTTAAATCGTTGAAATACCGGCCTGTAGCCAGAACTATTTTATAGTCACTTCTTACTCTGTTAATGGCTTCCATGGCGCTTTCGGGAATTTCATTTGTCCCATGGTCAAAAAGTGTATTATCGTAATCAAGGCATAGTATTCTACTCATTTTGGATAATCCTTTCCACAATTCGTTACCGTTGGTAAGATAACCTTCTAATAGTAAAACACAAATAAAGTCCCTTATCAATAGGTTTTTATAAGAAAGTGTGGAATTATCCGTTTCTATTAAAAATTTTTCCAGTGTGGAGATGCCTTTTCCTAATATTTTAACCTTGCCCGGCGTAGAGCGTGTTTGAGAAATCATTGCACTGTTTTGACCGCCCCACTTTGCGGTATTCTGCGCCGCAATTTTGGAAACGTAGCCCCAACTGCGCTCCCCAAATTGCTTCTTGCCTCCCGCAAATTGGAGCATCCAGCCCGGCACAAGCATTTTTCAAACATGCTCCGGCAGGTAAATACTTTTTTAGACTTGTTAGACCGACGAGATTAACAGGTTAATAAATCCCTCATAAGTTTTTGTATTTAAAAGACTTTGAAAGTACTTTTTACTGGAGATGATTTCAGTAACTAAATCAAAAATATCACGGAACAGTATACGGTTTTCTTCGTTAATGGCAAGCATAAATACGACATTTACTTTGTTCCGGTTCCAGTCAATGGCGGCCGGGTGGATGGATACGGCTATGGCAGTGGAAAAAGAGCACATTTCCAGGGGATGGGGCATGGCAATGTTAGTATATGCACTGGAACTGATTTTTTCCCTTTCATATAGCTTTTCCCGGAAGGTTAAATCCACGTAACCCGTTTTATATAAGGCGTCGGATAAGAAATCTATGGCATCCCTTTGGTCTTTAAAATCGGGATTGTAAAAAAACAGCTCTTTTTTAAAGATAAATTTAAGCTTATTTTCCAGGGTGGCCTTTACCCTTGCCTTTTTAATGTCTTCCAGTATATTGATGATATTGCTGACATCTTTATTGTCAAAATAATTATTGATTCGGGCCACAGGTACTGATGAACAGACATTTACCGGAATGGTGGATATAATAAAGTCATAGTCGGAAAAAAGCCCAAGCTCATCCAGGGAGGTAATCACACCTAAGAGGATGATGCTGTCTTCAAAAACGGTGTGGATTTTTTTTACCAGTCTTAAATGGGTGGAATAATATTGGGGGGCAAGGACAAGTACCTTTACTTTATCCCTTAAGGCTTTCTGCTCTTCAATTAAGACCCCTATATGCAGGGAGATATAGGCAATCTCGTCTTCGGATAACAGATACCCCTTTTCCTTGGTGATAAGGTTGGCGATAAAAACGGAGACGTCATAAATATACGGGTAAGTGTTTTTTATTGATAAGAGCTGGGGATTCCTTAAATGAATATTATTCTCCAGACGAATCATCATGTTAGAAAGGTGGAGGGAAAAGCGGATTATGAAATCCTGGTTATTCAGGTTGACATAGAAAACATTCCTGACCTTATTCTGTATCATCTCCATTAAATCATATATTTCAACCCCAACTATTTCTTTCAGCCTGGAAGGCTCCAGCTGGTTGATATTTTCATGGACAATTCTGGTCATTAAAATTAAAGCCAGATTGTAAAAATCGCCGTCGGTAAAACGGACCGGAAAATATTTCTCCAGATTATCGCATATTTCCCGCAGCAGTTTATAGATTGGACTGTCTGCAGGAATATTGCCGCAGGTATCGTTTTGCTCTTGAGAGGAAGGATTTTCCAGGGACCGTTCCATAGTAATACCCACATGCAAAATAAAGTTGGTCAAAGAAAAATCGTCAATAAAATAGTGGTTGGATAATAGTTTATCGGTGATGATGTGTTTTATGATTTTCATGTCTAAATTGGGAAGGTAAGTCTGTATTAATTCCAGACTGCTGAAATTGTCTTTTGTCTCACTGTATATCAGGTGGGAAATCATTTTCTTCTTATTTTTTTCCAGACCGTCAATATAGGCACAGTTGTTTTTCGTCCTGAATACCAGATCAAATTTCGTTAACTCCCCTTTGATTATAGAAATTTCATTGGTAAGGGTAACCGGTGAAATGCATAATTCCTCTGCCAGCTCATTTAAGTCCTTTGTCTGCTGGCGCAATAACAGCAATTTAAGGATATAAGCCTGCCTGCTTTGTGCAGTCTGGGGGATATGGCTGGCCGAGGCATTTAGCAGGGAATACAGGCGTTCTTTATCCCGGATTAGGAAGCCTTTCCTGGAAGAGAGGACCAGTTCAGGATAATTGGCATTAATATAGGAAATATAGGTTTTAATACTGCGGATGGAATAGTTCAGATTGACGGATATATTGGCGGCAGTACACCAGTCAGTCTGATTTTTCAGATAATTTAACACCTGGATTTCTTTTTCCTGCATAGATAGGACTCTCCTTTCGGGCGTACATTATAAGATAACGTCTGGGTAAAGCTAAGGGATACGATTAATTCAGCACATTGTTTTTAAATTAACCGGACATTAAATTTGTCTCAATTTCAGGACGTTTTCAGACACGCCCTGATTAGTTTCCGAAAGTGTTCATAATTTATACCCATTCAATCTGGAATTTTATAATATAAAATTTTTACAATGGTAAAATTCAATACATAATTTAGGTAATTATAATTATTATTATAATTAGGGTTGTGGAGAATGTCTATCGTTACTATTGCACCGTTAAAGTGCAAATCCAGGAATAGAAATTTTAGTGGGAAGCTGGAATAATAAAAATACAGACAGCCGGAAACTACGGACCGGTGCACACAGTAAGAGTTTCCGAGAGGGCTCAGTAATAAAAAGGAGAAAATACAATGGATGCACTTGAAAAATGTATGGAGATCATTGCAAGCGGCGGCGAGGGGAAAAGTTTGGCAATGCAGTCTATCCAACAGGCCCGCGCCGGCAAATATGAAGAGGCAGCACAGAGTCTAAAGCAGGCTGAAGAGGCTATTGTAAAAGCGCATCAGGCCCACAGTGAAATGTTATTTTACGATGCGGAGCATAATGACCTGAAGGTTACAATGTTAATAGTACATGCGGCGGACCATCTTACGGCGGCGGACATTATTAAGGAGCTGGCAGAAGAAATCATTTATCTGTATAAGGAGGTTAGAAATGTATAAGATTGCTTTAGTATGTGAAAATGGTGCAAGTACGGGAATGGTAGTAAAAAAAATGAAGGAGGCTGCCGGCAGACAGGGAATAGAAGCGGAAATAGCAGCTTATCCCTATACCCAGTTAGAGAACTTCATAGCAGAAACGGACGTTATACTGCTGGGACCTCAGCTGGCCTTTAAAAAAGAGGCTACTTTAAAAACTTATCCGGAACAGGCGGCAAAAATTGATGTGATTAAAGCCATGGATTTCGGAATGATGAACGGGGAAAAAATTTTAAGGGATGCAATTGCCATAGCAGAAAAATAGGATAGCAAATAACTTATGGGAGGAAAATGTAATGAACAAATTTATGGAAGCATTACAAAACAAATTAATGCCAATCGCAAATAAAATAAGCGGCATCAAATTTTTAAGTGCCTTAGGCGCAACATTTCAATTATTACTGCCGATAATACTAATAGGATCTTTTGCCTGCCTGGGAGCCTTCTTGGATATACCGGCCTGGCAGGACTTTATTACCGGCGCGGGGTTGGCAACCGTCTTAATGACCGTTCAGTCCCTGACACTTAGCATTATTGCTTTATATGTGGTTTTTGTACTGCCTTACCAATATGCTTCTAAGTTAGGCATGAAACCCCTGTCAGCAGCAATTACAAGTCTCATGACCTTTCTGATACTGACGCCCCATGAATTATATACCAATATTCCCACACAGTGGCTGGGATATGCAGGTCTGTTTACGGCCATGATCGTTAGCGCCTGTGTGGTTAGGCTGACAAAATTGTTAATGGATAAGAAATTATACCTGCGTATGCCCGAAGGGGTGCCTCCCATGGTGGAAGAATCCTTTGCATCCCTGGTGCCGGCCCTGCTTTGCGCCGTCCTTGCCATAGCCATAGCAACCGCCTTGGCCGCTACAAGTTTCGGAAGTATTCATCAAGTTATTTATTCCTTTATACAGGCTCCGCTGCAAGGCATCGGCTTATCCTACCCTGCCTATCTTTTTGTGCAGATACTTTCCACTTTGTTTATGTTCTGCGGCATACACGGAAATTCCATTTTCGGCGTAATATCGCCAATTACCTTAGCGGCATCCGCCGAGAACTTAGAGGCCTTGACCAAAGGTTTACCGGCACCGAACATCATTATAGATTCTTTCTCTATATTATGTCAGCCCGGCGGTATCGGGGGCACCTTCGGCCTTGCGTTTTTAATGGCGTTTGCCGCAAAGAGTAAAAGGCTTAAAACCCTTGGAGTAATGTCGGTAATTCCCGCCTTTTTCGGAATTAACGAGCCGTTGTTATTTGGTATCCCGATTTTATTAAATCCCTTGTTATTCATTCCGTATGTGCTGAATCCGATTATTTGTACCACCATCAGTTATTTATCCATTGCGCTGGGAATAACGCCCAGATTGTCCGGTGTTGTCGTAAACTGGACAATGCCCCAGATTATTTCAGGTTTCCTGGCTCAAGGTATTCCCACGGCAATTTTACAGATAGTATTAATTTTTATAACGACGTTAATCTGGATTCCTTTCTTTAAGATGGTGGACAGGCAGACTGTAAATGAAGAAATAGAAAAAAAATAAAATTTAGCAGGAAACATAAGGGGCTGTTGCAAAATAGTATGGATGAACTTCTGGCGAATTGGAGTGAAAAGCTGTTTTGCAACAGTTTATCTTCGTCTCTAACGGCGAGGATTTAGATTAGGAGGAAAAGTATGAAATATCCAAATTTGTTTTCACCCATAAAAATTAATGACATGATAATCAGGAACCGTATTGTAGCTACGCCTATGGGCCATAATTTCAGTGATAAAGCCTTGGGCGGGGCGGGTATAGTCATAGCCGGCTCCGTTATTGCGGAGCCCGGAAGATCCTCCTTTGCATCACCGGACGAACTCTATGCATTTTCCAAATACCAGCTGGAAAAAACCAGGGAACGGATTTTACTTGCACAGCAGGCCGGCGCTAAAGCCTCCGTTGAAATCGGACATGCCGGACAATATGCCAGGGTAAAGGATTATGCCAAAGGTCCTGTAGGTTTTATACGGGAGGATGGGGTAGAAGTAAAGGAAATGACGGAGGAAATGATGGAAGAAACCCTTGACTGGTATGCCAAGACGGCGGCGGATGCCAAAAAATTAGGTTTTGATATGATATTTATGCATTTCGGACACGGGTGGCTGGCAGCGGAATTCCTTTCACCCTATTTTAATAAAAGGACGGATGAGTACGGCGGAAGTTTTGAAAACCGGGCCAGGTTCCCGAAAAGGATATTGGAAAGGGTCAGGGCGGCGGTCGGTCCTAAGTTCCCTGTTGACATGCGGATTTCTGCCACGGAATGGGTAAAAGGCGGTATCGAATTTGAGGATGTACTGGCATTTATAAAAATGGTGGAACACCTTATTGATACCGTACAGATTTCCTGCGGCCTGGATCTTGTCCATGAGGCCAATGTCCATATGGCCACCACTAATTTTGAAGAACATATGCCCAATGCAAAATATGCAAAAATAGTAAGGGAAAATGTTAATATCCCGGTTTCGGTCGTCGGTGCGATCATGAACCCGGAGGAGGCAGAGCAGCTGCTTGCAGACGGAATCGTTGACCTGGTTGCACTTGGGCGGCCTTTGGCAGCGGATCCGGAATGGCCGAAGAAAGCCAGGGAAGACAGTGAGGAAGACATAGTGCCCTGCATACGGTGCCTGCAATGTTACCATATAGCCAGCAACCGCTGGAATGTAGGATGTTCCGTAAACCCCAGATATGCCAATGAGTCCTTTATACCGTTAAAACCTGGAAAAGCGGAAAGAAGGAAAAAGGTTGTGGTAATAGGGGCAGGGCCTGCCGGGTTAAAGGCAGCTCTGGTTGCGGAACAAAGAGGGCATGAAGTTATTCTATTGGAAAAAAATCCTTATGTGGGGGGAGCAATCCACTCAGTAGCCATGGAACATTACAAAACGGATATACTGGCATATTTAAATTACCTGATAACCCAGTTAAAAAAATCCAATATAGATGTCCGTCTGAATACGGAGGCCACACCGGAGATGATAAATGAAACCCGGGCCGATGCGGTAATCGTTGCAGTGGGTTCCACCCCTTTCACTCCGCCTGTTCCTGGAATCGATAAAAAGCTTGTCATGAACTTTTATGATGCCATTGAACAAGAGGAAAGGGTGGGACAGGAGGTAGTAATCCTTGGCGGCGGTACCATTGGCTCGGAAATTGGTTTGGAGCTGGCTTCCCTTAGGAAGAAGCATGTTACGGTGATAGAATTGGCAGGAGAAATAGCTGCCCAGGGAAATATGCTGTACCGGATTGCCTTGCGCCAGAAAATAGAACAGACTCCTGCTTTAAATTTTATGTTGAATACCGGATGTCAGGAAATCAGGGAAGACGGCGTGCTGGTAAAGACAAAACAGTGTGAGGAAAAATTCATTCCGGCAGATACGGTTATTATTGCAACCGGCTTAAGGCCTAACAAAACAGTGGCTGACAGTTTTTATGGGATCATACCGGAAACCTTTATTATCGGGGACTGCAAACAGCCGAGAAAAATTATGGAAGCTACCCTGGAGGGCTATTGCATTGCCGCCAATTTGTAAACCATAACTACGTTAATTAACCAAATGCACATTGACAGAAACAGCCTGATGATTTATATTATAACCTAGAGCGTGTTTGAAAAAATCATTGCACCGTTTTGGCCGCCCCACATTGCGGTATACTGCGTCGCAATTTTGGAAACGGGTTATGAGAAATCTTCTTAAAATGTGGAAAGGAAATTAATATGAGTAAAGTACGAACCAGATATGCACCCAGCCCAACGGGCAGAATGCACGTTGGAAATTTAAGGACAGCATTATATGAATATCTGATTGCAAAACATGAAGGAGGCGATTTCCTTCTTAGAATAGAAGATACCGACCAGGAAAGATTTGTGGAAGGTGCAACGGATATTATATATCATACGTTAAAAATAACCGGATTAATTCATGATGAAGGCCCTGATAAAGACGGCGGCTACGGCCCTTATATACAGAGTGAACGCCAGGCCGCCGGAATTTATATGAAGTATGCCAGGCAGTTAATCGAAACGGGGGAAGCTTATTACTGCTTCTGTACAAAAGAGAGATTAAGCACCCTTAAATGTGTTGTCTCGGAGGACGGGGATATGACAGATAAGGAAGAGGATATTCCCGACTATTCTGATTTGAATGACCAGCAAAGCGGGCGGGGGGAAGTTAAGGAGATTATCAAATATGATAAACACTGCTTACATCTTTCCAAAGAGGAAATCGAAGCTAACCTGGCGGCGGGAATTCCTTATGTCATCCGCCAGAATATCCCCACGGAAGGCACCACTGCTTTTCATGACGCCGTTTACGGCGATATTGCGGTGGATAACGCGGAACTGGATGACATGATTTTAATTAAGTCGGACGGCTTTCCAACCTACAATTTTGCCAATGTTGTGGATGATCATTTAATGAAGATTACCCATGTGGTCAGGGGGAACGAGTATCTGTCTTCCGCACCAAAGTATACCAGACTCTATCATGCCTTCGGATGGGAAGAACCTATTTATGTACACTGTCCCCTAATCACCAATGAAGAGCATAAAAAATTATCCAAACGAAGCGGACATTCCTCCTTTGAGGATTTACTGGAGCAGGGATTTGTAACGGAAGCCATTGTTAATTTTATCGCTTTGCTGGGCTGGAGCTCCGGTACGAATGAAGAGATTTTTTCCCTGGAGGAATTGGTAAGGGAATTTGATTATCACCATATTAATAAATCCCCGGCCGTATTTGATATGAAAAAGCTTAAGTGGATGAACGGCGAATACATCAAAAGAATGGATAAGGAACGTTATTATGAGCTGGCCCTTCCCTATATCCGAGAGGTTATCCACAAAGACCTGGATTTAAAAAAGATAGCGGATTTAGTACAGACAAGAATAGAAACCTTTTTGGATATTAAGGATATGATTGATTTCTTTGAGGAAATGCCGGATTATGATACCTCTATGTATAACCATAAAAAGATGAAAACCGATGAAGAAATCTCCTTATCCATTTTGAAGGAACAGCAGCCGTTACTGGAGGCCTTTGACGACTATTCCATAGAAGGAATTGAAGGGGTAATCATGGGGTACATCAAGGAAAAAGGCATTAAAAACGGTATGGGCTTATGGCCCCTTAGGACTGCCGTATCCGGTAAACAGTCCACACCGGGTGGCGCTTATGAAATCATGGATATCCTCGGTAAAGAGGAAAGCCTCCGCCGTATTCGTCTTGCTATTGATAAATTAAGCAACAGGAAAGCTGCCTATGGAAATTAATCAGTCACAATTAACGGCTATTAATCATAATAAAGGGCCCATGCTGGTTTTAGCAGGGCCCGGTTCCGGCAAAACCCTTGTTATTACCAGAAGGACCGAGCAGCTTATTAACCAATATGGCGTTAACCCTCAGAATATTTTAGTAATTACCTTTACCAAAGCCGCCGCCGGGGAAATGAAAGAGCGTTTTTTACGGTTAACAGGCGGAAAGGGGCAGGGAGTTAATTTTGGAACCTTTCATGCCGTATTCTTTACAATATTAAAATATGCCTATCATTATAGTACCGCCAATATTATCCATGAGGATCAAAAAAACCAGTTCTTCCGGGAAATTATGGAACATCTGGAATTAGAAATAGAAGACGAAAAAGAGTTTATATTAAGCATCGCCTCAGAAATCAGCCTGGTCAAGAGCGAGAGGATGGATTTGGAACACTATTATTCCATTAATTGTTCTGAGGAAATATTCAAGATAATCTATCAAGCTTATGAAAGCAGATTACGTAAAGCAAATTTAATTGATTTTGACGACATGCTGGTTTTATGTTATGAGCTTCTCATAAAACGGGGGGACATACTCGCGGTATGGCAGAAGAAATTTCAGTATATCTTAATTGACGAATTCCAGGATATTAATAAAGTACAGTATGATATTATAAAACTTTTGGCGCTGCCCGAAAATAATCTATTTATCGTCGGCGACGACGACCAGTCCGTTTACCGTTTCCGGGGCGCAAAGCCTGAAATCATGCTGAATTTTAATAAAGATTATCCTGAAAGTAAAAGAGTACTCTTAGATGTGAATTACCGTTCCACTGCAAAGATTGCGGAATGCGCGGCTTCTCTGATTAAGAACAACAGGAAGCGGTTTCGGAAGAATATCCAGACCAAACGGCAGGGAGGAGAGGAGGTCGTTATAAAATTTTTTCAGCAATTAAAAGAACAGAATAGTATGGTAGTGGTAAACATACTGCAATACTATAAAAAGGACATTCCGTTTTCCGATATGGCCGTTCTCTTTAGGACCAATACCCAGCCTCGGGCTTTAATAGACAAATTGATGGAGTATAACGTTCCTTTCCAGATGAAGGATATGATACCCAATCTTTATGATCATTGGATTGCGGTGAATATTATTACCTATATGAAGCTGGCCATGGGAAATCGGGACAGGGGGTTATTTTTACAAATTGCAAACCGCCCCAAACGTTATTTAAGCCGGGAATGCTTTCAGGATTCCAAGGTGGAATTTGTTAAGCTTAAGGAATACTATGGTGACAAGGAATGGATGCTTGACCGGATTGATAAACTGGAATATGACCTGGAACTTATGAGAGATATGAGTCCTTATGCGGCTATCAACTATATCCGGAAGGGAATCGGCTATGAAGATTATCTGACGGAATATGCGGCGTTTCGCAGGATTAAAGCGGAAGAATTAATAGATACTTTAAATGAACTGCAGGATTCTGCCAGGGAGTATAAAACTTACGGGGAATGGTTCCTCCATATCAGTAAATATCAGGAAGAACTGAAAAAGCAGGCTCAAAATCAGAAGCAGAATAAAGACAGCGTGGCCCTGGTCACCATGCATAGTTCCAAAGGATTGGAATATAAGGCGGTGTTTATTGTGGATGCCAATGAAGGGATAACTCCTCACCGCAAGGCACTTTTGGAAGCGGATATGGAGGAAGAACGCCGGTTATTTTATGTGGCCGTTACCCGGGCGAAAGAATATCTGCATATTTATTCCGTAAAAGAAAGATATAATAAAGAATTGACCTGTTCCAGATTTGTAGGGGAGCTGCTCTTAGACAGGGAATATCTGAAAGCAGGAACAAAAATAATACATAAAACCTACGGAGCGGGTATTATTAAATCCAATGACCGGGGCAGGCTGGTTATCTATTTTGAAGAGCTTAAAAGGGAAAGAACCCTGGATTTGGAATATTGTGTTCAAAATATGCTTCTGACCATAAAAACATAAGAGGCTATTGCGGCTGCCAGGGCAGCAGTACAATAGCCTTCTATTACAACTTAAATGAAATAAACCCTATATTTCCTCATTTTCGTCCTCTTCGTCCTCTTCGTCAAACATATCATCAAATTCTTCACTGTCCATTAATTCATCAAAAGCATCGGACACCGCTTCAAATTCATCATCATCTTCAATATTAAGCAATTCAATTTCATCGTCCTCTTGCTCAATGAACTGGTATAAAAAGATTTCACCGTCTTCCTCCTCTTCTCTTTCTGCGGGAACAAGTGCGATATAATCTTTTTCTCCAACCGGGAATATGCATAAAACTTCGCATTCCAAATCTGTACCGTCATCCAGTGTTAGAGTCACATTCATATGATCATGGTCATGATCGTGGTCATGTCCACAACCGCAATCACAGTCGTGTTTGTGTTCGCTCATTGTAATATACCTCTCTTTCAATGTAAGCCTATGAATAGGATTCCTATCCCGGCAAATAATAAAACTGATCGGAAATTAATTTTTAAATTTCTGATAAAAGGCAGTGCTTTTTACCGCCGTGTAGAAACATGCTTTTTATCTCATAGGAAAGTTCGTCCTATGAGATAAAAACGCTCCGCGGGATGCGCATGACGCTTGCAGGGTATTATGTCGCAAAGCGACCAAGCGTCAGCGCAGAGTTTGCTTTGCAAACTCTTTTTTATCCTTATTATTTTATGGCAAGTCCTATTGTTTCATACAACTTGACTTTAACAGATAAACTATGAAATTGCAAGGTAATTCTAGCTATAAAAATAAATATTTTTATTAAAAATATATTGACTTTATATAAAAATAGAATAAAATATACAATATATTTCACAAAGAAATTGCATATCAATGGCTGTTCGTATTGTATTTGACGCGGAAAGAGAGGAGAACATTTAAGTGGCTACAACCAATGCTAATGATAGCAGATCAAGAGATAATCGCGGCAATGCCGGATTAAGCGAAAACCACACGCCAAAAACCAACCGGGAAAGCGGTAATAATGGGACTGCCGGACAGAGGAACAGAGACGGCAAACCTTTTAACCGAGAAAACAGACCCTATAATAAAGAAAACAGGCCATATAATTCTTTAAATAGGGTAAATAGACCTTACAATAAAGATTCCAAGCCTTATGGAGGAAGAGACAGCTTGGATCAAAGGTCGTCTGTAAGCCTGAACAAGAGCAGGGATCAAAAGGGCGGCGGATATGATAAGGATAAGGATTATGACGGCGACAATATGTATGGTAAAGGCTATAGCAGCGGAAAAGACCAACGAATGGGCAACTCCAGAGTAAAGACACCACAGAACAGAGAAAGAGAGCAGCAGTCGGATAAATTTGAGACAATCAAACGGCTGGAGAGAGAAAAGAAAGCAATACAAAAGAAAAGCCATGAAATCAATAAGAAAACGGAAAGACCCAGCAGACTCCATATAAAACATAGAAGAACCAATAACATAGACTGGACCAAAGGTTATGCAAATGGCCGATATGGAGAGGATGATGAAAATTATACCGAATTTATGTAGATATAATTTAGGCCGGAAATCATAAAGTATAGAACACAGGCATCTGAAATGAGATTAGTCATTTAAGATGCCTGCTTTAAACCCGTAATTGGCGTAGAAAAAATATACAGGGGAAACAGTAAATATGGAAAAGGATATGGGCGATAAAATTAAAATATCCGTCAGAAATCTGGTGGAATTCATTTTCCGTTCCGGTGATCTGGACAACAGGACAGGAGGCAGGCGGGATACGGATGCTATGCAGGAAGGAAGCAGAATCCATCGGAAAATACAAAAACGGATGGGTTCTGATTACAGTGCGGAATTTCCTTTAAGTATTACCATACCGGTATCCAGGGATAATACCGCCTTTGAACTATGTGTAGAAGGAAGGGCCGACGGCATTGTAAGCAGGGCAAAGGAGAAGCCCTCCGTTATAATTGACGAGATAAAAGGTGTGTATATGGAATTGAGCCGTCTTAAAGAACCCATAGCCGTTCATCGTGCTCAAGCTATGTGCTATGCCTATATCTACAGCAGATTATACGACCATGAGGAGATTGGGATACGCATTACCTACTGTAACCTGGAAACCGAAAATATGAAATATTTTAATGAAACCTTTACTTTTAAAGAGCTGGAAGAATGGTTTCTGAACCTAATCAATGAATATGGTAAATGGGCCGTATGGCAGATTCACTGGTACAGGCGTCGGAATGAAAGCATTAAAGCTCTCGATTTCCCATTTTCTTACCGGCCAGGGCAAAAAGAACTGGTTACGGATGTGTATAAAACCATAATACGGGAAAAGAGATTATTCCTTGAAGCACCTACCGGTGTCGGCAAAACCATATCAACCATATTTCCCGCCGTAAAAGCAATGGGAGAAGGACTGGTAAGCAAGATTTTTTATCTGACGGCAAAGACCATTACCAGGACGGTTGCGGAAGAAACCTTTCAGAAACTAATGGAAGAAGGGCTGCATCTGAAATCTGTAACCATCACGGCAAAAGAGAAAATCTGTGTGTTGGATAAACCCGACTGCAATCCGGTTTCCTGCGCCCGGGCCAATGGCCATTATGATCGGGTAAATGATGCGGTATTTGATTTATTAAATAATGAAAATGATATTTCCAGGGATTTAATCCTGTCCTATGCGGATAAACATAATGTATGCCCCTTTGAAATGTGCCTGGACGTGTCCACCTGGGCGGATAATATTATATGTGATTACAATTATGTCTTTGATCCCAACGTTTATCTTAGAAGGTTTTTTCTCGGGGAAAAAAAGAGTGATTATATATTTTTAATTGACGAGGCCCATAATCTGGTGGACCGGGCCAGGGAAATGTACAGCGCGGTATTATATAAGGAACATTTTTTAAAAATAAAGAAATTAATAAAAAATCAAAATGACACAGCTTTAAATTCCCGGCCTTATAGTACTAAATTAGAAAAAAGGCTTAATGCCTGCAACAGCGATTTACTGAAGCTGAAACGGGACTGTGATAATTGCAGGTTAGTTGAAAATATAACGGATTTTATCCTTCATTTAATGAGACTGACGGCGGAAATGGAGGAGTACTTGTCCGAATATGGTATGCCCCATGATGACCCGGATAATATTCTGGGCCTGTATATGGATATCCGGCACTTCCTCAATATTTATGAAATATACAGTGATAAATATATTACTTATACGGATTATGATGAACAGGGAGAATTCCGGATTAAATTATTGTGCATGGACCCTTCGGACAATCTGAATACCTGTCTGGATAAAGGGAAAAGCGCCGTCTTTTTTTCAGCCACTCTGTTACCCGTTCAGTATTATAAAGATCAGTTAGGGGGCCGGGAAGGGGATTACGCGGTGTATGCCCCGTCGCCCTTCCTGATGGAAAACCGCCTTCTGATGATCGGAAGCGATGTCAGCACCAAATATAACAGACGTAATAGTGAGGAATTCGAAAAAATAATTCAATATATTATAGCTTTTACCGAAGCAAAAAAGGGCAATTATATGGTGTTCTTTCCCTCCTACCAAATGCTGAATCAGGTAGCCGTACTGGCACAGGACAGGTTAGAAGGACTGGTAATTCAGAAAAATAATATGTCGGAAACGGAGAAAGAGGCCTTTCTCCAGGATTTTGAGGCGGAGCCCGGCTCAAGCAGAATCGGTTTTTGCGTTATGGGAGGGATTTTCAGTGAAGGCATAGACTTAAAAAAT
The DNA here is from genome assembly GCA_015655075.1 of Clostridiales bacterium. Taxonomy (GTDB): domain Bacteria; phylum Bacillota; class Clostridia; order Lachnospirales; family Lachnospiraceae; genus Anaerocolumna. The sequence goes on along the minus strand of JAATFT010000013.1, from coordinate 1,415 downwards.
GACCGCTTAATCGGGGCGGTTATTGTAGGAACCGGCCTTCCCATGATAGGCAACGAAAAAGAACTCTTCCGCGGCTATTATGATAAACGTAACAAAAGAGGTTTTGAATATGCTTATTTATATCAGGGAATGAACAAAGTACTTCAGTCCGCCGGAAGGGTTATCAGGACCATGGAGGATAAGGGAGCCATTTTACTTCTTGATGAACGCTTCCGGCAGACACAATATACGAATTTATTCCCCAGGGAATGGTATCCCAACCTATTGGTTAACCTAAAAACCATGAAGACGGAACTAAAGAATTTCTGGTATTCTAAGAAAGAGTTTGCAAAGCAAACTCTGCGCTGACGCTTGGTCGCTTTGCGACATGATACCTTACAAGCGTCATGCGCATCCCCCGGTAAGTCCCAAACCTACCGCTTACGCTTCGCTAAGAAACGGGGGACTTACTTGTGGTTAAAAATGCAGAGAACTGTCGGAGAAAGGATAATGAGGCCGGTTATGGAGAAAATCTTCATCGGTAAAGCTCCGGTAAATCCGGTTCAGGATATGATAAAAAACCGCACCGATTAAGCCGCCCAGCAGCCCTAATATTACGTCATCCAGATCACCTTTTCCCAGATGAAAAACCTTTTGTAAAATTTCAACCATAAGGGGCAGAATAAGCAAAACCAGGATACGCAGTGACCGGCTCTGATAGCGCAGTAACAATACGGTATAAAAACCGTAGGGAATAAACAGGGCAATTTCCTGTAATAAGTATTTTGCTATTGTGCCCAGAGCGACATATCCGTTTAAATATTCTTCAATCAAGGTGGCTAAGGTTAAGAAAGGAACCATATTAACGGATTCAAAATCCGTATAATAAAGGACAAAGGATTTATTCTTCATAAATAATAAAACTATAAGAAGCCCAGTATAAAATAGGATAAATATTATATTAATATTGCGATAAAATATATTAAAATTTGTATACTTAAATCCCCTGTCCGTTAAATTACGGATAATACAGTAAAGCAGCGGTATAATCCAGTTCAGTATAATAATTATAATTAAAGTAGGATGATAAGGCAGAATTGAACCCGCATTACTAAAATAAGAAAGCATTATAATAATGGTGCACAGGAAAATATTCAGCAGAGAATAGCTGAAACAGGATTCGTAATTGAGGGTTCGATCTAAGAAAACATGGGAGAACAATAAACTGAATAAAGCGGCGATACTATAGACGCCGAAAACAGGACCCAGCAAATAATAAGCGCCAAACTGGGCCAGTACGGTCAAAATACTGAATAAAATAATGAGTGTAGTAATACTAATGGAACTTCTTTGCATATATATAACCCCTTCTTTCTGATAGTAGAAATTTAACCTTACAAGTAAATTCCCAGCTTCATAGCAAAGCATAAGCGGTG
>JAATFT010000060.1 GCA_015655075.1 Clostridiales bacterium | reverse complement strand
GCCCATTTTGAAAATTCCGCATCAAAACCGCTTACAAAGTTAAAATGGATTTCATCATATCGATCCTTAGCATATAAATATTCTGCTCTTAACCGTATAACCGCATCGGCGCACTGCTGCAAGTCCCTTTCGCCCAAGCTAAAATCAACCACTCCCAAATAAACGTCTCTCGTTTTTTCTCTGCCGTCATAATATTTCACTTTAGCACCATTCGGCTTTAAGGGCAGATTCTGAAGATAGTATGCAAAGGATTCCTCTTCTGATTCCAGCCTCGTAAATCCCTGAGGGACGTCAAACCTTTCTACAATCGTTTTCCCATCGGTACTTATAAGCGATTCCACAGGAATTTCGGTGGTATTTGCATCAACTGGCTCGGTTTCTTGAAAATTTTCTGCGCTTTCAACGGTCAAATCCCGTGTTATAGTGTTTTCCGGTTGTTCGTAAGAAGATTCTGTTTGTCTTTTTGTTTCACAAGCCGTAAATAAAAACAGACACATACTATATATAATAATACAGCCGGAACCATTTATCAGCTTGCTTTTTAATACGCTCTTATATTCTTTCTTCATTTTTATATCCATTCCTTTCGCTTCGCTCAAGGCACAAAACGGCATGAAAAGTTTGTATGGAATCCACCGTTAAGTACTGCGCGCACATTCAGTGCGTATAACAACATATCCGTAAGCAGGATATCGGCATTGATATCACTATGCCACCATCAACCGACTAACCTGCTTGCCGATTGTTCCAGGATTTGCCTTAGTTTTCGAAGTATATCTGCTAACGCCCAAATTATCGCGCATTAATTTAATAATTTTCCTTTCTCCACAATTATTCTCAACCTTTAAATTTTGATAATGCATAACCAACCAGGGTTCAAACATCAGATTGGATAAATCTAAAATATATTCATTTGGAAAATCTTTCATAAGTCCAATTACTTCCTGAATGTTTTTGGGTGCATCACAGTCAAATACCAGATGTTTCTCATAAAGGCGATATTTTCTTCTGTTCTCATTGTTACTTAAAAATTCTTCTGCATACTGATATATATGCATAGCATTTCCTTTCGTATTGACAGGTTCTAAAATAATATCTGAATATTTTGCACGTGGTTTCCGGTGTTGAAGCTATTACGCGTTGCGTAGCAAAACTTCAATTTTCACATGGACAGTTATGTAACATATCTTTAAATCATAGCACTAAGAACAAGTTTACTGCCCGATAGCATTCTTTATTAATCCAGTGTTCGATACTCTTTAGGCGCATGACTGGTTATTTCCCTGAAGTTACGATGAAAGGTTCTTAAATTGTTATAACCACAATTGATTGCAACTTCACTAATTGACTGCTGGGAATTTTTCAGTAAATAGCATGCCTGTGAAATCCGATAATGATTTAAGTAGTCAGTGAAGGTTATGTTCATCTGTTGAACAAACAGCTTTGAAATATAAGGATAATCGTACTGCAGATGTTTTGCAACGTCTTTTAATGTGCAATGAGCAGAATAATTTTGCTCTACATAAAGAAGCATTTTATAAAGTGCCTTTGTTTGGGGTGACTGCTTCACCGGAACAAATGACTTTTTATTTACCAAATCAGCGCAAACAGCATATAGAAAGCTTTTCTGACTATAAATCGAATTCAGTTTATTAAGATCAGGCTCCCTCTCTAAATGCAGTACATTGTCATTTAGAATTAAGCCTTTAAAATTCATGAAAAAATCGCCGATCAATTCTGGTGAGAAAAGGATGATTGTAATCTCAGAATAATCCATGGTTTTAAATTCATGCATCTGATTGGTAAAGATAAATACCAAATCATTTTTCTCCAACAAATATTCTTTTTGATCAACGGATACGTATAACTGCCCGCTATTAATATAGATCATTTCAAATGCCAGATGGAAATGAAGGGGAAAATGATAATTCTTCAGCGAAAAAAAACGAAAGAATTCTTTTCCCACCACTCCATGTTTTTCAAAAAAGGCCATGAATTTTTTCTCCTTATAAAAACACTAATATTGTCTTAAAGTATACTACATTTTGAATAGAACTAACAACTGTTATTTTTTATAATTAAGATAAATTAAATTTGAAGGAGGATACAATTCGATGGAATATCATGTAGCAAAAACTGGTTCTGATCATGGCCAGGGGACTCCGCAAGACCCATTTTTAACAATAAATAAAGCAGCTTCTTTTGCTATGGCCGGAGACACAATTACCGTACATGAAGGGGTATATCGCGAATGGGTAAAACCAAAGTTTAAGGGATTAAGCAACAAAAGAAGGATTATTTATCAAGCCGCAGAAGGTGAAAAAGTAACTATCAAAGGCTCCGAACACATTCAGGACTGGAAGCATGTGGAAGAGAATATTTGGAAAGTTTTATTGCCGAATACGTTTTTTGGTGACTACAATCCATATGCTCTTGAAGTGTTTGGGGATTGGCTTGTCACAATTGAGGAGATCAAGCATTTAGGAGATGTTTATCTAAACGGTATGTCCTTTTATGAGGTCAGTCGTTTTGAACAACTGATTGATCCAGGTGTAAAAACAAAAGTATTGGACCACTGGACCAAAAAAATTGTTCCTGTCCATAACCAGGAACAGACCAAATATGTTTGGTTTACAGAAGTGAGTGCTGATAATACAACCATTTACGCAAATTTTCAAGGCGCTGATCCGAATAAGGAATTTGTTGAAATCAATGTGCGCAGATCTTGTTTCTATCCGAAAGAGACGGGAATTGATTATATTACTGTAAGAGGCTTCGAAATGGCACATGCGGCGACACCATGGGCACCTCCCACAGCGGATCAGCCCGGATTACTTGGCGCCAATTGGAGCAAAGGCTGGATTATTGAAAACAATATCATCCACGATGCAAAATGCAGTGCAATCAGTATTGGTAAAGAAGCCACCACCGGGCATAATTATTGCTCCATTCGTAAAGATAAGCCCGGATATCAGTACCAGCTGGAATCTGTCTTTTCTGCTGAGCGGGGTGGCTGGTGCAAAGAAAAGATCGGTTCCCATATTATCCGGAATAATACCATCTATGATTGCGGCCAGAATGGGATTGTCGGTCATTTAGGTTGTATCTTTAGTGAAATCCATCACAACCATATTTATAACATTGCCCTAAAACGTGAATTTTACGGTCATGAAATCGCGGGAATCAAACTCCATGCGGCAATTGATGTACAGATTCATCATAACCGTATTCATGACTGCTCTTTAGGATTATGGTCGGATTGGCAGACACAGGGAACAAGGATCAGCAAGAACTTATTCTACAGCAATAATCGCGATTTGTTTGTGGAAGTAAGTCATGGGCCATATATCGTCGACAACAATATCATGGCCTCTGAATATGCCCTGGATAATGTGTCTCAGGGCGGAGCATATATCAACAATCTAATCTGCGGTAAGATGAATCATTGTAAAGAGTTAAATCGTTCCACACAATATCACCTCCCACATAGTACAAAAATTGCAGGCTTTTCATTTGTTTACGGAGGAGATGACCGTTTTTATAATAATATCTTCATTGGAGCCGACGGTTTGGAAGGGGTCGGAACGTCTCATTATAAAAACTACACTACATCTTTAGCAGAATATATTGAAAACGTACATAAAAAACCTGGCGATGCTGAAGTATTTACATTAGTTGAACAACCCGTTTACATTAATAACAATGCCTACTTTGGTGGAGCAGAGCCCTTCGAAAGAGAAGATGACAAAGTAGTTGATAAAAGCTTTAATCCAAACTTCAGTATAATCGATAAAGGGGAAGAAGTTTATCTTTCCTGTGAATTGCCAGAAAGTTTCGAGAATTTCCTCGGTGAGATATATTCAACAATAACACTAGCACGGGTACGTATCGTTGACGCTGAGTTTGAAAACCCAGACGGAAGTGATGTAATCCTGGATACTGATTTTCTGGATAAGCAAAGAGTTGAAAAGACTCCACTAGGACCGATTACACATTTGAAAAAAGGTAGTAATTATATTAAAGTTTGGTAAACTCCTTATAGAAAATGCCTTACAGTTTATTCTTGCCTTAATTATAATTAAACGATATGAGCAGGCAGTCATTTCGGTAGAACACAAGTTAAAAAAATCGGAAAATACAGAAAATCCACTTAAGAGAACGGCCATCTGAAAAGAAGTAAACAACCACCGTCATGACATAAGCAAAGCTCCCGAAAATACTACTCTGAACGGCTTATACTACGTATAACTAAAGTAACGGCAGGTGTCAGAAAAAATACCAGCAACGGGTTCAAGGTTGTAACTATCTCAAAATTTTCACTGACAAACCCGGTAAATGCCCGATTCACAAAAACAGGAACGGTTATCCAATTTTAAGAAACCAGGGTTAATACCGGAATCATGCCTAGTGTTCTGACAAGTTGATACTTGGACTAATGGCGTAGAATGGATTTTCATTCTGCGAGGCGGAGGAATGAGGCGTAGCGGTGGCTACGTCGATTGACGACAACGAAGCAGATGGAAATTCAGGCAAGCCATTAGACAAGATATCAACTTGCCAGTGCACTAGTACAGCATTGCATAGATTTCAGCGAAACTTATGCAATGCTGTACTAGAGCGTGTTTGAAAAATGCTTGCACCGTGCTGGAGTATAGAATTTCATTAATATATTTAAAAAACCGAAAATAGCTATAGAGTGAAAAAGATATGCAATAAAAATCACTGCATTTCTCTTGAAATTATCCAGAAACCTTAATATCCCCTGATTCATATTTTACCTCGCTCGTAGTATCATATTGTTTTTTATATATTCTATAATTTTCTCTGAGTCTGTTACCTTTGTACACTTCCTCCGATTCCATACTCTTTTTTCCCCTTAAAGGTATTTGTATCAAAGTAATATCCGCCATATTTAACCCCCTGTTTTTTATTTATTTTTATAATATCAATCTTAATAACTCCCTCACCGCACAGCCTCACCAATCTGTCTGTTCCTCTAAAATATGAGCTAAGCTTTTATCTGCGTTATGTATGAAATCGTCTAATAACGAAATATACTGCTTCATAATCCCGACAACCGCTTCCGGGGAAAATAAGTCCTTAAAATAATAAACCGTAAGTTCAATACCGTTTTTAAATTCCATTGGATACAAAGCAAATTCAAATTTTGAGTTCTGCGAATTCAGATTGTGGTAATCCTTAAAATCATATAAGACTTTTTGATTACTGTCTTCAAAAGTAGTCATATTGTACCATATCTTAAAAGTCTTTAATCCCTCACACCTTATACCGATTGCCTTGCAGATATATTCCAATGGATAAATACTGTACGGCAGTGTTTTGAACACTTTATCCGCCAGACTCCTGATATACTCCTTCCAGGTAAAGCTTTCATCATTTTCAACACATATGGCAATAGGGTCTACAAAATAACCGAATATCTTTTCCAGTTCCTTATTGTGCCTGTTGGCACAGGGCAGTCCCATTATAAACTTCTTTTTACCCGATCGTTTACCGGCCGTTATCGTTAAGGCAGAAAGCAGAATGATAAATAAACTGGATTTATTGCTTATTGCCGCTTCCTTAAGCTTTTCCGTTAACTCTGTATTTATTACGGTTCGGTACATGGCCGTAGCCGTCAAAGCCTCCCCCTCCTCTGCCGCTTTATCCGAAAGGGATATCAACTCCCTGGTATGTCCAAGCTGTCTTATATAATATTCCTTAAAAGGTTTCGTTTCCGCGCTGTTATTAATTACTGCATTATGCCATTCCGTGTAATCCACAAACCGGTATTTTATATCCGGCAGCATAACCTCCCTATGCTGTTGCAGGGCTTGGTAAACCGTATTGAATTCCTTCTCAAAGATATATAAGGACCAACCGTCCGTTATAATATGGTTAATCAGAAGGAACAGCTCAAACTGATCCCCGTATTGAAAAATCTTAATCCGAAACAAAGGATATACATGCAGATTAAAAGGTATTTTCCTCTCCCTTTCCGTTATATCACCGGTTATCTTTCTGCGCTCCTTTGGAGTTTGCTTAACGAGGTCAATAATTTCGTATTCTATGTCCATACCTGTATTTATAAACTGAACTGTCTGATTATTAACTGTGCCAAAATATATCCTCAGGCTTTCATGCCTCTTTAACAGGATTAAAAAGGCTTCTTTGAAGGTTTCTTCCCTGAAGGGCATGGCTATCAGCATTTTATGCGGCAGGTTCTGCTCCGAATTGGAGGGCTCTGAAAGAAATAAATCGTAAATCCTGCTTTGTGCCACAGAGGCTTTATAATAATCCTTTTCCTCCGTTTTTGTCAGTTTATCCAATAATTCGCTTCTAAAATTACTGATTTCATCCAGATAGCCCGCCAGGCTCTTTACAGTGGGATATTTATATATAATATTCATATTAATTCTTTTCCTGAATTCCTGTTCAATCATGTTAACTATTTTCATTGCCCGGATGGAATGGCCTCCGATTTCAAATAAATTATCTTCAATTCCGATCTTTTCATTATTCAGCTCCCTTTTCCACATATTCAGAAGCGCGGCTTCGCTTTGGCTTCCCGGAAGTACCTGCGGCAAGGCCTCCTTTAGCTCCATGGTATTTAACAATTCCATATCAATTTTCCCGGCAGCGTTAATGGGAAAGCTCTCCAGGGGAATAATTATTTTCGGTATCATATATTCCGGAAGATATTCGGTTAAATAACCCTTTACCTCATCCTCTGACATTCTGATTTTGTATATAAGAAACGCCGTTAAATATTTACTTCCATTACAATCCCGGATAATAACAATGGCATTCCGGATATTCTCGTGATCTGTTAATATAAACTCTGTTTCCTTTAATTCAATACGGAAACCATTTAATTTAATCTGCCGGTCAATCCTTCCATAAAATGCAATCTCTCCGTTTGGCAGCCATTTGGCATAATCTCCGGTCCTATAAAGCTTACCGCCTTCGTCAAAGGGATTATCACAAAATTTTTCTTTATTCAGTTCTTCCCGGTTTAAATAACCGGCAGCAACTCCGTCGCCGGAAAAACAAAGCTCCCCCTTTAAGCCAATGGGCAAAATATTAGAATCCCTTCCCAGAATGTATGCCTTTGTATTTGCTGCGGGCCTTCCGATTGGTACACCGCACCTTTCGTCCCATTTTCCTTCAATGATACAGCTTGTTGAGATAACCGTGTTTTCAGTGGGCCCATATGCATTTACTATCTTAAGTCCCGGACAGACCTCCAGCACATTCTTTACGGATTTTGGGCTGACGACGTCTCCTCCGGTTGCCAGATATTTAATTTTTTTGAATATTTCCGCATTTTCTAAGGCAAGCTGATTAAATAAGGGCGTTGTAAGAAAAACAATTGATATATTATGATTTTTAATTACGGAACCCAGCTCCCAAACATTGGTCAGTTCCTCTTTACCGGTGAGATAGAGTGTAATTCCCTTAAACAGTGATGTCCATATTTCCCAGGTGGAGGCATCAAAGCTCATAGATGCCGTTCGCAGCCAACAGTCATTTTCGTCAATTTGCATCAATTGTTCATCTAAGACCAGCCGTAAAATCCCTTTTTGCATGATCTGTGTTCCCTTTGGCCTGCCGGTGCTGCCGGAGGTATAAATAATATTGACAAGGTCTTCTCCCCTGCTATGGGCAAGGAATTCCTGTTTCAGCTCAAACCATGCAGTATCGTCACCGGTGCTATCGGATATTAATTCCTCCCCGGTCATAATAACAACATCTATTTGTTCCTTTTCAAGGCAGTTTACATAATCCATATCCGTTTTATTTAGAACCAATACCCTGCATCTGCTGTCCCGCAGCATAAATTCCACCCTCCTGTACGGCGTTCCTTTCTCTATGGGAAGATAAACAAGGCCGGTTTTTACGGCCGCGGTCATTATAATAATATCATTGAAGGAGCGGTCACATAGAACGGCTATAATCTCACCTTTCTTAAAACCGGATTTCATCAGATTGGCAGCAGCCCCATCGGATAATCTGTCCAATTCTTTATAGGACATTTTCCTATTCCCCGATATTAAAGCTGTTTTTTCCGGACGCCTGCCAACTGCTTCCTGAAACAAGCCGGCCATGGTATATGAGCTCAAGTCAGCGAAAACTCCTTTATTAAATTCGTAAAGAATTTTATTCCTTTCCGTTTCCGTTATAAGCCTGATATTTTTAATCACTTCATCCGGTTTTTCTACTATGCGGCGGTTGATATTGATGATATAATCAGCAACATTCCCGATCGTTTCCTCTTTAAAGATACCGGTTCTATATTCAAAAACGAAATCAAAGCAACCGTTATTATCAAACAGCTCCAGGGACAAATCAAATTTAGCCGTATTTCTTTCGACTTCCACTGGTTGAATGTACAGCTCTTCGGTTTGTATTTCGCCTGGTAGATTTATATTCTGGTAAACAAATACACTGTTAAATAACGGGTTATCAATAGAGCGGCTTTTAATTCCCAAGCTATGGATTACATCCTCCAGCTGGCATTCCTGATTCTCCAGCATTTCAATGAATGAAAATTTAACTCTGTCCAGAAATTCTTGGAAACTGTAGTCAAAATCAACAGAAAGCCTTAAAGGCAGTGTATTTACAAACATTCCCATCATACTGTCCACATCTTTATGAACTCTATTTGCCACCGGTATTCCAACAGTGATACCTGTTTCGTTGCATATCTTTGAAAGCAAAATAAAATATTCCGCCAAAAAAATCATAAAAACCGTAACATTATTGCTTATTGCCAAATTTTTCACTTTATCCGTCTGCTCACGTCCTAAGGAAAATTTATAAACCGCCCCCTTATCCTGCTCCTTACCGGTAATGCTATAGTCATAGGGTAATTCAAGGAGATGGTCAAAATCCTTCAGCATATTCAGCCAGAATTTTTTCTGTGAATCAAGCTTCCTGCCTGTCTCCGTCTGCCATACACAATAATCTTTGTATTGAAGCTTTAATTCCGGTAAGGCATCACCCGAATATAACCGTATCAATTCATCCATAAAAACTCCAATAGAAGTGCCGTCTATGACAATGTGATGAAAATCAAAGACCAGATAAAATCTATCACGCCCAACCTCAATCAGGGCTGTTCGAAATAATTTACCCAGCGAAAAATCAAAGGGGCGGATAAATGCCCGAATGTATTTTCTTAAATCTTTTTCTTCACAATTTATATACTCAATAACCGGTTTCCACGAGTCCATAATATATTGAACAGGCTCGTTCTCATGGAATACGATACTGGTACGAAATATTTCGTGTCTTTCCATTATTTTAACCAGTGCCTGCTCTAAGCGATTTTTTTGAAGACTTCCTTTTACATAAAAGCAAAAGGTCTCATTGTATGCAATGCTGTCCTGGTTATACTGCCGGATTGTAAATAACCGCTTTTGGGCGGAAGAGAGAGGATAAAACCTTACAGATGAGCTTTGTTTTATTTGACTATAGTTAATATGCTCCAGTCCGCCGATATAGAGAGCCATATCTTCCAGGCGGGAATGCTGAAAAATCTCTGCAACTTCCGCTTTTACGTGAAAATGCCGGTTTATTTTATTAATTAACCGAATACAGTTAAGAGAGTCTCCGCCAAGTTCAAAATAATCATCCCTGCTGCCAATTGTATCCAATGACAAGTTCTCTTTCCAGATTTGAGCTAATTGCTCTTCCAGGCTGTTATCCAACTTGTTTACCTTTTTCATTCTTTCAATTTCGGCCGTCTTTTTCAGGCTTTCCTGCAATAATTTATTCCGGTCGGTTTTACCGTTTTCATTCAGCGGTATTTTTTCTATAATCGTTACTTTTTTTGGAATCATGTACCGGGGAAGCAATTGTTTTAAATATTGCCTGATATGGAATTCCTTCCAAGCATTGTCCTTTAAAACAACATAGACCTCCAAATACTTCTCTTCGCCGTCTGCCAGAATCACGGCAGCGTCCTTTATTTTTTCGAGCCGAAGAAGAGTATTTTCAATTTCATCCAACTCAATCCTAAATCCTCTTAACTTAATCTGACTGTCAATTCTGGCAAGAAACTCTATGACATACTCATCCGTCCATCTGCCCAAATCGCCGGTTCTGTAAACCAGGCCGGTGTGCCCGTTTTTATCCGTATCCGAAAAGGGATTGGCTATAAATTTTTCTTTTGTCAGTTCCTTTTTATTTATATAGCCTTTGGCAACCCCGTCACCGCCAACCCATATTTCTCCTGTCTCTCCAATATCACACAGTTCACCGTCAGTATTTACAATATAAACGGAAGAATTACTGACAGGCTCTCCAATGGGGACAAATTTTTCGCATTTGTCCGTAATATTGTAGAACGTAGAAAATACGGTGTTTTCAGTAGGGCCATAGCAATTTAATACCGTAAGATCTGTGTATCTTTCTCTGACAATATTTGCATAGTGGGGCGCAAGCCGTTCTCCGCCCACCAACAGGCATCGCAATCCCTCAAAAACCGACGGCCGCAAGTCAGCTATGTTATGAAAAAGGGTGGTGGTAAGAAACATTACAGTTATATTATTACCGCATATGCTCTGCCTTAACTTATCGTAATCCAGTAAAGCAGCCTTCTCAATAATATAAAGTCCCGCTGAATTTAATAGCGCTCCCCAGATTTCAAAAGTCGAAGCATCAAAAGTGATCGCTCCTGTCTGAGCTAAAATATCACTTTTCTCTATCTTAATGAAATTTGTGTTTATCACAAGGCGTACAATATTCCTATGGCTGACCACAACGCCCTTGGGCGCACTGGAGGTGCCGGAAGTATACATGATATATGCGGGTTCTTCAAAACCGTAGTTAATCTTATGATATAATCCGGGACCTGCCTTATCTAATTGTTTAAAATCTATGCATAGGAATTTTTCAAAAACAGTTTCCAATTCATGGTCAGACACCGAAGAAATTACTATACTGCAATCAGAATCCTCTAATATATACTGCAGTCTGGGTACCGGCCACTCAGAATCTAAGGGAAGGTAAACACCGCCTAATTTTAATATGGCTACCATGGAAAGTATAACCTCTGTTTTATCTTTTGACAGTATTCCAACCACAGCATTTTTACAGATACCTCTGGCCGCCAGCATGGAAGCTAATACCTCTGCCATAGCATTTACCTCCCGGTAAGTATAGTTTTTTTCCGTATTATTCACATTGGTAATCAGACATATTTTATTAGGATTTGAACTAACTGATTCTTCAAATAACTGGCATACATTTTTATGTGGATATTCTGATTTCGTATTATTTACCCTATTGATTAACTCAATATTGCGAAACTTCGTCTGTTTCATACGTATCCTCCCCCTGATTATTTATAATACTATCCCCTTACAAATCTTTCTAAAAAAATATAGATATATAATATACTTATTATTCTATCTCTGTCAATATCTTCTATAAAGATATGTAAATTTATGTATCATCCCAATGAATTGTGTGATCGATTAAGCAAGAACCTGCCAAGCGTTGTACGAAAAATAACTATAAAAGTATGCCAGCGGATTATTGCCGCTGGCATATAAAAATAAAATGTTCAACTTTTTAAAAGCATTTCAACATTTCCAGGACTGTTCGTTGAAGCGTTATTTTTGAATATTCTCCTTCTTAATCACCGATATAAGGATTAACACATTTTACATAAGTGTGAATCTTAATTAATTAGTTATTTTATTGCATCAAGACATTTTGATACATTTAATCTTCCTCCTGTTACGGTTCTGCTCTTTAGACTTGTAACTGCGTCAACATTTGACAGGATTAAAGACTTAACTTGAGCAGTAGTTAGAGAAGGCTTATATGATTTTATAAGAGCCGCTGCCCCTGAAACGTAAGGAGCAGCCATTGAAGTTCCACTTGCTGTTTCATAGCTGTTTCTAAGATAGGTACTATAAATTTCATCTCCCGGAGCACCTAAATCTACACTGGTTTTGCCATAGTTACTATAACTAGCCTTACTATCACTGCTATTTGTTGCCGCTACAGCAATAATATTACTAGAGGTGTAACTTGCCGGATATAAACCTGTACTGTCATTATTTGTTCCATAATTTCCTGCTGCTGCCGTGAAAATACCATCATAGGAATCGATTGCGTCTTTCAGGCTTTGGCTGTAGGAACGGTTCCCCCAGCTATTATTGGTTATATCAAAGCCCATTTCCGAAGCATAGTTAATTGCCAGAATTGCATCGGATGTGTAACCCCCTCCTTCTGAATCAATGAACTTTAACGCCGCTATCTGTGTATTCCAAGTAACACCAACTACTCCAACTCCATTATTACCAACAGCACCTATAGTACCTGCTACATGTGTACCATGACCATTATCATCCAGAGGATCATTATTATTATCTACAAAGTTCCAACCATGTACATCATCAATATAGCCATTACCATCGTCATCGATACCATTATTAGCAATTTCTCCGGGATTAACCCAAATATTACTTGCTAAATCAGTATGAGTATATTCAATTCCAGAATCGATAACCCCAACAACTACATTTTTTGATCCAGTGTATATATCCCATGCTGCCGGCGCACTAATCTTTGTCAATCCATAGAGCTTAGAGTAACTAGGATCATTAGGAATAGTATCCGTAGCTGTTAGGATATAATCCGGTTCTGCATAAGCCACCGCTGGATTGTCTTTTAACGATTCGATAGTATCAACTACCCCTTCTGCAGTTTGGTTCTCGATTATGTACAAGCCTACATCGTATGTACTATCTTCCGGTGATAACGTGTTTTTAAAAGTCAAGCCTTCGCTTTCCATAACAAATTGATAATCAAAATTAGTCTTTAATGCTACAATAATTCGATCTGTTGCATAAGAATTTTGATAATTAATGTTATTATATACTTCGCTGAATTTATCATCGGCTGCAACATTTTGATTAAACACAGAGAAGTTACCTAAGGTGCACAGTAGAATAAGACCAATAGCAATGTTAAAAAATTTTCTTTTAAACATAAATATAACCCCTTCCTTATTTATACTTCTTAAATTTAGTTTTTATTTAATAATAAAAGTTACGGTTTAAAAACATTTATACAGTTAGCGCTAAACTGGAAGAACTTGTCTTCCATTACTATTATAATGGTAATATTTGTAAATGTCAATACTAATTGTACGATTTTTTTTGATTAATACTTATTTTTGTCGATTTTGAACATTATTTATACTTATTTTCTAAATATTATATTATTATTTTTCTGTTTTCCAACATCTCTTGATTATGGTAAAACCCTCAAAGCTTGTTTCTTAAATCTCTTCCTTCCTCTTACAGAATATACCCGGTACCGCGCTCTGCCTGAATGATAAGCTCCGCTTTAACAAGCCGAGTTATTTGCGCAAAAAAAAAAATATGGACTTCTGCACTGTATCCCTAAGCTTATCAATTGTATGTATTATGACGAATAATTCCTGTTAACATAAAATTATATGGCATTATCAAAAGGCCTATGTTATAACGTTATAAATTACCATTTATTTACCTATTTCCCCTCAAAAACCCAAATCCTTATTTAATTACGTTTTTTATATGCTCATGTATTTCATAGACTCAGACCCTGTATAAGCTCCGCATATTGCATAATTCCAACACGCTCTAGTACAGCATTGCATAAGTTTCGCTGAATTTCAGTGCCTGATATTTGCATTGGGGCAAGGCGGATGAATGAGGCGTAGCGGTGTTCTACGCTGACCTGCGACAACGCGGCACCAGCGTAAATAGCGGGTTCTGAAATCATTGAAATCTATACAAGGCTGTACTAGCCTAAAATATCCGGATAATAAACCGGTTCTTTAGGGTAGATGATGACGATGGCTTAGTGATAGTAGGCGCACTACTTTCTAATTGACGTATATCAAAACCTATGTTATGATATGCTCAACAAAAATTGATGGGAGTGTATTGATGTCGGTCTTTCTGTAAGGGTTTAGGTTAAGTGCATGAAATGAGCAGTTGTTCTGCTTCTATTTGTGTTGTCAAAAACCGCCTTACAGATTGAATGAACATCCATTTTTTATAATGGTGTAATTTGTAGCGCGGTAGCATACTGCGCTTTTTTGTTTTCTTTCTATAAGGCGAAAATTAGAAAGGAAGAATACCATGTATACATTTACAAACCAGTTTATGTCCAATGATAAAAATGTTGAGTTCTTGAAAGCTAATATGATGGGGCCAAATGCCATGCGATTATCAGAGGAATTGGCATCGCATCTGAACATCAATGAGAATATGCGAATCCTTGACCTCGGCTGTGGGTGTGGTCTTTCTACGCTGTTGTTGGCGAAAAAATATGGCGCGTCCGTTTTCGCCGCCGACCTTTGGATTTCACCCACTGAAAACTATGAGCGTTTTCAATCTGTCGGGATTGATGATAAGGCCGTTCCGATTTCCGTAGACGCGACCAAGGGGCTGCCTTTCGCAAACGGATATTTTGACTTGTTGTTCACCGTGGACGCTTACCATTATTTTGGTGATACGGTGGAAATGCTCCCGTCGCTCATTCCTTTTGTGAAAATGGGCGGCTATATCGCGGTGGCTATTCCCGGTATAAAATATGAATTTGGGGGAAATGTCCCTGATGAAATGAAGCCGTTTTGGAATGATGAGGTGGCAAGGACTATTCATTCTCTTGATTGGTGGAAAAACTTATGGGAAACAGAAAAAGGTATTGAAATTATTGACATTCGTGAAATGCTCTGCTGTAAACAGTCGTGGGATGAATGGCATACTAGCTATTGGCAAGGTATCGAGGAAGATATAAAGATGAGGAAAGCTGAAAACGGAAAGTATTATAATCTTATTCAAATGATTGCTAAAATCATCTGAATACCTTTGCCATTTTGTTATTCACCATAACACCAACCACAAAGCGAAACATAGCGGCGGGATAGCCAACCTATCCCGCCGCTATGCCTTTTACAGTTCCATATTCTGCTTTCGTGTGGGTTGCTCCCTGCATGTTTCTTCGCGCATAATGTCATAAACATTCCTGCGGATTTTCTCGACTTCGGCGGTGTCATTTTTCAGCGAAACACGCCGTTCAGCCGCTTTTTGTCGGCGGCCAGTTTGTCGCGCTCCGCTTTCCACGCCTTAACGGGCAAGTCTGTTTTACCGTTCATCACGCCTTTAAGATAGCGTTCTGCGGCTTCGTAAAGCGTGATTTCCATGCGGTGGGTATCGGCAAACACTTCTTGGGTTTTCGGCTTCTGCTGTTTGTACGTCCTGTAAATCCCGCGGTACTGCATATAGGTGTCGACATTCTTGATATGCTCGTCCAAAACTTTCAGCCGCCGCTCAATGGGTTTCAGCTTATCCCGAATATCAAACTGCTTGCCGTACATGGACTGTACTTTTTCCTCTAATGCCGCCATGTCCTTTATGCTGTTGGTGGTGAGGAAGTTCAGCATTTTCTCGGCGACTTTCAGATCGCCGATTGCCTGATAACGATCTGATTTTCCGCTCTGCTCCCGCCGTGCCAGTATGCCCTGTATCACATCGGCAAGGGTGAGCGGTTCGGTGTTCGCCGCTTCCTCTTTCAACCATTTTTGCAGCTTGGAGATACGCGCCTTTAACTACCGCAAACGCTGATTTGTCACATCAATTTCCCGATTCGGTCCGCCTTATGGGGCGGGTTCACAATTTATCCTTGTGACTACCCGCCTTTGAGGGGGGGCTTTTTTTCTGCCCTGTTGCATAATAATCTTATGAATAATCACAAGAGATTTTAACCGATTAATAGAAGTGAAGCCTTATTCATTACTATTGGATTTGAGTGCCGTCATAATATACATTTAGTACTGAATTGGAAAGATTACCATAAGGCGACCAATCGGATTTTGCGAAACGTATCGAGAGCGTCATCGTGCCTGTCCCTTCTTGCAGCTGCATACCGTCACTGACGGAAAGCGTCAGCTTTCCATTACTTATATTGCATGTGACAGCATCCGTCATATCCACATACCAAGGCGATATATTCAGTTGTAATCCGGCACTGTCACACCATATATCCTGTGCTTCATGATTCATTCCATCCGCTGAAAATTCAATTAAAACTTTTGATAAATCAATCGTACCGCCTTCGGCCGTTACAGTATATGTTTGACCGATGAAGCTGCCATTATTTTTCGTATCAACAGCTACTGCAGGTACAGCCCCTTCAGATGGGGTTGTTGGCGGCGTTATCGTTGGGGTAGATGTTATTGTTGGCGTCGGCGTTGCTGTCGGGGTAGGCGTTATTGTTGGCGTCGGCGTTGCTGTCGGGGTAGGCGTTACTTCACCTGTTGACGGCTCTTCTCCCCACAAAAGTACGCCGTTATCATAAAGAGGTACATGCGGTGCCATACCTGTGAATGTCAGTGCGCTATAATCCGGATTACCCGTCAGATTTTCATAAGACCAGTCATTGGCATTCGATCCGACTGAGCCAGGATATATGATTGATACATTTGCATCCTTCTCACACTTTTGCCATTCCGCAGGCAGAATCTGTGTTCCGGTAAAATCAAGTGTAAAGTAATAAATATTATCCTTATACTGCGTTAACGGAGTCAGCGTTGCTCCTTCATGTGAATCAAGTGTAACCTTTACGTCACTTACACCATATCCTGCATCAAATACTTCGCTAAGGTCCATAAAGTAACGGCAGGATAATTTATCCTTCATGGTTGCAGGCCAGGCGGAACGGTTATTAACCTGGAACAGCAGATTTAAAATTCTGCTGTCTTCATAAACAATCCAGCATCTGTTGAAATATTCTACGATATTATCTTCCTCTGCCCTGAAGTCGTCCGCCTGAGGCCAATTTTCAAGAGGATCGCCGCCGTACATATCATACATTTTCGCCAAAGCGCCTACAAAGCCTGCATTGTAGTCAGTAGCTACTTCATTTAACGTATAATCGGTAATATCATCCTTCCAGCTGTCATCGGATGCGGGACCTCCCACCAAGGCGCCATAGAGGATATGGCGATGAAATGCCGGGGTATCAAGTGTACTTGTCCAGGAGCCATGTGCAGTTCTGTGATGAGGATGTTCCGGTGCATTTTCACCAAAACCAACTACATAGCTGCCTTCGCGCGGATTATCGCCGAGTGCATAGTTAATCTGACGTTCCGCAAAACTGCGATATGTCTCTTTTTTGGATGCTGTTCCAACGGTATCGTCGTCAGACCATACAAATGCTAAGAACGCCGCGGTAGACGCATAACGAAGGGAGCCCCATTGGGAAAGCCATGCTAATCCTCCGCTTGTATAAGTAATACCACCGCCGGGCATCCAGAAATCCAGGTTTTTTTCAACCACAGCTTCATAGGTAGCATCATGAGTAAGCTGCGCAATCTTAAGAGCCGCTCCATAACTGACATCATCCCAGCAATGCGTATGAGTTCCGCCTAAGGTAGTAGTTGGTAAAAATGATTTTGCTTTATCCAGATAAGTTGAATCATTCGTCTTAATATACAGCCAGACAGCACTCCAGGCAAGATCATCCAAATAACTGCCTGACGGATATAAGGTGGCTAAAGGATTTTTCCCTCTGTAGGTATCAGCAAAAGTAAAAAGCTGCTTCGCATGAGTTAAGCAGGTTTCTGCATAGGCCGGATCCGTCTGCTCGAAAATAATTGACGCGATAGCCAGAGCAGCCGATGTCTGTCCTGCCACGTCAGAACCAGGTGTTGATTCATCCACCTTAAATGAAGTCCTTTCTGTTGTATAATCAAGAAGCTCATGTGGTACCCAGACAGAGTGGTCCGACCCTTCATATCCGCACATATAATATAATGTATTTGGACTTGGATGTGCTTTTATAAAAAAGTCTGTAGCCCACTTAATCTCATCCAGGATATCATCCAGCTGCCCTGCCTTTTCTAAGGAATCACGGTACTCATATACAGCCCAGCCCAATTGGGCTGCCGAATATGACATTGGATGCGTGAACTTTATGCCATCACCGGCATCTGCCCAGCCTCCCGTGAGATCCAATCCAACATCCTGTCCGTCTGTCATAGCTGCATCGCCTCTGTAAGGCAAAATATAATCATCCGGCAAATCGCCAAGACGGTTTGCTTTATAGAAAAGAATCGATTTCTGCAAAACTTCCCCATAATTATAATAAGAACCTCCGGAACGCGGTGTTGAAGCCGCCTCTGATACCGGTACATAAACCGGAAAAGAAAATATCATAGTAGCTACAAGCACCATTACTATTACTTTTTTCATTAATCTTTTGTTTAACCTTACTTTTTTATTCATACGAACGCCATCTCCCTCATATTATTTTTCTCTAGCAACCGCACCGCCAATCACACTTCCCGTGCCAAGTGCATAAAGCTGCATGGACTGTAAGGTTCCGCAAGGCATAAGTCCGGTCAGCAGCCCTATTATCAATGGTTTTGCCCCAAATTTGCTTCTTTATTCATAACCTTTTTATTGCTTATCAACAGTTATAATAATCTTGCCGCTGTAGGTTCCGGCAGCAATATCGGTTTTCGTGCCGTTTACGGTCATTACAAGCTGGTAACCGGAAGGAGCAGTGATTTGGGTACCGTCTTCAATCGTCAGATTTCCTAAGTAGGAGTCGTTGGTGACCGTCCAGGTAGAAGCACCGGAAAAGCTGGCACTGGTTCCCCAGTTCGCTGTGGCACCATAATAGTTACCGTTTAAACTGGAAGCACTGCCATTTCCATCGGTATAGGAAAGTCCGCTAACCTCCCATAAGCCATCGGAACCGTCGGCAAAAGATCCGGTAAAATCGGAGTCCTCAAAGGTTACCGTAAGGGTTGATGAACGGGCACTACTTCTGCCTTCCACCGCACGGGTTACATCACCTTCATTCCAGATAATACCTTCCGCATCGGAGTTTGTGAAGGTGATAATAGGTGCCGAGCCTGCTTCAGAAGCTATCAGGTAATTATAATCCTCCTCATTTGTGTTCTTAAAGGAAGAATTATTTAAAGACAGGTTAATGCCTGCGGCCTCAAATTCCATTACGGAACTTACCAGTCCTCCATATGCACTACCAATGGTAAGATACGGAATATCAGAAAAATCCGTGGTCCCGGTATACTGACCGGCGGAATAATTATAATAGGTATTATCCAGTACACTGTTTCTTAATAAAGTATCTTCCGTGTAAGTGGTTCCTGCAATATCACTTAATTCCGAAAGAAGCGTTTTTTGGGCAGAATCCGATACTTCATAATTTTCACAAAGCTGCCCGATGGTCATATCGGCGTCACTCATCATATAGTGCATTAGTTTGGAGCTGCCGCTTGCTGTTGTCCAGGCTTCCACCGCCTTTGCCGCTTTTTCTCCTGTTATATAATCGTCCGTATCCTTATCTGCGGTAAGGGTTACATTGGTTAAGGTAGTTGTTGTTTCAGTATTGATTCCTCCTCTGTTTCTAAGTCCAATTTGGCCGGTTGCCGTACTGTCACTGATTTTAAAGGTACCTCCGGAAGCAGCTACCAACCCGGCGTCCATTTTAGATACAAAATTGGAATTACCAGCAGTTATGACTCCTCCCCCGATTACATAAGCACCTGCGGAGCGGTTGCCGTAAACAGTAGCATCAAAGTCCTTTACATCTATGACTCCGTTGCCGAAATCATTTGCCACGGCAGAGGCCTGCCCTACAGCGTAGCTGCCGGCTATACCAGTGGTAGCATTAATTTTTTCCAGATAAGCGTAACCGCCGTATACAACGTCGGCAACATGATTATTCCATCCTTCCAAATTAAAATCGGAGTTATATACATATACGCTGGACGTATCGGAAGAAGCATCATCACTTCCGGCCTTAGTACCTGAGCCGCCGGCTATGACGCCGTTGGCACCGTCACCATTGGCATAGAACGTACTGGTTTCACCCTCCAAATTGCCGACCTTAATAACACCTCCGTTGGTAGCATAGAGCAAGGCATTCATTCCCCATTCCATAGCAATTTCCACATTAAAGGAACTCAGGGAAGTAAGATAGGACATTTTTCCCCAGTTGGCCTTGGAGGTTGATATGGCATTAAGTTTGTCCACCGTAATATTTCCATAGTTTGTTGCCCAAAGGACGCTGCGTTCTTCATTCGCAGCGGCACCGATGGCATCTCCGTCCGTTGCAGTATCAGCAATCATTTCATTCTTTGTTACCACATCTTCCTCTCCGTCTGCTTTTAATACTGCGCTGACAAAGGATAAATATATGGGATTTAGAATATCTCTGGCACTAAGACCGTTGAGATTAGCATTATCACTCTTTATGGTAGTGGCATTATAGGAATAGGTGATATTATAAGGGGAATAATATAGAATATCCACATCACCGTCATTATCCGTGTCGGCGTAGGCCATATATTTGTAGAAACCAGTGCCTGTGGAAGGATAGCTGCCGGTAATACTGTCTTTATCAACGGTTTCTCCGGTTTTTACGTTATAAGCCTTCCCATTGTCATCCAAAATTACTTTGTTGCCGTTGATATAATAGCCTTCCTCATAGTTAAAAAGGGATTTAATCTCGCTGTAGGAAGAATCTGAGGCAATTTTTTCATTTAAGTTCACAGCATCATCGGCAGTTAAACACCATAAAGTTTTAGTAATATCATTTTCCGTTACAGTATCTGCAAAATCTTTATAGATTTCAATTTCCACTGCTTCCACTACATAAGCATCACCGGAGAAGGTAACCGTATTATCTGCATAGGTCACATCGGAGGCTTCCCCGCTTGCACTGACAGCAATGGCGGCTATATCATCAGCAGTAATGGCATAATCCGACGGACTGGTTACATTTAAGTAGGTTCCTCCGGCAATGGCCGCGGAAGCGGAATTCACCACGGCAACACTGACTGTTTCCGTATTCTCCGTTACTACAGCCTTTCCTCCTGCTTCTGTCTGGGAAGTTTCTGACGGCAGGTATAAGCCGGCATTTCCGCTGCTTTGAAAAGCTGCGTCATCAATAACAACATCCGGATTAGCAAAAGACAGAACGGAGGCTGTATTTAAATCATAAAAAGCCCATTCATCAATGATGGTTACGGAATCAGGCACATAAACAGCCATAATTTCACTGTGATGCCCGAAAGCCTGGGAAGAAATTTCCGTTACCGGAGCACCACCCAATATGCTGGGGACAATAACGACAGCATCGGATTTACCTGCATAATAGGTGATGGTGCTGGCGGTGATTGCATTATCTCCCGAACCGGTAGTAATTACGTCAAAAGACCAATTGCCTTCTGTAACGGAAACCTTAGTGGAAGAGTTTTCCTCTCCTCCTTCTCCCATAATAGACATGCCGTCTTCCGGGAGAGCCTCTCCATAAGAATCTCCTTCTTTAGAGTCAGCAGTTAATGTACTTTCTGCATTCGTATCCGTTTTATCGCAGAATATCAGAAATGTTAAGCTCATAATAAATAGTAGAAACAAGGTCAATACCTGTTTTCGTCGTTTCATGAAAATCCTCCTTAATTTATAATCTTAATTTATAATCTTAATTTATAATCTAATTTATACTAAGTCAGAAGCCCGAAGTTTTCCAAGTGCTAACTTACCCTTATGTCAAACAATCATTTATCTTCTGTCTTTTAGTATTACTTCGATGTCTTTACTGTTCCTCCACTACCTTTGGTCATCATATAAGAATATTGATAATCTGTAAGAAAATAGTTTACTTTATAAATAATATTATCCTTCCAGCGCAATTGAAATAACAATCTTGCCGGTATATGTACCTGTAGAAATCGGCATCTCTTTCCCATCTACCGTCATAATAACTTTATATCCTTGAGGAGCTGTGACTGTACCATCTGTAATGGTAAGACCGCTTAGTAAGGATGTGTCTGTTACGGTCCACACCGCTCCATCTTCTAAAGTCACATATGCGTCATTTCCTCCATTGTACCAGGCTTTATTGACAACATGTCCCAGATTATAGTATTCATCAATAGTAAAGTTAGTTGCCTGAATATAATCCCCTTTTTCATCCAGCATGTATTCGTAGCGTCCGGACCTCTCGTCAAGTTCCATCCAAACATGCTCGGCAGTTGCCGAACTAATAGCCCCGGTAAGTTTTGCACCCTCACCCAGAGTAATACTCATGCCCTTTGCTTTGCCTACATAGCCTGTTGCATTATACATATTACCCATTAAATCAATGTTTGTAAAGTTTGCGGTAACAGTAATGCTTCCGGTTGTATTAGTATCTTTTGCCGGGAAACCCTCAGCTTCTGCGAATGTCGTATTAAACACCATATTTCCTTCTTCGCTCATGCCGACTGTGCTATCGTCATTATCCATCATTTGGAGAATAACGCCATCCTCAACATTGATTTTAGAATTGTCAACTTTTATGTCAACTGTACCGTTCTTTATTAGGAATGCTGCATTCTTTGTATTGAACACCGTGTCCTTTTCAAGTATAGCTGTACCGTCGCCATGCCACATAACGCCGAACTGTGAATTCACCTCTGTATTTATCGGTTCTCCGGATATAATATCTTCGCTTGAAACTGTGTCTACGCTGGTGCCGGCAAGACCGTCTGCAAAGAGACTATTATCTTCTCCGGCATCATCCTTATTAATGTTAATGTTCTGACCACCTGTATAGGATGTAAAAAGTGCATAACCACCGGTTATAATAACAGGATAAGTACCAACATCAAAGCTCGTACCGTAGAAATATTCCTTTGCATTACCTATAGCATAGGTTCCATAGCCATCTGGAGTTGTGTTTTTAATCATTGAATTTATTGTTGTCAAAACTACATTATTGCAACCGTCTGTAGACAAGGCTCCCCACGCAGTTGATGCAATATCTGAATCAATCAAGGTTGTGGTGGAATAAGAACCCAGCATGTTAGAGCCACGTGCGTTGCCTGTGATACCCAGTACCCACGGCGGGGCAACCATTACTGCTGTGTTTGCCGTGTTTTGATAGCCTTCATACAGCTTCCCGCCTTCAACAAATACGGAAGATTTATTTACAATTATATCAGCGTTGTCATCCGCATAAATCGCAGCCTTTGCAACGCCTTTTGTATGTATACTGACATTTTCAACATTAAGGCGAGCGTTGCCAATTGCTGACAAAGTAGATCCGTAGCCAGTGAAGTCACTTACATTGCTTCCATCGCTTTGAGTTAGAAAATTAAATGTAGAATTCCTGACTGCATAGGTTGCAGTCTTAGTCTCTTCCGCAGTTTCAGTACTTTCCACCAGTTTTGCTGTATCTGTTGAATCAGTAGAAACTGACATTTCCGGAAGTGTCCCGCCTAAAGGTTCGCCACCTCCAGGTCCGTCACCACCGGCAGAAGCGTTCAAACTGCCAACAACCATGATTCCGCTGAAGCTGTCACTAGTGGAGTTTACATTAATACCCTCAGCCACTGTATCGGAATAAATACCTTTATTAATTGCTGAAACAACAGATTTTTCCTGCACAATTCCATCTGTACTTATGTATAGTGCTGTACGATAATCCTCGTCGCCGCGTGACGATTCACTGGCGATGTCTCCAATGTCTTCCGTACAGGTGATAACAATATTCTCACCGTTGAAAGTGCCAGTATTAATTGGCGTCTCTGCAGAGTCAACCGTCATAGTAAGGAGACCGCCGTAATTATAGGTTTCTCCGTTAATTGTTATGCTGTGATCGGTAAAACCGGTAATTTGTATTTTATCGAAATAATTAAGTGTTTTAGAAACCGTCGTAAGAATTATATTTCCTGTGTATGTACCAGGGACAATATCTGTTTTTACACCATCTACGGTCATTTCTACAAAACAACCATCATCTGCGTTGACAATAGCACCCTCTTCAATTATAAGGCTGCTTAAAGTTGATTTTTTAGCTACAGTCCAAGTAGAATCGCCTTTTACAGTCACTGAAAGACTGTTATTTCCAGTCCAGCTACTGTCAGGTAACCAATTGGCCGTAGTAACTCCTTTATCTGCCCAAAGAGTCATCCAACTATCATAGGTATTCTGTACTATGTCACCCTTAAGTACAGTTTTGGCAAGGTTCACTTCCATGTTACGTTGATAATCTTCATGGACAATATTGCCCTCTGCATTCATGTTACTCATTGATACAGAGATCGGCTTAACTGAAGCGTTATCTCCCTCTTTCAGGAAATTGCCTGAACCATCACTGTTAAGTACAGAATGAACCAATACACCGTTATAGGATTCCATGGTTGTATTATCTAATGTGATATCTGCACTTGTACTCTTTACCAGGATATCATCACCGCTTACGTAGTCTACATAAGCCTTAACAGCACTGCTATAGCCGGAATAGTCAAAAGTACTCTTCAAATCTTTACTGGTGACCAATGTACTGTCGGATACATTTAACGTACCACAGTCAGCTGCACTGAGACCCGAACCCATCATATCCGGCGTATGGAGCATAAAAGCATTACGGCCACCGGTAACAGTTGTGCCTTCTTTTGTAGTTTGGCCGGTGTTGTATTGTGTTACGCTTAAGTCGGCTGAACCGCCATCTGCTACAGTAATTTTACCGTTCTTTGAGATTATTCCTCCGATTTCAGCGGAATTGAGGTTACTGCCGTAGAGCCATACACGGCAGTTAGTATCAGCATAAGTTCCATAACCACCGTTTAGAGCCTTTGCATTTGTATTGTAAGCGTAGAGGTCAAGACCTGAGTCTGTGGCAGAGTCTGTTGACAGAGCTGCCCAGCCTTCGGCAATGACGGCAGAGTTGTAGTAGTAGGTTTTACTTGAACCAATGGAAAAATTAGTACGGGCAGCACCTGATATAAGTAAAGCCTCGTTGGAAAAAGGCAGGCTGATTTTTCCTGTTTTGCCATTAGCATTACCTGTAGATACCAGATATGAATCATTTACAATCATGGTACCTTTATTGTAATTACTTGCCACATAACGTTGTGCACCGTCCACCTGCAT
>JAATFT010000023.1 GCA_015655075.1 Clostridiales bacterium | reverse complement strand
TATTCATCATAGTAGGACATTATATTCTTTGATATGGGCGTGCATCGATGTTTGTTCCCTTTACCATATATATGAACATCAGGCTCGCCTTCTTTATTAATTCGAAAATCCTTGACCCGCAAGTGAAGTATTTCATCATCTCGACATCCACTCTCATAAAGCAGCGCAAGGAAAAATCTATCCCGAATGCCAGTCTTCTTGTTCGTATCGGGTTGCTTAAGTATGAGTTTTACTTCTTCGTTACTAAGCCATAGGAATTCTGGAACACGTGTATCTTTCATTTCGGAAATATCACATTTCCTCATAAGAAACAAAAGACAACACATCGTTTTTCTTTAAATATTTGCAGAACCCTTTTATGTGCGACAATCGCTGATTGATTGTTGTTGCTTCATTCTTTCTTACCTTCTTTAACCATTCAAGAAATGCAACTATCTTTTCCTGACAGAAATCTGTTGTCGCCACATTTCGAAGTCTGATATGGTACTCCTCAGTTATGAATCGGAGATAAAGATTCAAGGCATCTTGATATGAACTGACTGTATGCGGACTTTTCTTTTTCACAATAGGAAGATAAGAAGTCAGAAAATTTTTTATTGTCTTGTACAGTTCCGGATCTTTTAGCTTATTTTTCAACCGTCACACCTTCTTCCCCATAGATGTTTAGAAGCCGTGTCCAATCTATTCCTGACGATTTTCTAATCCTTTCAGGCAGAAGATGTACACAGTACAAGGTACTTTTTATCTCAGAATGTCCCATATATGTACTGAGAAATGGCAGTAATGCTGTTATATCATTCCCGTTATCTATCCACCGCATCAGATTTCGACTGGCAAAGGCATGACGTAGATCATAGGGGCGTGGATTACCATGTTTTATCAGGCCGCTTGCTTTCCAACAGTGATGGAACTGCATAGTCATCCACTGGGTTCTCACTTTGCCTGTGTCGGCCAGTGAATTTAGCATTCTGACAACACGTTTTTGAAACCTGAGATACTCAGGGCAAATTTCCTTGTTGGTGCATCGCATTTCTTCTGTTTTTAAAAATTTATGCATCAATTCATGTGAATAAACTTCAGCCCCTTCCCTAGTAGATTGCTTTAGAATTCTGTTACAGACTGTCTGGTATTGTTCCATGCTGACTTCTTTGATTCCATACCTTCGGATTTCAACGAGTAATTCTTCAATCAGCGGTTTTAGTTGTGTTACTTGTCTCATTTGCTCGACCTCCTTATCATGTATTATGTAATTACATGATAAAGAATAATGCCGATATTTTTAATAATAATCATCAGTAAATATAAGATTTTTAAATAATATCGGCATTAAAAAAATGTCGGCATAAGGCGCATAATGCTGATATCAGCATTATGCGCCATCTGGAAAAATAAAGTTTTGCAACCTTGATAACATCCTCCTTGGATTTGATTTCTTTGTTGCCAGCATCATTGGATGTTCTGTAATGCCATAGACAAGAACCAGATAAATATCTTTTCTGGAAGCGGTAATCTGAACTTTTACATGGGAAAAGTATGCGTCCTGTTCTTTCCCTTTATAAAAAAGCTTCATCTTTACCTTGCCTTTTCTGCGTTTCCGCAGTTCCGTAGCCATAGTCCATTTATTGTGGTAAAGCAGTCTGCGTTTGGCAGTAAGACGAATGACATAATCTTGTTTCAGCTCATCCAGTTTCAAAAACATTTTATTGTCATCGTAACCTCTATCCATAACAAAGGTGGCTTTACCAAAAAGAGCTGCCCCTTGCTGTATGGCATCAAAGGTGATGGTATTTGCAGAAGAATAATCGTTTTCAGCAGAGGAATGAATCCTTGAAAAAATGCTGACTGGATGCTGATTGGTAGTAAGTACGCATGCTTCTGTGATAAGGTAGCCTTTTTTAAACACGTTTTTTGTGCTGGTACTTTCAGAACCATCGCGAACGAGGCCAAGAGCTTCAAACTTATAACCATCCGGTTTTACCACATCGCTGTCATCAATATGAATAACCGGTTCCGTTGGGACCTAAAGCTTAACAGTATTTAAGTATGACTTGGCAGCTAGGGCAGGAGTACCATTGTTCAAATACTTTGAGAGACGGTCAACGATGTTAATCTTTTTAGAAGATTCATGAAGCTGGTCAACAACGTCAGTGAGAAGGCAACTGCCAGATGCGAGCAATACCATAAGTGATATCAGCAATGAATTTGCGTTCCGGTTTTGGAAGGCTGCATGAAATTTTATTTGCAAATGTAAGAATTTTTCTTTTCAAAGTATAAGTGTTTGATGTAAAATTAGCCATAGGGAATTCCTTTCTCTTTTTGTTTAGTGAGATTTTTGTTTGGTAGCTTAACTTTACATCAAAAAGAGATAGAATTCCTTATATTTTGGGCAATTTTTGAAAGTTGTTTATAACAAGGCGGATGAAATCGGGGCTTTGTGGATAAATCTGCGGAAACTCAAGTATACCTTCAAATCTTGACGAATAGGTCATTAAATGCTATAATAAAGTTATAAAAATATTAACAATATGTATATTTTACAGAATATACGTGTATCTAAAACCTATTGCAGGTGTTTATTGTAAAGGTAGAATGGGGCGATAATCCCTCAAAAATCAACAAGAGGTAGAATCAGGTCCTAACTATTTTCTCTTTCTTGATTATATAAAACAAGTTTAAAGAGAAAGTAGGAGGTAACTAATGGATATTAATGCCAAGGAAAATCGTAAATACAAAGACAGTGTATTCGTAGATTTATTTAGTGAGGACATAGAAGCTGAAGAGAATGCTTTGTCACTTTTTAATGCTTTGTATGGAACTCATTATGAAGAAGGTGAAATAAGTATACGCAAAATCAAAATTGATGATGTTTTATACATGAATTTTAAGAATGATGTTGCTTTAAATATAGAAGATAAGTTATTAATATTTACTGAACATCAGAGTACTATAAATGAAAATATGCCGTTAAGAAATCTTATGTATATTGGTAGGGCATATGAGCAGTTGGTTCCTATAAGAGACAGGTATAAAAAGAACATGGTAAAAATACCCAATTCGGAGTTTTATGTTTTTTATAATGGAAAAGAACCTTACCCCAAAGAAAAAGTTTTAAAACTGTCTGATGCTTATAAGGAAAAACCAGAGTCTATAACATTAGATTTAATCGTTAAAGTAATTAATATTAATTTAAAGGAGCAGCATGAAATATTGGCTAATTGTCCTATCTTAAAGGAATATATGCAATTTATCAGTAAAGTTGGTGAGCTAAAGACGGCAGGCAATTTGGAATCATTTAAAGATGCTATAAATTATTGCATAAATCACAATATTTTGGCTGATTATTTAAAAAGGAAAGGAAGCGAGGTGCTAAGTATGCTAAAAGCTGAATATGATTACAACACTGATATAGCAGTTCAAAGAGAAGAAGCCGAAGAAAAAGGCATGGAAAAAGGCAAAGAAACATTGAAACAAACGTTAAAATTGGCGAAGAAACTTTTAAATGAAGGCTTAGCAGATGCTGATGTTATGAAGCAACTTGGTTGCAATTTAAAAGAATTAAAGGAAATCAAAGAAATATTAATGTGATAGAAGTTGTTTAAGAGCTGTAATTGCAGCTCTTTTTTTATCTATATAAGGAGGGGGATAGTGATTGGTATAAATCTAAAACACGGTTCCATTTCTAAAGAAAAAGACAGTGAGAACAGAATTTGATGTAATGCTAAAATCGAAAAATGAGACGATTAGAGACTTACAAGAACAATTTAATATTGCCAAGCAATTAAAACAGGAATCAACTGATAAGGCTAAATTTTTGACTGATGAAAACGCTGATTTAAATAAGCAAATAGAAGAAATAAATAAAACTCTTATTTCTGCCAGCCAATCCTATGATAAGTACCGCCATAATTTTATTGTACAGCTGTATAATAAAATTACACAACTTTATAACATGATTGTCAACCACTTTCTGCTAATTTATTTGAATCTAATGTATTGACTGACATTTTAATGAATTTGTAAGCACCAATATATGATTATTCAATTGCAATTACCCCATCTTGAATAATCTGATAACCGGAAACTAGATTTGTAGTATACAAAAAGTATTCTCCATCAGCTTCAGCAGTTATTTTGGCAGAGAACTCTTTTCCCTTAACAGACTGTACTTCATACATCGTACCATTTAATACATATCCAATTGCTACGACACCGCCATTTTTACCTGCTGTCGCAACGGTTTCCAAATCAAGCACAAATGAGAATTTAATTGTCTGTCCTTTTTCTAAATACCATCCACTGCCATCAGGCTGAGTATAAATTGCCATGTCGGCAGAGTTGGTAATAATGTTTGGTACAGTATAATAACTTTCATTTTTTTCAGTTGCAACATTTGTAACGGTAACTGCAAACAGGTCTTCTAATTCTACATTACTCAAAATATTACTTGATAAAGGGATATTGGCAATATCTTGGATAGACGATGAAGGGCTTGCCTTGGTACCATTTGCTATTTTTTCACCCTTATTATACCAATCTTCATCTTCAAGTAAAGTTGCTCCGCGAATTACATAATCCAAAGGTGTATTGTTTAACGCCAGAGCTATAATTGAACCCGAAACAACAATTAAAAGCACCACAGCGATAAACGCTGCTATACCAGTACGTTTCTTTTTAAATAAAAAGATATTTTTAATTCTTTCTTTCATTGATTTTGCACCTCCATAAAAATATGTACTCAAATTATTTTTTTGTATTAATGAATGTTGAATTGAAGTTAAAACAGTCTCCGCATATGCCTTCCGTTCATTCATTGATGCGCCCTTTATCACTTCATCGTCACAGGAAAATTCCATGTCTGCGCTTGCTTCATTCTTCATAATGTATATAATTGGATTAAACCAGTGTATAGTATTGGCAATTAATAAAATCAATTTATACCATAAATCATGACGTCTAAGATGTGTCAGCTCGTGTTTCAAAATGAAGTTCAATTCGCCTTCAGTATAATTCTCAGTTGGAAGAACCAGATATTGAGTAAAAAAGCCAATCATCATCGGGCTTGAAGCTTTTTCACTGAGTATCACATTAAAACGGTTTTTAATATGCCTATTGCCACATATTTTTTCAATACTGTCTTTAACTCGTATGGATGTTAACGGACGATGCCAACGAAGCAATTCTTTTCTTTGAAAATGATAAGTAAGTAAGTGATATAAAAGAAAAATAATGCCGCCCGTCAACCATAATGCAATCAGAAGGTCGATAACCATAACAGGATTTTTCTGAGCATTTACTACATTAAGACTATTCTCATTGCTCGAATTATAATTCCTGTTAAAACTCATTTCTTGTACTGTTGAAAGTTGGATATTAGGGATTCCTATTTCGATAGGCTTTTGTATCGAAGATAACTGTATAGGGATAATTAAGTGTAATGCAATAATAAACCATATATAATATTTCCATTTAGTAAAATATTTCTTATTCAGAATTGGTGACAGCAGCTTTAACACTAAGATTACGATGCTAGTTGCTATAGATTTTCCAATCATTGTGATAAAGATTATTCGAAGCATGGTCATTCATCCCCTTTACTTGAAATTTCATCAATAAGCTTTTTTAGTTCTGCTAAGTCACTGCTGCTAATCACTTTACCACTATACAAGGTGGTCACAAGGTTGTTGACTGAGTTTCCATAAAGTTTTTCCAAGATAGAGCTGCTTTCTTTCACCTTATATTCCCTTTCTGAAATTAAAGCGAAATAGTAATTACGATCAACCTTCTCACATTTAAGAAATCCTCTATCAGCTAATCTTGAAAGAACAGTCATAAGTGTTGACAATGCCCATTTCCGTTTACCCTCAAGCTTTTCCGAAATAAAGGTTGAAGTAACCGGCCCGTCAGCTTCCCATATAATCAACATTATTTCAAGTTCCGCATCCCCTAGACGTTTCATAGTATCTTTCATAATAATTCTCCTTCATATTCAAAAAATATATATACTTGACGCTGTTATTATACAGCTGTATAGTTACGGTGTCAAGTATATATTTAGCTTTTTAGGTTATTATATTTAACTTTTTTTAGATTATACAACAGCATAAAAAACTTATAATAATTCAGACTTGCAATATTTTATATAATTGATTATACTGGGAATTCGGAGGAATCTACCCTTTTGCAAACCAGCTTACCCTGCACGCTGGTAAATGTAAAAGTTTATTGACTTTTAGTAAAAGTCTGTATATAATGAGATTATACACAGTAGCTCTGTGACCGGGAGAAAAGCGACTGCCATTATTTGGTGTCGCTTTTTTTCTGTTTAAAATTATAATTGCAGGAGGAAATTGTTATGAGTACAAAATCTAACATTGTTGATTGGAAAACTATTACAAATTTTGTAGTAGATGCTTTTAAAGGATATGGAATTTCCGAGGAAGACGCGAAAATCTGTGCGGACGTGCTGCTCGAGTCTGACAAACGTGGAATTGAGTCACATGGTGTAAATCGTTTTAAACCAATCTATTTGGACCGCATTAAAGCCGGCATCCAGAATCCGGTTACAAACTATGAAATCATTAAAGAGACCCCTACAACCGCAGTTGTGGACGGACACGACGGTATGGGACAGGTAATCGGCGTTAAATCCATGAATATGGCAATTGAAAAAGCAAAAAAATACGGGATGGGTATGGTCGTTGCACGTAACTCCACCCATTACGGCATTGCGGGCTATTATGCCACAATGGCCACCAAGGCGGGCTGTATCGGGATTACCGGCACAAATGCCAGACCTTCTATCGCTCCCACTTTCGGCGTGGAAAATATGCTGGGTACAAATCCTCTTACTTTCGGCATGCCCACTGACGAAGAATTTCCATTTGTACTCGACTGTGCCACCTCAATAACACAACGGGGCCGTATCGAATATTATTCCCGTGTCGGTAAACCTACGCCTGCCGGTATGGTTATTGGACGCGACGGACAAACAAAAACCGACTCGGATCAGATTTTATCCGATCTAAATACCGGAAATGCGGCGCTTGCTCCTCTTGGCGGAATCGGAGAAGATCTGGCGGGATACAAGGGGTACGGCTATGCCACCGTAGTTGAAATTCTTTCCGCCGCCTTGCAGCAGGGCAATTTCCTGCAGGCATTAACCGGTATCGGGAAAAACGGGGGAAAAGTTCCCTATCATCTTGGACATTTCTTCATCGCGATTGATACGGAAGCTTTTATGGGTCTTGAAGCCTTTAAGAAGACCTGCGGCGACATATTACGTGAACTTCGCAGCTCGACCAAGGCGCCTGGCAAAGATCATATTTACACAGCGGGCGAAAAAGAATACCTGGTATGGCAGCAACGTAAGGACAGCGGCGTACCTATTAATGAAGCAGTACAAAAAGAACTTATAAAAATACGGGATGAATTAGGTTTGACTAGATATCATTTTCCGTTTGAATAGGAGGTAATATTATTATGGATATAAGACAACGTTCCCTGGAAGAACATTATAAATGGAAAGGTAAAATTGAGGTTATATCCCGGGTGCAGATCAATACGCGCGATGACCTCTCACTTGCTTATACGCCCGGTGTTGCGGAACCCTGCCTGGAAATACAAAAGGATTATAATAAATCCTTTGAATTAACCCGCCGCAGCAATCTTGTCGCAGTCATCACCGACGGGACGGCGGTATTGGGACTTGGCGATATCGGCCCTGAAGCCGGTATGCCTGTAATGGAAGGTAAATGTGCCCTCTTCAAAGAATTTGCAGGTGTGGATGCATTTCCAATTTGTATGCGCACGAAAAATGTGGATGAATTAGTCCGCTCCATCTATTTAATATCCGGCAGCTTCGGAGGCATCAATCTTGAGGATATTTCCGCCCCCCGTTGTTTTGAGGTGGAGCAAAAGCTTAAGGAACTTTGTGATATTCCCGTATTCCATGACGACCAGCATGGCACCGCAATTGTTGTGGCGGCGGCATTAATCAACGCGCTTAAAATCGTGAAAAAAGATATGGGCACAGTTAAGATAGTAATCAACGGCGCAGGTTCCGCAGGCATTGCAATTGCAAAACATCTGCTGAATCTGGGCCTTAAAAATCTTACAATGGTTGACCGCTTCGGTATTATCTGCGACGGTATGAAGGAACTGAACCCCGCTCAGGCCGATCTGGCAAAGTTATCAAACCTCACTCATCAGAACGGCTTTCTGGCAGATGCCATGAAAGATTCCGATGTTTTTATAGGAGTATCGGCACCGGGTATCGTAAATGCGGATATGATAAAATCCATGGCTTCCGACCCAATTATTTTTGCCATGGCAAATCCCACACCGGAAATTATGCCGGATATTGCCAAAGCGGCAGGCGCGCGTGTTGTGGGAACCGGACGTTCGGACTTCCCCAATCAAATTAATAACGTGCTTGCATTCCCGGGTATTTTCCGCGGCGCGCTGGACTGCCGGGCCACTACGATAAACGAGGAAATGAAAGTGGCAACCTCTTATGCAATCGCCAATCTTGTTTCAGATAAAGAGTTAACTGCGGATTACATACTTCCCGACGCCCTTGATAAACGAATCGGAAAAGTGGTTGCCCAGGCCGTTATCAATGCCGCGCATGCTACCAGAATTGCACGAATATAGCTTATGGAAAGATGCTTTTATCTTTCCATAAAAGGCGCTGCTTTTTACCGCCGTCCATCTGATTACAGAAACATGCTTTTTGTTCCTGTAATATAGCTTATGGGAAGATGCTTTTTATCTTCCCATAAAAGGCGGTGTTTTTTACCGCCGTCCATCTGATTACAGGAACATGCTTTTTGTTCCTGTAATATAGCTTATGGGAAGATAAAAAGCATCTTCAAAACCATCAGGCCGTCAAAAACGCGTTGCTCAGTTTAATCGATATTCTGGAAGTTATTGACGTTACAAAGGTTAATTGCATCAAAGCCCTTGCTTTGCCTATGAATGATTTTGAAGATGCTCTTCTTGCACATTGTGCAAAACGCGTTAAAGCTGATTATATCATTACACGTAATGTAAAGGATTTTATAAATTCACCGGTAAATGCAATTTCTCCTAAAGAGTTTCTGCCACATTTCTTTCCTGAATAACCTGCTATCGGCCATGATGTGATCGAAGACATTGGCTGCCGTTTTCGTCTTTTTTATCTATATTTTTTCAGACTTTACTCATTCATCATATCCAGCAGCTCCCTCGCGGCGGTGGAAACAGGGTTTTTATCGCTGGTAATTATGCAGAAATTCCTGGTCGGAATCTGTTTTCGAAACTTAAGTTCAAAAAGTTCCCCGGAAATTATAAATTTTTCCGCAAAGTTTCCCACCACAGCGCCAATACCTAAATTTCTTAAGGTAAACTGCACGATCATGTCGCTGGTAGCCAATTCGAACTCCGGTTTTAATACAACACCGTTATTTCTTAAAAATTCATCAATATACATTCTGGTACTGGTATTCCGTTCAAGACAGATAATGGGAAGCTTTTCTAAATCCCCAAACTCCAGAATCTTGTCTTTTAAGGAAGCGAACCTGCTGCCGGCCACAAATACATCCTGTATTTCTTTAACTTTCCTTGAAATAATTTCAGGCTTTGCCAGAAAAGGCGCGCTAACAACCCCAAAATCAATCTTTCCTTCATACAGGTATTCCAAGGTCTCCGGTGTCGGCGCATTGGTTACCGTGACTTTAATTCCTGGATATTTCATATGGAAAGCTTCCAGAAAGGAAAGCAGGTAAAACTGAAGTGTCATATCACTGGCGCCAATGCGGATTTCACCATTTTCCAGATCAATCATTTTTTTGAATTTGGTTTCTCCTAACAGAATGGTTTCGTAACCCCGCTCTATATAAGAGTATAAAACCCTGCCCTCCGGTGTAAGTTTAACTCCTTTCTGGGTACGGATAAACAAATCGCTGCCTAAACTGGTTTCTAAAAGCTTAATTCCCTGGCTAACCGCAGGCTGTGAAATACATAATTTTTCCGCTGCTTTCGTAAAACTAGCGGATTTTGCAACGTAATAGAATATTTTATAATATTCAAGATTGATAATCATTCATTAAACCCAATCCTTCCAGATATCCGGCTGATATCCCACAGTAGCCTGTTTCCCGTTTCTGACAACAGGAGTCTGGAACATTCCGGGATGCTCCAGGAGCTTTTCTTCCTTATCATTATCATCGGATAAGAATTTTATAAAATTTTCTTCATATTCCCTGGATTTTTCATCCATGAGCTTATTCATACCGCCAACCGCGGCTTTCACGCTTTTATATTCTCCAAGGCTCATTCCGTATTTTCTTAAATCGATAAGCTGATATTTAATTCTTCTTTCTTTAAAATAACGTTCCGCTTTTTTTGTATCAAAGCATTTCGATTTTCCAAATATTTGTATATTCATACTTTCTCCTGTTCACAAGACGGTATCCTGGTTATTACTTATCTTCCATAAGATCCCTGTATTGTTTATTTTTCTCAAACCACATAATTGCATAAGAACAGGTTAAACGTGCCTTCTTATTCTCTGCTTTCAGACGTTTCACGACCTCTTCCATCAACTTGCCTGCAATTCCCTGACCCCTAAGGGAATCATCCACAAAGGTATGGTTTATGTTTACTACATTCTCTGCAACATTCGGAAAGGTTACCTCCGCAACCATTTTGCCTTCCCCGTTTTCCAGATAGATCCGATTGCCGTCATGTTTAAATTCCATATGTCTCCCTCCTTTCTGCATAAGTCTGCTAATTTTATTATCTTTATGAACTATTAGTTACATATCCGCCCCGTTATCCCAAAAGAAACCGGACCAGTTTTTCTTTTACTCTGGTATAGGGGGGATACCGCATTGGAAGGTCTATCCAATTTGCCTTTTTTATAATGCTTTTCTTATGGCTGAAGGTATCAAAGCTGTATTTGCCATGGTAACTTCCCATACCGCTCTCTCCCACTCCGCCGAAACCCATATAGGGATTAGACAAGTGAATAACAGTGTCATTGATACACCCGCCGCCGAAGGATATATTTTTCAGGATATATTTTTCCACCCTATTATCCGTTGTAAACAGATATAAAGCCAGAGGCTTCGGACTACCGTTCACATACTCGGCCACTTCCGCTATGCGTCTGTAAGTCATAATGGGCAGTACGGGGCCGAATATTTCTTCCTGCATTACCCTGGAATCCGGAGTAACATGATCAAGCAGGGTGGGGGCGATCCAATACGCATCCGTGCCACGGTTATTATCATTACCGCTACTGCCAACAATACTTCTACTGCCGGCATTACCGTTGCCACCAGCCTTGCTGCGGGCGCCGTTTTCCTTATTGCCGGAGCCGGGATTCCCGCCATAACTTCTATTGCGTCCATAACCGCCTGTCAGGATTGTTTCCCCTTCCAGCAGTCCCATAATACGTTTATAATGTTTTTCATTTATGATTTTAGGATAGTTTGGATTCTCTAAAGGATTGGCTCCAAAGAACTCCTGAATATACCATTTTAAATATTTTACTAATTTATCTTTTACATCTTCATGAACGTATAAATAATCCGGCGCCACACAGGTCTGTCCGGAATTTAAAAACTTACCGAATGCAATTCTTTTTGCCGCCAGTTTTAAATCAGCGGTTTTGTCAACGATGCAGGGGCTTTTCCCCCCAAGCTCCAAACTGACCGGAGTTAAGTGTTTTGCCGCTTTTTCCATAACCAGCTTCCCAACTTTCATACCGCCGGTAAAGAAAATATAATCAAATTTCTGTTCCAGTAATTCCTGATTTTCCTGTCTGCCGCCCTGGATAACCGTAATATACTTTGCCGGAAAACATTCCGAAAGGATATCTGCCATTACCTGGGATACATAAGGCGCATAGGCGGAAGGCTTTAGAATGACACAGTTTCCGGCCGCCATGGCCCCGACAAGGGGTGCTATACTTAACTGGAAAGGATAGTTCCAGGGTGACATGACTAACACCACACCGTAAGGTTCCGGTATAACAAAGCTTCTTGCGGCAAATTGGGCGAGAGGGGTCCTGACATACCCGGCGGCCGCCCACTTTGGAGTTTGCTTGATAAGCATCTTTATTTCCTCCATGACCAAACCGATCTCTGTCATATAGCTTTCCAATTCCGATTTATTTAAATCCTTCTTAAGTGCGGTAAAAATCCTGGATTCATTGATTAGGATCGCAATCCTTAGTTTCTTTAATGCATTCATACGAAATGGAACGGACTTGGTTATTCCGGTATTAAAGTATTCCCTTTGTTTTTTAACAATCTCCTGAACCGTCATGGAATCATCTCCTTACAAGTTATATGCACGGCGGTAAAAAACACCGCCTTTTATCGGAAGATAAAAATCATCCTCCGCTAGTTATATTTTAAGGTGCTAATTGCAGAAATGCAAGATATTATTATCATGTTTTTCCATAAAATTTTTATTTTTCTTTTCTCACTGAAAATATTATAGTATTCTGATAAAAATCCCCCCTGTTTTTGTATCGTCGATACACAAACAGGGGGGAATAATGTTGGCTTTCCGCCGCTACGGGGCAATTCCAAATACGCTACGTTTTCAATCAGATGACCGACATCAGCAAAGAAGCCTGAAGTGGTTATTCCTTTCTAAGTCTTTGTATATCTTTGTTGAAATACAATATAATGTAACAGATAAAACCAATAATCCCTGTATAAATATACATTAGTCCCATTCCGCTTCCAGAACCTTCACCTGCAAGATATTTTAACACATTCACATATTTTATTGTCTTCTTTCATTAATGTCCCGGTAAACTCGCTGCTAACGCCGCAAAAAACCAAACAATTAACTGTCTGCCCATTCCCATTAAAGTGTCGCCAAATAAGAATGAAAATGCTGCAAAATAAAATATTTTTTTTTACATAATTTGTTAGCAAAAATTCATTCCATATTATACCATTTTTCAATTTGAGTCAATAGCACTTTTACATTTTATGTCCTCCACCTCAGTTCTCACGATATATTTTTTCAAGATGTTTTGTCAGCTTTTCATTTTCGCTATAATCAATAGGGCAGTCAATGACTGAGGGTACCGTATTTAAAAAGGCTTCTTCCAAGGTTGGTATCAGCTCCTCCGCCTTTTCAATGCGATACCCCTTTGCTCCCATGCTTTCAGCATATTTTACAAAATCCGGATTTGTGAAATCCACATAACAGGAATGTCCGAACTTATCCATCTGTTTCCATTTGATTAAACCATAATGGCTGTCATTAAATATTAATACGACGATAGGTGTTCCGATTCTTAATGCAGTTTCAAGTTCCTGGCTATTCATCATAAAACCGCCGTCTCCGGTTATTGTCAGTACCTTCTTATCCGGATGAATCAGCTTGGCTGAAATTGCTCCCGGAACACCAATTCCCATTGTAGCAAAACCATTGGATATAATACAGGTATTTGGTTTATAGCAATGATAGTGACGTGCAATCCACATTTTATGGGCCCCGACATCAGAAATAAGGATATCGTCTTCTCCCATGACCTTACGCACATCCCATAAAACCTTCTGGGGCTTCATGGGAAAGGAGGAATTATCGGCATAGCCGGCAGCCTCCTCATGCATCTTTTTTTGTATTCTTTGTGCATATTCATAATTTTTAGGCTTTAACGTTCTCCTCCTGATTCTATGTAACGAATCTGATATATCTCCGATAACTTCAACGAC
The DNA here is from genome assembly GCA_015655075.1 of Clostridiales bacterium. Taxonomy (GTDB): domain Bacteria; phylum Bacillota; class Clostridia; order Lachnospirales; family Lachnospiraceae; genus Anaerocolumna. Next base: position 2,664 of record JAATFT010000023.1, on the reverse strand, counting down.
AGGCTGATACAGCTTATTTATGTGAGCGGGCCGTGTATCAATATGTATTATTTTAGTCTTATTTTCTCCATTCCATTTTACAGGTGCATACTCAACAATATCATACCCTACTGCAATAATCAGATCCGCATGCTCAATTATCTTATTGGGATAATCTTTTTGGGGTATTCCGATTGTCCCTAATGCATATGGATTATCACAGGGAACCGCCCCCTTTGACATCATGGTAGCAACAGTTGGGATATGCAGAGCAGTGACCAGAGCTGTTAAAGCTTCACTGGCTTTGCCCCGTATTGCACCGCTTCCCACTAAAACAGCAGGCCTTTCTGCCATAAATATCTGATCTGCCGCTTTTTCAATAGAATCCCCTTCTGCATATTCCTTAGTACTGTTTTTCTTAATTAATGGCCTCTCATTTCCTGCATCCATGCTTGCAACATTAACCGGAAGATCAATGTGGCAGGCGCCGGGTTTTTCACTTTCAGCATATTTAAAGGCAATTCTGACTATCTCGTTAACAGTGCTTGGATCTACAATCATCTTTACTCTTTTTGTTATAGGTTCAAACATCTTACATAAATCCAGAAACTGATGTGATGTGATATGCATTCGGTCTGTTCCGACCTGTCCTGTCAGTGCAATCAGCGGTGCACCGTCCGAATGGGCATCGGCAACACCTGTAACCAGATTTGTCGCACCGGGTCCTAGGGTAGATAAGCAGACACCTGCTTTACCTGTCAGCCTTCCATAAACGTCGGCCATAAATGCTGCACCTTGTTCATGCCTGGTAGTAATAAATTTTATCGAGGATTTTTCGATTGCGTTCATGACAGCAAGATTTTCTTCTCCCGGAATTCCAAAAATATATTCAACTCCTTCCTGTTCCAGGCATTTAATTAATAATTCAGCAACCGTCTGTGTTTTTTGCGTTATCGTTTCGTCCGCCTCATCCTTTATTTCTTCTTGCATGCTTTTATCCTTTCGTCATAAGTCCCGTTTTTTAGAGTACTATTTTAGTTTATCGCAATAAATCTAACAAAAATGTGAACAGCGCCGAGTACGGCCGCTCTGCGACACACTCCTTTTCGCCGATGTGCACATCCTAAAGGTCGTATTTTTATCATATAGGATGTAATTTCCCATTAAATAAAAAAACGTATAAAGCACTTTTCGCTTTATACATCATTGTATCGGAGCCATTAAGGTTAATTTATCTTTAATCGCGACTATTTTATCACAAATAATTTGTACTGCTGTAAAGTCAGTATATAATATTATATACTGACTTTACAGCAAGGAGAAAACTATGTCAAGTATTTTTTATAAAAATTATTCTGAAATTATTGGCGGAAGCCGGAACTTATGATTACTCCTACCTACAAACTGCACTTTTCGCCGCAGTAAGGTTAACAGGCAGCACCTGGTCTGACGAAATAAATTTAACTCTTAGAGCGTGTTTGAAAAATGCTTGTGCCGGGCTGGATGCTCCACTTTGTGGGAGGCAAGGAGCAATTTGGGGCGGTCAGAACGGTGCGATGATTTTTCAAACACGCTCTAAGCCGCCTGAAATAGTAACGTATAAAAAGCCCGGTTCCGCCGTTGCTTAACAGACAGCAACCGGCAGATTCCGGACTTTTTTACCCTTTATGTTTCATAAATATAAGGTAAATTTATCACTGTTGATTATTTGCTCACCTACATATACCGGTTCTTTCATGCTGTCGTAAGCCACACTCTCAATATGCAGCATAGGTGCTTTTTCATTTGTTTTTAACAAACCGGCCTCCGTTTTGTTTGCACAATGTATATCCACACTTCTTTCGGAATAACTCACGGTTACATCCATTTTTTCTTTCAAAAATTCAAAAAGTGAGTTATTATCAAATACTTCATTTATCAAAACGGCATATTTTATAGTAAAATAATTTCGTTCAATTGCAACGGGCTCTCCGTCAGCCAGTCTGACCCGCACAATGGAAATTACCTTTTCATTTGGCTTAATATGCAGCTTTTCCGCCATTTTTTCATCTGCATGGACTAATCTGTTTTCCATCATTTTGCCTCCGGGTATAATACCTATTTTACGGCACATATCCGAAAAACTGATTAGCATATTCATATCCTTATAATACCTGCGTTTCGATACAAAGGTGCCTTTTCCCTGCTGCTTCTCTATAAGTCCCTTTTTAACCAAACCGCTGAAGGCTTTTCTCACAGTAATAACACTTACATCATAGCTTTTTGCCATCTCAACTTCGGACAGCAGACGCTCACCTTCGGCATAGATACCTTTTCTGATTTTTTGTTCTAATTTTTCCATCAACTGTACATAAAGAGGTGTTGATGATTTTACGTCTAACAAAATTGCTCATCCCCTCTCCCTTAATATATCCTTATATAATATTATATGCTAACTTATTACATTTCTATAGGATATAGTATATAAATATTTATACAAAAAAGCAAGAAATTTCTCTGTAATATTCATTTATACACATTTTTTAAGGTTCTAGTGTACTGACAAGTTAATACTTGGACTAATGGCGTAGAATGGATTTTCATTCTGCGAGGCGGAGGAATGAGGCGTAGCGGTGGCTACGTCGATTGACGACAACGAAGCAGATGGAAATTCAGGCAAGCCATTAGACAAGATATCAACTTGCC
>JAATFT010000048.1 GCA_015655075.1 Clostridiales bacterium | reverse complement strand
ACCTGGAAGCTTCCATTTCACACTCCACAAACAGTGTCGAATAATAAGGGCTTCGGATATCGGGAACAATCATTCCGATTGTTTTGGATTCCTGCTTGCTTAAACTTCTGGCAAAGCTGTTTGGTTCAAAATCATACTTATTAATAATTTCCTTCACACGTTTTTTCTTTTCTGCACTTACTCTGGCACTATTTGTTAAAACCCGGGAAACTGTCGCAGGAGAAACACCTGCTTCTTTCGCAATATCATATACCGTTATCGTATCATTACTCATAATAACTCCCTCTGTAGAATTAATTAGCTTTAATAAATTTATTTTATATGTAATACAAATTTATAATAAAATTTGTATTATAATATTCAGGTTAATAAATCCAAATATTTTCATAATTTATTAATTTATTGCGGGAATCCTAAACAGGTATTCATATAAATATGATAATATATTAATGAAACAAAGTAAATAGCCAAGTTTATCTCTTTGCCGCATAACAGGATATGCAATAACTTTTATTTGAAAGCGGATGTGGAAATTGCAAATACCATTGTAAACGAGACTCTTAAGGATGCAAATATCACAATCGAAAACCTGATATCCTACGACGGCAGGGAGCTGTTATGCTTAAAAAACACCGGTCTGCTTTCCGCAGGCGGCACCGGCGTTATCAATACCGGCGGTACCCTGGTTTCACCGCTTCTCTGGTCTCCGGAAACGCCTTATCTTTATAAATTAACGACTATAATACATACGAAAGCTTTTGACAATTCCTTTGAGTTTCAGGAAGAAGCCGTACAAAGGGTAGGAATACGCAGTATTTATTTCAACCCCGACAATGGTTTCTTTTTAAATGGTAAGCCTCTTAAAATAAAGGGAGTCTGTGTCCACCACGATGCCGGATGCCTGGGCGCTGCCGTATTTCCCGAAATCTGGGCAAGGCGCCTTGCCGCCTTAAAGGAAATGGGATGCAATGCCATTCGCATGAGCCACAACCCTCATATGCCCGAGCTTTATGACCTATGTGATTTTATGGGCTTTATGATAATGGATGAAGCCTTTGACGAATGGGAAGGGGCCAAAAATAAATGGTCCGTCGGTCACAATATCTATCCACTCAAGCATCAGGGTTATTTCGAAGATTTTCCGGAATGGCATGAAAGGGATTTATCCGATTTTATCAAACGTGACCGGAATCATCCCGGTATTATCGCATGGAGTGTGGGAAACGAAATCGATTATCCTAATGACCCCTATTGCCACCCTCTCTTTTCCTGTATGAGCGGCAACAACGATAGAAATAAACCGGCTTCCGAAAGAAAATATAATCCGGATAAGCCGAATGCCAAAAGACTTCCGGTAATTGCGGCAAAATTGGTAAAAATAGTGAAAAAGGAAGATGCCACACGTCCTGTTACAGCAACCGTCGCCTTTCCTGAGCTTTCCTCCCGGACAGGTTACTTTGATTCCTTTGATATCGTGGGATATAACTATAAAGAATATTATGAAAAGGACCATATCCGCTTTCCGGATAAATCTCTCTTTGGAAGTGAAAACGATCATTCTTATAAAGCCTGGAAAGCAGTAAGGGACCAGGAATACATCTCCGGTCAATTCCTCTGGACGGGAATTGATTATCTTGGAGAAACGGCCGGCTGGCCGGTTCACGGTTCCCAGGCCGGACTACTAACCTTGGGGGGCTTTCCGAAACTGGAAGCGTAGTGGGGCGTCAAGTTGGTTTTTTTATCTTTTACCGTTAATTATTTCATTGGCTTTTTTGTAAATAGCCTCCGCATCCTCTCCTACATAGAAATTATTATTTTCATATAGAATACGTCCGTTTACCATGGTCAGTTTAACGTTTTGTTTACTGCCGCTGTATACAATGTTTTTCGTAATATTGTTAATGGGCTGCATATTGGGCTGATGAAGATCAATAAGAATCAAGTCTGCATATTTTCCCGCTTCCAGGGTATTACAGTCCGATAATCCCATCGCCCTGGCCCCTCCTATGGTTGCCATATACAACACCTGATTGGCATCCAGGGCGGAAGCATCGTTTTCCTTCAATTTCTGCAGGGCGGTTGTCAAAAACATTTCTCGGAACATATCCAGGCAGTTGTTGCTGGCCGGCCCGTCCGTCCCGATTGCAACAGGAATGCCCATATCAACCATCCTCTTTACCGGGGCAATTCCGCTGGCAAGTTTTGCATTGGAACCGGGATTGGTAACAGCCGTTAAATTTCTTTTCTTCATGACGGATAAATCTTCCTCCGTCATATGTACACAATGAAAGCCTCCTCCTCCATAATTAAAGATACCAAGGCTGTCAAGATAGCAGGTTGGGGTTGTTCCATTGCGGCGGATACATTGTTCCACCTCGGATAAGCTTTCTGAATTATGGGTATATACCGGAGCCTTATATTTTTCAGCCAAAGAGGCAATGCCTTCCAATAATGGTCTGGGAGCCGTATACTCCGCATGAAAACCAAGACAAAAACCGATGCGTTCATGATAATGATTATACTTCTGATAATATCCCTCCAATAAATCCAGGGCATAATCAGTTTCACCGGTGAGCCGGCTGATTGCTCCGCACATCACCGTCCGAAATCCCATTTCAATGGAAGCACTTGTCACATCCTCAGGGCAGAAATACATGTCAAAGTTGGCGGTAACACCGCTGGTCAAATATTCCAGAATAGCTAATTTCGACAGATAGTACATCTCTTCTCCCGTCAGTTTGGCTTCCATGGGAAATATCTGCGTATTCAGCCAATCAAGAAGCGGCAGATCGTCCGCATAGGATCTTAAAAAGGTCATGGCGGAATGGGTATGGGCATTTTTAAATCCCGGCATGATAAGATTGCCCCTGGCGTCAATCTCTCTGTCAAATTTAAAATCTGATCTGATGCCCCCTTCTCCAACATAATCTATCCGACTTTCTCTTACCCATAATTCTCCTTCCAGAATCTGAAAATCCCCGGCTAAAGTTAATATTTTAGCATTGTAAAACCGAATATTCATTGTTCATGGCGCCTCCCTTATAATATTTGTGTAAAATCGAAAGATTAAAATAACATGACTTGGTTCCTATGATACAACTTATCGGAAGATGATTTTATCTTCCGATAAAAGGCGGTATCTTTTCCACCGCAAATCCGATTACAGGAACATGATTTTTGTTTCTGTAATATCACTTACCGAAGGTTGTTTTAAAATCTCCCATAAAAGAAGTGTATTCTGCCTCCCTGCAAAAGCTTCCCGGTTAACGTTTCCCTTTATCATAAATTTCTCCCAAAGCTCTGGGCGCCCGATTGGTTTTAGAGAAAAAGATTAACAGCAATAAGGTTAAAACATAGGGCAGTATCATGATTAAATCAGAATACGCACTGGGCAGCTTCATTAGCTGTACGATCCGGTAGCCGCCGGATTTTGCAAAGCCAAAAATCAAACATGCTCCCAGGGCGGGCAGTATCTTCCAGTTTCCGAAGATTAAAGCCGCAATGGCCAGATATCCGTAACCCATGTAGATATTGGGAGAAAAATTTGCAGAAATTGAATAGGCAAAACACATACCTCCCAAACCGGACAGCGCACCGGATACCATAACTGCAGTAAAGCGTATACGGGATACTTCCACCCCCGCCGCATCCACAGAGTGGGGATTGTCACCGCAGGCTCGCAGACGCAGTCCATATCTTGTTTTATATAGGACATACCAAGCAAAAAAAGCAATTATTATAATTACAATCTCAAAGGGATAAATCCCCTTAAAAACGGCACCGATAACGGGAATGCGTGACAGTCCTCCAATGGTAAACCTCTTGGAAACACCTAACTGGAACTTATCCGACGCGGCGCCAAAGGCATTTTTATTAATCTGACTGGTCAGGAAACTGGTCAGGGCTACAGACAGGATATTGATAACTACACCGCTGATTACCTGGTTTGCCTTAAACTTAATACATAATACGGCGTGTAATATGGAAAAAACCATACCGCCAATCATGGCAAATGCGATTGCCAGGTAGAACAGGGATTCCAGATCCGTTTTTGCAAAATTTGAGATTAATATGACCGCCAAGGCCCCGATAAAAGCCCCGAAACCCTGCAAACCTTCAATAGCTAAATTTGTTATGCCGCTTCTTTCGCTGTATATGCCTCCGATCGCCATAATAAAGAGAGGCAGGGCAAAGGATAAACCGTCGATGATTATTGTATCCATTAAGCCTCACTCTCCTTTCTTTCCAGCTGCCTGTCGTTTAAACGTCTGATTTTAAATTTTATATATTCCCCGCAGGCGCTGAATAATAAGATCAGTCCGGTAATAACAGAGGCAATATCCTGATCGATTCCTGCAATGGAACTCATATAAGTGCTTCCCTTGCTGATAATGGAGATTAACAGTGAGGAAAATACTATTCCCACCGGATTGGAATTACCCAAAAGGGAAACGGCGATGGCGTCATAACCCACGCTGGACAAAACTTTGGGCTGTATGGAGGAAAAATAGCCAAGATAATAGGTAACACCGGCCAGACCGGCCAGGGCGCCGGAGATAACCATGGCTAATATAATGTTTTTTTTCACATTAATACCGGCATATTTTGCCGCATTCCGGTTTGCACCCACCGTTTTTATCTCATAGCCAAGTATGGTTTTATCCATGAAAAACTTAAGGAATACGGCCGCAGCTATCGCCAGTATAAATCCAAGGGGTATATCCATTTTAAGGCCGCCGTATTCCACATTTACCAGTGTTAACCGGGAACTGTCAAGGATATATCTGGACTGTCTGGAAACCGGATCTACAATATAGGCATTGATAAAGAACCCAAATACATATTGGGCAATATTATTTAACATTATGGTGGATACAACCTCGTTAATATTAAACCGGTATTTCAGCCAGCCGACAAAAGCTCCCATAACAGCTCCCGCCCCGATTCCTATGATTAATACAACAGGTTTTGCAAGAAAGCTGTTTAAATCACTGTAGCCCACTGCAACCGTAGCCGTAAATCCGGCCGTCAGCATCATTCCGGAAACGCCAATATTAAACAGCCCCGCCTTAAAAGCTACCGCAACAGCTAAAGAAGCGAATAATAAGGGTGTCATGGCATTTAGGAGGCTTAAGAAGTCCGTAAGGATGCCTTTATAACCTGCATAGGAGGGCTTCGGCAGGATTCCCGAGCCCTGGAGAAGATTGAGAAAGGCATTTAGCGGATTTTTACCAATAAGAAGTATTACAATTGCGGCGGCAATTAAGCTTAATAAAATAGAAAATGCCGGTATGGTTATGGGCTGCCACTTTTCATTAGCCAATAGATGAAAGGAAATTCCTGGGGAATCGGAAGATAAATTCATTTTTTCTGTTGGTTTTGTTGGTTTTCTCTTTTCTTTATCCATGCCTTACCCCCATCATAAATTCACCGACTTCCTTGGGTGTTAGTGATTTCGTTTCTGCAGTTTTTTGAAGCTGCCCATTATAAATAACTCCAATGGTATCCGATATGCTCATAATCTCATCCAATTCGAGAGATATCAGTAAAATTGCTTTTCCTTTATCCCTCTCCTGTAAAATCATATTATGTATGTTTTCAATTGCGCCGATATCCAAGCCCCTTGTGGGCTGTACAAATATCATGAAAGGAGACGCAAGCTCAATTTCCCTTGCTATAATAACCTTTTGCTGATTGCCGCCGCTCATGGAACGAACCAGGGTCCTTACCCCTTGTCCGCTGCGGATATCATATTTTTCAATTAATTTATTGCCGTACCGGTCTATTTCCCCTCTGTTTAAAATACCCTTCGGAGAAAAATTTTTCTTAAAATAGGATTTTAAAGCTAAATTATCCGACAGGGTAAAATCTAAAACCAATCCGAAATTCTGCCTGTCTTCCGGTATATAGGAGATGCCGCATAAGGTTCTCCTCCTGATATTATAGTTTGTAATATCCGTATCGTTTAATTCAATGGTTCCGCCGCTTACTTTTGTTAAACCGGCAATAGCATCTGCAATTTCCACCTGTCCGTTGCCGGATACCCCTGCTATGGCAAATATTTCACCGCCCCTTATGGAAAAGGATACCTCCTTAACAATTTCAAAATGCTCCTGGTTCTTCACAGTCAGGTGACTGACCTTAAGAACAACGTCTTTCCTATGAGCCGGTTTTTTCACCGTTTCAAAATTAACTTCACGACCAACCATTAAATTTGCCATTCGCCTGGTGGAGGTTTCCTTTACGTCTAAAATATCAATTAATTTACCCCTGCACAACACCGCGCAGCGGTCCGCCACTTTCTTTATCTCCTCCAGCTTATGGGTAATTAATATAATGGTTTTTCCGCCTTCCCGCAATCCCTTAATAATATCCAGTAAAAACTCAATTTCCTGGGGCGTAAGCACCGCCGTAGGCTCGTCAAAAATTAATATCTCGGCTTCGCGGTATAACATTTTTAATATTTCCACACGCTGCTGTATGGACACATTGACATCTTCAATTTTATTATCTGGGTCAACCTCCAGACCAAATTTTTTGGATAATTTCTCAATTCTGCGGCCGGCATCCCGAATATCCACATATGGGAAAATACCCGCAAGCTTCTTCATGGGTTCCACACCAAGTATAATATTCTCGGCTATGGTATAATTTTGTACCAGCTTAAAATGCTGATGAACCATTCCGATATTAAGTTTTGTGGCAAAGTTGGGAGAATCGATTTTTACCTTGCTGCCGCGGACCCATATCTCCCCTTCATCCGGTTCATACATGCCAAAAAGCATACTCATGAGTGTTGATTTACCGGCACCGTTTTCACCAAGCAATGCAAAAATTTCCCCTTTTTTGATTTGGACGGTAATATCGTCATTTGCGACAATCCCGGGAAATTTTTTTGTAATAAGTTTCATCTCTACAATATACTCAGGCATTTTAAGGTCTCCTTAATCTGATTCACTGAATTTATTCTATTTGGTAATGAATTATTTAACATTTATTCTAAAAGAAGTTTATCATTTTCTAAATTTATTCTCAATAGAAAATAATAAACTTCTTAAAATTATATTTGACTTAAATGCCGAATTCTTTTATTTTTCAGGAAGACCCGGGAAATCGTCGGGAGTTATTTCGTTAAAATTGGATGCCGGAACAATGGTTCCCGCTTTTACTAATTCATATGCTTCCTTTAACTTGGACAGGGTGTCTGCGGATAACTGCTGACGGCCTTCGGCGCTTACATATCCGGTGGAATCGGTATTTGCCTGAAGAACCATATTCTGTCCTTTAAAAGAGCCGTCTTTTACCATATTTAACGCTCTTTCCACATTGATGCTCATAATTTTTAAAACAGAAGTAAGAACAACATTGGAATCTCCGTTTACACCGTCATCGTATTGGTCAACGTCACATCCGATTACCTTAATGCCGGCTGCTTCTTTGGCGGCCGTGAATACACCGTTGCCGGAAGCTCCTGCCGCTACCAAGATAATATCGCAGCCTTCGTCAATTAAGGCATTGCCCACAACTTTACCCGTAGCTTCATCTGCAAAGGATCCGATATAGTTGCCGTTTACGTTGGCTCCGGTTACATCGGTGCCTGCATAAGCCGGCAATTCAACCAAATCAACTGATTTATCATACTGGGCGTTTACATAGTTCACACCGGATTCGAAACCATACTGATAATTAACGTTGGAGGGATAAGCAACACCGTTAACAACTGCCACCTTATTGGAGTTTGTTTCTAAAGCCGCGGCCATTCCTGCGAAAAATCCGCTTTCCTGTTCCGCAAAGGTCATCGCATAAATATTGTCGAATACGGTCTGATCTCCCTGGGCTGCCGGGTCGGAATCAATTAAAATAAATTTCTTATCAGGGTTTTCTAATGCAATACTTGAAATTCCTGCAAATTGGAAACCCGGGCATACGATTACATCATAGTCGGCAACAACATTTGCCACGGCCTGTACGGCGGCTGACGTATCCCCGGTGGGCTCGTTAACCGGCGTTACCGTCGTGGTGGGATTTGCCTTAATGAAGTTTAAAATACCATTATAGTTATCCTCATTAAAGGAACCGTCATCTACTCCGGACGGACTGGTAACAATAGCAATTTTTAAGCCTGCCTCTCCAGTCGGTGCCTCTGCGGACGTTTCTTCTGTTGCCGTTTCGGCTGCGGATTCATCGGCTGTGGAATCTTTTGTAGCTGTCTGGTCCCCCGCCCCGTCGGAAACAGTATTCTTCTTCGCGCAGCCTGTAAATGCAGAAGCCATAAGGGCCACGACTAAAGCAAAGACAAATACAACATGCATCTTATTTTTTTTCATAATAACCTCCATTCCGCGCAAGCTTTAATGGCTCGCTTTGCGAGACAATGCGCATATTCACAAAAAGATAGACAAAACCCCTCTGACAGCTCTGTCTACCCAATGATGCTCAATGATAACACATTTATTTACCTTTTACAATAAGCTGTTTTATAAAATTTGTTATTATAATTTATTATGTGTTACTATTCACAGCTCTGCTAAAAATCAGCAGTTCTGTGAACAGTAACTATTATGAGTCGTATTAATAAATTTCATCAATTGTTTAACATAGCTTATAAATGCCTTTCATTAAACTATCCTACTATCTTTAAGAAATAAAGCCTTTATACTGGCCTCAAAAGGCGGGCAGCAGATGCCTTTCTCCGTAACAATCCCCGTTATCAGGTTATGATCCGTTACATCAAAGGCAGGATTGTAGCATTTTACTTCCTTTAGCGCCATTGGATCTTTGTAAAACTTTTCCTTGATTTCCTTCGGATCACGCAATTCGATTTTAATATCTTCACCGGTTTTACAGTTTAAATCAATGGTTGACGTTGGTCCGAATACGTAGAAAGGGATTCCATAGTATTTTGCTAAAATGGCAACTCCGCTTGTACCGATTTTATTTGCCGCGTCCCCATTGGCGGCTATACGGTCACAGCCCATAAAACAGACCTTTATCCAGCCGTTTTTCATGACGATGCTGGCCATATTATCGCATATTAAAGTGACATCAATACCGGCTTTTTCCAGTTCATAGGAGGTTAATCTGGCTCCCTGGAGCAAGGGCCTGGTTTCATCTGCGAATACCTTAAAGCTCAAGCCCCTTTCTTTTCCTAAAAACAGAGGGCCAAGGGCGGTGCCATACCGGGAAGTCGCCAGCGGGCCGGCATTACAATGGGTAAATATTCCGTCGCCGTCTTTTACCAGAGACAGTCCATATTCGGAAATAGCTTTACACATCTTAATATCTTCTTCGTGGATTGCCCTGCATTCTTCACCCAGTAAATAAAGAATATCCCCGATTGATTTTTCTTTATTGGCTGTCACCACTCCTTCCATACGGTTTAATGCCCAGCTTAAATTTACGGCGGTAGGCCTGGAAGAATTTAAATAATTCTTATACCCGGCAAACTTCCTATAGAAATCATCATAGGTTTCGGCCTTTATTTGCTGCGCCAATATGTAAATGCCATATCCGGCACAGATTCCAATAGCCGGCGCTCCTCTTACCTTTAATTCCAGTATGGCATCATATAAATCCTTATCGCTTTCCAGTGTCAGATATTCCGTTATATTGGGAAGCTTCGTCTGGTCAATGATAATGACTTTTTTACCGTCTTCACTTAATTTTATATTGTCAATATGGGTAATCTCATTTAAACTGCTCATAATTCTCCTCATACAGATGAATTTTTCTAAACATACATCAAAAGCAAAAAAACATCCTCCTGTTTAAAACCGGAATCCCGCTTTAAAAGCTT
>JAATFT010000065.1 GCA_015655075.1 Clostridiales bacterium | reverse complement strand
CCCAAAGAACAAAAACAACTTTCCGAAATTCATGACAATCTTAAAAAGACCATTCATAGACTTGTTGAAATAAACAATCATAACAAATCGTTAATACAGCAATCCCTAGAGATGATAGAATTCAATATGAATTTTATTCAAAGTACAAGGATGTCACCGGGGAATCTAAGCTACGATAAGGGCGCCTCCCAATTGGATATGCCCTCTTTGCAGACAGGGATGTTTGATGCAAAGCAGTAGTAAAGGAGAAGCAAATATAAGGCAGGTGAAATTCCATGAGCTTAATGAGCAGTTTATATGTTGGTGTATCCGGCTTGCGGGTCAGCCAGAACTCTTTAAATACGACGGCACATAATTTAGCCAACGTTGATACGACCGGTTTTGTAAGGCAGCAGGTACTCCAGTCGGACAGTACTTATTTTAATTGGGGTGTTACCCATTTATCTACCCTGCAGTCCGGACTTGGCGTGGATATTGCTACCGTAAGGCAGGTAAGGGATGTGTTTTTGGATAAAGCTTACCGGCAGGAGATAGGCAGACAGGGCTTTTACGAAGTACAGTATGAGGCTGTGCAGGAAGTTGAAAGTATGTTTGGGGAAACCGAAGGAGTTACCTTTCAGGATTCACTGGAGGATTTATGGACATCCCTGGAGGAATTGTCTAAAACGCCGGATCTTATTGAGGTTCGTGCAACTGTTGTAAAGAGTGCGGAATCCTTTCTGGAACGTGCGGAAATTATACAAAAACAATTAAAGGAATACCAGGTTAATCTGAATACCCAGATTCAGGATAAAGTAGACCGCATCAATGAAATCGCAGAGGAAATTGATGATTTGAATGAGAAAATCAGCCGTTACGAAAGCAACGGACTGGAAAATGCAAATGATTTACGGGATGAAAGAAACAACCTTCTTGATGAATTAGGGCAAATCATCAGCATTACTTATAAAGAGAATTCCAACGGTGTTGTGACGGTCAGTGCGGAAGGTGTACAATTAGTCGGTGAAACTACGGTATATAAAATGGGAACGGCCAAGGTCAGTGAATCCTCCAACCTGCTGAAACCAGTGTGGATTAGCTATGATAATGAGGATGTGTTCAATCTGGACCAGGCTGTCTCGTCTGAAAATGATACGGATATTGGTTCCTTAAAGGGGCTTCTGGTAACCAGAGGAGATGATATTGCCAATTATACCGATATGTTTAAATCCCAGGAGGAATATAATAATACGATTAATACCTCTGTTATAATGACGGTTCAGGCTCAGTTTGATCAGTTAATTCACGGCGTGGTTACCGCCATCAATGATATTTTATGTCCGAATAAGGAAATCACGTTAGCGGACGGAACCAAAATGACCGTGCTGGACGAAGACAATGCGCCGGTAGGTATGGACAGCGCTCACACCATGGGGGAAGCATTGTTTAACCGCGAATCCACGGACCGTTATGAAGCCGTCGATGTGCAGATTCTAGATGAAGACGGCAACCTGCAGACCATCAGTGTAATGAAATATAACGAAGAAGACCCGGATGACTATTATTCCTTATTCACCTTGGGTGAGATTGAAATTAATCCGGAAATTAAAAATAATTATTCTTTAATTCCTTTAAGCTCCAACGACGGGACCGGGGATGTGGATATGAAAACAGCGGAAGCGTTAGTTTCAAAGTGGCAGGAACCCTTTGCAACCCTTTCACCCAATACATTAACGGTTAATAATTTTAACGATTACTATACGGCATTTACCGGAGAGCTGGCTAACCGTGGAGAGCAGCTTAATAGCATCAGTTCCAACCAGGCAACTTTAAGCAGCAATATCAATGACCAGAGACAACAGGTTGCAGGCGTATCCTCGGATGAGGAATTGACAAATTTAATTAAATACCAGCATGCTTATAATGCATCGTCAAGGTATATAACCGTAATTGATGAAATGCTTGAACATGTTATTTCAACATTAGGAAGATAAAAACAATATTGAGAAGGAAGAGGTGAAAAACATGCCATCAACTTTTTTTGGATTAAATATAGGCACCACCGGATTGTACACTTATCAGGCAGCGTTAAATACAACGATCCATAATGCAACCAATACGGAAACAGAGGGTTATACCAGACAGATATTAAATCAAAGGGCAGGGGTTGCCCTGAAGGTCAACAGCACTTACGGTATGGCCGGTTCCGGTGTTGATGTTTCCGGAGTTACTCAGGCAAGGAATGATTATTATGATTTAAAGTATAGGAAAAATAACACAATATACGGTGAATATTCCGCAAAGCAGTATTTTATGACAGAAATTGAAAATTATTTTAACGACATAGGTTCAGAAGGCTTTACTACTTCCTATAATAATTTTTTTTTAAGTCTGGAAGGATTGTCATCGGATTCGTCTAATTTAACAAAAAGAACAGAATTAACAAATTATGCCAAGAGCCTGACGGAATATTTTAACAGCATGTCCACCAGTTTACAGAGTACCCAGGAAGAATGCAATTTTGAAGTGAAAAATCAGGTGGACCGGATTAATTCCATGGCGTCGCAAATCGCAACCCTGACTAAGCAGATTAATACATTGGAATCAGGCGGCGGAACGGCCAATGACTTAAGAGACCAAAGACAGCTGCTGTTAGATGATTTGTCTGAAATCGTAAACGTCTCCTATACCGAGAATGTGGTTGGAGATGATGTGGGAGTCACCAGCTTTACGGTTAAAATCAACGGACAGACATTGGTTGATACCAATAATTACAATACTTTAAAGGTAGTGCCGAGAACGGAAAAAGTGAATCAGAATGATATTGACGGACTTTATGATATTGAGTGGGAAAATGGTAATACTTTTAATACCCAGAGTACAACTTTAGGGGGATATTTAAAATCCCTGATTGAGGTAAGGGACGGCAACAACAGTGAAGTTTTACAGGGGAAAATCGGATCAATTGAGACCGTGACTTTGTCAGACGGAACCGAAACCAATGAGGTTGTATTGTCCAGCGCCAATATTAATGAAATTGAGAAGCTAAATATACCAAGTGAAGGTATCCTTACCATAGGCAATAAAGAATATAAATACGAGAGCTTCCGCGTAGTATATGATAAAACGACAAAAACCAGCACTTATACTTTTTGTGTGGCGGATGATGCTATTTTGTCAGAGGAGGTTCCAAGCAATATATCCATAGGCGACAGCATTGATTATAAAGGAATCCCGTATTATATGAGCCAGTTAAATGAGTTGGCAAGAACCTTTTCAAAGGCTTTTAATGACCTTCATAAAAGCGGGGAAGATTTAAACGGAGACGCCGGCCTGGATTTCTTTAACTGCACGAATCCTGTAAGCGGCGAGGAATATGATTTTGCTTCCTATGAAAGCTATTATAATCTGACCGCTGCAAATTTTACCATAACGGAAGAAATATATAATGATCCGAGCAAATTTGTCACCGCCACCAGCGGAGAGATTGTAAACGGAATCGAAAATAATGATATATTAGATTCTTTATTAGCACTGAAAAGTGACACTTCTCTGTTTAAACAGGGAACTCCCGCTTCTTTTTTCCAAACCCTGGTTGGCGAGGTGGGAATTGATTCCGATAAGGCAAGTGATTTTGCGAAGAACCAGAATGACATTTTAGGTATGATTAAAAATCAAAGATTATCCGTATCCGGTGTGGATATAGACGAAGAGGCTATGAACCTGGTGAAATTCCAGAATGCTTATAATTTATCCGCCAAGGCGATACAGGTGATGAATGAAATATACGATAAGTTAATCAACGGCACAGGAGTATGACCAAATTGTTATGTTGTATCTTATTGATATGAATTTGAAAAGGCAGGTACCGATATGAGAATTACCAATCAAATGATGACTAACAATATGCTAAATAGTATTAACAAGAATAAAAACAATATATCCGTATTGGATCGGCAATATTCTTCGGGGAAAAAAATACAGCGGCCCTCCGAGGATCCCATAGTCGCAGTCCGGGCTTTAAAATTAAGAACCAATTTAGCAGAGTTGAATCAATACTTTGAAAAGAATATTCCGGACGCAAAAAGCTGGATGGACGTAACGGAAGGCGCGATGGATAATATGAATGATATCCTTACTCTGATCAATACCGCCTGCGTGCAGGGAGCCAGTGACCAATTATCCGTTAATGAAAGGGAAAGCATAGTTAAAAATCTGGAGCAGTATAAAGAACAGATCTATCAGGAGGGTGACGCAAATTATGCCGGAAGATATGTATTTACCGGTTATAAGACCGACACCAGCCTGATATTCGGTGATGATACGTCCAATCTGGAATATACCATAACCGAGAATTTTACCGGCAGTGATATAAGCGCGGTTTCCAAGGTGGCGGGGACATATTCGGTGGATGATTATGATCCGTCGGAGGATTACAGTAAATCACCTACGTTGGAAACCTCTTATCGGTTACGTCTGTCTTACGATGATTTGGACCTCACTGATGCGGACGGCAACCCGATTGATTTAAACGGTAAATTAAAAGCGGTGGATAAAGATGGAAATGAGATACCCGCGGCAGATTTGCCTGTAACTACAGTAAGTTTATCCAGTACCACAGAGGATCCTTATGAACCGGATCCTGATGAAATCAATTATATTCCTGAAACCGGAGAATTAATTCTTGGACAAAATATTTACGAAAAATTAAAAAATGCAAAGAGCATATCGGTAGATTATCAGAAATCCACATTTAAAGAAGGCGAATTAAGACCGGAACATTATTTTGACTGCGTTGTTCATGAAGAAGGTACGGATGAAACTCTGGATAAGCATTATACAAAACAGGATCAGGAAATTCAGTATGGAATTAGTTTCAATCAAAAGTTAACTGTGAATACCCAGGGCAGCGACGCGTTGGGACATGATATCGGAAGGGATATTGATGAGATTTTAGAAGCGGTGCAGGATGTTGCCGCAACGGAAGAAGAAATTGCTAAAGTGGAAGAAATGCTGGAAGATCCTAATTATGCGGACCAGACGGAAAAACTTACCCAGTTGAAACAGCAATTGGAAACAGAGCTGACACTGAAAAGTAATATTATGCAGGAAAAATTTGAAAATGGGATTACAAATTCTTCAGAACAACAGGATACTTTAAATGTCGCCATTGCCGATTTAGGAAGCAGGTATAAAAGGCTGCAGCTTACAGAAAGCAGATTGTCTGACCAGCAGATCGAGTTTGAAGATCTTTTATCCACGAATGAAGATGTGGATATGGTAGAAACTTATATTAAATTAAGCTCTGCCGAGGTTATCTATAATGCTTCCCTTTCGGTCGCTTCCAGAGTAGTTCAGAATACCTTGCTGGATTTTTTGTAAAACATCCGTTATAAATAAAAACAGGTGAACTTAGGAAGGAGAAATAATGTTAATTAAGACAAAATATTTTGGAGATATCGACCTTAAAGAGGATAAAATTATAACCTTTGATCAGGGAATCATGGGATTTGAGGAACATAAAAGATACACCATATTATTTGATATGGAGGGAGAAGACAGACCAAGCATTTCCTGGCTCCAGAGCCTGGAGGAACAGGGGCTGGCTCTTCCCGTCATCAATCCTTTTCAGGTGAGGCCGGATTATAATCCCATTGTAGAAGATGAGATCTTAAAATCTATAGGTAAAATCAATGAACAGAATTTGGTTATTTTGTTATCCCTTACGGTTCCATCCGATATTACAAAAATGTCGGCAAATTTAAAGGCTCCGTTTATCATAAATTCAGAAACCAGAAAAGGATGTCAAATCATTGTGGAAAACCAGGATTATGAAGTGAAATATAATATATACAATACCGCGATGAAGCTTAAAGAAGAGAAGGGAGAGAAGTAAATGCTAGCCCTTACCAGAAAACTGAACGAATCCATTATGATTGGCAACGATATAGAAATTTCAGTACTGGAGATAAAAGGAGATCAGGTTAAAATAGGAATAAATGCACCGAAGTCGGTTCCCATTTACCGCAAAGAAATCTATATCCAGATACAGGAAGCGAATAAAGAGGCTGCCGGAAGTACAGCATCCATAGAAGAAATCAAAAAATTATTTCAGTGATACCATAACCTTTTTACCAAAACAGGTATCGTACGAAGGAAATCACCCAACGGGGCAAGGAAGCCGGTTTGGGGCTTTTGTAGGATAATATATGGACCTTAAAGTATAAACATTTTGTGGAAATTGTCGATATATTAGCCAAATACTAAGGAACGAGTTAAGTACCTGCATCACATGGAGGTGGCGACATGTCAATAGAATCAATTTCTAATACGGCGGTTTATACCGATTATAAACCGGAACAAAAAGCGCAGCCGGTGAGTACGGTTATAACAGGGACAATTATAACAGGGAATGAAGAAACCGGTCTTAAGGCTGCCAAAACACTTAGCGGGAAGCTGGATAGTATCAGGGAAGAAGAAAAGCAAAAAGACACACAGGCAAAGGTAAACAGAGTTAAAAGCATTATTAATGAAACCAATAATAAGATTAAGCATGCGAGAACCCGTTGCGAATTCTCTTATCATGAGGCAGTAAACCGTGTATCCATCAAAGTGCTGGATGTAGATACAAACGAAGTCGTAAGGGAAATACCGCCGGAGGAAACCCTGGAAATACTTCAGAAATTATGGGAGGTTGCGGGATTGCTCGTGGATGAGAGAAGATAACAGGAAAAAGGAGGCAGGACAATGTCAACGATTAGAATGACAGGTTTGATATCCGGCTTGGATACGGAATCAATAATTAGTGCACTGGTCAGTGCACAGAAATTAAAGAATAAAAAAGTTTCAGATAAACTAACTTTATCAGAGTGGAAAGAAGAAAAATGGAAGGAATTAAACACCAAGTTATACAAGCTTTATACGGAAGATTTGAATAAAATGAAACTGCAGTCAAGTTATTTGACGAAGAAAGTCACCTCTTCCAATGATGCTTTAGTTGAAGTAACCGGAAAATCAACGGCGCCGGACGGAGCACACACACTCACGATAAACCAGTTAGCAAGTTCCCAGTATGTAACGGGCGGAAAATTGGATAAAGACAAAAATGGAAATGAAATTACTACCAGTACCTCATTAAAAGACTTGGGAATAGATGTAAACACAACAATTAAATTTGCAAGCGGTGACAAAGAGGATACGTTGGTTGTCACAGAGACTACCACATTAAAGGATTTTATTAATGCTTGTAAGAATGTAGGGTTAAACGCCAGTTATGACACCACGCAAAAAAGACTGTTTATCAGCAGTAAGGAAAGCGGAAGTGCAAATTCCTTTACCATATCTACCGGTACCATATCATCCGGCGGCGCACAAGCATTGGAAACAATTAATTCCCTCGTGGGCTCCGGCAGTTTATCCGATTCGGATAAAAGTACCATATCGGCTGCTTTAGCCACACTGGAAGGGACAACCGGCGATGATTTGAATGCGCTATATTCCATTGCAGTAAGCGGGGGATCGGATACAGATCCGCAGAAACAGGAAAAAATAGACGCAATTAATACCTTAATTAGCTATACTAAAACCCAATCTCAGAAGGAGGCCGTAACTAAGGTAAAAGATAATATAAAACAAGACTTAATTGACGGTATTGAAGGAGATACGGAAACAGATAAGAAAAATCAGGTAGTAAAAAACAGTATTCTGGAACAAATGGCTGCGGAATTAGACCTTCCGATAGACAATGAGACCGTTATCAGTGAAGCTGAAAATATATATAGTACATTAACCCAGACTGACAAGGACACAATGTTTAATCAGCTCGTCGAGAAAGAATATAGCTCCACCGACCCCTATGAGCTTGATAATACCATAACGAAAGCAGAAAAATATCAGAATGACGTTGAAAATGAGACAAATACATATAATGAAGCCAGAATTAATGAAGGCGGAGAGCTAGTAACGGCTTTGAGTGTTTATGCGGTATCCATAACAGGTAATACGGGAGAAACATCGGAGCTTTCAGCCCTTGGATTAGGTGAGATTAGCGGCACGGCAGTAACGGCCGGAACGGAAAAAGAGATGACGGTTGTTAAGGCTTCCGACTCCGAGATCACGCTGGACGGAGCGGTTTTGACCGGTACGACTAATACAATAAGTGTTAACGGTTTAACCATATCCTTAAAAGGTATAAGCGAAGGAGAAACGATCAGCCTGAATGTGGCAAACAATACGGAAAATACCTATAATATGGTAAAGAACTTCATTAACTCCTATAATGAAATCCTGAAGGAAATGAACACGTTATATTATGCGGATTCGGCCAGTGATTATGCACCCCTTAGCGACGAGGAAAAAGAGGAAATGTCCGACGATGAGATTGATAAATGGGAGACTAAGATTAAAGATTCCATATTAAGAAGGGACAACACATTAGGTTCCGTAATCCAGTCCATGAAGAGTGTAATGATGTCCACTGTGACGGTGGATGGAAAAAAATATTCCCTGTCCACTTATGGGATTGCGACCTCAACCGACTATACGGAAAAAGGTTTGCTGCATATTTATGGAAATGAAGACGATTCCACCTATTCTTTGGCGGAGGATAAGCTGATGGCCGCCCTCTCGGAAGATCCGGATACCGTGATGGAGGTATTATCGGGAATATCCCAAAATCTTTACGATACCATGTATGATAAGATGAGTTCAATTCCTAATGTAAGAAGTATATATACCTTTTATAATGATAAATTAATGGATAATGAGCAGGCAGAATATAAAAAACAAATTGCCAATCTGGAAGAGAAGCTGACGGAAATGGAAAATAGATATTATAAGCAGTTTTCAGCTATGGAAACTGCTCTGGCCAAACTCCAGTCCCAAAGCAACGCTTTGGCCGGATTACTTGGCACATCCAGTCAATAAACCGGTATACAATATGAATAATATGTGTTATAATGTCATTAAATTACGAAGATTTTTTAGGAAGTAGAAACGGGGGAAATTATTATGCCGATTAATGCCGCCGCAGCGTATCAGAACAATAAAGTAAAAACAGCTTCACCTGCGGAATTAACACTTATGTTGTATGAAGGTGCCATAAAATTTTGTAATATTGCCATTATTGGAATCGAGGAAAATAATATCGAAAAATCCAATCAGAATATAATTAAAACGGAAAAAATCATTGCCTATCTTAGGGCGACCCTGGATTTTAAATACCCGGTGGCCCAGGATTTTGAAAATGTTTACGGTTATATTTATGAAAGATTAATAGAAGCTAATCTCCATAAGGATAAAGTTATCCTGAAAGAGCTTTTGGGTTATTTGAGAGATATGCGGGACACATGGAAAGAGGTTATGAAATTAGCCAAATAGTTGAAAGATTGTTTAAACAGAGAAGGTAAAACATAGCATGGAAAATCAAATCTATATCAATATTTTGAAAGATGTATTATCGAAAAAAATATCAGTATTAGACAACCTGCTTCAAATAACAATGCAGCAGGAAGCATGTATAGCTTTAACGCCTTTTGACATGAATCAATTTGAAGAACTTATGGCCAAAAAGGATTTGCTGATTAAACAATTAAACCAGCTGGATTCAGGTTTTGAATCAACCTATGAGCATATTAAAGAAGACTTAAACAGGGATAAGACAGTATACAAGGATAAAATATTACAGCTACAGCAGCTCATTGGGCAGATTACGGAAAAAAGTATTCAATTGCAGGCATCCGAAAAGAAAAATAAAAATAAGCTTGAGTTATATTTAGCAAACAGGAAAAAAGAAATTAAAAGCTTTAAAATAAGCAGTAAAACGGCATCCAGTTATTATAAAAACATGAGAAATCAGTATCAGGAGCAATCCTATTTTTTAGACAAAAAAAAATAAAAAATTATAAACTGCTATAAAGTATTATTCAATTTATCCGATATATGTTTTGTAAAGTAAAATAAATATTTACATGAAAGTTCTGACAGTACGTACGGCTGGAAGAATATTTTATGAAATATTAATTACTGATATAATAACACGGTAGCATGGATGCTACTGCAATTTCAAGGAGGAAATACATATGGTAATTCAACACAATATGGCGGCAGCCAACACAAACAGACAATTAGGTATTACTAGCGGCAGTTTATCAAAATCTACTGAAAAGTTATCATCCGGTTACAGAATCAACCGTGCGGCAGATGATGCGGCAGGTCTTTCCATTTCTGAAAAGATGAGAGGACAGATCCGAGGTCTTGATCAGGCGTCCAGCAATGCACAGGATGGTATTTCTTTAGTCCAGACAGCAGAAGGTGCTTTAAACGAGACTCATTCCATTCTTCAAAGAATGAGGGAATTGACGACTCAGGCAGCCAACGATACAAATGCAAGTGAGGATCGTGAGTCCATTACTTCAGAACTTGACCAGTTACAGCAGGAAGTAACACGTATTGCCACCCAGACTGAGTTCAATACAAAAACACTGTTAGACGGCAGCTTCAGCGGTACTTCTGTTTTGAATCTGCAGGTTGGTGCAAACAACGGTCAGAATATTTCCTTTAATATTTCACGCTTAACAGCATCAACATTGGCTGTTGCTAATGCGGCTTCCAATGTCGGCACTTATACGGCTGCGACTGCTTATCTTGATACAATTGATGCTGCAATTAAAACCGTATCTAACCAGAGATCGACTTTAGGTGCTATACAAAACAGACTGGAGCATACAATTGCCAATGCGGATAACACCGCAGAAAATCTGCAGTCAGCAGAATCCAATATCCGTGATGTAGATATGGCGGAAGAGATGGTTACTTATTCTAAAAACAGCATTCTTCAGCAGGCAGCTCAGTCAATGCTTGCTCAGGCTAACCAGTCTACTCAGGGTGTTTTAACATTATTACAATAGTTTGAAAGAAGATTTAAAAAGGGCTGACTCTAAGTCAGTCCTTTTTTACTAATGTGAAAGGGCGGATAGACAATAGACGAGTTATCTAACAAACTGGAAGAGGCAATGAAAATAATTGATGATACCACGGATTTATTTTATCAGCAAAAAATAAAGGAAGGCTATGGTCAGTTAGGACATACCCTTGAAAAACTGGCCGAGGCTGCGGATAGGATAAGCATAAATAACAAAGGAAATTACAGGCATGATATACGGGAAGATTCCTTGCCGGAGATATTAGGAAGTGCAATGGAGGCTATGGAAGCAGGCGATATGGTTCTGTTTTCCGACATATTGCAATATGAGTTAAAGGAAGCATTCCGAGAGATTGCCGTTTTAAATAAATAAGCGATTGCGATTACTTGGGTGAACGGGAGAAAGCCATGGATTATTATGAACAGAACCTGGAAACGATAAAGAACAACCGCCCGTTTCTCTATCAGTCCCTGACAGAGGAAAATTCTGGGGCGGCAACTAACCGGTTAGAAGAAATACGTTCCGTAATAACGAAGAAAAGTGAGAAAGCGGTTGTTATAAAATACCGGAACAAAGAATTCAGATTGAACAGCTCCTACAGTCCTGCCTATGAAGCCGAAAGATGGGCTAATCAATATGAGTTTCAAAATATAAATAGTATCATGCTGCTGTTCGGATTCGGCAACGGAGTCTTTGCCGGGGAAATCATGAACAGAATGAAGGCAAATGATAAACTGTTGATCTATGAGCCCTGCGGGGATATATTTTATCATGTATTACATAATTATGATCTGGCCGATATTTTAGGAGATAAAAGAATAAGTATAGCGGTGGAAAATATTAATGAGTTCGAATTTCACAATCTTTTATTCTATTATATGGACGTTACCAATATAAATTCCTTTATTACATGTATGCATCCCCATTTTGATAAAATTTTTGAAAGCAGCTGCATCTTGTTTTGGAAGGAAATCAAGGCGGCTGTTGTCCATACAAGAACAAATATTAATACGATAATAAGATTTGGGAGAAGAGAGATTGATAACCTGCTTTTCAACTTAAAATATTTAAAGGACAGCAGTACCATATGGGAACTGAAGGAATTGATACCGGATAAAGCGGCTGCCGTTATTGTTGCGGCGGGACCTTCCGTAGCCTCCCAGATAGAGGAGTTAAAAAGAGCAAAGGGGAGAGCTGTAATTTTTGCGGTGGACAGAATCCTGGACTATCTTTTGGATGCAGGGGTGGTGCCTGATTTTGCAGTAACGGTCGATCCCATGAAGCCGATAGAATATTTTTCGAAAAGAAAAGAGGTTACCATACCGTTAATATGCCTTATGTATGCAAATCATGAAATTTTAAGGCTTCATACGGGAAAAAAGATCATATGCAATGCTACGGAATTTCTGGCGGGGGCATATAAGAAAATAAACAAGAAGCCTCCCTTGATTCCTTCGAGCCCGTCGGTGGCGACCACTGCTTTTTCCATCTGTGCCGGACTGGGCTTTCAGAAAATCATACTGGTAGGGCAGGATTTGGCCTATGACGGAAAATACAGCCATGCGGGAGGGACAGAAGAAGTCAACGGGTACCAGCAGGATGTCTTTGTGGAGGATATACACGGAGAAAGCGTCAGGTCGCGGACAGATTGGAAAGCCTTTATTACCTGGTATCAGGACAGGATAACCCTGTCGCCGGAGATACAGGTCATTGATGCAAAGGATAAGGGAGCTAAAATAAAAGGCACCCTGATTATGCCTCTAAAAGATGCTATTGATACTTACTGTGACAGGGAATACAGTCTGGACGGCATTATGAAACAAATAGAGCGGACAAACCGGACGGAAGATATTCTCCGTTTGAAGGAATATCTGGAGAAAAGCCTTGCCTCCTTGGAAAGAATAAAAAAACGAGCAAGGGAAGGAATAAAGGAATGCAATCAATTAATAGACAGGACGGCGGTATGTCCTTTGACTGGCGAAAGTGAAAAGAGTTCTCAGTTAAAGCTAGGTAAAATCAATAAGTACATCACAAAACAACCTGTTTATTTTTTAATGGATTTTTTGGTGGAGGGGCAGTCGGCGGAACAGCTGGTTAAAATAAAACAATTAACCGGCGATGACAGGCGGGATAATTTAGATACTTATGAAAAATCAAAATTTGTTTATGAAGCAATCATCGAAGCGTCGGATTATATTAAGCCCGGATTAAAAGAGGCTATTCAGGAATTTCTTTAACAAAACACCCGATAAAAGGAGAATATAATGCAAAAGTTAATTAGTATCATAATTCCGTGTTTTAATGTTGGGCCCTATCTGGAAAGATGTATCCGGTCTTTGATAAATCAGACAATAGGAGTGGAAAAACTGGAATTAATCTTTGTCAATGATGCGTCTTCGGACAATACCCTGGAGATTCTGCTGGATTATGAAAGACTGTATCCGGAATCTATCCTTGTAGTAAATCTGGAAACCAATATGCGGCAGGGCGGTGCAAGGAATATCGGCATAGAATATTCCGGTGCGGATTATATTGGTTTTGTGGATGCGGATGACTGGGTGGAGCCGACTATGTTTGAAAAAATTTTCAGGTATATCATCGAAGAGGACTGTGACATAGTTACCTGTGATTCTAAAAGGGATATGGGAACGGAGAGTATAATCATGGGCCCTACCGGAAAAGGAAATCAGCTATTAAGCATCGATACGGAAGAACAGAGAAAATCCTTAATGGCCAAAGGAACCAAGGGATATATTTGTACTAAAATCTATAAAAAGGATTTCTTAATAGAAAATAATATTACTTTTCCGGAACATTTAACCTATGAGGATAATTTCTTTATGGCTTTTTGCCTTTTATACGCAAGAAAAATTTATATTGTTGAGGAATACTTATACCATTATTTTCTTAATCTGAACTCCACCGTGACGGCAAAAAATTCCATGCACCATCTGGACAGGCTGGAAATAGAATTAATGAAATTGCAGGAGTATCAGGCCAGAGGAGTTTATAATCTTTATTATCGGGAGATTGAATATAATTTTCTGGTACTTTTTTATGTAAATACCCTGCATATTTTGTTTACCCGGTTTGATAAACAGCCGTATCCGGTGTACCTGTCCATGAAGGAAAATGTATTAAAAATTTTTCCGGATTATATAAATAATCCTTATCTTGATGATAATCAAAAAAGCTGGCTGGCATTACTGGATATGGATATAACGAAAGAACGGCTGGAACGAGTAGCATATAGTTATAAAAATAGAATAAGGAACTAGTATTTATGAAACAGGTGCAGCATCTGACCATCCTTTGTATTATTATGATCGTCTGAAATCGCGGTATAAAAATTTAAGCATTGCTACTTTTGACTGGGATAATATTTATTTCCTTAAGAAATATTATCCTTTTATAAAGAAAGCAGAATTTATACCCTTTATGGGTTTTCAAGCAACCGGACTGGTACCTTATAGAGAAAGGTCTAGAGATATTTTATTTGTCGGCAGTTATAATGATCTGGAATTGAGCAGGAAGGCCTTGGATTCACTGCCGGGTGTTTTCCGTACCGTCGGGGAGAATGCTTTTAGGATTTTAGAGAATAATACAAAGAAAGTTGACAGGAAAGGCGGAGTTATATAATCCTGGGCAATATTGTCTTAAAAATAGAAATAATTGCAGATAAGAGAGGTGTTTTAATGAAAACCATAGTTATAATTCAGGCAAGAATGGGTTCCTCCAGATTACCCGGTAAGGTAATGAAAAAATTATGTGGAAAGACGGTATTGGAACATGTTATCACCAGGGTAAAACAATCGAAAGAAATTCAGGATATTGTTATTGCCACAACAATTCATGAAAGGGATAATGTCATTGAAGATGCGGTGCAAAGCTATGGGGTTAAAATTTTTCGCGGAAGTGAAGACAATGTTTTAGAAAGATATTATTATGCGGCAAAAGAATATAAGACGGATACGGTTATTCGAGTTACATCGGATTGCCCTTTGATTGACCCGTTTATTATAGATGAAGTTATTCGGTTTTATAAGAATGAGAGTTATGATATTGTAACCAATGCCGGACTTGACCTTGCGAAAAGAACTTATCCAAGGGGATTGGATGTGGAAGCTTTTTCCTTTCATAAATTGGAAGAGGCTTTTAAGCAGGCCGGTGAACCGTATCAGTTGGAACATGTTACACCATATTTATATGAACATAATTCCGTTGGATATTGTAAAAACGATGTTAATTATTCCAATTACCGCTGGACTTTGGATACAGAAGAAGACTGGCTGTTAATATCAAAAATTTATGAATATTTATATAAAGGAAAACACGATTTTTATATGGAAGAAATTGTTGCGCTTCTGAAAGAACATCCGGAATTATTGGAGCTCAATAGGAATGTTCAACAGAAAATACTTAAGTAGCTGATAAAGTTACTTTAGGAGAGAGGAACAGGCCATCCATAAATTATATGTCGGCCGAAGTAAAACCAGGCAATATAGCGTCTAAGAAATGCTTTGAGAAACCAGGCAATATGATATAAGAGATAGGAAATATCTGGAATTTACTAAAAAATTATAAGCTTGATTTTTAGGCACTTTTATAAAAGGAGAGTGAATTATGTATATTCCGTACGGAAGACAATGGATTGATGAAGAGGATATACAAGCGGTAGTTGAAACGCTTCAATCAGATTATATAACTACAGGGCCTAAAGTAGAAGAGTTTGAAAAGAAAATTGCGGATTATGTAGGCGCCAAATATGCAGTAGCGGTATCAAACGGGACGGCGGCACTTCATGTTGCCTGTCTGGCGGCAGGTTTTCACGAAGGAGATGAGGTAATTACCACTCCCATTACCTTTGTGGCCTCTGCTAATTGCATTCTTTATTGCGGAGCAACCCCGGTATTTGCAGATATAAATTCGGCTACCTATAATATTGATCCGGAAGATATCAGAAAAAAAATTACAAAAAGGACAAAGGGAATCCTTGCGGTTCATTTTACCGGACAGCCATGTGAGATGGATGAAATTAAAGAGATAGCAGGGGAGCATAACCTTGTGGTTATCGAAGATGCCGCCCATGCATTGGGAGCAGATTATAAGGGAAAAAGGATTGGCGGCATATCGGATATGACTACTCTTAGCTTTCACCCGGTGAAGCATATTACCACCGGCGAAGGTGGAATGATTACTACGAATAGTAAGGAATTGTATCAACGGCTTATATTATACAGAAACCATGGTATAACGAGGGATACTTCCTTATTGACGGCCAAGGGCGGTCCATGGTACTATGAACAGCAGGAACTGGGCTATAATTACCGTATCACGGATATACAATGCGCTCTTGGCATAAGCCAGTTGAAAAAGCTGGATGCTTTTATTGCACGAAGAAGAGAGATTGCAGCCGGATACAACAAAGCCTTTCAGGAGCTTGAGAAAGTCGTAATGCCTAAACAGCTAGATGGCTGTAACAGCAGCTGGCATTTATACGTAATCCAGGTACGGGCGGCGGACAGGGAAAGAATTGTAAGAGCCCTTCATGAAAAAAATATTGGGGTAAACGTACATTATATACCGGTTTATTCACAACCCTATTATCGCAGCCATGGATATGAGAATGTAATTTGTCCCAATGCAAAAAAGGCATACGAGAGCTTCATCAGCCTTCCTATTTATGCAAAATTATCGGAGGAAGAGCAAGACTATGTGATCCGTCAGGTAAAGGAATTGTTATAAGAAAGGGGCGCCGTTATGTTATATATACGTGGTGATGTCAACGCAGAGATAGGCAGCGGGCATATAATGAGGTGCCTGGCGATAGCCGGGGCTTTAAGAAAGAAGGGGGAGGATGCGGCTTTTATTACTGCGGACAGACAGGGAGAACGACTAATCACCGGGAATAATTTTTCGATGATTTGCCTGGATACCTCTTGGAACAACCTGGAGGAGGAAATAGAAAAACTGGTTGCCTTAATTCAGGAAAGGAAAATTGGGAAATTACTGGTGGATTCCTATTTTGCTACAGAAGAGTACATAAAGTCCCTTCATAGGTTTACAAAGATAATTTTCATGGATGATTTAAAGGAGGCCGTCTATTCTGCCGACCTGGTAATTAATTATAATATATATGCCTTAAAGCTTAGTTATGCAGAGCAGTATAGCAATACGGCAAGGCTATTAGTCGGACCTGCTTATACTCCCTTGCGTGAGGAATTTGGGAATGTGAGGCGAATACAAAGGAAGAAGCCGAAGGATGTGCTAATCACAACAGGGGGATCGGATTATTGTAATATGGCAGGAGTACTGATAGAATGCCTGGAGGAGAGCCGGTTATTTACCCGGTTGAAGTTTCATGTCATAGTAGGTGCGTTTAGCCCTTATAAAGAAGAATCGGAAAAGCTTAAGGGGAAATATAATAATGTATGTTTGTACCAAAATGTTACCAGGATGTCTGAAATAATGAATCAATGCGATGTTGCCATATCCGCAGGGGGAACGACCCTCTATGAATTATGTGCCTGCGGTATTCCAGCCATATGCTTTACTTTTGCGGATAATCAGATCTTAGGGGCAAAAGAGATGCAGAATCAGGGAATACTTTATTATGCCGGAGATATCAGAGAAAATAAAAAGGGATGCCTGGACTTTATTATTGGCAAGCTACAGCTGCTAATCCATGATTATAATCTAAGGGAAAGTTTAACTGCCAGGATGGTACAATTAGTAGATGGACGTGGTGCAGATAAAATTGCACAGGAAATAATGTCATTATAGGGATTTAAGAGATCATACGTACTCTTTAAATTATGTATTAAAGGCTGTTTGCCATATGGGATACAGCCGGATTCAATAAAACAGGAACATGGGAGAATAATAAAATGCTGGATGGTAAAAATATTTTAGTTACAGGTGGGACAGGTTCTTTTGGCAAAAAGTTTTTAAATATGGTATTTGAGAAATATAAACCCAATAAGGTTATTATCTATTCCAGGGATGAATATAAGCAAAGTGTTATGAAAACGGAATATGCCAATAAAGTGGATATGTCCAGAGTTCGTTTTTTTATAGGGGACGTAAGGGATAAAGAACGTCTTTACAGGGCTTTTGAAGGCGTTGATTATGTTATCCATGCGGCTGCCATGAAGCAGGTCCCCACCTGTGAATATAATCCTTTTGAAGCAATCAAAACTAACATACATGGTGCGCAGAACGTAATTGATGCGGCCCTGGACAAGGGAGTGAAAAAGGTAATTGCCTTATCCACCGATAAAGCAGTGAACCCTATTAACCTGTATGGAGGTACGAAACTGGTATCGGATAAGCTTTTTATCGCGGCAAATGCTTATTCAGGGTTGAAGGATACAAGGCTTGCGATTGTACGGTATGGGAATGTAGCCGGAAGCAGGGGATCCATTATTCCCATTTTTAATAACCTTATAAAACAGGGTGAAAAGGTGCTGCCCATTACCGATACACGTATGACTCGTTTCTGGATTACTTTGAAACAGGGAGTGGAGCTGGTATTTAAGGCCCTGGAGGAATCCAAGGGAGGAGAGACCTATATTTCCAAAATCCCGTCTTTTTATATTACGGACTTGGCAAAGGCCATGCTGCCAGGTGCACAATTAAAGGAAATCGGTATCAGGGAGGGTGAAAAACTCCATGAGGTGATGATAACAAAAGACGATTCCAGGTCAACCTATGAATATGAAAAACACTATATTATTTACCCGAACTTTGAATGGATGGATATTAAGAAATCCTTATTGCAGGGAGGAGCCTTAGTAAATGAAGGTTTTGAGTATAGTTCGGGCAGTAATAAGAAATGGCTGAGTATTGACAATTTAAGGAATGAATTACATAATATATAAGAACAACTTACGAAATTTGAAACAGCCGGGATATTTCTTAATTGTTGAGAAAATAGGATTATATATTGAGAGTTATGACGATATATACAGCAGGAACAGCAAAGGATGGTACGGACAAAATATCAGAGTAGAACTGTAACCAGAAAATCTATTAGAAGCAAGAGGGAAAGTAGTGACTATAGATGAATATATATGATAGAATAAATCGGAGAACATATATCATAGCTGAAATGTCTGCTAATCATGCAGGAAGTTTGGAACGGGCCAAAGAAATAATCCATGCCGCAAAAGAAGCGGGAGCCGATTGCATTAAAATTCAAACATATACAGCAGATACGATGACAATTGATTGCCACAATAAGTACTTCAATATTACCGAGGGGACTTGGAAAGGCGAAAATTTATATTCTTTATATCGGAAAGCCTACACCCCTTGGAAATGGCAGGCTGAACTCAAGGAAGAATCGGAAAAAATCGGAATTGATTTTTTTTCAACACCTTTTGATATATCTTCTGTAGACTTTTTAGAAAGCATAGGTATTGAATTTTATAAAATTGCCTCTTTTGAACTTGTTGATATACCTCTTATTGAATATATAGCCTCAAAGAATAAACCGATTATTATGTCAACAGGTATGGGTACACTAGGTGAAATAGAAGATGCGGTTAATGTGGTTAGAAAGCAAAGAAATAATCAATTAGTGCTTCTTAAATGTTCCAGTGCTTACCCGGCAATAACAGATGAGATGAATTTAAAAACAATGGTTAATATGAGAGATACTTTTAATGTCCCGGTAGGTTTATCCGACCATTCCATGGGTTCGATAGGAGCTGTTGCGGCAGTGGCAATGGGTGCTTCCGTTATTGAGAAGCATTTTTGTATTAGCCGTAAAATTGATAATCCTGATGCTTCTTTTTCTATGGAAGCAAATGAATTTGCAGATATGGTACGTGACATCAGGTTAGTTGAAAAGGCAATCGGCCATGTGCAATATGGTATAACAATACAGGAAAAAGAGAATAGAAATTTCAGGAGATCTATTTTTGCTGTAGAAGATATAATGTCTGGGGAATCATTTACTGAAGAAAATATTAAAATAATACGACCCGGCTACGGATTATCTCCCAAATATTATAAGGATATCATTCATAAAAAAGCTCGAAAAAATATAAAAAGAGGTACCCCGATTAGCTATGACCAAATAGATTAATATCTATAATATATGCTGAAATTAATAAAGGTGGTAGAAAAGTGGAATTACCATATTATCTGATGAGAGCTGAAGATAAGGATATAGAGTTATTATACAAGTGGGTTAGTGATGAAACTGTTAGAATTAACTCGTTTAACAGTAATTTAATAACATATGAAGAGCATAGAAATTGGTTTTTAGAAAAGTTGAATTCTCCAGATACGGATATCTATATTTATTATTACAATGGAGAACCAACAGGTCAAATTAGGTTAGAATATTCTAAAAACAAAGCCGTTATAGACTATAGTATTGACATAGCATATCGTGGAAAAGGACATGGGTTTAAGATTTTGACATTAATTGAAAAAGAAATTTTCTATAATAAAAAAGAAATAGAATACTTAATTGGGCAAGTAAAGTTTTCTAATTTAGCTTCACAAAAAGTATTTAAAAGGATGTTCTATAATGAATATTTAAAAAAAGATTATATTGAATTTGTCAAAAAAATATCTCTTGGAATTGTTAATGTTTAATGGGCAAGTATTTCATAATTTAATTATATACCTATAGTGGTAATTACGAAACTATATAGTTTTCTGAATATACTATGCAATTAATACGAATTTCATAGCTTCAGTTGCCTTTGTTTCGCAATTATCTAATATTACCTATATTATACGAGGAGAATGTTCTATGAATATTGTTATATGCACTTTAAAGCCTTGGAATATAAGAATGGCAGAAAATTTAAAAAATGATTATACAAATAATTATAATATTAAAATTATTACCGCTAAATCGGAGCTTGATTACAATTATATAGTAAAATTTAAGCCGGATTATATTTTTTTTCCCCACTGGTCGTATATCATTCCAGAAGAGATATTTAAGAATTTCAAGTGCATAGTATTTCATATGACAGATTTGCCATACGGAAGAGGGGGAAGCCCATTACAAAATTTAATAGTTAGAGGTGAAACAGAAACTAAAATTTCTGCTTTAAGGGTTGTAAAACAATTAGATGCGGGACCTATCTATATGAAAAGAAATTTGAGTTTATATGGTACTGCGGAAGAGATTTTTATTCGTGCGGGTAAGGTTATTTTTAATGAAATGATTCCTGAAATAATTAATGATAGAATAGAACCAAGAGAACAAGAAGGGGAAATTGTTGAATTTAAAAGAAGAAAAGAATCTGAAAGTGAAATAACCAATGACATGCCATTAGAAAAAATATATGATTACATTAGGATGTTAGATGCAGAAGGATATCCACATAGTTTTATCCGCTTTGGAAATTATAAGTTGTCTTTTACAAGGGCAAGTCTAAAAGATGGAAAAATCATAGCGGACGTAGAAATTAAGGAGGTTAAAGATGAGTAGAATACTGGTCGTAGCTGCGCATCCAGATGATGAGATTTTGGGTGTAGGTGGTACTGTAGCAAAGCACACAGATAAGGGCGACTATGTTGAATGCTTGATTCTTGGTGAAGGACAAACTTCGAGATGGGATAATAGAGAAAATGTTGATAGAACTGTTATAGATGAGTTACATAAAGATACTTGGGAATCTGCAAAAATTATTGGCTATAAAAAAGTTCAATTTGCAGATTTTCCAGATAATCGATTTGATAGCGTTGATTTATTGGACATAGTTAAAGTGATTGAAAAAATAATCTTTGAGTTTCAACCGGATGTTATCTATACTCACCATAGTGGTGATTTAAATATCGATCATCAAAGGACATTTCAAGCAGTAATGACTGGTACTCGGACTGTAAATTCATATCCGGTAAAAGAACTTTATACATTTGAAACTTTATCCTCTACAGAGTGGAATTTTGAAAAAAAAGACAACTTTCGGCCCAATGTTTATATTGATATTGAATCATATTTAATGAAGAAAATAGAAGCTATGTCTAAATATAAATCTGAGTTATGTGAATACCCGCATCCACGGTCATTAGAGGGCATTAAGTTATTAGCTGAATATCGTGGCATGACTGTTGGAAAAAATTATGTTGAAGCATTTGAACTAATACGAAAAATTTTATAAAGAAGTATCTTGACGTGAGAGTGCTAAAAATCCATAAAATTTAAAAAGATTTGAGGAGAAACAGTGACCGAGAAAATAAACAGTATATTTTGTCATAATGTGGAACTGCTAAGTTCGTCAAGCAAAGCCGTTTCTTATATAAGACGGCAGAATTTTTATACTGCATTATCCCATTCTGCAAAGGCAATCGATAAAATTAACGAGGTTCTGACTGACCTCCAGTCTGAGCAGGACTATTTTAATTCTTATGCCGATATTGTAGAGTTCAGGAATATCAATCAGATGCTGGAGGAATTGCTTGAAGCACAAAGGGCAGAAGATTATATTTTACTGGCTGATTTATATGAACTGAAATTAAATCCTTTTATTTTAAATTTACAGGAAATTATATTGAATCAGAAAAAGGTGGTTTTTGATGAGGAACAATATAAAGCAAATATCCGGCTTATCCGGCAAAAGGATAAAAAACTTGGCGAATTATTGGAAAAAGCAGAGATTCCTCCGGGATTTTTGAATAGAAAATATATCGTTGAATATACCTCCCAGGGATTATTCACACTGGCAATTGAGTCTGAAGGGAATAAATACTATTTCCACAGTAACGGGTTAGTTTCAAAGGAGTCCTGGAGCCTTGCCAGAGAATGGCTGTTAGAGGGAAAAGAAGAGTACTTTATTTATGGATTAGGCTTAGGGTACCATGTCAGGGAGCTTATGGAACTGGATGATAGTATCGAAATTCATGTTTATGAAAGCGACCTTAAGGTAATACAACTGGCCTGTACATTTGGCTGTATCAATACCTTGTTGCAAAGCGGCAGGGTGGAGGTGATTTACGACCCGGATTTTTTAAAATTAAGTGCGGCAAAAATAGGAGAAGAAGCCTGCTATGTCATTCATTATCCCTCTATCAGAAACATTGGAAACATAAAAATCAGGGAGCAAATGGAAGATTATTTTGTTTCCTATAGTTCTGTAATGAATCAAAGACATTGCCTGAAGGGAAATCTCAGAAGAAATATAGGAAGGTGTGATGCCTATATTGACGAGTTAAGAGAGCAGTTTTTTAATAAAGATTTGTTTATTGTTGCCAGCGGACCGTCCTTGGATAAAAATTATATGCAATTAAAAAATCTTAATAAAAATGCTATAATCTTATCTACGGGGACTGTTTTAAAAAAATTATTAAAGGCAGGGATACGTCCAGATTATGTCATAATTATTGATGGGAACGAAGGAGTATACAGACAGATTGAAGGCATTGAAGAGGTGGATATTCCCTTATTGTTCTTATCTACGGTATACCATAAAATCACCGAATATTATAAAGGAAAGAAATATCTGATTTGTCAGGAAAAATTTGAAAAAGCAGTTGAATTTGCAAATGAGAAGGGATATAACCTGTATCAGTCAGGCGGCTCTGTCAGTACCATTGCCCTTGATATAGGCATACAATTTAAATGCAGAAGGATTATTTACTTAGGTTTGGATTTAGCATATACCAATAGCTATAATCATGCTTCGGATACGGCCGCTTTTGATAAGGTGGATCTGTCAAATCCAAGACAAGTAAAGGACATATATGGCAAAATGATAAACACAGGTAAAAATCTTGATATATATAGAAAATGGATTGAACGGCGAATCAACGCTGCGGATGCGGCAGGTATTGAATTTATTAATGCCACGGAGGGCGGCGCATATATTGAAGGGATGAAAGTTAAAAAAATGATACAATGTACAGAAGAAAGCAATCCATAAGATATTACTCAAAGTGCTGGAATTTACTTTTAAATAATTAACATAAGAATTTCTAAATAAATATTTAATTTGCTATTAGTGATGAGAGTTAAAAAAAGACGGAAGTTTCCAAAGTGGCCCCTCTGAAAACTCCCAAGAGAAAAAACAGAGAATTAAAAGTATAACTTCACATTTTCTTAATTTAAGGTAAGATTACCTACTGATTAAATAAGTTGTTGTTATACCCAATCCATATAGAAATAATAGAATTGCCAGAGATTTTCTACAACAATTAGTATAGCACGACATAATCCATTATACAATATTGGTAAAACGACAATTTTCGCAACAAATTTATGTAAAATTTGCATACAAAATATTACATATTTTTATAAATTTTTTTAAATTAAAGCCATTTTATTTAACAAAAAATTGGTAAATATTTAACTATTTTGACAATGGTTTATAGTAATAGAATATGATATACTAAATTTTTATGTTAAATTTTTACAGAGGAGAATAACAGAATGATTACAATCAGTGCCTGTTTAATCGTAAAAAATGAAGAAAAAGTCCTTTCCAGATGCTTAAACAGCCTGAGAGGTTTGATGGATGAAATCATTATAATTGATACGGGATCTGTTGATAAAACAAAAGAAATAGCTAAATTATATACGGATAAAATATATGATTTTAAATGGTATGATGATTTTTCAGCCGCAAGAAATTTTTCTTTTTCCAAAGCAGCCATGGATTATATTTATGTTGCGGATGCGGACGAAGTAATTGACGATACGAACCGTAAGAAGTTTATGGATTTAAAGCATACCCTCCTGTCTGAGATCGAAATTGTCCAGATGAAATATACCAATCAGCTTCAGTATAATACGACCTATAATTTTGATGCGGAATACAGGCCGAAACTTTATAAACGGATACGACAATTTAACTGGATAGACCCAATACATGAATCGGTCTGCCTCCGGCCGGTTATTTATGACAGCGATATTGATATTATACATCTGCCGGAAAATAATCATGCAAGAAGGGATTTTAAAATATTTCAGAAAGTAATTAAACGGGGTGATAAGCTTTCTGTGAAATTGCAGGATCTGTATGCCAGAGAATTATTTATTGTAGGTACGGATGAGGATTTTTTTGAGGCGGAAGAGTATTTTGAGCGGCAGGCCGAAGACAATATTCCCTATGAACAATTAAAGGTAATTCATTGTGTATTGTCCAGATGTGGACGGCTAAAAAAAGACGACGCACAGTTTTTTAAATATTCCATGAAGAATATTGCAGGAGGAAAGCCCAGTGCAGAAATATGTTATGAAGCCGGGGAGTACTTTTTTGCAAAGGAAGATTATAAAGAGGCTACCATATGGTATTATAATGCGGCCTACGAGACAGAAAGCGATTTGGATATTCATTATTCCGGTGATTTTCCCTTACGGCGGCTTTCCGCCTGTTATGATAAATTGGGTAATCAGGAACAGGCCAAGGCATATAAGGAACTTGCAGATACCTGGGAACCAAAACAGTAACCCAAATTTTATATAGATTATGATACTGGTTGCCTTGTTAATAAAAAACTCACTCTAGTAGTCCAAAAAGTTTGTAGTCGATAAAACAAAGTGGTATTATAAGATTGAGGTGATAAAAATGCGTCCAACCCTATTTATTAAAATTTAGCATTAATGATATTGATATATAAGAAAACTTTAATTATAATTATTATAGCGGATATATTTTGCCAATTAGACAGATAATTAATTATAAGCATATATTTTAGACAGAAAAATTATTATGTACTGGCACTTATTTTTAATTTAAGCTTGATTTACCGGTATTTTTACTAGTTTCAAACACACACTAAACTGATACAAGCTTGACAACCTTATTGTAAAGGAGAAACGGAATGATTTATATACTTATAATAATGGTGATATTTATTGCCGAATTTAAAATTAAGAATTATATTGAAGAAAATAAAGAAATGCATAAAAAAGAAAAAATTTTTCATGGCAATATCATTCTGGAACGTTATCATAATCAAGGAGCGATTCTGAATTTTATGGAGGATAACGTAAAGGCTGTAAAGATGATTACTTTTACATTATTTGGTATACTTGTGCTGGTATTTGCCCTTATTCTTCCTAAAAAAGGAAATCATCTTTTGAAATTTGCCCTGTCGTTTGTATTAGGCGGAGCTCTCAGTAACGTATATGACCGGATTACCAGAGGGTATGTGGTGGATTATTTTAGTTTTAAGTTTCTTAAAAAAATCGTATTTAACATATCGGATATCTGTATATTTATAGGTTCTGCAATCATTGCCCTATTATCGTTATTTGAAAAAGATAAATAAGAATTATTAAAAATAAATAGGAATCGTTAAATGAAACAGACATTTTAGGCAAAGCAGGAGGCATTTAAAATCAGCAACAAGTGTGGCATACTTCTTTTAAAAGCACGTATTCATTGAGTTGGACAGTAATAAAAACAAGTTCATACCATGGAAGATAGGAACCTGTTTTTATATAAATATTCACATTTTGCATTGTTCACATATAAAGAAAATCTGTTCCGCCTCAGAGTATGATTGCCGTTTGTTGCGCTGCGTTTATGCCTTATGTTTCTGGTATTCCAGCGCCGCTCCAACAAAGCCTTTGAATAACGGGTGGGGTCTGTTGGGTCTGGATTTAAATTCCGGGTGGGCCTGGGTGGCGATAAACCAGGGGTGGTTCGTTAATTCCATCATTTCCACAATTCGCCCGTCCGGCGACAGGCCGGATAACTTAATGCCGCAGCGGATAAAATCTTCACGAAAATAGTTATTTACTTCATAACGGTGTCTGTGTCTTTCATGAATTGTTTTCTGGCCGTATAATTCATAGGCCCTTGATGTCTCATCCAATACACAGGGATAGGAGCCTAATCTTAAGGTGCCGCCGATATCTTCAACGCCGTCCTGTTCAGGCATCAGATGGATTACCGGATGAGTCGTGCCCGGATCCAGTTCCACACTGTGGGCGTCATTAAAACCAATAACGTGACGGGAGAATTCTACGATAGCTAACTGCATTCCTAAGCAAAGACCGAGGAAGGGTATGTTATTTTCACGGGCATACCGGATGGCGGAGATTTTTCCTTCAATACCTCTGTCTCCAAAGCCGCCGGGAACCAGGATACCGCTTACGTCGGAAAGAATCCCGGCTGCATTTTCATCGGTTAAGGTTTCGGAAGGAATCCATTTTATGTTAATTGATGCATTGTGGGCTACGGCACCGTGTTTTAAGGATTCAACCACACTGATATATGCATCGTGAAGCTGGGTGTATTTGCCGACTAAAGCAACCGTTACTTCCTTTAAAGGATGCTTTAATGCTTCCACCATATTCTCCCAGGCAGTCAGGTCGGGAGTAGGACATTTCAAAGCAAGGCATTTACATGCAATATCGGCTAAATGTTCCTTTTCCAATGCCAGGGGTGCCTCATACAGGGTCTCCACATCCAGATTTTGAATAACATGATTACTTGGAACATTACAGAACAGGGCAATTTTATCTTTGATGCCGGCTACCAGAGAATATTCGGTTCTGCATACAATGATATCCGGACGGATTCCCATTCCCTGCAGTTCTTTTACGCTGGCCTGGGTAGGTTTGGTTTTCATTTCGCCGGAAGCTTTTAAATAAGGAATTAATGTTACGTGGATAAGAATTGCATTTTGATGGCCTACCTCGTGCTGGAACTGGCGGATGGCCTCCAGAAACGGCTGGCTTTCTATGTCGCCCACCGTTCCGCCGACTTCAATAATGGCTATCTGTGTTTCTTCGCAGCCGTCATTATGATAAATGCGGTTTTTGATTTCGTTGGTAATGTGGGGAATAACCTGGACGGTTCCTCCGCCAAAATCACCGCGCCTTTCTTTGGTTAAAACGGACCAATATATTTTACCTGTTGTAACATTGGATTGTTTTGTTAGACTTTCGTCGATAAATCTTTCATAATGTCCTAAGTCAAGATCAGTTTCCGCACCGTCGTCCGTTACAAATACCTCGCCATGCTGAATTGGATTCATGGTACCGGGGTCGATATTAATATAAGGATCAAACTTCTGCATCGTTACATGATATCCGCGCTCTTTTAACAGTCTGCCTAAGGAGGCTGCGGTGATACCCTTTCCCAAACCCGATACCACTCCTCCGGTTACAAATACATACTTAACTCCCATTCTATGATTCCTCCTTCGATTGTAAATATTTATGAATAGTTGCATAACATACTTATTCCAAGTCAAAGCGGGTATACGCGGCCCGCCCGGCATATTCCGATGACAAGTGGGGATAGGTTCAGTTTATTTTGCGGCTTGCCAGCCTTAAATTTACGAGGTTAAAGGTTGAAAGAAAATTTGAGTGAAGAAAGGATTTCATATTGCAATTTTTTCAACCCTTTTTATTTAAGGCGGTAACACATCTGTTTACAGATGTGTTATGCAATGGGTATAAACAATGAAAAAAGCCCTAAAACAATAGATGGCAGTCACGCATTCCATCGGTTTAAGGCATTTTAAACAAGGGTAGAGCCAGTTTGATCCGAAAAGAATTTCTTTTCCGTCATACCTATCAATTTAATTTACTTACTTCCCTGTAAGTATATTTTTAAACAATCACAAGCTATTATACTATCATTGATTAAATAAATCCAGTATAATTTTAAAAAAAATAAAAAAATTAATACTTTTTTTATTTACAACAGAAAAAATTCATTACATATGTATTGATTTATAATTGTACTAACATTATAATGAAATGTGTCTATTTAATTCTTTTTTTCCCCAATATGAGAATTTCGCATCAATGCGATTAACATACGGTAATGATTCGAGCATAATAGAGCAAATAGATAAGAATAAGCTTTATACCTATCATTATAATATTAGATAAATAATATTAAATAAATGATACGAAGGAGGTAGGGTATGGACAATAAAAAAATGAACAATAACAAACGCGGGATAAATAATAAGAAATCATTCTTCTATATTCTGATAGCCGCAATTGTTACACTGGCATTATTTACTATTGCGACCAATCAGCTGAAAGCAGGCAGCAGTATTAAGATCTCCTACGACAAATTTATAGATATGTTAGACAAAGGAGAAGTGAAGTCCGTTTCTATGCAGTCTGATAGAATTGAAATTGAACCGGTCACTCAGCCAAATCCTCTTTATAAAACTTCCTATTATACGGGGCTGATGAATGACGGTAAATTAACGGACCGGCTGCTGGAAGCCAAGGTCACGATAGATCCGCAGATTACGGATAGCAGAACTACGATATTCGATATCATAGTGGTTTACGTATTACCATTTGTACTCATTTACCTGGTATTGTGGTTTTTATTTAAAATGATATCCAAAAGCGGCGGCGGCATGATGGGCGGCGTCGGGAAAAGCAATGCAAAAGTTTATGTGGAAAAAGAAACCGGAGTTACTTTTAAGGATGTGGCGGGTCAGGAGGAAGCAAAAGAGTCGTTGACGGAACTGGTTGATTTTCTTCACAATCCTGGGAAATATACGAGAATCGGTGCAAAGTTGCCGAAAGGCGCGTTGCTGGTCGGACCTCCGGGTACAGGTAAAACCTTACTTGCCAAAGCCGTGGCCGGTGAAGCGAAAGTACCTTTCTTTTCCCTGACCGGTTCAGATTTTGTTGAAATGTTTGTAGGTGTGGGCGCATCGAGAGTAAGGGATCTGTTTAAACAGGCGCAGTCCATGGCACCCTGCATTATATTTATCGACGAAGTGGATGCCATCGGTAAAAGCAGGGATTCCCGTTACGGCGGAGGCAATGATGAAAGAGAACAGACTTTAAACCAGCTTTTATCGGAAATGGACGGCTTTGATACCTCGAAAGGTCTGGTAATCCTTGCGGCAACCAACCGTCCGGAGGTTCTGGATAAAGCGCTGCTTCGTCCCGGACGTTTTGACCGCCGTGTCATCGTAGATAAACCGGATTTGAAGGGGCGTATCGATATCCTGAAAGTACATGCAAAAGACGTATTAATGCATGATTCGGTAGATTTGGATGCAATCGGGCTGGCTACTTCCGGAGCAGTAGGCTCTGATTTGGCCAATATGATAAATGAAGCCGCCATCCTTGCCGTAAAGAATGGAAGGACCGTTGTAACACAGGAAGATCTGTTTGAATCGGTGGAAGTAGTTGTAGCCGGAAAAGAAAAAAAGGACCGTATTCTTAGCAAGGAGGAAAAGAAGATTGTAGCTTACCACGAGGTGGGCCATGCATTAGTGACCGCCTTGGAAAAGAAAACGGAACCGGTGCAAAAGATTACTATTGTACCAAGAACCATGGGTTCTTTAGGTTATGTAATGCAGGTGCCTGAAGAAGAAAAATACCTGATGAGCGAGGAAGAATTACTTGCCAGAATTGTAACCTTATGTGGCGGCCGCGCCGCCGAGCAGCTGGTGTTTGATTCCATTACCACCGGCGCTTCCAATGATATTGAGAAGGCAACCCAGCTGGCAAGGGCTATGGTAACCCAGTATGGTATGTCCGATAAGTTCGGCCTTATGGGATTGGAATCCATTGAGAACCGCTACCTGGACGGAAGGGCCGTATTGAACTGCGGGGATGCAACGGCGGCGGAGATTGACAAGGAGGTTATGGGAATCCTGAAAGACTGCTATCAGAAGGCGGAAACTTTACTGGCGGGTAACCGTGAAGTATTAGATCGGATAGCTGCTTACCTGGTGGAAAAAGAAACCATTACAGGCAAAGAATTTATGAGAATATTCCGTGAAGTGAAAGGACTTCCTGAGGAGGAATCGAATAACAAGGTTCTTAATACTCCGACAGTCTTATAAAACAAGGTGAATCATATATAGAATCAGGGCATTGATATATAGGAAAGATTTTATGCTGTAAAGAGAACGGACTTGATATCAGGTCCGTTCTAGAGCGTGTTTGAAAAATCATTGCACCGTTCTGACCGCCCCACTTTGCGGTGTTCTGCGTCGTAATTTTGGAAACGTAGCCCCCGCTATGCTCCCCAAATTGCTCCTTGCTTCCCACAAATTGGAGCGTCCAGGCCCGGCACAAGCATTTTTCAAACACACTCCAGGCACGTTCTAATGCGG
Source organism: Clostridiales bacterium (assembly GCA_015655075.1). Lineage (GTDB taxonomy): Bacteria > Bacillota > Clostridia > Lachnospirales > Lachnospiraceae > Anaerocolumna. The sequence continues at coordinate 12,454 of JAATFT010000065.1, read as the reverse complement.
CTTTTAAAAGGAGGATTCCATGTATTTTGACATAGAAGAGGAATTAAAGAAACTTCCTGCTAAATCGGGTGTATATATTATGCATGATAAGCATGATACTATTATATATATTGGAAAGGCAATCAGTCTGAAAAACCGGGTCAGGCAGTATTTTCAAAACAGCAGAAATCTGACTCCCAAAATTCAGCATATGGTGGCGCGGGTCCAGTATTTTGAATACATTATAACGGATTCCGAAGTAGAGGCCCTGGTTTTGGAAAGCAATTTAATTAAAGAACATAGGCCAAAATACAACACCATGCTTAAAGACGACAAAAATTATCCCTATATTAGAATAACCGTTCACGAGGCGTACCCAAGGGTTTTATTTGCCAGGAAACGGGGTAAGGACAAAGCAAAGTATTTTGGCCCCTATACCAGCGCAAAATCCGTTAAAGACACGATTGAACTTATAAGAAGGATATATTTTACCAGGACCTGCAGCCGCAATCTCCCGAAGGATATCGGGAAAGGAAGGCCCTGCCTGTATTATTATATTAAGCAATGTAAGGCACCTTGTCAGGGCTATATTTCCGAGGAGGATTACAGGGAATCCATTAACCAGGCCCTTGAATTTTTAAACGGCAATTTCTTCCTCATAACCAGGCAGCTGGAACAAAAAATGAAGGATGCGGCCATGAATCTGGAATATGAAGCCGCGGCTGAGTACAGGGATTTATTAAACAGTGTAAAACAGATATCGGAAAAACAAAAAATAACCAGCGGTGAATTAGAGGACAGAGACATCTTAGCCAGTGCGTCTGCCGGTGATGAAGCTGTAGTTCAGGTATTTTTTATACGGGACGGAAAATTAATCGGCAGGGAACACTTTTATCTTACCGGGGTGGAGCAGGAAACAAAAAGCAGTATCATGACAAGCTTTGTAAAGCAGTTTTACGCAGGAACGCCTTTTATACCCAGGGAACTTATATTAAGCGAGGTTTTAGAGGACCAGGAGATTATCGAGGAATGGCTGTCCTCCAAGCGAGGGCAGAAGGTGCATATTAAAGTACCGCTAAAAGGGGAAAAGGAAAGACTGGTTGAACTGGCCAGGAAAAACGCTTCCATGGTTTTACAGCAGGATACTGAAAAAATCAAGCGGGAAGAGGCAAAGACTATCGGCGCCCTCACAAAGATCGCAGAAATGTTAAATATTCCGGGATTATGCCGTATAGAAGCCTTTGATATATCCAATATCAGCGGTTTTGAGTCGGTAGGCTCCATGGTGGTATATGAGAACGGCAAGCCCAAACGCAACGATTACCGTAAATTCAAGATAAAAGGAGTAAAAGGCCCTGACGATTATGCCTCCATGCGGGAAGTACTTTTAAGACGCCTTACCCATGGCATAAAAGAAGAACAGGAGCTAAAGGAGAAAAAAATAGAAGCAGAATACGGAAGCTTTAACCGGTATCCGGATTTGATTATGATGGACGGCGGTAAAGGACAGGTCAATGTGGCGGAAAAAGTACTTGCCGAATTAAAAATGGATATCCCGGTTTGCGGTATGGTTAAAGATGATAATCATAGGACCAGGGGACTTCTTTATTATAATGAGGAGATCCCTTTAGACCATAACAGCGAGGCATTTAAACTGATAACCAGAATCCAGGATGAAACCCATCGTTTTGCCATAGAATATCACAGACAGCTTAGGGGTAAAAGCCAGGTACATTCCATATTGGATGATATTGAAGGAATCGGCAGTGCAAGAAGACGGGCATTGATGAAGAATTATCAGTCGCTGGAAGCAATAAAAGCCGCGACGGTAGAAGAGCTGGCCGAAATTGAAACCATGAATATGCGGGCTGCAAAGCAGGTATATGAATTTTTTCATTAATTTTGCGCCATACGTAAGTGTATTCTTATGTTTTGTTACGATTCACAGCTCTGCAAAAATCAGCAGATCTGTGAACCGTAACACGCTTCGCGATGCACACAAAACGCAGAACCAGCGTTTTGGCGCTGCTATACTCCGGTTTTCTGTGACTTTCGCTTCGCTACACTCACAAAAAGCACGTCGAGTATATCAGCTGTGAATAGTAACTATGTTTTACCTGTGTTGCGATAAAGCTATTTACATCATGGGAGAATCTGTGTTAGAATAAAACTGGATTTGAATTTCAGTATGGCGGTTATTTTCGTGCAAAGGTAGTTTCTGCCGTAACGGGACAGCTACTTTCTATTCCGATGCTTGCGGCAGCGGAGAAAGGATATAATTATGTATACGGTGCAATTATCTAAGTTAATTGAGAAAATGAATCTTGAAAATGTTACTCCGAAGATTGACGTAAGACATATTAAATTATGTCAGCCGGATGTGAATCGGCCTGCCCTGCAGCTTGCCGGATTTTTTGACTATTTTGATTCGGAGCGTGTCCAGATTATCGGACATGTGGAACATGCATATATGCAGAAAATGGAGAAAGACCATGGGCTTGGTATTTTGTCCAGGCTGATGGATTATAAAGTACCCTGCATTGTATTTTGCAGGAATATAGAAGTTGGACCGGAATTGATTCAGATGGCGACAAATAAAGGGGTTCCCATTCTGCGTACTGCAAAAACGACCTCTTCCTTTATGGCCGAAGTAATCCGCTGGCTCAATGTGGAACTGGCACCCAGAATTTCCATCCATGGCGTCCTGGTGGATGTCTATGGCGAAGGGATTCTGATTATGGGGGAAAGCGGCATTGGCAAAAGCGAAGCGGCCCTGGAATTGATTAAAAGAGGGCACCGCCTGGTAACGGATGATGTGGTGGAGATTAAAAAGGTAAGCGATGATACGCTAATCGGTACGGCACCGGATATCACCAGACATTTTATCGAATTAAGAGGAATTGGAATTATTGACGTTAAGACACTCTTTGGCGTTGAAAGTGTTAAGAATACCCAAGCCATTGATTTAGTCATTAAACTGGAAGAGTGGAATAAAGAACAGGAATATGATAGACTGGGTTTAGAGGAGCAGTATACGGAATTCCTAGGCAACAAGGTAGTGTGCCATTCCATTCCCATAAGACCGGGCAGGAATCTGGCTATTATCTGCGAATCGGCGGCTGTTAACTACAGACAAAAGAAGATGGGATATAATGCCGCACAGGAATTATATAACCGTGTTACAAATAATCTTATGAAGAAAGCAAAGATGGAGGAAGAATAACTGTCTGTTCTGTGATAGGAAAGGGAAGATAGTGATAGATAAAAGAGGATAAGTGTGAAGAAAAAGCATCTTTACACTGGAAGAACCTCAAAATGAGCATAGTGGTGCTCATTTCAAGCTTCTTCCTAAGTGAAATGCGCTTTTATAATTCACTTTATTATTTTTAAGAATGTCGCAGAGCGGCATCATGTCGGAAAGGTTGAAAGAAAATATGAAATAGAGAAAGAATGCCACATGCCGATTCTTTCAACCGTTTTTATTTGTGGCAGTACCGTAGGCCGGCCTGCGGTATGCAATGGGTGTAAAGAATGATGGAAAGATTATGTTTTGGTATTGATATTGGCGGAACCTCAGTTAAGCTGGGAATTTTTACAGAAAAAGGAAATTTACTTGACAAATGGGAGATTCCAACCAGAAAGGAGGACGGGGGAAGCCATATTTTAGAAGACGTTGCCGCATCTGTAAACAAAAAGATAGCGGATGACAACTTAGCAAGAGAGAATATCATCGGCATCGGAATTGGCGTTCCGGGCCCCGTAACGGAAGACGGAACCGTAATCCACTGTGTGAATCTGGGCTGGGGCGTTTTTAACGTGGCAAAAGAAACAAAACGTTTAACCGGTTTTGAAACCCTGGTGGGCAATGACGCGAACGTGGCTGCTTTAGGTGAAATGTGGCAGGGCGGCGGCAGGGGCTACGTAAATCTCATTATGGTAACCTTGGGCACCGGTGTCGGGGGCGGAGTTATTTTAAATGGTGAAATCTTAACCGGCAGTAATGGAGCGGCCGGTGAAATCGGCCATATTATGGTTAATTATGAAGAAGAAGACAGATGCAACTGCGGCAGAAAAGGATGTCTGGAGCAGTTTGCTTCCGCAACAGGCATTGTAAAAGAGGCTAAAAGGCTTTTGGAGAAATCCAGGGAACCCTCTGAACTTAGGAATATGGAATATCTTTCAGCCAAGGCAATCTTTGATTGTGCAAAAAAAGGGGACGTACTGTCCAATCAGCTGGTGGAACAGTTATGCAGGTATTTGGGAATTGCAATGTCCCATATTGCCCATGTGGTAGATCCTCAGGCGTTTGTTATCGGGGGAGGGGTATCTAAGGCCGGCACTATGTTAACGGATTTAATTAAGAAATATTATGAAAATAATGTATTATTTGCTTTAAAAAATAAGGATTTTAAGCTTGCTGAATTAGGCAATGATGCGGGAATCTATGGAAGTGCCAAACTGATTATCGGAAAATAGATGAGGATTTCCTTATTACACTAACATATAAAAGCTAAGGGAAAGCATATACTAAGTAGCATATAGAAATAAAATATGTGACTGTTCAGTTACGGCGGTTCTTACGAACCGCACATTCATGCTAACACATTTATGCAGTGCAGGATTTAAGTATATGCAATGGGAGTATTATGAATGAGGCATTTTATCAAAAGTTAAAAAAAATACTGAATGAGAAGCAGATAATGATAGAAGAACCTCTGGACAGGCATACCACCTTTGAAATCGGCGGACCCGCACAATTTCTTGTATTACCCGGGAGCATATCCCAGGTGGCGGAGGCAGTAAAATTATGTAAAGAAGAAAACATGCCCTATTATATTATTGGAAATGGAAGTAATCTTTTGGTCAGTGATAAAGGATACCGGGGAACCGTCATAAAGTTAAGCGGAGCCTTCAGCAAAATTTCTATTGATGAGGGACAGTATACGGTAAGGGCACAGGCCGGTGTTTTATTATCGAAGCTGGCAGGGGAAATAGCAGAGCATAGCCTGACGGGCTTTGAATTTGCAGCCGGCATCCCGGGAACACTTGGCGGTGCCGTAACCATGAATGCAGGGGCCTATGACGGTGAAATCAAACAAACCATTCTGGAAGCCGTTGTACTGGATCAGGAAGGCAATATTCTAAGGCTTAATAAAAAAGAATTAAATATGGGTTATCGTACTACAGCGATTCAGGATAATCATTATATTGTCTTAGAAGCTGTATTTGGTCTCAGACCAGGCAACAAAGAAGAGATTATTTGCAAGATAAATGATCTTAATGCAAGAAGACGTGAAAAACAGCCGCTTGAGTATTCCAGCGCCGGCAGTACCTTTAAAAGGCCGACCGGTTATTATGCCGGAAAGCTCATTATGGATTCCGGGTTAAGAGGATATCGGGTGGGTAATGCACAGATATCCGAAAAACATTGCGGTTTTGTTATCAATAAAGGGGGCGCGACAGCCAGTGAGGTAAAAACATTATTATCTGACGTGATAGAAATTGTGGATCATAAATTTGGAGTTGTGTTAGAACCTGAAGTCAAATTTTTAGGTGAATTCTAACAGATTGAGAGGTTGCTATGAGGATGGTTATTGTAACAGGAATGTCCGGGGCGGGTAAAAGCTCGGTATTAAAGATGCTGGAAGACGCCGGATATTTCTGTGTAGACAATCTTCCTATCCAACTTATTTTTAAGTTTGTACAGCTTACCTTTCAGGGTAAGGAGAAATTTGACAAGGTCGCATTAGGAGTTGATATCCGCAGCGGACAGGCATTGGAAGAATTAGATGAAGTGTTGGAAAAAATGAAAACGGAAGGTTATCATTACGAGATATTATTCCTGGATGCTAAAACGGAGGTTTTGGTAAAAAGGTATAAGGAAACCAGAAGAATCCATCCTTTATCCGGTTCCGGCCGTGTGGAACAGGGCATTGAAGACGAACGGGAAAAACTAAGCTTTATAAAAAAGAAAGCAGATGTAATTATTGATACCAGTCAGATGCTTATTCGTGAATTAAAGTCTGAAGTTGATAAAATATATAATAAAAATGAAAAATATAATAATTTCTTTATTACAGTATTATCCTTTGGGTTCAAATATGGAATACCAATGGACTCGGATTTGGTTTTTGACGTGAGGTTTTTGCCAAACCCCTTCTATGACCCGATTTTAAAATACCAGACCGGAAATGATAAGCCGGTAAGGGATTTTGTAATGAGTTCTGAGATGGCCGGGATTTTTTTAGATAAGCTGGAAGATATGATAACCTTTTTAATACCCAAATATCTGCTGGAAGGGAAGAACCAACTGGTAATCAGCATTGGCTGTACCGGAGGAAAACATCGTTCCGTTACCCTTGCCAATGAAATAACAGGCCGCCTTAAAAAGCTTAAATACGGGTTGAAAGTGGAACACAGGGATATAGAAAAAGATGCAAAGAGATAGTATTGGCTAAGTTAATTCTTGTGAGGTGAACAATTATGTCATTTTCCAAAGAGGTCAAGGATGAATTATCAAAACAGTTTAATCCGGCAAGACATTGTCAGATAGCGGAATTAGCGGCATTGATCAGCTTGTGCGGGCGCATCATTATCACAGCAAATGACCGGTATATCTTAAAAATTCATACGGAAAATTTAACTGTTGCAAGAAAGTACTTTACTTTAATCAAAAAAACATTTAATATAAATACAGAAATTTCAATTAAACGAAATACTTATTTAAAGTCAAGCAAAATGTATAGTTTAATAATAATGGATCATGATATTGTAATAAAAGTACTCCAGGCAACAAAATTAATGGATGAGTATATGGAGATAGGAGAAAATCTTTCTATTAAAAACAACCTGGTGATACAGAATGTCTGCTGTAAAAGAGCGTTTATAAGAGGAGCTTTTTTAGCGGCCGGCTCCATGAGTGATCCGAAAAAAACATACCATTTTGAAATTGTAGCCACAACAAAACCAAAGGCAAAACAAATACAGGAAATTATCAATAGCTTTGATATTGATGCAAAAATTGTTACCCGTAAAAAATATTTTGTTGTATATGTAAAGGAAGGATCGCAGATCGTTGATTTGTTAAATATAATGGAAGCTCATGTAGCGCTTATGAATCTGGAGAATGTGAGAATTCTGAAAGAAATGAGAAATTCCATTAACAGGCAGGTAAACTGTGAAGCCGCTAATATAAATAAAACAGTTGTGGCGGCAGCGAAGCAGATAGATGATATCCTATATATTAAAAACCGGGCAGGTTTCAGTGAATTGACAGAGGGGCTTGAAGAAATAGCAGCTCTGCGGATCGAACACCCGGATGCATCTTTAAAAGAATTAGGAGCACTGCTTAGCCCGCCAATCGGCAAATCCGGTGTAAACCACAGATTGCGTAAACTAAGCATTTTAGCTGATAACTTAAGGGAACAGAAGGAGGAAGTAAATTATGGTAACAAAGAAAATATTAATTAAGATTCCAACAGGATTAGAGGCAAGACCGGTTGCTTTATTGGTTCAGGTAGCCAGTCAATATGAAAGCAGCATTTACGTGGAATGTGACGAGAAAAAGGTAAATGCCAAGAGCATTATGGGGATGATGAGCTTGGGATTATCTGCGGGTGAAGAGGTAACAGTTTCCGCTGACGGACCTGATGAAGAAGTAGCAATGGAAAATATTGAAAAATATTTAAGCAGTAAATAGCTTTAGTAGGAAATATAATTTTAAATTAAATAGGAAATAATTTTTTCAAAATCTGCCGCATGAGGGACTTATGAGGCAGATTTTTTATTTAATAGGAAATTCCGTGAAGCCGTATTTTAAAGTTTTTATCTACTTGCAGAAAAATTAAGAGGAAAGGAAGGTCAAAAGTCAATATATTATATTGCGGCAGCTTATTATTTATTTAATAGAAAAGAATAAAAATCGCAACTGAAACGAAATATTAATTAATAAAAACGTAAAGAAATGTAAATCTGTATATGCTATAATGTAACTTATTTAGAAGATGCTTGATTCTTAAGATGCTTTGTGCCGGTGTAAGGCAAAATTTCAGAGATAATGCGTTGTATTGTAAGATATTGCGTGCTCATTGCAGATATAGTATTCATATTGTCCGGAATTTTAATATCGTAAAGATATGGAGCAGCGCTTGTAAGGTATTATATCGTTTTTTATGCAATATCTGGTGGATAAAAAATAATAGATTATGAAACAGAAATATTAGATATAATAATAAAAGTTATAATAATACGATAAGGACGAAAATCGTGTTTCTATTGGCGGATGCATTTGGAATTGGAGCAAAGGTGAATAGTCACGGTAAATAGGAGAAATAAAAATGGCTAGGCGAGACGAGTTTGAAGGGAAATCCAATAACAGAAACAAAACAAAAAATAGAAAATTTCGGAATTTACTGATTATAGAGGCAGTAATTCTTTGTATCGTCGTAGGATTATATGCCTATCTAATTTTAATTTTGCCAAAGCATGGTAAAGGAGGAAATAATTCCGTTAATGAACAGACGTCCGGTGATACGAAAGATAATACGGACACGGTAACCCAAGCCTTAACACTCGAAGAGCAAAAGCAGCGGCAATTGGAAAAGGAACAAAAAGAAACAGAGAAAAAGATATCGGATTTGATTGCGGAGGCGGATAAGCTGGCCTTAGGTTATGACTATGACAAAGCGATTGATTTAATTAAAAGCTTTGGCAAAAATTATACGGATTATGAAGTCCTAATCAAAGCAGTCGCAGGATATGAGGCGACAAAGCAGACACTGGACCCGTTAGGTGCCTATGATTCAGTGGATGAGATAAATCATATATTCTTTCACACCTTAGTTGCAGACCCTAAGAAGGCCTTTGACGGGGATTCGAAATCCAACGGGTATAATTATTACATGACCACCATTGACGAATTCAAAGCCATGATGCAGCAGATGTACGATAAGGGCTATGTCATTGTCAGCATCCATGACGTTGCGAAAAAGGTAAAGGGAGAGGACGGCAAAACGAAATATGTAACAGGTAATATTATGCTGCCGCCCGACAAAAAACCCTTTGTCATTTCCCAGGATGACGTATGTTATTATAATTATATGACGGGAGACGGTTTTGCCACAAGAATAGTCATAGATGAAAACGGCCGTCCGTCTACGGAGATGACAATGGATGACGGTACGGTATCAGTGGGGGATTATGACATGGTTCCGATTTTAGAGACCTTTATAGAGGAACATCCTGATTTTTCTTATAAGGGAGCAAAAGGGATCGTTGCTTTGACCGGTTATGAAGGAAGTATGGGTTACCGTACCAATGACAAGGCCTCACCTACCTATGACCAGGATCAGGAGACCGTTAAGAAAATTGCCAAAGTTATGAAGCAGTGGGGCTGGGAATTTGCCTCCCATAGTTACGGACACCGGGATATGGGAAAAGCAACTTATAATTTTACCAAGAAGGATACGGACCGGTGGCTTAAGGAAGTCGGTTCTTTGGTCGGATCCACGGATATTTATATCTTCCCGTTTGGTATTGATATGGAAACTACCATGGGACATTACAGCAGTGATAAATTTAAATACTTAAAACAATCCGGATTTGATTATTTCTGCGGGGTATATAAAGATCCCTGGATACAGGTGAAGGATGACTATGTGCGAATGACCAGACGTCCCTTGGACGGGCAGGCCATGCTGCAATTCCCGGAAAGACTTGCGGACTTGTTTGATTTAAGCAAGGTGGTGGATAAAACCAGACCGGCATTGAAATAATTTTGACAAAAGGAATGATGTCCCCGGCAAAATTTTTTTGGCATCTCCCGAATTTTGCATATTAATATTTTATAAATTTAGCCTGTCCAATTATATTATTTACAGGAAAACAATATAATATGGACGGGCTGATTTTGCTTATGATATTTAATTCAAAGATCGAGCGATTGATAACGGTAAAGAAAAAGTGTCGCTTCATCCCTTAAGTATAAGTTTGGAGAAATATAACCAAATTTCACCTGAAAAGTTAGATGGAATTGAGATTGAAAGCAGTCCCTTTCAATGATTCTGCGTATAAAATATTTTTTTATTTATCTTTATTTGCTTTTACGGGAGCCAATAAATATGTTATAATTATTTATGTTGTTTTAAATTTATTTTGGAATAACCGGAAAATAAAACAAAGGCATTTACATCGGCCTTTTTCTATAAGCAATCGTTTATTTAGCAGCTGTTTATTAAGCGGCATTTTGCCAGAGCTTTAACAAGAGAAAAAAGGATATTAATACGTCCGTTTATTGGGCAGATAGGAGTCAGATATGAATTTCACACATTTGCATTTACATACTGAATACAGTTTATTAGACGGTTCCGGCAAAATTAAGGAGATGGTGGCCAGAGTCAAGGAATTGGGGATGGACAGCATGGCGATCACGGACCATGGGGTTATGTACGGTGTAATTGATTTCTACCGTGCCTGCCTGGCAGAGGGAATCCGTCCGATTATCGGCTGTGAAGTCTATGTGGCGCCGGGTTCCCGTTTTGACCGGGAAGCCAGTTCTTCCGATGACCGTTATTACCATCTGGTATTGCTGGCTGAAAATAATAAGGGATATGCCAATTTGATGAAGATTGTATCCAAAGGATTTTTAGAGGGCTTTTATTATAAGCCAAGGATTGATTATGAAGTAATGAAAGAATACAGCGAGGGTATTATTGCTTTAAGCGCCTGCCTTGCAGGGGAAGTTGCCACCAATCTGCGCAAGGGCTTTTATGAGGAAGGGAAAAGGGCCGCCCTGCGCTTAAGGGATATCTTTGGAGAGGACAACTTCTTTTTAGAACTCCAGGACCATGGGATACCGGAACAAAAGACCGTGAACCAGGGACTTCTTCGTATGAGCAATGAGACCGGGATAGCCCTGGTAGCTACAAATGACGTGCATTATACTTTAGAAAGCGATGCTCAGGCTCACGACATCCTGCTATGCATCCAGACCCAGAAAAAAGTAACCGATGAAAACCGTATGCGGTATGAAGGAGGGCAGTATTTTATTAAATCTCCGGAAGAGATGCTTAAAATATTTCCATATGCCGAAGAAGCCCTGGAAAATACCCATAAAATAGCACAGCGCTGTCACGTTGAAATTGAATTCGGTGAATATAAGCTCCCCCAATTTGATGTTCCCGAGGGATTTACAGCCCTGGAATATTTACAGAAATTATGCCGTGAAGGTCTGGAAAAAAGATTTCCTAATCCTTCCCGGGAATTAACAGACCGTCTGGAATATGAAATCGACACGATTAACAGCATGGGATTTGCGGATTACTTTTTAATCGTCGGTGATTTTATCAAATATGCCAGGGATCATGAAATCATGGTAGGGCCGGGAAGGGGAAGCGCCGCCGGCAGTATTGTTTCTTATTCCCTGGGAATTACTAATATAGACCCCATTAAGTATAATTTACTGTTTGAGCGTTTTTTAAATCCGGAACGTTTAACCATGCCTGATATTGATATTGATTTTTGTTTTGAACGCAGGCAGGAAGTAATAGATTACGTGGTCGAAAAATACGGCAAAGACCGGGTGGTGCAGATTGTGACCTTTGGAACCATGGCTGCCAGGGCGGCAATCCGGGATGTGGGGCGCGCCCTGGATTTAGGTTATGCCAGGGTGGATACGGTTGCCAAGATGATTCCCACGGAGCTTGGAATCACCATAGAAAAAGCATTAAAACAGAATCAAGAGTTAAGAGCTCTTTATGAAAATGATGAAGAGATTAAGTATTTAATTGATATGTCCTTAAGATTGGAGGGCTTGCCAAGACATACCTCCATGCATGCGGCGGGAGTTGTTATCAGCAAAGCCCCGGTGGTGGAGTATGTACCTCTTTCCCGTGCTTCCGACGATTCCATAACCACTCAGTTTACCATGACAATTTTAGAAGAACTGGGACTGCTTAAAATGGACTTTTTAGGTCTTAGGACTCTGACCGTCATTCAGAATGCAGTCCGTCTGGTAAATAAAAATCGGAAAGAGGAAGAAGAAATAGATATTGAAAAAATCGATTACGAGGATAAAAATGTATATGCCCTGATAGCTTCCGGTAAAACGGAAGGTGTTTTCCAGCTGGAAAGCTCCGGAATGAAAAGCTTCATGAAAGAATTAAAGCCGAAAAGCATGGAGGATATTATAGCGGGTATTTCCCTCTACCGTCCGGGCCCCATGGAGTTTATCCCGAAATATATTAAGGGGAAAAATGAGGCGGAAGGTATTATATATGAATGCCCTCAGTTAGAGCCGATTCTTTCACCCACTTACGGCTGTATTGTATACCAGGAGCAGGTAATGCAGATCGTTCGGGATCTGGCCGGTTACGGTTACGGGCGCAGCGACCTGGTGCGCCGGGCCATGTCAAAAAAGAAAGCCTCCGTTATGGAGAAGGAGCGCCATAATTTTGTTTACGGCAACGAGGAAGAGAAT
>JAATFT010000052.1 GCA_015655075.1 Clostridiales bacterium | reverse complement strand
TCCTGCATATGGACCCGGCGGACGTCGATAAAATGATTGCCGATGTGGATGAGGCGCGCCGGTCCTACAGTATGCATTATGCGAAAACTTACAGCGAAAATGTGGTCTATAAGGATATTCTGATTGACAGCAGCACCTTCGGGGGAGTCGGCGAAACCGCGAAAGTGCTGGTTGATATAGTGCGGAAAAAATTTAATCTGGCGGATTAATTTTGATAAAAAGGTTATTAACTTATAACATTGGAAACGTATAGATGGATTTTTCAAATTATATCAGCCATGCGGGAACATACCAATTTTTGTTGTCGATGGGAAGAAGATCGTTGGCCATGCAAACGACTGCTCCTGCTCCAATTTCCAATTTGTATTGTTCCAGTTCACCGAAGCGTTCCGGCTCGGATACAGGATCAAGTACCCTGAAATGCTTGACCGCCTCTGACCCGGGGGAGGCTGACTTTTTAATCTCGACAGGATATAATGTGCCGTCATACGTCAGCAGCAGGTCTATTTCCCTTTTATCCTTATCGCGGTAATAGAAGACGGGCGGTTCTTTGGCTGAATTTAGATAGCTTTTATAAATCTCGGAGAAAACCCAACTTTCAAAAAACGAACCCGCCATAGCGCCTCTTTCAAGAATTTCCGCATTTCCCCATTTCAGTAGATATGCGCAGAGTCCTGTATCCCAAAAATGCAGGAGAGGTGTTTTAACCATACGTTTCAGAACGTTGTTATGATAAGGTTGCACCAACCCTACGATGTGGGAGGAGACTAAAATAGACAGCCACTTTTTTGCGGTAGGCGCGCTGATTCCGGTATCCTTCGCCAGTTCATCGTAAATAATCGGCTTTCCGGTCCGCGCCGCAACAGCAACCATAAAATTATAGAAAGACATTTCGTCTGCTACCTGTGTCAGGTCCTTTATGTCCCGCTGAAGATAACTGTTGATGTAAGAGGAAAAAAAGGTCTCCAGATTGATCTCTTCATCTGTATACAATGCCGGCATCCCTCCTCGAAAAATGCGTTCGTATATATCGGACAATGACATTTTACGGGCCGTTTTCGTTCTGGCAGCAAGCCGTTCAGAGGAGGTTGTAAAAGGTTCGGAGGATATATTATTGATTTCACTGCCGGACAGGCCAAGTAGATTTACAATCCCGACGCGCCCCGCCAGAGACTCGCTGACGTTTTTCATCCTATGGAATATCTGAGAGCCTGTCAGCCAAAAATCTCCCTTGTTCCGTGACCGGTCAACACTCATCTTAATATAAGGGAGAATTTCCGGCGCATATTGAATTTCATCGATGATAACCGGGGGAACATATCTCTGCATAAATAAAGCGGGATCCCTCTTTGCAAGAAAACGTATATCCGGATCATCCAATGTAATATAGGTTCTCTCCGGCCCTGCAAGATGCTGGAGGAGAGTTGTTTTACCTACCTGTCTAGGTCCTGTTACAAGCAGAACAGGGAAGGAATTCGATATTTTAATTATGGAGTCTTCAATTGCTCTTTTAATATACATTGTTAGCACCTCACTTCCATTATGGACAGTTGTGATAAATAAAATACATCTATTATAAAATGTAATTTTATTTTAGATGATAAAATGAAACGTGTCAACACATAATAAAAGTATTAACATATACGCTTATTATACAGTTGCATCAGACATATAGATATGTTTGGTGCGATTTTTTTATGTGAGTATTGAGCCGGAAAAAGGAGAAAATTATTATGAAGAAAATCGATGGTGGTGTTACGGCAGCTAAAGGATTCAAGGCAGCAGGTACAGTTGCAGAGGTAAAATATAAGAACAGAAAAGATATGGCAATGATCTACAGTGAGCAGCCATGTGTTGTAGCGGGAACGTTCACAACAAATGTAGTCAAGGCAGCTCCGGTAAAATGGGATATGAAAGTGGTTAATGAATCAGCTTTTGCACAGGCAGTAGTCGTCAACTTAGGGGTTGCGAATGCATGCACTAAGGAACCGGGTATGGAGGCTTGTAAGAAGACAGCTAAGGTAGCAGGCGAGTTATTGAACATTCCGGCTGATTCGGTTCTTGTGGGTTCCACAGGCATTATCGGAAAGCAGCTTCCACTTGATAAGCTCATAAACGGTGTCAAGGATCTAGTTCCTAAGCTGAGCGATTCATTGGAAGGCGGACATGAAGCAGCATGTGCTATCATGACAACAGATACTAGATCTAAGGAAGTTGCTGTAGAAATAGAAGTCGGTGGCAAGATAGTCACGGTCGGAGGAATGAGCAAAGGATCGGGAATGATACATCCGAATATGTGCACGATGATCGTTGATATGAAGATGGGCAGTGAGACAGCTACTGCGTGGGGCTGCGATCTTACATATGATTACGTTAAGATTAATGCGGACTATCGTAGCTGATTATTGAGAACAAGTCAACATAATTTAATTTCTTAATTGCCAGCTTAAACTCTACAATTTCTGCTGTTTTTCTCTTGCTGGACTCCATAATGTCAGCGTAGATATTCGCTGTAGTACCTATAATTCCCAGTAGCGGAAGTAAAGACCATTTCAGGGTGTTTGAAGTCCTTAATTGCCATTTGAAGCTCCAGCCGGTATTTTTTATGCTCTTTCAGAAGCTTTACTACGGTATCACTCATATAGATCAGGCGCTTACTTCCTTTTGTTTTTGGAGTGGTCAAGAAGTGTTCTCCGGCTACGTCTGACAGTGTATGCTCTACTTTGATATGTTTGTTAGTGAAATCAATGTCAGACCACTGTAAGCCTAAACACTCACCTGAAAATACCTTGCTTCGAAAGGCTTCTATTGACATGGCAAAAGCGAATCTATTATAATTAGATATTAATTAATAAAGCAATTCCGGGAGGGAATATAATGATTCATATTGCGATAGTAGAGGATGATTTAAAGTACATGCAGCAATTGGCCGGTTATGTAAAACGGTATAACGAGGAAAATAATGAGGTTATCGATATAAAGACATTCCCGGATGGCGGTGACATTGTATATAATTATAAAGCTGTCTATGATATCATTTTTCTGGATATTCAGATGAAGATCATGGACGGAATGAAAGCGGCTCAGAATATACGTAAAATGGATGAAAGCGTAATCCTGATTTTTATTACGAACATGGCACAGTATGCAATCCAGGGATATTCCGTAAATGCTATGGATTTTGTGTTAAAACCTGTTAATTACAGCGCTTTTTCCGAGGAACTTTCAAAGGCAATCAGAAGATTGAAGGAAAGAACCAGATCTCATCTTACGATTAAACAGGAAGAAGGAATGATTCGTCTGGATGTGAATGCAGTTACTTACATTGAATGCCAGGGACATAAAATAATGATACATACAAAAAATGATACCTATAATACGATTGGGACCATGAAGAGTATGGAACAGCAGATGATGAAATATAAATTTTCCCGATGTAATAATTGTTACCTGGTAAATTTAAGACATGTCGAGAGCATTCTGCAGAATACAGTAACGGTAGCCGGTAAAAAATTACAGATCAGTCGTCCGAGAAAGAAAGTCTTTATGGATGCATTGGCAGATTATGTGGGAGGCGAGGTTATATGAGTACGATATCGGATATCCCCCGTATCTATACTGCAATCGCCGAATGGGCCGGTTGCGTAGTCTATATTTTGGCTATGAGAAAACGCTTTAAAAAAATCAGGCTGATCTTTCTTATGGCATTTTTCCTGATCCTGCAGAGTATCATGCAGCTGGTGAACGGTGAACTTCCCCTGGCTTTGTGGATGCCCGGAATGGCAGCCGCGATGGTTCTCATGTATCTGAGTATCTATGTATGCTGTGACATCCAGGCTCTGGATGTGGGAACCTGCTGTGCCAGGGCATTTGTTCTGGCGGAATTCGCAGCCTCCTTTGAGTGGCAGATATATTGTTTCTTTGCGGATAAGGTGAGCAGTGCGGAGTGGATTTCCGCCGTTTTCCTGCTGGTATTTTATTCGGTGATTTTTCCTGCCGTATATGTTATGGAAATGCGGCATATTCCAAAGGGTAAAAATCTTGAGGTAACAACCAGGGAATTATTCAGTTCCGTACTGATTGCACTTGCGGTATTTTTCATAAGCAATATCAGCTTCATCTATACGGATACTCCCTTTAGCGGAGAAGTGGGGAGAGAAATCATGTATATCCGTACCCTTGTGGATTTTGCAGGTTTTGTCATGCTTTTTGCCCAACAGGAAAAATGGCAGGAACTGCATACTAGACATGAACTGGAGGCAATTAACCGTATCCTCAACCAGCAATATGAACAGTATCAATTGTCCAGGGATAATATCGAACTGTTGAACAGGAAATATCATGATTTAAAGCATCAGATCAATATCATCAGGGAGGAAAGTGATACGGTGAAAAAAGAAGCATATCTGGAAGAAATGGAAATCGGAATAAAGATGTATGAAGCCCAGAATAAAACAGGCAACAGTATTCTGGATACGATTTTAACGAGTAAAAGCATGTATTGCGTGCAAAATGATATTAATTTCACCTGTGTAGCCGACGGAACCCTTCTTGAATTCATGGATGTCATGGATATCTGCACAATTTTCGGAAATATTCTGGATAATGCTATTGAGAGCGTGGAGAAGCTTAATAATACCGGTTTGCGTCTGATTCGTGCGGCTGTATTTGCCCAGAATGATTTTTTAATGATCCGTGTTGAGAATTATTGCGAGACAGTATTGGATATGGTCGACGGATTACCTGTTACGACGAAAGATGATAAGAGATTCCACGGTTATGGAATCAAGAGTATCCGCTATACCGTGGAAAAGAATGAGGGTACCATGACAATTCATAATGAGAATCATTGGTTCATTATCAGAATTTTGATTCCCTTGCCTAGAAAAATGTAATTACAATAAAAAGGAACCCACAAAGAAGCATTCTGTTTTCAGATAACAGAATGCTTCTTTGTGCAAAATCAATGAAAATGGATGAAGAACTAATCGGTTTTGTACCAATATTACAGGTTATGCTTCAAAAAAAGCAATCTATGCTAAAAATGTGTATATAAAAAAATATATGATATGATGATATCGATTGATAACGGAAGTAAGAATAATCCATTATTTATTGTCTGGTAACGGTCGTGAACCTGACACGATCAACAGGTAACAGCAAGCTGTTTTATTATCATTATTTAAAAGATGGATGAAACTGTTTATACAACAATTTTTGCAAAACATCTGAAAATCAAGTTGTTATAAGGTCAGTTTTGCATCCATCTTGAAGGAAAAGGAATCCATATGAAGTATAAAGAATTAATAAATAAAATGACGCTGGAAGAAAAAGCATCCCTCATGTCGGGTAAAGATTTCTGGCAGTCGAAAAATATTGACCGGCTTGAAATCAACAGTATGTTTCTGGCTGACGGTCCGCATGGGATCAGAAAACAGATAAAAGCGGCCGACAATCTGGGCCTGAATCCCAGCATACCGGCGACCTGCTTCCCGACAGCGGCAACGGTTGCTAACAGCTGGGATGAGGAGCTTGGAGAAGAGCTCGGAAAGTACCTCGGGGCAGAAGCTGTCTTTCATAAGGTTAACGTGCTGCTCGGACCGGGTGTCAACATGAAAAGAGACCCTTTATGCGGACGGAATTTTGAATATTTCAGTGAAGATCCGTATCTTGCAGGAAAGATGGCTGCCGCATATATCCGGGGAATCCAGTCAAAAGGAATTTCAGCCTGTGTGAAACATTTCTGTGCAAACAACCAGGAAGAAAGGCGTATGGCAATTGATACAATCGTTGATGAGAGGACATTGAGGGAAATATACCTGACGGCATTTGAAATTGCCGTGAAAGAAGGAAAGGCGAAAGCACTCATGTCCTCCTATAACCGGTTGAACAGCAGTTATACGAATGAGAATCTGCATCTTATGAAAGATATCCTGCGTGGTGAATGGGATTATAAAGGTTGTGTGATTACGGACTGGGGAGGCAGCAATGACCGGGTTAAGGGGCTTATTGCGGGAAATGAACTGGAGATGCCGACAACAGCAGGAGAAACAAATCAGGAAATCATACAGGCTATCAAAAACGGAACTATAAAAGAAGAGGTATTGGATGGATGTGTAGACCGGCTGCTGGAGCTTATTTTTACTACAGAGGAAGCCTTTAAGTCGCCGCTAAAAGAATTTGATGTACATAGGCATCATAAAATGGCGCAGAAGGTCGCAGAAGAGTCGATTGTTCTGCTGAAAAATAAGAATCATGTCTTACCGCTCAAAAAGAGAGTGAAGGCCGCCGTTATCGGAGATTTTGCCAAGAAAGCCCGTTATCAGGGAGCCGGCTCGTCCATCGTAAATCCGACAAAGCTGGATAATACCTTGGCATGTCTTGAAAAGTCCGGCATTGTAAATATCGGTTTTGAACCCGGTTATGAGCGCTATGGCAGGAAGAACAAAAACTTGATAAAAAGAGCATGTAAGCTGGCTTCCCAGGCAGAGGTAGTTCTTTTATATATCGGCCTGGATGAGGTTACCGAAGCTGAAGGACTTGACAGACAGAACATGAATCTTCCCGAAAACCAGATTGATTTAATTCATGCACTATATCAGGTTAATCCCAATATTGTTGCCGTATTATCCTGCGGATCGGCTGTTGAAATGCCCTGGATCGGAAAGGTAAGAGGATTGCTACATGCATATCTTCCTGGGCAGGCAGGAGCGGCTGCAGTTTTAAACGTACTTACCGGGGCCGTAAATCCCTCGGGTAAATTAGCCGAGACTTATCCGCTGCATTATATGGATACACCTGCCTATAATAATTTTCCCGGAAGTGAAGTGAGCGTAGAATACAGAGAAGGTATATATATCGGTTACCGTTATTATGATACTGCCGACGTAAAGGTTCTTTTCCCGTTTGGCTTCGGTCTCAGCTATACAAATTTTAAATATTCCGAGCTTCAGATCAATAAGAGCGGAGTAGCTTTTCAGGTTACCAATACAGGGAATGCGGCAGGAAAAGAAGTTGCCCAGTTATATATTGGATGTAGTTCCAGTGCTGTTTTCAGACCCCAAAAAGAATTAAAAGGCTTTGTAAAAATTCACCTGGAACCCGGCGAAGCGAAAAGGGTTACCATTGATTTTGATGATAAAACTTTTCGGTATTTCAATATAAAAACAAATAAATGGGAAACAGAAACCGCAGAATATACGGTCATGATAGGTGCATCAAGCGCGGATATCAGATTGTCAGGCGTCTTATCCGTTACAGGTACCGACGTGCCGTTCCCATATGATAAAAACAAACTTCCATCCTATTATTCCGGAAAAGCAAACAATGTCAGCATTGGAGAATTCGAAGCTTTACTCGGGTTTAAAGCACCAGATTCCTTCAGGGTTACAGCTAAGCCACTGGGCTATAATGACACAGTTGCCCAGATGAAGTATGCAAAAGGAATATTTGCCAGATTTAGTTATCATGCTATTGTTCTTATCTATCATTTTTTGAAATTGATAGGACACAGAAGCACGGCAAATCTGATTAGGATGTCTGTTTATCATATGCCCTTCAGAGGTATCGTCAGAATGACAGGTGGAATCATGAATATGCCTATGCTGGACGGAATTCTGATGATAGTAAACGGGCATTTCTTTAAAGGCCTTAAGCATCTTATGAAGGAGAGAAGTATTCTTAAGAAGTTTTCTGGGCTAAGCTAACAACTACAGAGTTTATATGAAAGCCGTTTGGCGGCATAATGGAGGAAATATGAACAAATCAGTGAATAATAAAGAAGCCGATGGCCCACTAAAGCTTTGGAGCAGGTTTAAAACAAAGCATCCGACAATAGTACAATTCATCGTATTCTTTATGCTGAGTAACGGAGTCACTGTTTTTCAGCTGTTATTGATGCCTTTACTGAAAGGCTTATTCGATCATACCTCGTTGGTAGACATTAATTTCCGGGTTTTTCAGATCGGTAAGAATTTTAACGGAAGTGATTATTATGTATTTGATTATGCAGCCGGATTCATTACCTCCGGCGGGGGAGGAGGTCTTGCATATTTTCTGGCGGTCCAAATCACGATGGGAATTGCCCAGGTCATTAATTTTTTTGCACAGAGAACCATTACTTTCAAATCTAGCGGCAGTATCAGGAAAGCTGCGTTCTGGTATGTCGCTGCCTATATCGTCATATCCATCGGAGCAGCAGCACTCCAGGGACTTTACAAAGCTCCGATCTATCAGCTGTTTATGATTAACTGGAAGATGGGTTCCATGGGTGAAATGCTGGCAGATATTTTCACAATGATTATTAATTGCGCAGTTTCCTTCTGGGTGTTCTTCCCGATCTTTAAGATTATTTTCCGCCGGGAAGAAGCTAAAAAGACCTAGTAATACTATGAAACATAGAATAAGCATGTTTGGGAGTGTAAGTATGAAATTATTATCTCTGGCAATACCCTGCTATAACTCGCAGGATTATATGGAGCATTGTATTGAATCCCTTTTGCCGGGAGGAGATAAGGTAGAGATTTTGATTATTAACGACGGTTCCACAGACAGGACTGCTGAAATAGCAGATCATTATCAGCAAAAATACCCATCAATCATTAAAGCAATCCACCAGACAAATGGAGGACATGGAGAAGCAGTGAATACCGGCATCCGTAATGCAGTTGGATTGTATTTCAAGGTTGTTGACAGCGATGATTGGATTGATGGTGATTCTTACAAAAAGGTATTAAATACTTTGGGGAAATTAACGTCTGCAGGTGAAGCGATAGATATGCTGATCTGTAATTATGTCTATGAGAAGATGGGAGCAGCCCATAAAATAGCGGTTCGATATAATAATGTGCTGCCGGAAAAACGGATCTTTTCCTGGGATGATGTCGGAACCTTTCGTAAAGGCCGATATATGCTGATGCATTCCGTAATATACAGAACTAAATTGCTTCATGATTGTAAGTTAGTGCTGCCGAAGCATACTTTCTATGTGGATAATCTGTTCGTTTATATTCCACTACCCTATGTAACCAAACTTTATTATCTGAATGTTGATCTTTACCGCTATTTTATCGGAAGGATTGATCAGTCCATCAATGAACAGGTTATGATTAGCCGGATCGATCAACAGATAAAAGTAAATAAGCTGATGTTCGAACTGGTGGATTTAAATAAAGTAACAAATCAAAAATGCCGTAAGTACATGCTTAATTATCTTGAAATAATTACAACGGTATCTACTATTTTATTGATGCGCTCAGGAACATTTGAAAATCTAGTGAAAAAGCAGGATTTATGGAGGTTTATTAAAGAAAAAGATGATAGATTATTCTACCGTTTAAGGAGAGGGGTGATGGGTACTACTGTTAATCTTCCGGGTAAGGCAGGAAGAGTGATATCTTTGGCAGTTTATCGCATATCGAAAAAAATTGTCGGTTTTAATTAATATAGGCATAATTATACTCTATATAATAATTGGCAAACTATTATTTTTATAAAAGGAGTACAAATTTAGAGACTTACTATAGTGGTAATAAATGGTACTTATTTTATGGTGCCTTATATAAAATATAATTGCATTTTTAGGAGGTGATATGAGAAAGATTATGCATCATCGGTTCTACAAATTGAGTAAAAAATCTAGAAGAGGAGAAGAGATTATGGAGAAAAAATTGAAAATGAGCAATAAGCATTTTAAGCTTATTCTGATTCCTGTCATGGCAATCATATTGGCGATGTCAGTTGCCGCAACGGCTGTGATGAATTATTTTAGTGTATCTATGGATGTTTATCTGGGAAAGGGGGAACGCCATGTTGAGAACGTGGAGAGTGCCGAAGCGTGGGATACAGCCTATTATGAGCAAAAATATAGCACCGTAAAGGAAGCACGTGATGTGGCACAGGAAGTTTCAAAAGGGATAGCAGAGGAAGGAATTGTACTTTTAAAAAATGACGGTACATTACCGCTGAGTCAGGATAGAGAAGTAACACCGATTGGGTACCGCTACATAGACCCTCTGTACGGAGGTTCAGGATCTGGTGGCATGGATACCAGCCAGGGCTATGTGGTTACTGCCAAAGAGGGATTGGAGGGCGCATTTACCAATGTAAATAGTGTGGTGGAAGAAGCGATGAGAAGTGCCAAGGTCAATATCACCGATCCGGCAGGAACAGAGGTGGAGAGTGGAGGAAACTATGATGGTGCGTCTACCTCCTTGAAAGAATACGATCAAAGTGTGTATGAAGGAGTTGTCGATTCTCTGCAAGGAACGATTGGAATTGTATTTATAGGAAGGGTTGGCGGAGAAGGAGCTGACCTTTGTACTACTGAGTATGCGGATGGGACAAAGCATGAACTTGCTCTTTCGGTAGATGAGAAGAACATGATCGCAGTTGCAAAAGAAAATTGTGATAGTGTAGTGATTGTTGTTGAAACTTCCAATGCCATGGAACTTGTGGAACTGGAAGATGATGCGGATATCAATGCGGTTCTTCTGGTAGGTGGAATGGGAAGTGCTGGTTTTGACGCGCTTGGAGAGATTTTAAATGGAACTGTTTCTCCGTCCGGCAAACTGGTTGATGCCTTTGTAGCAGATCTTACCAATGATCCAACATTTGTTAATTTTGATAAAAATGATGGACAAATGAATTATACAAACAGCATAATGTCTGTCACAGCCGGACCTAATGCGGGAAAAGAAGTTGGAATTCCGTTCCATGAATATGAGGAAGGCGTATATCTGGGATATAAGTATTACGAGACATCAAGTTCATTGGGATATTTTACCTCAACTAATCTTCCGGAGGGAACGACCGATTCGTATTATAACAGGGATAACGGAGTAGTTTACCCATTCGGATACGGTTTATCCTACACCACATTTACACAGGAAATCACTTCTTTTGAAGGAGATGAAGAGAAAGTGGAAATGACGGTTAAGGTTACAAACACTGGTGATGTTGCTGGCAAGGATGTCGTGGAGGTGTATTATAATCCGCCGTACACAAGTTTCGATGAGGAATATCTGATTGAGAAGCCGACCGTGAATCTGATTGCTTTTGATAAGACAGAGACGCTGAATCCGGGAGCATCAGAAGAAATCACAATTACAATTGATACGGAGGATATGGCATCTTATTGTTACACCAGAGACAATGGAGATGGCACTACGGGATGCTATGTGCTGGAAAACGGCAATTATGAAATTTCTCTGCGTACAGATTCACACACTGTGGGTGATACCAAGACATTTACTATTGGAGATACCATCTGGTTTGACAACGACAACCCGCGTCAAAGTGAGATTGACGGGCAATCGGCGTTGGACGATGAAGGAAATTCATTGGGATATCCAGCGAACGCGGCTGTAGATGAAGATGCGCAATATGTAGCAGCAGCCAATCAGTTTGAAAAAGCAAATCAATATATGACAGATGATTCCATCAGCGGAGTGACAATCCTTTCCAGAACCGACTGGGAAGGGACACAGCCGACGACACCTACGGATGACGATAGAGAGACCTCCGAGACGGTTATTGAATGGAATAAATGGAATAATGATACATTTAATGTGGAAGCAGATGAAGTTTTGGGAAATCAAGAAGGAAGCCTTGCGTATACGGATGAAGAGCCAGCGGCGAATGCAGATAATGGTCTGACGCTTGCGGATATGCGCGGACTCGACTATTATGATCAATCTTGGGATCATCTCCTTGACCAAATGGATTACAGCAAAACGGATGAGATAAGTACAGCAATTTTTAACGGAAGCTACGCAACAGGAGCACTGTCATCCGTTGGAAAACCGGAGACCTCCGATAAGGACGGCCCGCAGGGGATTACCCAGATGGATACGGAAGGCAATAACTGGAGTGAATCAAGCTGTGCATACACATCAGAATCGGTGGTTGCACAGACATGGAATGTAGATAAGGCATATGCATTTGGCGAATCTGTTGGACAGGAAGCACTGGTAATGGGCGTGAACGGCTGGTATGCACCGGGCGTAAACATTCACCGCTCTGCTTTCTCCGGAAGAAATTTTGAATACTATTCTGAAGATTCTTTCATGACGGGAACAATGGCGGCAGCTGTTGTGTCAGGAGCAGGCGATAATGGACTCTATTGTACTGTAAAACACTTTGCATTTAATGATCAGGAGGCGCAGAGAGATACAAACTGTGATGTATGGGCTACCGAACAGACAATGCGTGAAACCTATCTTAAAGCCGGTGAGCTCATTGTAAAAAATGCAAGAAAAACCATCAGCTATATTTCTGATACGGAAGGAACTGTTTCCACCAAGACTATGCGCGCTGGAGATGCTTTCATGGCAGGATTTGCCGCTCCGAGCGGAGAATATAATGGATGGAACTATGGTTTGATGAATAACATACTTCGCGGAGAATGGGGATTTCAAGGTTTCATCACAACAGACATGTGTGGACTTTCTGAAACAAGTCTGGATAAGCTGCTCCGCGGTGGAGGCGATACGCTGATGACTTTTATGCCGGGTGCAATCTGTACAGACTTGACATCTGCTACGGGTATGACCGCATTTAGAAATGCAGTGAAGAATCTGCTCTATACACAGGCTAACTCAAGTGTTACCGACAATACTGCTCCGGGAGCGATTATATACTATGACATGGCTCCATGGCAGATCGGCCTGATTGTTGGAGATATTCTTGCAGCATTATTGATTGCAGGAGGTATTGCATGGATTATTCTCAGAAAGAAAGGTGAGAATGCCCGTCCAGAAAAATATAAAAAATAAACAGTAAGAAAAACCGGTTACACAAAAGTGTCGGGTTTGCCATTGGAATCATGTAAAGGCATACGGCTTAAATTGATGATTCTATGATAAAAGTTGGGGTGTACGGGAAATACTCGTATACCCCAACTTTTATCATAGAACTTTAATGTTAATCTTCAAGAGCTTGTTGCAGTTGTGGCTGTCCGCCGTCTTGGTGAACTTGATGGCAGGGCATATCTGGATATCACAAGCAGCGAGGTGTTGGCTAGTAAGGTTACTGAAGACGGGTTGGATTGGTTCGAGCCAGCAGAAGGTGATTGGGCATTGTTCAGTTTTTGGATCCAGGGTACCGGTGAAACCGAAACTCCGTCGGTTAGTATGAACTATGTCGTTAACTACCTTGACTGGTATGGAGCGGAAGCCGTCATAGAATACTGGAACAGTACTGTTTTGACGGAGAAACTTTACATAATTTTAAAAACAACAAAAAACAATAGATTTTAGAATAAAATTAGAATAAATTTTTCAATAAATTTTAGAAATGGTATTGACCTTAAGTTGACTTAAGGGTTTATAGTTAATACATCGGAAGATTAATTTATAATAAGTATGTTTTTTAAAAGGAGCCAAATAAAGATGAAAGTAACAGTAATAACAGGAAGTTCGCATAAGAAAGGTACCTCCGCTTTATTAGCAGATAAATTCATTGAAGGAGCCAGGGAGGACGGACATGATGTGTTCCGGTTTGATGCAGCATTTGAAAATGTAAAGCCATGTCTGGCCTGTGAGTATTGTACCAGCCATGATTCCCAATGCATCAGCAAGGATTCCATGACTGCACTTAATGAAAAGCTGTTAGAAGCAGATATGGTGGTATTCGTGACACCTCTTTATTATTACACCATGTCCACACAGGTCAAAGCGGTCATCGACCGTTTCCATGCCAACAATGCAAAACTGTCAGGGAATAAAAAAGCCATACTTATTGCAACCTCCTATGGAGCAGATGACGAAACAATGGAAGGGCTCGGAAAAACCTATGAAGCCATTATCCGCTTTCTGAGCTAGGAAAATGCAGGCACATTGTTTGCAACAGGATGTCCAGTACGAGAAGTGCTGGAGCAGACTGATTTTCCGAATCAGGCTTACGAAATGGGAAAGGCCATAAAATAAGCAACTATATCAGAATTATAAAAGGAGAGAGAAATATGCCAGTAATCACATTAGAAGCAGGAAAATTAACTAAGAATCAGAAAAGCCAGTTGGTAAAAGAAATTACCGAGACAGCCTCAAAAATCATGAATGTGCCGGAGCCGGCATTTATTGTATTGTTAAAGGAAAATGAACAGGATAATATAGGATTCGGAGGACAGCTGTTGTCTGAAAGATTCTTAAAAGGGTTTCAAAATAATTAGAACTTATGTGTGATAGTAAACAGCTAGCAGAATTGAAGAAACTGGCGGCTGTTTTAAAATGGAAATGGAATATATATATTTGACCTAGCCAATTTTATCGCCTCCAATCATGTTATTTCAGTTTGTTGTATTCTTTATCGGATACCGGCTCCAGCCACTGGGCAGGACCCGCCTGGGCGTTGGTTTCGATGGAAATGTGGACGAACCAGCTGTCCTTTGCCGCACCGTGCCAGTGCTTGACATTGGCGGGTATCGTAACGACATCACCCGTGTACAGCTCCTGTGCGGGGTTGCCTTCCTCCTGATACCAGCCCCGGCCGCCTGTAACCAGCAGGATCTGACCGCCTGGATGCTTGTGCCAGTTATTACGGCAGCCCGGCTCAAAGGTCACATTGCCGATGGGGCAGTTCCATTCATTGCCGCCGGGCACCAGCATATGCAGATATGCGGAGCCGACGAAGTTTTTGGCAAATTGCGGCGGCAACACGTCGCCTCTTGGGAAAATGACACTGTTTCTTAAATCATTTTTGAATTTGTCCATTTGTGATCCTCCTTTCATCGGGTAAAAATGGATTATACAATCTGATTCGTTGGGCGAATGATGATCTCGCTGACGGCAACCGTGTCCGGCGTGCTGATCGCATAAGCAATCGCGTCGGCGATTTGTTCGGAGTTAGCCCCACTCCGGCTTCTCCAAACGGCATTTAATAGACAGTATTTCTGTTAGCTACCGTTCCTAGAATGATACAGCGAAAATAATTCTGCTTAAATTTAACTTGACTTTTCCTGCTAGAAGTGCAATAATATAGTGACTTTTATAAAGAGTTTTATAAAAGTCACTATATTAGCAATTGAGGAGGTAATTATTTTGGACGGAACTATGAAAGTCGCAGTAATGAACGGAATTGGGAAAATAGGTTTTGAAGAAAGAGCTATCCCAAAGCCAAAGAATAATGAGGTACTTGTAAAACTGGACTATGTGGGAATCTGCGGATCGGATTTACATTACTATGAAACCGGCCGGATTGGAGATTATATTGTAAAGCCGCCATTTGTACTTGGACATGAGCCGGGAGGCGTAGTGATTGAGGCAGGTCCGGATGTCGACAATTTAAAAGTGGGAGACCGTGTTGCCCTGGAACCGGGTAAGACCTGCGGACATTGTGAATTCTGCAAAACCGGAAGATATAATTTATGCCCGGATGTTCTTTTCTTTGCAACTCCTCCGGTAGACGGGGTTTTTCAGGAATATGCAGCCCATGAAGCGGATCTGTGCTTTAAGCTTCCGGATAATGTCAGTACTTTAGAAGGGGCTTTAATCGAGCCCTTAGCTGTTGGATTCCATGCGGCTATCCAGGGAGGAGCAAGAGCAGGCCAGACGGCAGTTGTTATGGGTTCGGGGTGTATAGGTCTGGTTTGTATGATGGCGCTAAAAGCCATGGGAGTGATGAAGGTTTTTGTAGTGGACATTATGGATAAAAGACTGGAAAAAGCTTTGGAGCTAGGTGCAACCGACGTGATTAACGGGGGCAAAACAGATGCCGTGAAGGCAGTACTTGGACTTACGGACGGCTTAGGCTGTGATCTGGTCATTGAAGCAGCCGGAACCGAAATTACCACAAGACAGGCCATTTATATGACGAAAAAAGGCGCGAATATTGTTTTGGTCGGTTATAGTAAGAGCGGTGAGATGACATTGCCTATGAGTCCTGTTTTGGACAAGGAATTGACCATTAAATCGGTATTCCGCTACCGCCATATTTATCCTATGGCAATTGAAGCAGTGGCAGCCGGCAGAGTTAACTTAAAAGGGATTGTAACCAATGAATTTTCCCTGGATGACGCCCAGAAGGCTATGGATTACAGCGTAAATAATAAAGCGGAGATTGTGAAGTCGGTTATTAAAATATAGGTAGAAAAAGTAATAAAAACAGAAAACGAAAAAAGCTTCCTATCTAGTTTGAGCTTCCCCATTTTTTTAAAAGAGCACGCTGATGAATGTATGGAAAAAGTACATAGCAGATTATTTTACAAACGCATTCCGAATTGACGAGATACCGATACAGCGTTTTCCGACCAGTTATATAGAAAACGCTGTATTAAAAAAGACATTAGCAAGTTAGGGCAATTAAATATTTTAAAGAAAACTATGTCCAGCGGGATAATGAAATGTCTTTGTATGTATTGCTAGATCTGTTGCTTGCATATGAACTAAAAGAATACTGGTTAAGAGAATATGACGAGTCGCTGAAAAGAGGAATAGAACCAAGAAAAGCATTGCAGAAGACATATAAGTATATACAAGAAAATGATAAGTTGCCGGAGGGCTTTCTATATTAGAAGGTAATGTGCTTCGCCCGCCGTTTATTGTTTATTTCACGTTTTTACGGTATTGTTCGGGAGTCGTACCGGTCATTTTCTTAAATATCCGAAAAAAGTATTTGATATTATCATAACCTGCGGACTTTGATATCTGGTAAAGTTTGGTGTCGGTTTGAGTCAGCAGCTCTTTTGCTTTATTAATACGGATTTTATTCACATAGTCTACAAATTTCTCACCTGTCTTTTCTTTAAATAAAAAGCTGCAGTAGCTTCTGTTCATATAAATAAGGGAGGATATAAATTCCATAGATAAATTGTTTTTATAATTCCGTTCTATATATAATTTTATTTTTTCGATATTATCTTCAATGGCATAAATGCTGGTATTTGACATACTTGCGGCTATATTGGTAAAGAGAAGCTTTAAATACGTCTTCATTTCCTCAAAGTTAAAAATAGAATTAAATATGTTCTTTATACTGGAAGAATCATTATTTAAGGAGGAGTACTGATAATAAGTGCTTAACATTATTTTGGTTCTTTGGATTAGTTCATTGCAGTAAAATTTTGCTTCGTATAGGGTACAGTCCGGTACGGACATAAAATAATCAAATAAATCTTCGATTAATTCTGAAACTTTTGCTTCCTCCGCCGCTTCAATACGAAACAGGAATTCATGGGCAGATTTCCAGTTGAGGCGTTTATGAATACTATTAACTTCATTAAAAAAGTAGTAATGGTTTGAGTCTGTAAGTTTTTTAGAATTTAAAGCTTCCACACATTCCTGGAAGGCTATGTTTAATTGCAGCAGATCCGTCTTAATGTCACTGATTCCAATGGAAGCCGAGGAATCCGTTGCCATTAGTAATTGTATCAGTCCCGAACTTATTTGTTTGCATAGACTGTTTAACTTAAAGGGGGTGTTATCCGGGAAAAACAGGACAAAGAATCCTATTTTATCATTATTCAGATGAGAAATATATAAACCTAAGTCTCCGTATCCATTGGAAGCAGAATAATTATTTAAGGCTGTCTCGTCCAAATTTGAAGTGGAATGAATTGTCATTAAGACAATATGATGCATGGAATACATAGTTTTTAATTTTTCGGATTTTAATTCCAGCGGCCGGTTATGATAGCCCAAAATAAGATTTTTTAACATCTGGATATCATAGCCGTATTGTACATATTCTTTTTCTGCTTCGATAGACATAATTTTATTATCGGAGGATTGATTGTTTTCAATCAGGCGGAGGGCTTCTTTTATGGTATTTTGTATATCCTCCCTGCTGAAGGGCTTGAGTATATAGCTTATTACCTTTGACTGAATAGCCTGTTTTGCATAGTCGAAGTCTTTATAACCGCTGATAACGATGATTTGCTTATCCGGATATTTTTCGCGTATTAATTTCAGCAGTTTGGTACCGTCTATCACAGGCATATTCATATCGGTTATTATGATGTCGGGGTCCGTTTCCATGATAAGATTCATGCCGGATTCTCCGTTATCGGCTTCACCGACGCATTGTACGCTGCCCTCTAAAGTCCCGATTTTTTTTATCGTGCCTTTTCTGGTTAACTTTTCATCATCAATTATAATATAACGGTACATAATTTCCTCCTATCTTAATACGGGTAATTTAATCATTATGGTGGTGCCTGCATTTTCCTTACTATTAACAGTTAATCCATATCCGATTCCGTAATAGAGTTCGATACGGGAATGGATATTTTTCAGGCCGATACTTTGTTTTTCACGCCGGCCAAGCTCTGTAAATAATATGGGTTTATTTAAGGATTCCTGCACCTCTTTTAGTTGTTTCTCATTCATTCCCCTTCCCGTATCCTTAATTTCAAAATAGAGGATATCGTTCTTAACCCATGCCGTAAGAATGACTTTACCGGCAATAGAAC
Source organism: Clostridiales bacterium (assembly GCA_015655075.1). Taxonomy (GTDB): domain Bacteria; phylum Bacillota; class Clostridia; order Lachnospirales; family Lachnospiraceae; genus Anaerocolumna. Next base: position 27,434 of record JAATFT010000052.1, on the reverse strand, counting down.
AACGGTTAAGACCATGGTACAGAGCATTTTCCACCAAAGGCTGCAAAATTAATTTCAGTACTTTTAATTTATAAACAGATTCGTCAATTTGATAAATGATCTCGAAACGGTTATCAAAGCGAATTTTTTGTATGGACATATAGTCATTCACATTTTTCAGTTCATCCTGGATCATGACTAATTCACTTTCCGTATTAATGCTATAACGGAGCATATTGCCAAGGGCTAAGGCGATTATGGAAATGCTTTCAACTTCCTCGATCTCTGCTATACTGTTTATAGATTCCAACGTATTGTATAAGAAATGTGAATTAATCTGAGCCTCCAAAGATTTCATCTGGGAATCCAGGGTTATAAGTTTGTTGTGGTATTGCTCTTTAATAAATAGATTATTTTCTTCCACCATATTATTGTATTCGTTGTAAAGAACGCCGATCTCGTTATGTAAATTCAAATACTTATCCGTGGTCACCGAACCGTGTATTTTATGATTGCGCATTATTTCGCTCAACGTCGTGATTGGCTTGGTAAGGGACTTGGATAAAAAGAAGGATATAATAATAAAAATAAGGGCGCAGGAGGTTGCGATTCCAATGATTAAAAATTTTGTATAATTAAATTCATCGTAGATAGGATTCATATCTATGGCTGCGACAACGGTTAAATAGGGGTTCTCCAAGGTGTTTTTAATTACTGAGATATTATTTTTATTCCTTTTATTTATAAAATTAGTCTTTACGGAATCAATATTGGTATAGAGGATGTTTCCATTCTCCTTGTAAATGGTTAATAAGGCGTCCCCCGGAAGAGTATTGGAACTGCTGATATCCAAAATACCCGAAGAACAGTCAATCAGTAAAACCCCTAAAAAATCCTTTGTATATACGTCATAAAGAGCTCTGGAAAAGGAAATGGAATTCTCGGAATTTAATATAAAATCTTTTTTATTTAAGTCACTTATATAGAGCTGCCCTTTTTTTTCTACGGTCTCCTTATACCAGGCATCCTCAAAGGGAGTATAATCATTCTGGATATCAATTCCGTTTCCCCAGCCGTAACCAATATTCTCACCGCTGGGAGTAAAAATAAAGACCCCGTTTACATAATCGTTGGAATACAGGAGATGCTGGCATAAAAAACGCATATTATTCCGGCTTTTCCACAAATCGTATACCGTATAATTACCCTTTACCCTATATTTTTTAATATCGTCTAAAACATTATATAAACTGTTGGAGTAAAGCTGGAAGCTTTCCGTCATCCCGTCTATGGTATCAATATGGACCTTTGTAGCCTCCACCGCATTCTCAACAATGCTGTTGGTTACCTCCATGGTTTGTTTATTTACAAGATCCGTATATCTTCCGTATACGAAGATAGTAATAATAACGATAGGAAGCACAGAAATTGTTATAAATATAAGTAAAAATTTATTATTTAATTTCAAAATAATGTCTCCTTCGTAAATGCTATTAAAATAATATACCATAAAATTATATTAAAGTACACTGTCATTGTTAAGATTCTATAGCGGGATAAGAAGATAACCCAACAATAAGATACCGTAATGTCAAACAAAAATATACTGCGCTTATGCTAGAATAGCATTGCAATAGTAAATAAGAAATAAAAAACAGGGAGGATTTAAAGTATGAAAAGAAGAAAGATTTTATCGGTGCTCTTAGTAACTGTTATGACTGCGACCATGCTTTTTGGGTGCGGAAAAAAGAATGACACCCCCGCCGATACAACAGGAAATTCGTCAGGTGGAGAGGGGGCGGCCAATACCGGTTCCACAGGCGAGGCAGCGGATTCATCCGAAAAGGTTACCGTCACCTTTATGTTATCCGGAACACTGGCAACAGAAGGTGAAGATTTCGAGACGGAACAGATGCCAAGATTAGTGGAGAAAAAGTTTCCAAATGTGAAGGTTGAGGTTACAAAACTTCCGGACGACCAATATTATACGGCCCTAAAAACAAAGCTTGCTACGGGGGAAGCGCCTGATTTTATGTGGGTGCAGCCAAGATATGCGGGTGTGAACGCCGTATTTCCCCTGGCGGAGGCAGGCTACTTAACGGATCTTTCCGATTTAAAAGCAGCCGAATTAGTGGGAGCCGGCGTGAAAGATTTTACTTATAATGACAAGATTTATGCAATTCCCTGCGGCGTTACTTTTTTAGGTACTTATTATAATAAAAATATCTTTGATAAGTACGGCTTATCCGTACCAAAAAGCTGGCCTGAATTTGAAAATGTATGTAAGGTCTTAAAGGATAACGATGTCCAGCCAATCGTTATGGGTGATAAGGATATGTATGTTATGCAGTTTGGTTTATATCAGCTTGCAGCCAACATGATTTATCCGGAAAATCCTACTTATGATGATCAGCTGCGTGACGGTTCCGTAAAATTTACGGATGAAGGAACCTGGGATAAGGTTCTTGAAAGATATGGCTCTTTATATGAAAAGGGGTACATTCAATCCGGCTCCTTAGGCTTAGGCGCCTCCCAGGCAATCCAGAAATTTATTGACGGTGAATGCGCTATGACCTTCGACGGAACCTTTAATCTACAGGCAATTAATTCAAGCGGTGCGGCGGATTTTGAAAGAGGTTATTTCCCGCTGCCGGGTAACGAGGAAGGAGAGCAGCTTTATACGGCGGGAGCACCCGGCGCGGGTCCGGCTATCTACTCCGAATCTGAAAATATTGATATATGCAAACAGATTTTAGAGTACTGGTTTGACAGTGAGTCCGATCTTTACAAAGCATATGAAAGCTGCGGAAAATTCGTTTCCACCAATGAAGGCGCCGTAGTTGAGCCTTTATATGAAGATTTTATGAAATTATATTCGGAAGGCAATTCCTGGTATTGGTGCAATCAGGCTTGGCCTGCCGGTACGGAAAATGAAATGGAAGCATTGTTCGGCGAGATGATCGGCGGAGCCGGCACCACAGTTCCGGATATAACAAAGGGTATGCAGAATAAACTGGAAGAATTACTTGCAGAATAGCAGATTAATAGCAAGGAAATAGCTTGCTATGTTAAAACGATGGGGTTTGCTGCAAAAATTTATGATTGCAGCAGCCTTTTCGTTTAAAAGGCAAATTGGTAAAGAATAGAGCACTCTCGGAAACTCCCCTGTACGCATCTTTGCGGCTGATTTTTCGCCAGCTACACACAAATTTAATCAGCGTACGCTCCACGTACGCCTCATAAATTTGTGCATATCTGACAAAAAATCATCTCACAAATCTGCATACAAAGAGTTTCCGAGAGTACTCAAGGATAGAAAAAAGGAGAGAGCAATTTGAAAAAAAAGAAAAAACATAAGTCACTGGTTATGACGAATAAAATGTTCTGGTTTGCGGTACCGGCGTTTCTTATGTATTTTACATTTTGGATATTCCCCGTATTTCAGCTGTTTCGTTACAGTATAACTAACTTTAACGGCATTAATCGGAATTATGATATGGTAGGCTTTAAAAATTACATTACCCTGTATAAGGAAGGAACGTTGTTTCATGCGATTCCCAATACGATTATTTATGCGGTAGTCCTTGTTGCTGTCAGTAATATCATAGCACTGGCACTTGCATTATTGCTGAATGCAAATATCAAGGGAAAAGGTATTTATCGTACGGCAGCCTATCTGCCTACCTTGTTCAGCGCGATTGTAATCGGTTTTATCTGGTCTTATGTATATATGCCCGGCAACGGTATGATAGCTACTATTATGGACAGTTTGGGAATGGACGGTTCCAAATTTAATATACTGGCAGGGTTTAAATCCGCACTTTATGCAATTATTGCCGTGGATATCTGGAAATGTATCGGAACGACGATGATTATATATCTGGCGGGGCTCCAGACAATTGACAGCAGTTTAATTGAGGCGGGAAAAATAGACGGCTGCAACGGATGGCAGATGATACGGCTGATAAAGGTGCCTTTAATTTCAGCCACCATTACCATTAATGTGATACTGAGCGTTATCAACGGCCTGAAAGCATATGACTATGTTTTTATCATGACAAACGGCGGGCCGGGAAAAGCCACCAATACTTTAATGTATTCCGTATACAAGCTGGCTTTTACGGAACAGTTAATGGGCAAATCCGCCGCGTTATCCGTGGTGGCTTTTATATTAATTATTGCGGTTACCATTTGCATGCTCATCTTTATGAATAAGAGGGAGGTTGAAATGTGATGAAGAACAAAAAAATAAAAGCAGGAAATCTTATCATTCATATCATACTGATCCTCTATTCAATCATTACGTTGGCCCCGTTGATTACCGTATTTTCCAGTTCTTTTCGGACAATTAAAAATCAGGCATCTCCCCTGATATTATTCATGGAATTTTCCATGGAAAGTTATAAAGCGGCTTTTACAAAAATGGCTTTTCCCGTAGTATTTATGAACAGTTTTCTTACTACGGCGGGTTCCCTGGTTGTGATTGTAATTATTGGCGCGGCGGCAGCTTACCCCATAGGAAGGCTGCAGACGAAATTAAGTAAATTCTTATATTATTTTTTTATTGCCGGTCTTGTAATTCCTGCCCAGATGGTAATTATTCCGGTAGCGCAGATGTTTAATTCCTTAAATATTCCTTATACAAGATTTACTCCCATGTTTATGTTTATTACCTGCAGTATGCCGTTCACTACGTTTCTCTATGCCGGCTTTATGAAAGGCGTACCGGTGGAGATTGAAGAAGCGGCCTATATGGATGGGGCGAATCTATTTAAGCGGTTTACGCAAATTGTGTTTCCTCTGTTGAAACCCGCCACCGTTGCGGTGGTTATTACGCAGGGTATCTGGATTTGGAACGATTATTTTTTCCCCATGGTATTTATAACGAAATCACGGCAATTCAGCCTGCCGGTTGCCATGATTCAGTTTTTAGGCGATAGAGAAAATCCTGCGCAGTGGAACGTATTATTCGCATCCTGTTTCTTATGCGCACTTCCCTTGATAACGTTGTTTTTGATTTTCCAAAAACAGTTTATCGGCGGCATTGCGGCGGGCGCCGTAAAAGGATGAGAAAGGGGGAGAATAAATATTGATTGACAGAGTTTAAATAACCTTGTAAAATAAATTTAAATTATTTAAATATTTAAATTTACTTTACAAGGTGGGTTAAATGAAGATAAAAGCAAAAGATATTGCAAGGGAATTGGGTATATCCGCCGCTACTGTGTCCTTGGCGCTCAACAATAAACCCGGCGTGAATGAGCAGACACGCCATAAAGTATTAAATTATATTAAGGAAACCCAGGAAAACGGGGATGGCGACAAAGAACGTAAAGAAAAAACCATTCGTATGTATACTTTTTTACAAAAAAACGGAATCATTGATACGGATGAAAATACCAGGTTCTATATGGGATATGCGGAAGCGTCGAGACGAGCCAGAGCGGCGGGGTACAAAATGGATATCGTATTTGTGGACCGCCGTAAGGATGACTTTGTAAAATTACTGAAAGAATGCGAGGAAGAAGATGTTGTGGGTGTTTATTTAAACGCTGCTTATATGACTGAGGAAGATTACCAGTGTATGCACGGCTTTAAACTTCCCTATGTGGTATGCGACCAGGACTTTGACGATATGCGTACGGACAGCATCATACTGAACAACAGACAGGGAGTAAAGACGGGATTAAAATATCTTTATGAAAACGGACACAGAGATATTATGTATCTTCGCAATTCCAAGGATTTTTATAATATGTACGAAAGAAGAAGTGCCTGTAATACTTTTATGAATGAGAAAAGGCTGCAGCAGGCAGAAAATGAACGAATCCTTAATATAGGCAGCTCTACTCAGGAAATATACGAGAATATGTATAAATATATTAAAAATAAGGAGCCTATTCCAAGCGCCGTATTCGCGGAAAATTACGAGGTTACTGTCGGCGTATCCAGGGCGCTGCAAAGTTTTGGATACCGGATTCCGGAGGAGGTTTCCCTTGTGGGGTTTGATGAGATACCCGGCGCGGCCATTTTGGATTTCCAGCCCACCTTCCTTAGGGCTTTACACGGTAATGTTGCTTATATTGCCATGGGAAGGCTGCTGGAGCGGATGAAAAGGAAGACAAGAGAATCCGTGCAGATTTTAGTAAATACGGAATTTGTTGTTGGAAGCAGTGTTAAAAAATTTAACCTTACAAATAAATCCCCCGCTTCTTAGCGAAGTGTAAGCGATGGATTTGGGACTTACTTGTTTCAGCCGGAATTCAAGTGATCCGTTTAAAAAAGATGAATCTGATTTAAAAGATTCATCTTTTTTTGTTTCTATTTAAATATGCAGAGAAGACGAATTTAAGAATGATTGTTAGATATGAACAAATATATAACTATTAAAAAGAAAAAAATAATAAAATTAACAAAATACTTGAAAAATAATTTAAAATATGCTAAATTTATTTTAGATAAAGTTTAGATTATTGAATTATTCAGGGGAGAATAATTTAAATCCAAACGGAGTCAATGGAATGTGCGCACAAAACATCATGTAGTAATTTAACTTTCATAAAGGGAGGATAATCATGAAAATCAAGAAATTAACGGCATTTTTTTTGGCAGCCACCATGTTGCTTTTAACCCTTTTATCAGGATGCAGCAAAGATAGGGAAGCTGCGGTGAATGATCAGGATACGGGTGAAACTGCAGCAACAAAAGCAGAGAGCAGGGAAGAGGGCTCCTCAAAACCTTTGGAGGTTACATTCTGGACATTATCTACCAGACAGGAAGCAGTGGATCCTATAGTGAAAGCTTTTAACACGGCTAATAATAATATAAAGGTTGCTGTATCCTATTATGATACGGACGGTATGAAAGATGCGTGTAAAGTTGCCGCAACCGCTGAAACGCTGCCTGATATGTGGTTTCATGAGGGGGATTCCAAAAGATATTGATGAAGCCGCATATATTGACGGATGCAGCAAATGGCAGCTTTTTATCCGGATTATTTTTCCCGTTTCCAAACCGGCGGTTGCAACGCTGCTGATTACGGATTTTCTGGCAACCTGGAATGAATACCTGTTAGCCAGTGTCATTATCAATGACAATGCCAAAAAAACAGTTCCGGTGGGATTAATGACTTTTGTGGGGGAGCATGGGACGGATTATGGGTATTTATGCGCCGGGGTTCTTATATCCGTAATTCCCATATTAGTTGTATACCTGATATTCCAGCGCTATTTTGTAGAGGGTATGGCAGGAGCAGTAAAATCATAACGAATAACCAGGAAGGAAGAGACAATGAAAGAGATAAGTTATGCGAAAACGGTAGAAAGATGGGAGGTACTTGAAGTGACCGTACCAGGTTATTCGGATCATAATCCATTTACCGATTATACCATTCAGGGAAGATTTTGCAGTAAAAATGAAGAAAAGTGTGCGGACGGTTTTTATGACGGGGACGGCGTCTATAAAGTAAGGTTTATGCCGTCCTTTGAGGAGCCTTATACCTTTGAGATAAAAGGAAGTTTTTCAGAAAAAACATACCGCGGGTCCTTTGACGTAACATCGCCGAAAGAAAATAATCACGGTCCGGTAAGAGTGGCAGATACTTATCATTTTGCTTATGAAGACGGTACGCCCTATTACCCTGTGGGAACCACCTGCTATGTGTGGAGTCTCCAGTCACAAGAGCTGCAGGAGCGGACATTAAAAACCTTGGCAGACAGCGCGTTTAATAAAATACGCTTTTGCATTTTCCCGAAGCACTATGACTATAATTTATACGAACCCATCAGCTATCCTTATGAGGGAACGCCCTGCGATAATTCGCTTTTAACAAAAGATAATTTATATGATTATATAGGCCGCGCTCCCGGTAATCATTGGGATTTTATGCGTTTTAACCCGGAGCATTTTCAAAGGTTTGAAAAACGGGTCAAGGATTTAATGGATATGGGAATTGAAGCGGATGTGATTGTAATGCACCCTTATGACCGGTGGGGCTTTAGCATGATGGACAAAGAAGCGGATGATTTATACTGGAATTATGTCATTGCCAGGCTTAGCGCCTACCGGAATGTATGGTGGTCTTTGGCTAACGAATACGATTTAATGCTCCATAAAAATTTAGAGGATTGGGAACGGTATGCAGATATTATTTGCAAAAAGGATGTTTATAATCATCTGCGTTCCATTCATAATTGTAAATCCTTCTATGACTATTCCAGGCCATGGATTACCCACTGCAGTATACAAAGGCAGGATGTCTATAAAACGGCGGAGTATGTGGACGAATGGCGGATTCGCTTTAAAAAACCCATTGTTCTGGATGAAATTGCTTATGAGGGTAATATCCAGTACGGCTGGGGAAACTTAAGCGGTCAGGAGATGGTCAGAAGATTCTGGGAAGCGACCTGCCGGGGAGGTTATGCGGGACACGGGGAAACCTATATGGATCCCAATAATATTTTATGGTGGTCCCACGGGGGAGAGCTTCACGGAGAAAGTCCGGAAAGATTTAAATTTTTATTACGGATTTTAAAAGAAACTCCTGTGCTTGGATTGACTCCCATGCGTGCACAGTGGGATGAGGTAGCCGCCAGGGCAGACGGGATTCCTGCCGATAAAGGCGGCTATTATTTGTACTATTATGGATTTAACAGGCCGTCTTTTCGGGAGTATTACTATGACGACTTGCATACTTATGAGGCGGAGGTAATGGATACCTGGAATATGACGATTACCAAGGCAGGAATATTCAAAGGCAAATTTAAAGTAAAGCTGCCGGGGCGTGAATATATGGCAGTACGTATCCGGTGTGTAGGTTAACAAATATGAAATATTTAACTCTTTTACTGAAAATGAATGGAAGTAAACAATGCAAAAGCATCAAAAATGTTAAAAAAATTAGCATTGACTCTATAACTATGGTAGACTTTATAATAAAGAAAGCAATATAGAAAAGAAATACAAAATCCGGCAATTAAAGCGCAGGTGCTTTTTAACGGAAGTTTCTGCACTTTTATATTAGGAATTCCCGAGATACTTCAAGGTTATCTGATAACCGCAATGCATTAATAGACTTAATTTTGATTGCAATATTAGATTTAGATGTTGTTTCAAAAGCGGCTCATAAAACAAGGGCAAAAGATAGAGATTGCTCCGGTGTATCATTATCATATGCTGTTTGGATTTCCTGCGGAATAGAAGATTTTATGCAGGCACTTAACATATATAAATAATTTTTTAAATTAGATCTTCATTCTATATTAGCTATAGACTTTATAATGACCGAAATTGAGACGAAGGCGTTTTATAATCCATTGGATTTTAAAATGCCTTCGTTTTAATTGTATAGATAATAGCCTCAATTTGAAAATTTATGAGTAAAGGAGGAAGGAAAATGGGCAATGAGAAACCGGTGCAGGGAACAAAAGAAAGGAATACCCCTATTTTATCTGTAAAGAACCTGTTTATATCCTTTGGTGACTTAGCTGTTTTAAATGGAATCAGCATGGATGTAAAAAAAGGCGAGGTTGTTGTTATATTAGGCCCAAGCGGATCCGGCAAAACAACCTTTCTAAGATGCATTAATTTTCTGGAGAATGCAAGTGAAGGAACGATTGAAATTGATGGTTATCCCGTTGAACACCAGGGAAAGAAAAAAGCTAACAAAAAAAGAATTCTGGCGTTAAGAAAGAAAACAGCAATGGTATTTCAGAATTATAACTTATTTAGAAATAAAACATTGCTTGCAAATGTAATGGAAGGTTTAACAGTAGTTCAGAAGGTTTCGAAGGCGGAAGCCGAAAAAAGAAGTACAGAAATGTTAGAGAGGGTAGGGCTTGGTGAAAAATTACATAATTATCCGTCAACAATTTCCGGAGGACAGCAGCAGCGTGCAAGTATTGCAAGAGCCTTAGTATTGAACCCAAATGTGATTTTATTTGATGAACCGACGTCAGCTTTGGATCCGGAGTTGGTTGGAGAAGTTCTTGAGACAATGAAGAAAATTGCAGTAGAAGGAATTACGATGATTGTTGTAACCCATGAAATTAATTTTGCCAGAAGTGTGGCAACCAGAGTTATTTTTATGGACAGCGGAAATATTGTTGAAGAAGGAACACCCCAGGAAGTCATTGATAATCCCAAAAATGAAAGAACAAAGCAATTCTTAAATATCATTAAAGAAAAAGCGGTACTTGCAGAAAAATAAAGAAATAAGTGCTATAAAAAATAATTTAATTTAAAACAAAATAGGAGGATACAATTATGAGGAAAAGAATTATTTCATTTTTAATGGTAACGATGTTAATGATGGTTTGGCTTACAGGATGTGGAAAATCAGAGAAATCAGGTACGGATATAACTGCAGATGTAACAACGATTGAAACCGCAAAAACCACCGAGGATGCCGGAGCTGCAGAATCAGGAGACATAAAGAAGGTTCGTGTTGTTACGGCCTCCAGCTATGCTCCATTCTGCTATCTGAATGAGGACGGTGAGCTGGACGGATACGATGTTGATATCTGCAAAGCAATAGATGAAATAGCAGATGATATGGAGTTTACATACGAGTGGTGTGACTGGGCTTCCATGCTGCCTGGATTAGACGCAGGCAGATATGATGTCTGTGCATACGAATTGGGAAAAAATGCAGACCGTGAATCGATGTATCATTTTGGAAAACTTCCCTATTCTAACTCGGCTGGTTCCGCGATCATCACAACTTCCGAACATGAGGACTGGACAAGTTTTGAAGCTATCGCGGCAGCAGGGAATGCACATATCGGTTGTATCGTTGGATCTAATTATACACAGTATACAGAAGAGTATTTAGAAGAGCATCCTGGAGCATTTGAAATTGATTATTATGATACTGAAATAGATGCCGTATTGGAAGATGTTGTAAACGGACGTATCGACGCAACGATTAATGATGGTACAGTTGCCCTTGAAAAAGCGAAAGTAAATGGTACGGATCAATACCTGAAAGTAACCGGTTATGTAACGGATCCAGTTCCGGTATGGTTTATATATCCGCAGTCTGATTACGGAGAAGAGATTTCCGCATTAATCGACGGATATGTACAGAAGTTATATGATAATGGAACTTTAGCCGAGATTGCAATAAAGTGGCTGGGCAGTGATTACGTTATATCTACATTAGCCGATACAGAGTATTTTGACTGATTAAGGTGATTTTAAGAATGTAATGAGAGAAGATATGGACGGTTTTGAAACCCGGCACAAGCATTTTTCAAACACGCTCTAGTGTACCGACAAGTTATCAGCTTGCCGGTACACTAGTACCGGATTTTTAAAATAGAGGAGGACGTAAAATGAGAGGCTTAGATTGGGATTTTATGCTTGAGAATTTATTAACAATAGCAAAAGGTATTTCTTACACAATGGAGATTGCCGTTGTATCTATTATATTTGGTGGGGTACTGGGGTTGGTTACTGCGTTAGCCAGAATGTACAGGACACCCGTATTAAGTCAGATATCATCCGTTTATATTGCTATTATCAGAGGGACGCCGTTAATGGTTCAGATTCTTGTTGTTTATTACGGAATTCCCAGATTTCTTCAGTGGGTGAATGCAGAATACGGTACCAATATGGATATTAATTCGATTCCTGCAATCTATTTTATGTATTTTTGTTTTTCACTGTATATCGGCTCTTATCTGTCAGAGCTGTTGCGAGGCTGTATTGCAAGTGTAGACAGCGGACAATTAGAAGCATGTTATTCGATTGGAATGACAACGGCACAAGGAATGACTCGAGTTGTACTGCCGCAGGCCTTAGTCAGTGCTCTACCTAATTTTGGAAATAATTTCATTGGGTTAATTAAAGATGCCTCCCTTGCATTTACAGTTTCTATTCCGGAAATTTTAGGGCAGGCTAAGATTTTAGCGGGAAGAACTTCTAAATTTTTAGAGGCATATTTAGATGCGGCGATTATCTATTTTATTATCTGCTTTATTTCCCAGCAGATATTAAGGATTTTGGAAAAGAAGAGCAGACGTCATGAAAGATAAAAATTAAGAAGAAGTGTATAGTAAAATAGAAAGGCAGGGTGATACTTGTGGCACAGTATACCGTAACAATTACACGTCAGTTCGGCAGCTTGGGAAGGCCGATTGCAAAAAAGCTGGCAGAGATGTTAAATATTGAATATTATGATAGGGATATTGTTGAAGAGACAGCAAAAAATCTTGGTTTACCCATATCTGTAATCAGCAGTGAAGAAGAGGAAGCCAAAACACTATTTTTTAACATGATGTATCCGTTAGGCATGGATACGTCAGGACGGCAGGATCAGATTTTTGAGGAACAGGCTAAGATCATTCGCTCATTTTCAGAAAAATCTTCTGCCATTATTGTGGGAAGATGTTCTGATTATATTTTACGGAATCATAAAAATTGCATACATGTTTTCGTTTATGCATCTTATGAAGCACGCCTTAGAAACTGTGTTGATTTTTTGAGAATGGATGCGGAGCATGCAAAAAAGATGATTGCAAAAGTTGATAAAGCACGTAATTCTTATCACAAGAGTTATGCAGGATATTTACCGTATGATTATGAGCATAAGGATATCATGATTGACAGCAGCATGTTTGGAATTGAAGGAACCTCTAAAGTGCTTGCAGAAATAATTCGTGAAAGATTTCATTTGGAGTAGCACAGGAGAGATTTAAAAGAGGAGGAGCTCATACTTGTTATGGAATTAGAGAGCTTGATAAAAAACATTATTTTACAAGAAACGGAAAATGTAGAAGCCCCCTTTGTATATAGAACGCCTGTTGTAGGTTTTGCAGATGCAAAGGATGAAATGTATCGTCATTTGACTGAAATAATTGGGAACCCTCAGTTGCTGCCAACGGATTTATTAAAAGAAGCAAAGACCGTAGTAGTATTTTTTATTCCATATCCCGAGAAATTAGGGAAGATGATCCAGAAGGAAAAAGATATCTGGATATTCAAAGAATGGTCCAGCTATTACTTACGGACCAACAAGCTTCTTTCAGATATAGCAAAGCGTCTGATTAAGGAATTGGACCAGATTGGAATAATAGCAGCAGGGGAACCGCCGACCGATAATTATAACCCGGTTAATCTGACCGCAAAATGGGGACATAAGTCATCGGCAGTTATTGCAGGAATCGGCACATTTGGATTAAACCATTTGCTGATTACCAAAAGCGGGACTATGGGAAGGCTGAACAGCCTTGTAATAGACGGTTATGTTAAGCCTACAGAAAGAACGAATAAGCCCCAATGCCTATATTACAAAAATGGTTCCTGTAAAATATGTGTAAGCAGGTGTCCTTCGGGAGCATTAACTGAAAAAGGAATTGATAAATTCAGATGTAATGCGTATTTGACAGGGAAAAATGTACACTTTACGGGGCAGGGATGTCCTGCATGCAGCTCAGGTCCGTGTGCTTTAAAAGGATTCGCGGACTAAATGCGGATGGGAGGCAGGCATGAGTGATTTTATAAATAAACATCACGGAAAAGTAATAGAAGAAACAATATTCTGGATGGAGCATGAGCCTGTATCGGCAGCAGAAAGATATCGGCATTCAGAATACAGTTATTTGATTTTACATTATAAAGATGCCGTTACGGAATTAGAAGCTGTGGCAGAGGAAAGTATTATGGCAAAATATTCTCTGGGGTATTGTTATTATTATGGCATTGGTACTATGGAGAATAGGAATAAAGCGCAGAAGCTTTTTCAGGAGTTCATGGAGAAAATGAAAGAAAAGGCTTTTGCCGAGGAAGAAAAGTACAGAGTGGCAATGTGTTACGGCTACGGGCTGGGCATATCGGCAGATGGAAAAGAGGCTTTGGAATTATTTACCTCTCTTGAAAATACGCATGGCGGTGCAGCATATGAAAAGGCAGTTGCTTATCAGGAAGGAAAATGGGAAATTGGAAAATCAAAAGAAAAAGCAGGGGTATTCTATTTAAAGGCCCATGAACTTCTCTATGAAGGAGCGATTCTGTCCCTTTATGAAATGGATGGAAGAAAAGGAAAAGAGTTTCCGTATTATGAGGAAGTAAAATCCGCATATAGTTATCTGATTGGAAGATATACATTGGCGGCCAGAAATCAGCCTTGTGCAGATGCGTATATGCGGTTGGCAAAAATATATGAGGAAGGATTTCCGGGCGATGACCGGGAAGGCCTGGATCGATTTCTGGAAAAGGCTAAGAAATACTATGAAAAAGCCCGCGGTTTTGCACAGGAGGAATTACCATGAGAATAAAAGAGCATCCTATTTTAGGAACAATAAAAAAGGGGAAAAAGGTAAAATACTATTACAACGGAACAGAGATGGAGGGATATAAGGGAGAAAGCATTGCGGCTGCTTTACATGCGGAAGGTGTTATGGTTCACCGTTATACCTCTAAATTACATAAACCCAGGGGGGTTTTCTGCGCAATCGGCAGATGTACGGACTGTGTAATGATCGTAGATGGGAAACCCAATATCAGAACCTGTATGACGCTTTTAAAAGAAGGAATGTATATCGAAACGCAGTATGGAATTTCCGGTAAGGAGGTTTGGCAATGATTCGATATGATGTTATTGTAATCGGTGCGGGTCCTGCAGGTTTAAGCGCCTCCATTGAAGCTGCCGAAGCAGGAATGAAAGTGGCGGTTTTTGATGAAAATACCAGACCGGGAGGCCAGTTATTTAAACAAATACATAAATTCTTTGGTGCAAAAGAGCATAAAGCAAAAATTAGAGGATTTCGAATAGGGGAAGAATTGCTGGCAGAAGCAGAGAAACTTCAGGTAGATGTACATTTAAACGCGGCGGTTATTGGTATTCATGATTTTAATAGTATCGCTGTTGTGGAAAATGAGCAGGTATCTTTTTATAAAGCGGGTAATCTGATTATTGCAACAGGGGCTTCTGAAAATATGGTTCCGTTTGACGGCTGGACATTGCCCGGTGTTATCGGTGCGGGTGCCGCTCAGACAATGATGAATTTGCATGGAGTTCTGCCCGGTAAAAAAGTACTTATGGTAGGCAGCGGAAATGTAGG
This sequence comes from Clostridiales bacterium, assembly GCA_015655075.1. GTDB lineage: Bacteria > Bacillota > Clostridia > Lachnospirales > Lachnospiraceae > Anaerocolumna. The sequence goes on along the minus strand of JAATFT010000052.1, from coordinate 12,393 downwards.
CCTGGTTGTCGGCTATCAATTACTACAGGCGGGTGTTGAAATAGCCGCCATCATTGATGCGGCTCCTAAAATCGGCGGATATGGCGTCCATGCGTCAAAAGTAGCCAGAACCGGTGTACCGTTTTTGCTGTCGCACACCATCCTGAAAGCGGAAGGAGAAGAATTTGTAACGGGGGCTGCCGTAGTAGAAGTAGATTCTAAATTCCAGCCAATAAAGGGAACAGAGAAACATTTTGACGTTGATACGATTTGTATGGCAGTCGGGTTATCGCCCATGTCCCAGTTATTACGTATCGCCGGATGTGAAATGAAAGAAATGGGCGGTTTGGTCCCCGCTTGCAATGAATATGGGGAAACAAGCATCTCCGGTATATTTGCGGCAGGCGATGTGGCGGGTATCGAAGAGGCAAGCTCTGCTATGGTTGGAGGGCGAATTGCAGGTGCAGCCAGTGCATTAAGAGATGGTTTTATTATGCAGGGAGATTTTGAAGAAAAATATAAGGCATTAAAAGAGTCCTTGAATCAGCTAAGACAGGGGATGTTTTGTAAGGAAAACAGAGGCAAAACGGATATGACAGCTACTGAGGAAGGAATACCGTTGTCTAATAGCTTATTAGAAAAGGGCTATTTACTGGAGAAGGAAATAATTAAATTTCCGGGAGTTAAGAAAAAGGCGGGCGTTCATCCAATAATCGAATGTACCCAGAACATACCCTGCAATCCATGTCAGACAGCATGTAAATTTAATTGTATTTCAATCGGCGAAAATATTACCGCACTGCCGGTTGTAATCGAGGACAGCAAATGTACGAACTGCGGAATGTGTGTGGCTTCCTGTTCCGGTCAGGCTATCTTCCTGCTTAATGAGGATAGTGAAGATGGTTTTGTTTCCATAACCCTTCCATATGAATTTCTGCCTTATCCGAAAAAAGGAGTGAAAGGAATTGCTTTGGACAGAAGCGGCAACAGAGTATGTGAAGCAGAAATCATCGGTTTAAGAACAGCGGAGGCATTTGACCATACGGCACTGTTAACGATGAAAGTACCGTCTGAATTTGCTATGAGTGCCAGGTTTTTTACTTTATAGGAAATTACGTCCTGTAAAGTAAAAAACGCGACCCTAAGGATGCGCATGACGTTGTAAGGTATCATGCCGCAAAGCGACCAAGCGTCAGCGCAGAGTTTGCTTTGTAAACTCTTTATACAGTTTTCTGAATATACCTACAATTAATACGAATTTCATAGCTTCAGTGGCCTTAAGGGCCAGATTCAGATCTGGAATTGTATTAATTGTACGCTATATAGATACAATAGCCTTGTTTCGCAATGGTCTATAATAAATACTCATGTGAGGAGTGATGTTTATGGCAGAATATTTAGATAGGTCATCTGACATTGGAAAATTAGTTGCCATGCCGGATGATGATATGATAATTTGCAGATGTGAAGAAATAACGAAAGGTGAAATACGGAAAGCCATTCATGACGGAATGTGGACAATGACAGAAATAAAAAGGTATACCAGAGCAGGAATGGGACTATGCCAGGGGCAAACCTGTTCCAGAATTATAAAGGGTATGATTGCAAAAGAACTTGGTGTTTTGCCGTTATCCATTGACGACAATACGGCAAGAGTCCCGGTAAGACCCGTTGAAGTGAGGGTTTACGGAAAGGGGATAAATTAAAAATGAGTAATCAATGTGCGGATGTAGTTATTGCAGGCGGCGGTGTAATGGGAAATGCCACCGCGTATTACCTTAGAAAAAAAGGCTGTTCCGTTATTGTTTTAGAGGAGGAGATGTTAGGTAATGGCGGGTCCAGCCGTAATGGCGGAGGGGTCAGGCAATCCGGGCGGGATAACAGGGAACTGCCGTTGGCAATATATGGGATTGGAAACATTTGGCCGCATCTTTCGGAAGAATTGGGAGTTGATATAGAATATCATCAGGCAGGCAATATAAAATTTGCGAAAGATGAAAGAGGAGTAGAATTTTATAAAAAGGTAGTAGAGCAGAATCTTAAAAAAGGACTGGAACTTAGAATGCTAAACCAAGCTGAAACCAGAGAAATATGCCCTTTGGTCTCGGATGAAATAATTGCTTCCTGTTACTGCCCCAGTGATGGGCATGCAAATGCTTTAATGACGACATTAGCTTTTTATAAAAGAGCCAGGGAACTGGGAGCCAGATTTATTACCGGAGAAAAGGTATTGTCCGTCAAACTGCATAAAGGAAGGGCAAAAGGTGTTATCACCTCAAGGGGAAATGTATACGAGGGAGATAAGATTATAATTACAGCAGGATATGAATCCAGAGCAATCTTAAACTCGGTGCATATTGATGTTCCTATGAGGCGGAAGTTAATCGAAGTTATTATTATAGAAATGCAGCCTAAGATATTCCCTATGATGATTACCATTCCGGATTACGACGGTGGAGGATATGGTCACCAGACCGATCATGGATCTTTTGTATTTGGCGGGCATATTCCGTTAGAGAACTATTTAAGGCCGGAGGAAAAAGAAGTTACCCAGTTGATTACGACGGCTAGTAATTGCAACCAGTTAGTTTCTTACTTCCCATATTTTAAGGATGCAAAGGTGATTCGTTCCTGGTCGGGATGGACGGATCTGTGTCAGGACGAAGTTCCTGTTATCGGTAATATTGATGAGGTTCCAGGACTGCTGACCGCTTGTGGATTCACCGGACATGGTTTTGGTATTTCTCCTGCTGTGGCAGCCTGCTTAAGCGAATTAGCGGTAGATAAGGAGCCCAGTGTAGATATTTCAGGCCTTTCCTATAGCAGATTTATTATGTGATATTTCGTCGTGAAAACTCCCGGAGTACTTCATTACAATATGTTTGGCCCAGGGGAGTGCAAAACTCTTTTTTATTTAAGATTTGGAGGTGCTTTTATGCAGGAGTTATATTCAATTGGTGAAACAGCTTCTATTATGGGGATATCCGTGCAGACTCTGCGGAATTATTCCAATTTGGAGCTGATAAAACCGCAATATATTGATAAAGTTACAGGCTACCGATATTATTCCTTTAAGCAATTTCATATTATTGACCGCATCAAATACCTGCGGAAATTAGGTATTCCCCTGGCTGAGATTGAAAAGGCAATCAAAGGTAATGAAATAAACAAATTAGTACAAAATCTGGTGATTCAAAAGAAGCGGATAGAAGAAGAGTTAAAAAATATAATGGAGATGTACGAAGATGTACAATGGTATATTGATTATTTTCGATATATGGACAATTATACCTTTGATAATTTACCATACATTAGAAATTTAAAGGCTAGATATATTATATTTACGAAATATTTAGAGGATGATACCGTAGAAAGTGTAGAGACAAGATTGGCTGTCTTAAAAAATGATAAACAGACGAAGGATTTTACCTACCTGCGCCAGTACGGCTTCATTGCAGATTTTCATGAACTGATGGATAAAAAGGTTACAAAACAGAAGTATTTTACTTATTTAAAAGGGAAAGCAGACAGGGACTACGATTTTGTCATGGAAATTCCGGCGGGAGAGTATTTGTGTTTTCGTGCACCTATTTGTACCGATAATTGGGATCCCTGCTTAATAAAGAAATATTTTAATGGTAGAAAGGTCGCACCTTATGTTATCTGCAATGAATATGAAGATAATTTGGTGGAATACCATGATTGTCCCTATGAGATGCAGATGCTGATAAAAACTCATTAAAATCATGGAATTCTTATTGACTCTATAATACATATAGACTCTATAATAAGTAAATAAAATAGTAAAGGAGTTGTTTTTATTATGAAAGAGATGAACATGGATTTTAGTGAGGCAACAGAACTATTATACCAGGGTGACGATATTCACGGATGCAGTTTAAAACCGGAAGGACTTCCGATTTGGCTGACTTCCGCTTTTACAATGGGGGATTTAGAGGATGTAAGCAATACATATGATACAAAAGGTTTTACGTATATTAGAACAAGGAACCCAAACCGTACATCCTTAGCAGAAGCTGTATCATTTTTGGAACAAGGAAAAGAGACTCTCATTTTTTCCTCCGGTATGGGTGCGATTACAACGACATACTTTGCGCTGCTTCAACCGGGAGACCATTTAATGGCCAATATTAATATTTATGGTGAGACCTATGATGCAATTGTAACCTTAGTTACAAAAATGGGTGTGGAAATTGAATTTGCGGATTTTAGAAATCTGGAGGCGGTAGAAGCAGCAATGAAGCCAAATACCAGAATGATTTATACGGAAGTGGTAAGCAATCCAACGGATATTTTAGCTGATATTGAAGAGTTAGCAAAAATAGCCCATGCCGGAAATGCATTATTAATGGTAGATAATACTTTTACGACGCCGATTGCAGTCAAGCCGATGACTTTAGGTGCGGATATTGTAATTAACAGCCTGACAAAGTTTATGAATGGCCATAGTGATGCTTTAGCCGGGTCTATTACTGTGAATGACCATGGATTATTTGAAACGATTCATACAATCAGAATGTTAACCGGAACCAGTGCAGAGCCATTTGCATCCTGGCAGGTTTTCCGCGGTATAAAAACCATAGATTTACGTGTGAAAAAACAAATGAAAAATGCTGCTTTGTTAGCGGAAGCATTGGACAAATGCCCGGCAGTTCTTAAAGTAAATCATCCGTCGGTTGAAACCAATTCCCAGGCAGTCCTGGCTGAAAAGTTATTTACAGGTAAAGAGCTTAGTACCGGTATGTTAAGCTTTGAAATGCCTGCGGACAGACAAAAAATCAATGCATTTATGAATCGATTGAATTTAGCTCATTATGCACCTACATTAGGTGGAGTCAGAACTACTTTATCTTATCCGTTATTATCTTCCCATCATCATGTAGATGAGGAAAATCTTAAAAAAATGGGTATTTCTATAGGACTTATGAGAATTTCGGCAGGGATAGAGGAACCGGAAGATTTGATTAAAGATTTTCTTCAGGCATTGGAAGTGTTTCAATAAATTGGACTAAGTAACGGTCATATGACAAAAATCCATGCCACAGTTGACGGGCCGGGCAGGAGGCCGCAATGATTTTTCAAACACACTCTAAGCCTGCGGATTCTTTTCCTGCCTTTGTTTATATTGCTTATAGAACTACAATTAATTTTGAGAAAATCTAGTGTACTGGCAAGTTGATATCTTGTCTAATGGCTTGCCTGAATTTCCATCTGCTTCGTTGCCGTCAATCGACGTAGCCACCGCTACGTCTCATTCCTCCGCCTCGCAGAATGAAAATCCATTCTACGCCATTAGTCCAAGTATCAACTTGTCAGCACACTAGTTACGGCGTTCGAGAACTAATTCGGGTAATAAACCACCGGCAAAAAAATCACCCAGTCCGACAGTCGTTGGATTTTTAACAAAATCAAGATCTTTACAAGGGATACAATAAATGTTGTCGTTAAGTATATTATGAATAGATTCACAGAAATCGATACTGCTTTTGTGGTTTGGCAATAATTTTGTTTCCTCATATTCCTTGAGGCCAAAATTATCACCTAATCTATAGCGAGTAGAAGCCATAGCAATTCCGCCTTCTAATGCGTTATGAAGGAAACCTGGACTCTTGCCATAAGCAAGCGCCCAAGCAGCCGAATGAACTAAAATAATAGGTATGTTTGTACGAGTATAAACATTTTTGATAGCTTCGGCAACTTCTGATGGATTTAAAATGTCAATTCTATGTCCCACATAATCTTGTAGTTCATCTTCGTTCATGCTGAGAATATCAATAATTGGCTGTAATGTTTGATGAACGTAATAACGATATTCTTTTTGAACATAACAACCGTCTTCCATAACAACCAATGCATTTTGTGGTAAATGCTTAAGCAGATTTTGGGTTTTTACCATGCGATCTTTTAATATTTCAAAATCTAATACTTCACTAAAGCATGATATTAAAAATACTTCCGCATTTTTAATATATGGAGCAAAATCTTCAGATATTTGTATATTTAAACTGTCAATATCCCGGGAAAACATTATACGGTTTGGACGAGAAGTAGTAAAATCAATATCATTAATACAAATATGCAAATTGGCCGGATACTGTAAAACGACATGTGGATATACAGTTTTTTGGCCTTCACCTACACTGGAATAATAATGTACCTCTTTAGGGAGAAGACGTTGAATATGTTCATTGAAACAGCATATTTGAATAGCGCTGCTATAACCAAGCTTTTGGATTGATAAGGCGGCACGTGTTGCGGTTCCGCCTACTGTAATATTATACTGAAAGCGCTCCGCGAAATCTTCAATGATTTTTGAATCTGACGGAATCATTTCGCCGCCGATATTTTGTTTCATATGTCCTAAAATAGCGATTATTAATGTGCGTTCTGAATCAATAAGGAGGTCTGTAGTTATCTCTCCGTCATAAATATTATATTTTTTTATTAAGTCTTTTATGATAACGTCATCCCACGTTAACTCATAGTCTATACAAGTATGAAATCCCAATGCAATTTTTTCTCCCATTATTTTCCCTCCTGGATATATTATATTTTAGGCATTTGTAAAACTTTTTAAATTTGTATTTCTTACTGGATTTGTTTTGCAATTAATATAAATTTTTACTCCGGTAATGATATATTTAAGTAACCAGATCAATAAAAAATTACTTATATAAATGTATAGCCATGAGTAAAACTCTGCATACTCTTTATATAGATTTGCGGGGTATGGCTTGCCGCTGTAACATTAAGCAATCAGGGTTTTGACGAGGCCTTATGCAATTATAATATAATAATTGTTGAAAATCAACAACATTATATAAAAAATAATGTGGATTGAAAGATGCACATGAAATATGTAAAACATTTAAAAACAGACAGTTCTACGGTAAACATGTACTAAAAGACATGAAATAAAATTTCAAACACCTATTAAAACTCGCGAAAAGCAAAATAATATAACGTTTAAATGTTTGATTATAGATGTCCGTTAAAAACAAATTGCATTTTTGTTTGTACATTTTAATGTAAACACTAGAGAAAATAGTATTTTTATTTAACATGTTTACCTACCAGGAAATTATTTTTCATAAAATTGTTCGTTTTTGTTGACAAACAAAAGAAATTAAGATATAGTTGTTTATATCACTTATACAAATGATTTTTACGAGATCAATTGCATTTAGTATAAGTAAACAAATCCATGGCCGTGGATCAATAATGTTATAATTAATTTTAAAGGGAGGACAAACATGAAAATGAAAAGAATTTTAGCTGTTCTTATTGTATTCGTTATGGTCTTTTCTGTGACAGCTTGTGGTTCTTCAAATTCTACTGGCACAGAAGACGCAACAAAAGAAAGCACGACAAAAGAAAGCGCAACACAAGATTCAACAGCAGATACTTCAACTGTAAAGGATACAGGTATTACACTTGAATTCCAGCAATGGTGGGCTGTGGAATGTCCAGAAGGTTATGTACAGAATATATGTGACAATTTCTATAAGGAAACAGGTATTAAAGTTGAGTTGCTGAGCGCACCGTTTGCTGATACAAAGACACAAATAGTATCCGGTTCAACTACCGGTACGGTAGCCGATTTGGTAAGCGTTGACGGCAGCTGGGTTTACGATTTTGCTACTCAGGGAATTCTTACCGATATGAGCGCACTTTTGGCAGCTGACGGCTATGATCAGTCTAATATTAACAGTCAGTGGCAGATAGATGATACAACATATTGTCTGCCGGTAGTAAACTATGCATATCCTATGTTTGCCAATATGGATATTTTAAATGACTGTGGTATTACCGAACTGCCAAAGACATGGAGTGAATTCCAGGCTGATTGCGAGATTATTAAAGCCAAGGGTTACTATCCGTTTGCATTAAATCTTGACACAACGTCTCCTTCAGGAATTCAGAATACCTATATGGGCTTTGCATGGGCTTCCGGCATTGGTATAAAGGATGATACCGGAGCTTATAAGATAGCAGGTAATGAAGGCTTAAAGACATTTGCTGAATTCATGAAAGGCTTGAATGATGCCGGGTATCTTTATCCTGGTATGAGCTCTTTGACAGAAGCAGATATGACTTCTAAATTTAGCAGTGGTGAGTTGGCATTTGTTATTAACTCTATGGCAACATTGCAATCATATAGAAAAGATGCTCCGGACATGAACATTGCTGCAGCGGCTGTTCCTGTAAAGGATGATTACGCTGATAAGAGCGGAATGTGCTATGCCAGCTGGGCAGTCGGCATTACAGAGAATAGTGAACACAAAGCGGAAGCTATGAAATTCCTTGAGTATCTTTTTAATGCAGATGTAAATGCGGATTTAGCTGTTACACAGTCAGCATTTCCGGGCAGCGCATCGGCGGAACCTGATTATGGTGATGCTGATCAGGTATTCCTGGATGTATATATTATGTATCAGAACGGCTATCCGATTAACGACTTCATTTGCATGAAAGATGCTAATACATTCATGACAGATTACATTAATGAGTTAATCCCGTACATGGATGGTGATGTTGATGTAGATTCTTATCTGCAAAACGTTCAGGATGCTATTGATGAAATTTATAAATAGTATAGGGCGGTAGCTTTTATGAATCATTAAGTTTTTCAATCTGTCACTTTATACTTATATGAAGTGGGGTCATTTAGTTTTACAAGATCCCACTTCTAAAAAATTTAAAATTTATGCAGATGGAGAGGGAATAAAATGAAAAAAGCAAAAACCAAAGGACCTTTTGTGAAATTCATTACTCCGTATTTATTTCTTTCACCAACAGTAATTTTGATGCTTGTTCTGTTGGTTATTCCAATTTTTTTGGTAATCCAATATTCATTCTTTAATAATGCTATTGTGGTTAAAGAACCGGTATTTGTAGGATTTTCCAACTATGTTACCATTTTAACTGATAGTATATTTTGGTCGGCAATTAAAAATACTGCCATTTTTGTAATTGCCAGTGTAATAGCGCATATAACAATTGGCATGTGCTTTGCATTACTTTTGAATACAAAATATTTCAAGACAAAAACAAAATATATATTCCGAATTATATATGTACTTCCTTGGATGTTTACTGCCTCCGTAATTGCTATTTTATGGAAATTAATGCTGCAACCTCAAGGAATTATTAACTATTTATTCCAATTTGTTAATTTGGCTACAAAGGATTCTGAATGGCTTAGCTCCCGCACATATGCATTGGCGGCAATTACTTTTGTTAATATATGGAGCGGTTATCCGTTTTATATGATTAGTATATTGGCGGGATTGCAGGGCGTATCAGAAGATCTATATGAAAGTTCAGCACTTGATGGCGCGGGTGCATGGAAACGGTTTATTTATATTACAATACCACAGGTGAAACCAATTTTAATTAGTATAGGAATGCTGGATATTGTTTGGACGATACAGTCTTTCGCTGTTATTTGGATGTTAACAGGAGGAGGACCGGTCCGTACTACAGAAACAATAAGCATATATATTTATAAATATGCATTCAACAGCAGTCAATATTCGCTGGCATCGACAGCTGCCGTTATTGCATTAATTGTATGTATTATATTGGCCATTTTCTATGTGAAACAACAAAGGAAAGCGAGGGAATAGTAAATGGTAGGAAGTCAAAAAAAATCCATGAAAATTATTTTAAGCATATTTATAATTCTAGGTGCTCTATATGCTGGCTTTCCAGTATTGTGGATGATTTTATCATCATTTAAATCGAATGTACAAGTTTTTGCCTGGCCGCCGACTTTTATCGATTTCTCATTTAGCTTTGACTCTTATATCGCAATTCTGTCCAATCCTGAAAAGGTACGATTTTTTATTAACAGTTATTGCATTTCATTTATAGTGGTTGCATTGACGTTAGTTATTGGTATAATGGCCGCATACGGTTTTAGCCGTTTTGATTTTCCTTTAAAGGGTCTGATCAATACGATTATTATTAGTGTACAGGCCATCCCGCCGATTGTCTTGCTGATTCCATATATGAGCCTGATTGTAACAATGAAGCTGTTCAATACTTATTGGGCATTAATATTGACATATTTGATATTTACATTACCATATTGTATTCTTATGACTACGGGATATTTCAATACGTTATCGACAGATTTGGATGAGGCGGTGAGGATTGACGGCGGTTCGAGGTTCACTGCACTTTGGAGGATATTGGTGCCTATTTCAGTACCCGGACTTGTAGCTGTGGGTATGTATACATTCATGCAGGCTTGGAATGAGTATTTATTTGCTTTGGTATTGACCAAGACCAATAATATGCGTACAGTACCTGTTGGAATTAACCTGCTTATGGGTGAGCATACTTATGATTGGAGCCAGATGATGGCGATGAGCTTTTTAGGTTCATTACCTGTTTTGATATTATTCTTATTCTTCCAACGTTATTTCATTGCCGGAATGTCTGCTGGCGCAGTAAAAGGATAAATAATTATTTGGGAAGGTTAAAAGGAGTGAGTTATTATGTTAATGAACCTGAAGGATATTCTGGCAGTTGCAAACGAGCATAATTTTGCAGTTCCGGCATTTAATACTTCTAGTAATATGATTTTAACGGGTGTTATAGAAGCCTGTGAAGAAAAGAAAGCGCCGGTTATTATCGCAATTCATCCGGATGAATTACATTTTGTAAAACCGGCCTTTGTTAAATATGTAATAGAAGAGGCTCATCAGGCAAATATTCCAGTATGTATTCATTTGGACCATGGCGCATCTTTTGAACAAGTAATGGAAGCAATTCAATGCGGTTACACGTCTGTAATGATTGACGCATCCAGCAAACCTTTTGAAGAAAATGTGGCAATAAGTAAGAAAGTGTGCGAGGCAGCTCATGCAGTAAATGTATCTGTTGAAGGTGAATTGGGGACAATTGGCGCCGTAGATTCTAAGGGAGGCTGGACTCGCAGCACATCAACGGACAAGATAATTTATACCGATCCGGATAGTGCAGTTGATTTTGTTACCGGAACCGGCGTTGACGCATTAGCAATTGCAATCGGAACATGTCATGGCATTTATCCTAAAGATATGGAACCGAAACTTCGTATCGATTTATTAAAGAAGATTAAAGAAAAAGTTAAAATCCCCCTTGTGTTACATGGCGGCTCTGCAAATCTTGATAGCGAGATTGCACAAGCTGTGGAATATGGTATAAATAAGATTAATATTTCAAGTGATATAAAAGATCCTTTTTATCAGAAATGCAGAGAAGTATTACAGGATAAAAAAATTCGCGAGCCAAACCAAATTTATCCTCCGTGTATTGAGGTCTTAAAAGAGGCGGCGTACCATAAAATTGATTTATTTAAGGCTTCTGATAAAGTCAATCTATATAGGTAAGCAGCGTGAAAATACTTTGTATTTTTACACCATTGCACCGTTCTGAGCACCCCACTTTGCGGCTGCGACGCAATTTTGGAAACGTAGCCCCCACTACGCTGGCGTGAAGTTTAGCAGGAAAGCTTAAGAAGAGATAAAGACAAGAAAGCACCGCTTTGTGTTTAGATTGAGTTGTCCAGATAGTTCATATCAAAGCACAAGGAAGGGTGCTTTCTATGCATACAGTAATGCATACAGTATATAACAAACAGTTATAAAACCGTTTACTGCGGTGATAAGTACATTGGATAAGCTGCGATTTAAAATTTAGAATCAGGAGTAGAATATGTATAATTTTTTGGTATTTGTATTTAGTAATCCATTAGCTTGGTTATGGTTTATAGTACTTCAGTTATTACTGTGCACCAGAAAAAGAAAGTGGTTTGGATTAGTATTACCGGTAATATTAACGGTATTTACTTTATCTTATGGATTGTATCTGGTTGCTGTAAAATTAATTATAAAATCATGGAATATGAGTTACAGCGAAATTGGAATTGCAATTTCGTATACCTTGATTCCGGCATTGGTATTATTTATTATTTATGCGATTATCAGGAGGTTCAAGGAAAAATAAAAATGTCAGCTGGAGAGAGTGTTTTTTTTCTGTGTCTCCAATCTAAGATGTCATCTTTAACCGTTTTTTAGACAGAGTTTAAACATTTGGGTTTGGTTACTATCTAATATTTTTTTCAGAGTTTATACCGCGAAAATAATTCATTTAACCTATTGAAATATTTACAATTTATAGTAAAATATAAATATGTTAATCACACAATAAACACAAAACAGATGAATGAGAGATAATCTCTCAATGAAACAAAGGGGACTGATCTTATGGCAGATAGAAGCAACATAAAACTGAATCCGGAACAGGGGGAGACAAAAGCGTCCGAATTTAACGCAGGATGTGACGAATTTAATCAGGCGGTATTACAAATGAGAAACCATAAGGGGGTGGATTATGGGTTAT
>JAATFT010000001.1 GCA_015655075.1 Clostridiales bacterium | reverse complement strand
GAATGCAGGTAGTTGTATCCATATATAAAAGGCCCTGGCTCTCTAGGAACACCAAGGCATTGGTCAACATACTGATATATTATTATAGCATATTTTAGAAATTAGTCAAATACTTTCCTAAAATATATTATATATGTATCTTAGACTTATTTAAAACACTAGTACAGCATTGCACCGTTTTGACCTTCCCATTTTGCGGTATGCTGCGTCACAATTTTGGAAGCGTAGCCCCAACTACGCTCCCAAAATCGCTCCTTACCTCCCACAAAGTGGAACACCCACCCCGGCACAAGCTTTTTTCAAACATACTCTAGGCTAGAGTTTTTTTATTTTAGCAGGAAATTTGAAATTTAAATAGAATTTTACCCTACACCGTTCTTATCTCATAAAACACGAAACCGGCCTCCCCAACCGGCTGCTTGTTAATATCCGATTTACAGGCATAACTCCATTCGAGCAAAACATTTTTTCCTTTTGCAAGCTCGCTTTGGAACTGCCTTTTCATTACAGAGCAGTAATCTACTAATTCTATCATCTCGCCCTGGGTTAAAAAATGCTCATCCCCAAAGATCTTCACATCCTCTTCCTCAAATATCACGGTTACATCCTTCTGATTCTTGGTAACAAGATTCCATAAATCCGCTTTTACCGCTTCTATTGCCGTACGATGCTCCGATATATCTATTACGCCGCTTTTTAAGGCAATAAAATAAGGATAATAGATTATAATATCGTCCGGTTTTAATATACCTTTCAGTTCCTGGGCAAAGGCTTTGGCTTCCTTTGCATTTACACCAATTTTACGCGGTAAGTTAAGGTCCTCTCCTTTTGCGACGGCACTTCTTACGGTCCATAAAATATCTGGGTCAAAGACTGTATCATCCTCGTATTTCTTCCAGGGCACAGCAGGTAAATTCGATTTTGCAAGTGCATAAAAACCTTGTAACTTATTCATATGACTCCTCCGTATATCGGTAACTTTTATAAATCTTATCTTACATCACGCATGAAATAAAAGCAATGCTTTGCTTCCCTCTTAGTACTGCATTGGGAATACAAAAGCATAAACAGCACACGGACTTTGCCGCATACATGGGAATATTTTCATTGGCTGCCTTAAGTATATCAAAGAAAAATTGGTGGGTTTGCTCTGCGGAAAAGTTTATTATACTTTACATACCTTCTTCCATATATTATAATTATTCTGTCATTTGAATAAAGCAGTAACCGTTTCCAATAAATATTTTGAATCTAATAAAACTAAACAGGTAAAGAAATTTGAAAAACAATTAAACCAAGAACAAGGCTATCTTTTGGGGAAATACGAATACTATACAATTGAGCACTCTCGGAAACTCCCCTGTACGCATCTTTGCGGCTGATTTTTCGCCAGCTACACCCAAATTTAATCAACGTTCGCTCCATGTACGCCTCATAAATTTGTGCATATCCGGCAAAAAATCATCTCACAAATCTGCATACAAAGAGCTTCCGAGAGTACTCCAATTAAAAAAGGAGAAGCTGCTCGACAAAGTATCCAAAAACAAAACTGAAAGTACAAATACTTCATCATAGGATAGACGGCATCCGTGCAAAAGCATATGGGAAGAAGCAGCAAATCTTCAAGATGGGTATTTTCGTTCATATTTTGAGTAGCAAAAAAAAATGTATAAACATCATGATGAATCCATTCAGAATTTAATCAATTATTTTAGTAACCGTGATGAAATTATAGCCGTGATCTTAGGCGGCTCCGTTGCGAAAGGAACTGCCCGCGAGGATTCCGATATTGACGCCATGGTTATAGTTACTCCCGATTATTATACGAAACGTGAAAAAGAAAACACCGTCGTTGAGTGCATCAGCGGAATGTGTACTTATGAAGGGGGATATTTTGACTTAAAATACTATACGAAGGAATTTATACAGACAGCTGCCAGGTGCGGCAGTGAGCCTGCCAGAAATGCCTATCTTGGAGCATATCCCTTGTTCAGCAAGGATCCGGAGATACCAGGTATTGTAACAAAGATACCCGTTTTCCAGGAAAGTGAAATGGGAGAGAAATTATTGTCCTTTTACAGCTCCCTCTGCCTTCATTATCATTATTTCTGGCCTCTGTCAAAAGACAATCCCTATATGAAAATCCGGGCCGCGGCAGAAATAACCTACTGCTGTCACCGTATTATATTGCAGGAAAATAAAATCCTGTTCCCCTGTAACCGAAGATTGGAGGAGTTCGTATCCAAGGCTTCCGATAAACCGGAGAGCATCATAGAATTAGGGCATGGATTTTTAGCAAAGCTGGATGATGAATCTGTTAAGAAGTTTGTGGAAGCAACCACGCAATGGATGTCCTATGAACCACCGAAGGATTATAATGAAATCCTGACCTGCTATACGAAAGACTATGAACTATGGTGGAAAGATGCAAGACCTCTGGTAAATGAGTGGTAAGAAGAAAATGAATTCTAAGCAGGAGGCGATTCCTTGAACACAGGACATAACACCCGGAAAATGATACTTTCCGCTCTTTTTGGAGCAATTATAATCCTTTTGAATTTTACACCCATCGGCTACGTACAACTGCCTGTTATAAAGGCCACGATCATTCATGTGCCCGTAATCATCGGTTCAATATTGCTTGGTCCGAAAATCGGAGCAGGCTTAGGTGCCGTGTTCGGTTTCACAAGTCTGTACAACAATACGTTCGCGCCTACGGTCTTATCTTTTGCCTTTTCGCCCGCCATACCGGTACCCGGAACAGACAGGGGAAGTTTTGCCGCGCTCATCATTGCTTTTCTGCCCCGGATTTTGGTAGGGATGTTTCCTTATTATGCTTATAAGCTGTTTAATAGATTACTGAAAGAAAAAGGCAGAATGTTCTCCCTTGGCCTTGGCGGAATTGCCGGTTCAATGACAAATACCATTCTTGTTATGCATCTGATCTATTTTTTGTTTCGGGACGCCTATGGCAAAGCCTACAATCTCGCTATGGATGCCGTATATAAAACGGTGCTGACAATCATTTTTGTAAACGGAATACCGGAGGCTGTTTTGGCAGCGGTTATTACGGCGGCTGTTTGCCTTGCATTAAAGAGATACGGGAAGCTGGATTATTAAAAATCTGTTGCATATTTTCATGTAAGGGTGCATCCCGTATCTCTGGATAAATTCACAAATAGCGATTTTCTCTGTGGAAAATCATCCGTGGAAATGGCGCTTTTCTTAAAATGGTTTTCCAATGAATTCATCCATTATCCCTGATAAAGCCCCAATCTAAATCGCATTTTTCCCACGTTTAAGGCTGAATGCTCCAGGCCTGGTTGGTGCCTCCGCTATCTTCCCACTGGATGATATCTCCACCGTCACTGGTAGAGGCATTGCTGACATCAATCAACAGCCCGCTCTTTTTATTCTTTAATTTAAAATAACCGTTGCCTTTGTCAACAATTCTCCATTTCTGGTTATCACCGTCATTGTCCGTCCATTGTATGATATTTCCACCGTCACTGGTAGATCCGGATGAAACATCCAATATTTTTCCGCTGTTAATATTTCTGATACGGAAATATCCTGCCCCGTCATACTGGAGCTGCCACCTTTGGCTGGTGCTGCCGCTGTCCGTCCATTGAATGACGTCGGCCCCGTCTGCAGTCGAGGAATTTTCCACATCCATTAACTTTCCGCTATTCTGGTTTACAAATTTGAAGTAATTAACACTGCCTGTAACCGTTCCGGCTTCCGCATTAATGGAAAGGGTATTGGCCCAGCTCATACTCATAGTCGTATTCGTAGGAAAGGACAGGGGCGCCCATACATACATGGATTCATTTACTCTGCCGCTCCATGCGCCGCCCCATCGGTCTCCGGTGTATAAATAGGTAGTGGAAGAGGTTCCCTGTACGGGGATTACATAAGCCGGCTGAGAATAAAAGGTATTGCTGTCCCCGATATTCTGTAAGCTTGACCATCCGCTTGTCAGACTGGCGGAAACGGAATACATGGCCTGGTTGGGTGTCCACCCTGTGCAGCCCGAGGTCAATAAGAAATAATAATTGCCTCTTTTAAACAGACAGGGAGCCTCCCTCTTGGAACCTGCAAATAATTTGGCGGCAAGGGAATCAATATGACGATAGTCCGAGGTTAGTTTATACAGCATTAAATCTGCGTTTTCATTGGCTGCGGAGATAAAGTATCCGGTTCCATCCGTATCCACAAATACACTGCAGTCTCTGGACATATATCCGTCAATTCCATGGTCGGTAATGCCCTGTCCTGCCAAAGGCCTGAAACTTTCCTGATAAGTGTAGTTACCGTCTACGGAATTACAGTAGGCTACCGCCGCCCTGGCTTCGCCATAGTGTTCCCCATTCTCCCAATGCATCCACATAACATACTGACGGGTAGAAGCATTATACATAACCTTGGGTCTTTCAATCCAGCAATAATCTAGTTCTGACGCCGAATTTTTTGTAAGTACATCCCTTATGTAAGTCCAATTTTTAAGATCCGTTGACCGGTAACAGGATACTCCCTGAAAATGTCCGGTATCGTCACGGTTTTCTCCAAACCAATAATAATAACCGCCCGCTTTAATCATACCGCCACCATGGGCCTGTATCGCGTTTCCGTCCGTATCGGCCCATTGAATCGCATTTATCACATTTTGCGTAGTTGCGGCATTTACCGGTGTTGATAATACCATAACCACTATCAGGCATACTGCCATTGAAACACTTTGAATTTTTTTCACTATAAATTCTCCTTTCGACTGATTCCCTATCGTAATCAGTTTTACTGATATTACGGAATCGGGAATATAATAGTTTTAAATTCTGTGCCATTCTTACTGAGATAATTGCTTTTGTATATTCATTATGTCGGTTTTTATGATTTGAAAGCGCTTTCACGTCATTATTATAACAGTGTTTTATCGTTTCGTCAATATAATTTTACATAAATTACTACATTTTTCCTATTTTTGTATATATCGTTTGTTACAAAAGCCGGAATGTAATGTAATAGCCGAAATTTAATATGAGGTCCTGTTATAAATTAATGCTATTGAACGATAACATTATTTGACGAAAACGAAATAATCAAGATGAAAAGAAAAAACAAAAAACCTTTTACACAGCTGGATAGCCATAATTAAATTATGGCTATCCAGCTGTGTAAAAGGATAATAAAAAAACGCTTAAATTCTTTTTGAAATCAATGCGGACTTAGGCTTAAAGACTTAGCAACGTGAAGTTTGTAAATCAACTTATGAATCCTGCCGAAACCATTCTTTAAAAAAATATAGTAACTCCTAGTGCACTGACAAGTTGATATCTTGTCTAATGGCTTGCCTGAATTTCCATCTGCTTCGTTGTCGTCAATCGACGTAGCCACCGCTACGCCTCATTCCTCCGCCTCGCAGAATGGAAATCCATTCTACGCCATTAGTCCAAGTGTCAACTTGTCAGCACGCTAGCTTGCAGCACCTGTTGCATATTCCATGATTGTACTCTCCGTTAATTCTTCTTTCCTTAATTCACCTGCAACTTTTCCTTCATACATTACATATACCCGGTCACTCACACCAATGATTTCATTAAGATCTGAAGATATCATGATGATTGCCACATTTTGCTGCGCAAGTTTTTTCATAATAGAATAAATTTCGTATTTTGCTCCAACATCAACACCTCTTGTAGGTTCATCAAGTATCAAGATTTCCGGGTCCGTCGCCATCCACTTTGCTAAAACTACTTTCTGCTGATTGCCGCCGCTTAAACTCTTAACCGGATTATAAGGATTATTGGTTTTAATTTTCAGCCTTTTTATCATATCGGCTGCTAAATCTTCTTCCAGCTTTCTATTAAGAAGATTATTTTTCGTTATCTTATTTAGTGCTGCCAGACTTGAATTAAAACAAATGGAATGTTTCAAAATAAGTCCCTTTCCTTTGCGGTCCTCAGGTACAAATCCAATGCCCTTAGCAATCGCCTGTCTGGGAGTTTTAAATTTTACTTCTTTATTTTTTAATCTCACCGTACCGGTACCTTTCTGTGAATAAGCACCCGTGACAGCTGACATTAACTCGGTGCGGCCTGCGCCTAAAAGTCCGGCTATTCCCACAATTTCCCCGGCTTTAAAATTCATGCTTACATTATCAACAATATTTTTTCCTGGATAATCAGGGTGCTTCACAGAAAAATTGCGGATAGAAAAAATAACGTCTCCTAATTTTGTCTTCTCCTTAGGATAAAAATCCACCATTTCCCTCCCTATCATAAAGGAAACAATCTCACGTTTGCTCATCTTGGAGGTTTCCTCCGTTATGATCATTTTGCCGTCACGCATAACAGAAACCTTATCTGCCAAGGCAAATATCTCCTCCAGTCTGTGGCTGATATAAATAATGGTCATTCCATCTTTCTTTAGTTTTCGGAGGACTTTAAACAGGAAACCAATTTCTCTCCCCGTCAAAGGAGCCGTTGGTTCATCCAGAATCATTATTTTTCCGCCCATTAATATTGCCTTTGATATTTCTACAAGCTGCTGCTGTCCAACACTTAAGCGTTTTACTTTCATATGTATATCTATATCCAAAGCTAATTGTTTCAGCGCTCCCTCTGCTTTTGAATAGATTGCCTGCCAGTCAATGATTCCTTTGCTTCCAGGCATATTGCCTAAAAACATATTTTCAGCAATACTTAATTCCGGAATTAAGGCAAGTTCCTGATGAACCATTACAATACCATGCTGATTTGCCTCTTTGGGAGTGTTCAGCCTCACATCTTTCCCATTTATAAAAACAGTTCCTTCCACCGTATGATGTGAGAAACTTCCGCTTAATATATTCATTAAGGTGGATTTTCCCGCTCCATTTTCGCCTACTAAAGCATGAATGTCACCCTTATTGACACCAAATGTAACATTATTCAAGGCTTTTATACCTGAAAACTTTTTCGTTATATTTTTCATCTCAATCGCTTTTTCCTGTTCCATACTTCCGGCTCCTTTTTATGACTGCTTAAATATTTTCCTTTCATTCAGGCAGCATCATGGGTTGTATCTGTGCTGCCCGGAATAAAAGGTTAAAGGATGATATTTTAATTAATATTGTGAATTCGAATCATACACTTCGTCTACATTATCCTTTGTATAGCACTGGTTCGGAACATAAAAAGTAGAAGGTGTTGTAATACCGCCGGACTGCAATGCAGCCATATATACTGCCCATTTTCCCATCATTCTGGGGTCGTTTGCCACTGTTGCAACAACACCTTTGTCACCGTTTTTAATCCATTCCAATACCGTTTTTCTGGCATCAATGGATGTCATTAGAATATCACCGGATTTTCCTACTGAATCTAAGGCCGCAACCACGCCCTGAGCACCGCCGTCGCAGGCGCAGAATATAATATCAATATCCGGATTAGACTGGAGGGCATCCAAGGTTTCATTCATAGCCGGTTCAGGCTGCCAGTTATAATAACGGTAAGCCACAATATCCAAGTTGGATTTTCCATATTTTTCAAGCATGTAATCGTTAAATCCCGCAAGTTGTCCCCATCTTCTTAAGTCGGATTCTTCCTCCTGTGCTGCTGCGGAAAGAACTAATGCCTGAACCTCATCCTGCCACCCATATTTCTCATCATAATCTTTTGCCAATTGATATCCGGACTGGTATCCGCTGTTTTCAACATCGCAGGAAACAAATGTAAAGGGAGAACCTTCCGCATCCAATGCGCAATTTACAACAGTTAGCGGGATATTGGCCTCGTGTACCTTTTTAACCGCAGGTAATACACCGGTGGAATGATAGGGATTAATGATGATGGCATCCGGCTTAAGATTTACTATGGTTTCAATATCAGCCAGTTGCTTTGTCAAGTCGTTGCCGGCATCATATACGGTTAACTCAATCCCCAAATATTTTGCTTCTTCTTTTGCCAGGCGAACTAATTGTTCCCACCACTCGGAACCTGCGATATTTCTTTGGGAAAAGCCTATTTTTAAACCTTCAAATTCATTTTCTGTTCCAATCATTTCCTCCGGCAGTAACGCCAGCTGTTCCGGAGTTGCCGCAAATACTTCCCCTGAGGAGGTCTTAGATATCGTATCAGTATCTTTTGTTTCGTTTGATCCGGCGGTTTCATTTGTCTTTGAGGTACTGCTGCCGGGTCCTGAACATCCAAAAAGTACAGCGGATATCACAATGATACAAACCAACAAACTAATCATTTTCTTCTTCATCTCTACACCCATTACGCCATATTATTTGTGGCTTTCCTTTCCGTCCATAGATAATATTTTTTACCTTCTCCATTTTTTTACCTTTTCCCCCAGTAAGGTACTTTTCTTCTCTTATAATTTTTTTCTTTTATAATTTTTCTTCCGTACGCTCGATAATATCTTTTTGCACATCTTTTGACAATTGGGTAAAATATGCACTGTACCCGGCTACTCTCACAAGCAGATTCGCATATTTATCCGGATTTTTCTGCGCTTCCAGCAGAGTCTTTTTACTGACCACATTAAACTGCATCTGGGCGCCTCCGGCTGCAAAATAGCGGTCAATCAGACTGACAAATCTGGCTAATCCATCACTTTTATTTACTACCATCTCCGACATAATAATCTCCTTTCTCCCGGCTTAAGTTCAGCTTAAGTCCGCAGGGCTGAATTTCAAATTGTACAAAGAACCACAGGATAATAATATATTATTAATTTTTGCAACGGAAGAAATTGCTGCCGTCGGTCCAAGAACATCGGTGCCTCTCATTGGCGATTGTCCGTCGGCCACCGCGGTATATGCTTCCCGTCCGTCCGGTGTAGCGCCGCATACCTTACCAAAGGGTGTGTTACTGGATACCGTGCTGGTTGAGCAGTGCAGATTTCCTCCAATCGGGCCTCTGCCATAGCGGGTGTTTTTATATCCGGTCAGTTCATTCGCTACAAAGGCAAGCATTTCCCTTGCAATTTCGTCCACTTCATCCACATCGTTTCCATATTTAGGAACGCCTAGGCACAGAGCTTTGATTTGAGGGCCGGTAGGAACAGTGGCCATATCTCGGAAATTTGTTTCAAGAGCATGCTTTAATTGCGCACCGGTAATCACCTTGTCGTCAAACACTAATTTCTTAATTGCATATAAGCTGTTTGCCACATTAGCAGTGCCAATGGTCTGCTGTCCGGTTAAATCATATTTTGCTCCCCCTTGTTTAATTGGCTTGCCCCGCGGGATTGTTGTTGTCGGGCAGGCAAAAACAGCAGCCATAGGCTCATCCAGCGTTTCTTCCCATACCTGGTCTATGGTATTTTCCAAGATGGCCTCCATTTTTATATAGTAAGCAATCTGATCCATATAGGCTTCTTTGGCTTCTTCGTAACTTTCAAA
This sequence comes from Clostridiales bacterium, assembly GCA_015655075.1. Lineage (GTDB taxonomy): Bacteria > Bacillota > Clostridia > Lachnospirales > Lachnospiraceae > Anaerocolumna. The sequence continues at coordinate 7,422 of JAATFT010000001.1, read as the reverse complement.
GGTTGATAAATCTTTATTATTTTTATTCTTATGCAAACAAATTCCTGTTCTGGGATCTGTCCCGTTATACAAAGACATCTCCAGAGCTTTTGTACAGTTTAGCCATGCTCCTCCGGTTCTGCCTCCAAGCTGTCCGGCCGTTCCAGGTTCAACGCATCCGATAATACAATAATTGTAAGCATCGTCCAATTCATATCCACGGTTCATGAGAGCCGGAATATAGGTTTCATCGTTGAAAATGGAAGGCAAGCCGGTACCCAGCCGGATGACTTCGGCTACCTTTATCTTAAACTCATAGGGTGTATTCTTATGAAAACGAACGGTTAGAGACGGTTGGGGAATTCTCGTATTGTAGGTTGCTTCCAAAGCGATGTAGCTTAATTCATTCGTAGCATCACACTTTTTAACCGGATCCTGTCCGCCGACGGTAAGATTCTGGAACATAGGAACACCTCTGTAGAAATCTGTATCAATCCAGCTTCTTACCTTATTGCAGGTATAAATCTGAAGGAAAAAGTTCTCTGTCATTTCCACTGCAAGATTATAAGTTAATGTTCCCTCCTCGCTTCCTTTCCTATAAAAAGGATACATAAACTGGTCGTATCTGCCGAAAGAAACACCGGCTCCGCTGTCTTCAATTTGGATACAAATATGAACTAAAATAATAAACTGTAATGCCTCGTAGAAATTCCTTGCCGGGTTTCTTGGTACCCATCTGCAGGTATCCGCAATAGTTAAGAGTTCTTTTTTCCGTTTCTCATCTGTTTCTCCGGCGGCCATTTTTTCCGCAAGCTTTTCATATCGTGCCGCATATTTGATAATTGCATTGGCGCTGATAATTGCCGCATCATAGAAGTCTTTTTTCTTAACGGTATCCGGCTCGCTCCAATCCAGCTCGTCCCGGTATTTTTTGCAATCATCAATTATTTTCTGCACGCCGTTATTAATCAGCCATTGATGATCCGCAGCAAAATGTCCGTCACCGCCCTGGAAATAAGTACCGATATCCGCCGCCTTTAAATCATAATGTGTGGCAAGAGCTTCTTTAGGAAGCCTAACCCTTAAGGTATCCGTATGCGTTTTGCCTCTCCACCAGTCGCACATATCCTTAATGAGAGACTTATCCTCGTCACGAAGCTTATAGCGGTCCGCCGGCCTTTCCCATGGATAGTAAGGATTTCCTTTCAAGAGCTCCTCTTCCAGCCATTCCACTTCAAATTCCGGAAACAACGGCGCCCATCTCGGGTTAGATGCCTGATTTCCTGCAAAAAGGCTTCCCGGCATAATATATATACTCATATTTTCCAATACATAATCAATAGCCTTTGCTCTGCGTACAATTGGTGGTAAATTCATATTGTTTTTGTAGAACTCTGTAAGATAATGACCTCTTTCAGCACAGATACCATATTCGAATGAAGTTACGTATTTATAAAGATTATCAATACGCTGTGTCCGAACCGGCTGCGTGCCAATTTGAAACGAATCCAACTCTTTCATTTTCTTTGCCTCCTTATTTGCTAATCATCGAACCATGAAGGACGAGAATTCCCCAAATCCAATTTTGTTTTCTCAGCATTCATTGGTCAATTTATATATTTATATTATCATTTTGCGGCAAATCAGGAAACTTATTATCTTTATATAAGGGGGTATAATCTTTAGGGATTGTAAATTTGCCACACTTTTTTCGTATTATTCAGACGATTTTATATATTTTCAACAATAAAGCAGAATAAAGTTGAAAAAAAGTATTGATTTCATTTGAGTAAGCACCTATAATGAGTTTATATCATTAATTAACTGACCCCTCCCCAAATCCAAAGTATATCTAATCTAAGCAGGAGGTAAATCATGTTGAAGGTATTAATTGTGGATGATGAGGTACGCGTATGCAGGCTCATACAGTATCTAATCGACTGGGAAGCCCTTAGTCTGCATGTTTTGGGATATGTCAACGATGGCTTGACTGCTCTTACTATAATTAAAGAACAGTCTCCGGATATTATAATAACAGATATACGAATGCCCGAATACGACGGGCTTAAATTGATAGAAAACGCAAGAAGCTTAAACAGCAATGCCCATTTTATTATTATTAGCGGATATAGTGATTTTTCCTATGCACAAACCGCTATTAAATATGGGGTGGACGATTATATTTTGAAACCTATTAAGGAAAAAGAGTTGATACAGACACTGGAGAAAATCATTGCAAAGATTGACACCAAACAGAAAAATATTGAAAATACAGAAAGCATGCGCCAGCAGCTTTATCAGCGTGAGCAAAAAGTAAAGGACAAACTTCTTAATGATATGCTGGGAGATACGTCTTTCCGTTATTATTCCATAGAGTACCTCAATCAGACTTATTTCTGCCATTTTATGGACGGCCTTTTTCAAGTGATGGGAATTCAAATTTTTTTTAGGAATAATGCCGCGCCTCAGATAATCGGCTTCTTAAATACTAAAGTCCAGGATACGATCCTGGATGTTTTTTCATCTTTTCAGGAAATCGTATTTACCAATCGAAATGGCATCCTTATCGTTTTAGTAAATGGTTCGGAGGAGACTTTCCGCGCATTAAAAAATGATTTACAGAAACTTAAAAGCACCTTATTAGGTTTTAAAGATATGTTTGAAGGGATTCGGCCCCTTATCGCTTTAAGTGAAAGGAAAACCTCCATTGAGGAGGTGCAGGTATTAATTCAGCAGGTGCAGGACACTTTGCTGAATAAGCTGTTTTATGGCTTTGATTCCATTCTTTTTTATAAGCCCCGGCCAAAATTTACTCCGGTAGGCGGAATTATTAACGCTGACTTTCGAAAGGATTTTCTCCTATCCATTGAGACGTTAAACTATGAACAAATAGCGGCGCTCTTTGAAAATCTTGTCGAAACTTTAAAAAACACCAAACCCATAGACGGCAGATACATTCTTGATATCTACAATGAAATTATCTCAATTTTCCTTTTTGGGGCTAAAAATTATGGTATACAATTTGATTGGATAGAATTTGAGGAAAGTGCAAAGGAACATTTCATACAATGCTGCGATATGAACAAAATTTTTGATTGTCTTTCAAATAATATAATTCAGAAATTAAAAAATTGTCAGACGGAAAAGGCTTTAGAGCATTCGAAACCAATTCGTCAGGCAAAGCAGTATATCAAAGAACATTTTTGCGAGCCTTTAACTTTAGAAACCATGGGTTCCAAGGTTGGTCTGAATCCGACATATTTTTCCAGCGTTTTTAAAAAAGAAACCAATGAGAGTTTTATTGATTATCTTACTAAAGTCCGTATTCAGAATTCAAAAGAACTTTTAGTCAATACCAATTATACACTGGATAATATTGCAGAAATGTCCGGCTTTCATGATATAAAATATTTTAAAAAGAAATTTAAAAAATTTACCGGTTTAAGTCCGTCCGAATACCGCAAATTATATTCTTAAAAGCGAGGTCAATAACCATATGAAAAAAATATCTCTTTTTTCCAGAACTCTTCTATTTATTGTGGTTCTCTTTTTATTAAATATATTTTATATTATAAAGTTCTGCCAGAAAGAGGAAGAGATAAACCATTACCTGGTCTATGCCATCCTAGGAATTATCACAAGTATTATCATCCTCTTATTATTTTATGCAACAGTAATATGCCCTTATCAAAATAATCAAAAACTTTATACCATGTTTCTGGAAGGCAGGATATATGAGGAATTATTTGATAATTCCTCACCCCTTACCCGCCAGTATGATCTGGTGATGGATAAATTCCATCAACTGCTTAACAAACAGGATGCCATTGCCCTTTCAAAAAAGCAGGCAGAGTATCTTGCCCTTCAAAATCAGATCAATCCGCATTTTTTATATAACACCTTGGAAGCAATCCGCGGCGACGCCATCTACGCGGGTCTTACAAGCATTGCCGAAACAACGGAGGCATTATCCTCCTTTTTTCGTTACACTATCACCGAGGTAAAAAGTCTTGTAACCTTAGCAGATGAATTGGAGAACGCCGAGAATTATTTTAGAATTCAGCAATACCGCTTTAACAACAGACTTCAAATGATTCTTCGTTTTCCTGAAAATGATGAAAATGTCAATCAACTGCATCTACCTAAATTAACTCTGCAGCCGATTATCGAAAATGCCGTATTTCATGGCTTAGAAGGGAAAGCAGACGGCGGCTGTATTGTAATCCAAATTGAAACGACAAAAAAGAATTTATTAATCAACATATCCGATAACGGATTTGGGATCTCTCCTCAACAGCTTAACCGCCTTAATGCATCTTTAGAGGAAGCGGCAATTCCCACAATACAGGAGGAGATAAAGACAAAGGGTGGTATTGCCCTGCGTAATGTATCCCAAAGAATTAAGCTTCTTTTTGGCGAGGATTATGGTATTCATATTTACAGCGCCATGGGCCACGGCACAGATGTACATATAACGCTTCCAAAGATCACGGAATAAATACAGGCAGGGATACAAGTATGAAAGAAGAATTACTGAAAATTAATAACGGAACTTTAACCATTCGTAACCATAAGCTGGCGGACAATATTAATTTGCAGGTTTTTAAATCGGAGGTACATGGAATTATCCTGGATGATACAGAGATAAAGAGTGCATTCATCAAGGTTCTTTGCGGAGAAGAGCATTTAAGCTATGGCTATATATATTTTCAGGAAGAATTGTTAAAGGAAAACGATATAAGCCGCGAGCTAAAGAAAAATGTTATAATGATTGACCAGACCAGGCGCTTGATTTCTGCTTTAAAAATATATGAAAATATGTTTTTCCCAAAATTCCATGCTTTCTATTTAAATTCTCTTCACTACAGTAAAATGGCTCAGCAGCTCCTGGATTATTTCGGAATTTTTATCCCCGTAAACAAGCCAATTAAGGAGCTGTCTAAATACGAATGTGTTGCAATAGAGTTAATCACGGCCTATGCCCTGGAGTTTAAACTTGTGATACTTTCCAATATCGGGAGTTTTTTAAATCGTTCTGAAGTTAACGATATCTTCACTCTGGTATCTCAATTAACCAAAGAAGGCATATCCTTTCTGGTAATGGAAAACATTGAGGACATCCGTCTAAAATTTATTGACCGGGTTACTTTAATCAAAGGAAGCCGGACCATAGGTGTTTTTGATTCAAATGTTACAAGCAAGGCAAAGCTCTACGAAATTTTTTATTCCAATCCCGATTATCCTTACATACCTTCTCCGTATAAAGCCCATCTGGGCCAAATGAACAATAAAATAATATTATCCTTTGATCAGGTTGGGCATACTATTCTGAATCATGTCAGCTTTCAGATCTGCAAAGGAGAAATTATCCGTTTTTTATATACCGATGAAGCCAGCGCCAATCAGCTGATATCCATATTACGGGGAGATATTGTGCAAAAATCGGGTAGTATCTATTTAGACGACCGTCCATATAAACCATCCCCACTCTATACAAATGTTAAAAATGAGATTTGTTTTATAGAGGAAAATCCCATTGATAAAATGTTATTCAAAAATTTAAGTGCCTATGAGAACCTCTGTTACCCCCTATGTAACAAAATAAATGGGTTTTGGATGAATAGGAGATTCAAAAAAAGCGTAGAATTAATGCTAAATGAAATTATTGACAGCAATATATTAAAACAGCCGGTAAAGGATTTATCCCTGGCGGTTCTTCAAAAAATCATATATTGTAAATGGCTTCTTTATAAGCCCAAACTCCTGGTATGTATTAAACCTTTCTCCATAGCCGATGCACAAAATAAGATTGCGGAAAAAATGATTACCCTCCTTGCCGAAAGCGGCATATCAATACTTATTATTACTTCAAGCTGGCCTTCGTTAAGTAAAATCAGAGGAAAAATTTTATATTTGAAAAACGGCGTTTTGAGTGAGTTCTAGGAATACTCATACACTAAAGCGTGTTTGAAAAATCATCGCACCGTTCTGACCGCTCCACTTTGCGGTATACTGCGTCGCAATTTTAGGTGCGTAGTGGGGGGGGGGTACGCTTCCCAAATTTTTAATCTTATTCCCTTTCACGGCTATTTCCCGGTGTCTGCGCCGCTTCCAAATATCTTACTCTCTCAGCAATAAAATTTTCCATATCCTCTTTCTTTATCCCGAGAGAAAACGACAATTCATTATATAAATGTTCTTCTGCCATATGAAAATACCTTTCATCTGATGCGGAAAACTTTTTCCCCGTTTTCAGCCTTTTTTCTCTCTTCAGATATAAAGTTTTAAGAATTCCCAGCATATCTTTACCGTTATTTTTATGAAATAAATATCGATAGGTACTAACTTTTAATTTTTCATTTTCAATCTTAATAATCTCTATTGAAGGAATACTGTCAATTAATTCCATGGCTTCTTCATATGACATAATTTTTCTTATCACAGCTTTGTCGCTGTCAACCGGAATATATATCTTACTTCTCGCAGTATTTACAGGACGAAGCACATAATATTTTCTATTTGTATCAATACCTTCAATGAGAGGTATACAAATATCGTCTATTTTACAAATGCCGTTATCTCCATATATGATGTAGTCATTAATCCGGAACATACTCTCCCCTCCTCTTATTTTTGAAATTCAATTCAATTGTAGTTATACATCCTACTATTTCAACGCTTGAATTTTCATACTCTTTGGGCAGACTAATCCTGTTTTCCGAATCCACTGCGATTTCAAACTCATTTGCTTCTTCTCCGGCCGCATAATTTAGTGAATCCCCTGAGTCCGATAAATATAATGTCTTTTTATCTTTCCATTTGCCTAAAATCCGTTTTGTTTTTAAATGATAAGCCGAAGGTAATATTAATCTTCCGTTAATTACAATTGCATCTGATTTTCCTATTGCAAACATTTTATCCTTCCTCTCTTTTACTTTCTCTAATAGTAAACTGTCTTACTCTATTTATGAAATATAGTCTTACTTATAGGAACTAAAACCATGTTCTTATAACCGGATACAGGTTGGTAAAAAACACCGCCTTTTATTCGGAAGATAAAAATCATCTTCCCATAGATATTTTATCAGAAATTCTTTATATAAGTAAGTGAAATTACGATTTTCGGCTCATTTTTGTTAAATATCGTATGCCTATATCGGATATAATTTGTTTAAAAATCCACAATGCTATTGATATAAAACTTCATTTATCAGATGTGTCCGCAATTTCTTCTACCATAAAAAATTTATTAAGTGCAATCGAATTTGAACTATTTTAATATTTATTTGCCACAATAAATAAGAATGCAGGTAGTTGTATCCATATATAAAAGGCCCTGGCTCTCTAGGAACACCAAGGCATTGGTCAACATACTGATATATTATTATAGCATATTTTAGAAATTAGTCAAATACTTTCCTAAAATATATTATATATGTATCT
>JAATFT010000039.1 GCA_015655075.1 Clostridiales bacterium | reverse complement strand
TACCAATCCCAAGTTTATGTATGGCCCGTTTTATTCCTATAATAATTTTAACGTAATAAATTTCTTCGAAGAAATAGGATTAAAGACAAAAATTGAAAGAGGAAACCGTGTATTTCCCCAATCCGATAAATCCAGTGATGTCCTGGCTGTTTTATTAAAAGAGTTAAAGCGGCTGGGAGTTGACATAAGATATAACAGTGAAGTCACCGAAATTGTCATAAAGGATAATTGTTTTAGCGGGGTAAAACTTAAGCATAATCCTGAAATAATACACGGTGATAAAGTTATCGTTGCAACCGGCGGATTATCATATCCGTCCACCGGTTCTACGGGGGACGGATACTGTTTTGCCAAAAACCTGGGACATACCATAACAAAATTATATCCCTCCTTAGTACCCATGAATGTGGAGGAGCGTACGGTAAAAGAACTTCAGGGATTATCCTTAAAGAATATCCGTATTAAGATAACCTCCCAAAAGAAGGAAATTTATTCCGATTTCGGCGAATTGCTCTTTACACATTTTGGGGTAAGCGGTCCGGTTATTTTAAGTGCCAGCAGTTATTGTATCCCTTATATGGAAAATAAGGATTTACTGCTTTCCATTGACTTAAAGCCCGCACTGTCTAAGGAACAGCTGGATGCCAGAATTTTAAGAGATTTTGATGAATTTAGCAATAAACAATATAAGAATGCGTTAGATCAACTCTTGCCACGCAAGCTGATTCAAGTTATAATAACATTAAGCAACATTGACCCGGAAAAGAAAGTTAATTTAATTACAAGGGAAGAAAGAAACCGTCTGGTCAATTTGCTGAAGGGTTTTGAATTCCATGTAACACTTTTAAGGGATTATGACGAAGCAGTTATAACGAAGGGAGGAATCCAGGTTAAGGAAATAAATCCTTCCACGATGGAATCCAAATTAATTCATAACGTGTTTTTTGCAGGGGAAGTCTTGGACGTGGATGCATTAACCGGCGGTTTCAATCTTCAAATCGCATGGTCCACCGCTTACTCTGCCGGCAGCGCTGTGTAACCCCTAGTGTGCTGACAAGTTGATACTTGGACTAATGGCGTAGAATGGATTTTCATTCTGCGAGGCGGAGGAAAGAGGCGTAGCGGTGGCTACGTCGATTGACGACAACGAAGCAGATGGAAATTCAGGCAAGCCATTAGACAAGATATCAACTTGCCAGTGCACTAGATAAGGTGGAAAATAAAAAAATAAAAATATTTCTAGAAAAAGGTATTTCCAGAAAAAAGATATTTCTCACCGTTTTGATTGGAATGCATATAAAAATGTGCTGGAAAAGCCTGGCAGGAAGAAAAAATAAGGAAAGAAAGGATTAAAAAATGAAACTAAAACAGTTAGGAATGACAAAAGAAGATATAAAGGGTCTTGCTAAAAAGTATATGATAGACACTTATGAGCGTTTTGATATGGTTGCGGAAACAGCCGAGGATATGTATATTTATGATACGGAGGGTAACAAATACCTGGATTTTTATGCGGGTATTGCGGTAAACAGCGCGGGAAACTGCAATGAAAAGGTGGTGGCGGCGGTTATTGATCAGGTAAAGGATATTATGCATACCTTCAATTATCCCTATACCATTCCCCAGGCGCTTCTGGCTGAAAAAATATGCACCACCACCGGCATGGATAAAATCTTTTTCCAGAATTCAGGAACGGAAGCCAATGAAGCAATGATTAAAATGGCCAGAAAATATGGAACCGAAAAATACGGGCCGGATAAATACAATATAGTAACGGCAAAAATGGGCTTCCACGGAAGGAGCTTTGGCTCCATGTCCGCAACGGGACAGCCGGATACCGCCTGCCAGCAGGGATTCGGTAAAATGGTTCCGGGCTTTACCTATGCGGATTACAATGATTTGGAATCCTTTCAGGCAGCCTGCACGGAAAATACCATAGCCATAATGCTTGAGCCGGTTCAGGGGGAAGGCGGCGTTCATCCCGCCACCATGGAATTCATGAAGGGAATCCGTGATTTCTGTGATAAAAAGGGATTGTTGTTACTGCTGGACGAGGTGCAGACCGGATGGTGCAGGACCGGTACGGTTATGTGTTATATGCAGTACGGTATAAAGCCGGATATTGTATCCATGGCAAAAGCCATGGGCGGCGGCATGCCAATCGGCGCCATCTGTGCAACAAAAGAAGTAGCGGGGGTATTTACCATGGGTTCCCACGGAACTACCTACGGCGGACATCCGGTTTGCTGTGCGGCGGCCCTGGCGCAGATAAACGAGTTATTGGACAGAAATCTTGCCGGTAACGCGGCGGAAATAGGGGAATATTTTAAAAATAAATTACTCGGTCTTCCCCATGTAAAAGAAGTGAGGGGACCCGGTTTATTAATCGGTGTGGAATTCGACAAAAGCATTAAGGCAATTGATGTAAAGCACGGATGTTTTGACAGGAAGCTGATTATTACCGCTATTGGAAGCAGTGTCATCCGCATGATTCCGCCTCTTATTTTAACAAAAGAAGACTGCGACAAGGCATATGAGATTATTGAGGCTGCGGTCCTGTCTTTATTATAAGAAGGAGTCATGAAGGATTTTACATTTGCAACTATAAGGCAATGAAATAATTATTGCGGCATAACAGAGGCTGTCACACTAAGCGTTTTAACTACTATATATAGCACATGAACGGCTTAACGAAGGGCTAAATATGGTAAAAAATAGCGTTAGTGCGGTAGCCTTTGTTTATGAAAGGTACAATTTTCTATTCAATAATTGAATATTGCGATTTTTATTGATATACTTAAATTTAAGAAATATGATTACGGATATATTTCACTTTAACGTATGGAATCTTTTACGGGAATCGGATAATTAATAGGGATATATGTTAGTTTATAGGGAAAGGGGTGAGCGGAAACGAATCGTACGGAGTTGGATGCTTTTCTAAGACAATATACCGAAAAGGAAAAAATGTATTTAAACGGAAATCCCTGCGGGAAAGACAAAGTATATGAGAAATATGAAGAGTCGGACGAGGATAACGGAATTCTAACAAAAACCTATCTTTTTGAGGATGACTATTTTCTCTCTTCCTATGAGAATATAGGCATTATGAGGCAGGACAGATTTTTTCCGGTTTTCCCTCACAGACATAATTATATTGAACTAAATTATGTCTGGTCCGGATCCTGCACCCAGATGATTAATGGCAAAAAGGTGGAGTGCGCCAGGGGGGATGTGTGTATTTTGGATACAAGAACGACTCATTCTGTGGATAGAGCCGGTGAAAATGATATCATTGTGAATATTCTGATGCGGAAAGAATTCTTTGCAGCCGCCTTTTTAAATCGTATGACAAAACAGGGGATACTGGCCGAATTCTTAATTAATGCAATAACAAAAGGCAGGGAAAGAAAACAATATTTATACTTTAAAACCAGTGATAATACCAGATTCAGCAGCTTAATGGAGGATTTACTTTGCGAGTATCACAGTAATGATTTTGGAAAAAGAGAGGTTATGGAAAGCTATATCGTAATTATTTTTGCCGAATTATTAAGGTCTTATCGTAAAAATTCGGCCGGTAATCCAGAACATCATCAATCCGACAGAAAGCTGTTTGATATTTTGGAATATATAGAAAATAATTATGAATCCTGTTCCCTGAAAACAGTTGCCCAGCATTTTGGATTTAACGAGAAATATTTGACGATGATTCTTAAGAAAAAAACTGGAAGAAGCTTTGTGGAACACCTTCAGGAACAAAAATTGGGAAAGGCTAAAATGCTCCTTATGGATACGGATCTGTCCATTACGGATGTAATTACCCTTAGCGGTTATAATAATACGAATTTCTTCTATAAAAAATTTGAAGTATCAGAAGGCTGTACTCCGGGAGAGTATCGCAGGAGGAAGAAGCAGAACGTTACGCAATAAGCCAAAGGGAATACTCAGGGATTTTAGTCGGAGCCCGCTCTCCGGCCGAAACAGGTAAGTCACAAACCTACCCCTTACCCTTCGCTAAAAAGGGGGGACTTACTCTAAGGTTAAAAAGCTGAAGTTTGGTTGATGGAGTTATGAAAAAGGGTTATTGCCATGAGGGTTTCTTTCCTATATTCTGAATTTATCTAAGTATTCCGGCTTTACGTTGTTCCGGATATTCTTTCCGGCAGCGGGGGAGACGACTGGCTTTTAAGCCGGGGAACCCACTCGGCCGCGGCATGGGCGGAAGTGGCGGTAATTAATCCATGGACCTTGTATCTGACCTTTGGGGATAAAGAAATTATCGAAAATCAATATGCCAGTATGAAAGCATGGATTGATTTTATGCAGGCTCATTCGGTGGACGGCATATGGAATTATAAGCTGCAATTTGGAGACTGGGTCGCATTGGATGCCGAAGAAGGCAGTTATTTCGGGGCAACTCCCAACGACCTGACCTGTACGGCTTATTATGCTTATTCCACCGGCCTGTTTGCCAGGATGGCCAAATACATCGGAAACACAAAGGATTATGAAACCTACCGCAATCTGTATGAACAGATTAAAGCCGGCTTCCAGAAGCATTTCTTTGACGGAGAGGGAAATATGACGGCAAATACCCAGACGGCTCATGTGGTTGCCCTGTATTTTAACCTGGTGCCGGAACAATATCGCAGAAAAACCGTGGAAGCCTTAGTTAAGCTTATTGAAAAAGAAAAGGGACATTTGGTCACCGGTTTTGTGGGAACCCCATATATATGCCATGCTTTAAGCCGGAACGGACATATTGATGAAGCTTATGCTTTATTGCTTAAGGATGATTTCCCCTCCTGGCTGTATCAGGTGAAAGAAGGGCGCGACCACTGTCTGGGAGCATTGGGACGGCTTAAAACCCGACGGGACCATGTGGAGCCCGGATATGAATTCTTTTAATCATTATGCTTACGGCGCCATTGGAGAATGGCTGTACAGAGTGGTTGCAGGTTTGGAAATCGACGAAGAAAATCCAGGGTATAAACATTCGATCATTCGTCCTCATTTCGGGGGCGGTTTATCTTATGTAAAGGCAGGATATAAATCGGTTTACGGCGATTTATCAGTCTATTGGGAGACCGGAGAATCCCATATTGGCAAAACGGATATTATACTAAAGGTTACGGTTCCCCACAACACAACGGCAACCATCGTATTGGACAGGGCGGAGGATATTTTACAGGCGGACGGACTGTCGTTTGAAAAAACTTCAGAGGGAATGTCGGTCCGTGCAGGTTCCGGCACTTATCATATTGAGTTTGGAAAATAATAAGCTCTTAACGATTCAGCCGCCCCGGGAAATTCGGCGGAATTTCTAGTCAGTCAGCGCAAAGCATTGAAAAACATGCTTAAAGCTTACATTTTTTGTATGTTTTGTGGCGAATAAACGAATAAATGCGTTAGTTCACCTTTTTGTTAACAGGCAGTGGTATCAGTCCTGGCTTCGGCCAGGACTATTTTGCGTATCCGAAACAGCAAAAGCTCCTTTTTTGCTGGATTTTTCATGTAAAATGGCTTGATTGTCCATGTCCTGCTGTGTAAACGCATGCTAAAATATAATTATCAAAAAAAGGGAGGAAACAAATGTATGAAATTTAATAAAATTTTAGTACTGTTATTAACACTGCTCCTTGTTGCAGGGAACCTTTCGGGATGTTCCGGCTCTAAAGAAACAAAATCTTCCGGGAAAACCGATCAGGAGGATAGGGCAACTGTTACTGAGGGTGAGACTGAAACTGCAGCGGGAGAAGCTTCCTCGGATTCTAAATGGGAATACAAAGAAGCAACCTTAACTTTATTAACGGACGGAGAGGTTTCTTTAGCCGGATTGGAAGCAGTGTTAGCTCTGGCAAAAGAAAAATTGGGAATTACCGTAGAAGTTGAACAAAGAGCAGGCGGTGCGGATGGCGATAATATCGTTAAAACAAGACTGGCATCCGGAGATATGGCCGATTTATGTATTTATAACGCGGGCTCCTTGTTAACTGCTTTGAATCCTTCTGAATATTTCCTGGATCTTTCCAACGAGGACTGGATTGCCAGATTAGATGACACTTTCAAAGGTGCTGTAACCATTGACAATGCCGCCTATGGTATTCCCATGGCATCTTCTCAGGCCGGCGGAGTTTTCTACTCTAAAGCCATTTATAAAGAACTGGGCTTAAAAGTACCTAAGACCTGGGAGGAATTTATTGCAAACTGTGATGCAATCAAAGCTGCAGGCAAGACAGCAATTTTAGGCACCTTTTCAGACAGCTGGACTGCTCAGGTATTGTTTCTGGGGGATTATTACAATGTGGCTGCCCAAGATCCCAACTTTGCAAAAGATTTTGAGGCAGGCAAAACCAAATATGCAACCAATGAAGCAGGACTTAGCAGCTGGAAGAAATTAGCGGAAACGAAAGAATATTACAATGAAGATTGTTTAGCAACCACTTATGATGATGGCTGTGACATTATGGCAAACGGAGAAGCAGGCCATTGGATTATGTTAACACAAGCCCTGTCCAATATTTATGAATTATATGGGGATCAGGTAAATGGCATTGGTGTATTTGCTATTCCAGGCGATGATCCGGCAAATCAGGGTTTAACTATTTGGATGCCGCAAGCGATTTACGGCAACAAGAATACGGATAAGACGGAAGATATTTTAAGATTCATGGAATTCTATGTATCCGATGAAGCTTTGGATGCCTATGCTGGTTCGGTTTTACCGGATGGTCCTTACTGCATTAAAGATTATGAGCTGCCGGATACTGCCTATGACGCAGTGAAAAATGATATGCAGCCTTACTTTAATGACGGGAGGGTAATAAGCGCATTAGAATTTATAACACCTGTTAAGGGCCCCGGCTGCCTGGCAATCAGTCAGGCGTGTGTGACCGGCCAGACCACGGCGGAGGAATCGGCAGCAGATTATGACGCAGATTGTCTGAAACAGGCTGTTCAATTAGGACTGAATTGGGAATAAGGAAGCATTGCCGCCTGCTTAAGGCAGACGTCTTATGCTGACAAGAAGAATGAATGGGGCTGCTGCAAAATAAGAAAGGAATGAATTTTGCAGCAGCTCCCTATTTTTTACGGACAAGAAAAAAGAATTGAAAGAAGGGACAAAATGGATAAGAAAAAAATGTATTCCAACTGGTTTCTGGTTCCGGCACTTACTTTATTTACCATATTTTTTATATTACCAATGATTATATCCTTTTTCTTTAGTATGACGGTTTGGAATTTTACTGATTTTAAGTTTGTGGGTTTTGATAATTTTAAACTGTTTTTTTCAGAAAATTCATTGAATATCGGAATTAAGAATACCTTACTCTATGCTGTTCTTACCTGCGGGCTTAAAGTGGTTTTGGCTTTATTGATTGCCGTCTTTTTAACAAGCGGAATCAAAAGTAAAAATATATTACGATCCGTCGTGTTCTTCCCTAATCTGGTCAGTACAATTGCAATCGGTGTTACTTTTAAAGCATTGATGCATCCCTCCAAAGGGCTTATCAATAAAGTTTTGGAATTTGTTGGAATTCCTGGCGCAGATTGGCTGGGCAATACCAAACTGGCGCTTTTTTCTATAATTGGAACCGATGTCTGGAAGGGTGTCAGCATTGCTACGGTAATTTACATAGCCGGTATCCAGTCCATAGATAGGGTATATTATGAAGCTGCTTCCATTGACGGAGCAAACGGATGGAAAAGGTTCTGGAATGTAACAATTCCGTTGTGCCGGCCTGCGATGAACTCTGTTATCCTGCTTGCTTTTATCGGCGGGTTGAGAAGCTTTGATCTTATCTGGGCTATGACCGGGGGCGGTCCGGGCTTTGCTACAGATGTTATGGCATCCATTGTTTATAAGCAATATGCCGCAGGTTTTTATGGACTTTCTACGGCAGGCAATGTAATTATGTTCCTCTTGATTGCTGTCCTTGCATTTCCGCTGCAGAAATACTTACTTAGCAGGGAGGTTGACTAGTATGAAAAAGAAAAAGAAATGCATCCTTTTAGGAGATGTGTTTGGGATACTGGGCGTTTTTCTTATCTTTGTTATTCCCTTTATTTTCATGATTGCCAATTCTTTAAAAGAACGCCGTGAGGCTAATTTACTAAGTATTGAATTTCCTGAAATGCCCATGTTTTCAAATTATCTTGAAGTATTTAAGGCCAATAATTATATCCTGATTACCGCGTTTAAAAATAGTGCCCTCGTTACGGCCGGCTCCGTATTTCTGATGATTTTGACATGTTCTATGGCCGGACATGTACTTTCACGCAGAAAAGACCGGCTGACCGGTTGTATCAATATGGTTGTATTATCGGGTCTTATGGTACCGCCCGCAATTATGCCGACGATTTGGCTGATGCAGGGCCTGCATATTTATAAGACTATGCATGGTATGATTTTAATAGAAGTTGCACTTCAGATTCCCTTTACTATCCTGCTTTACAGGGGTTTTATGGCAACCATTCCTGTTGAAATGGAAGAAGCAGGATATATGGATGGCTGTTCCAGGCTGAAAATGTTTTCACGCATTGTTTTTCCATTATTAAAGCCGGTCACAGCAACTGTCATTATCCTAAACGCCGTAACCGTATTTAATGATTTTACAAACCCGTTATATTTCCTCCCCGGGACCAAGAATGCCACTGTCCAGTTAACCCTCTACAATTTTATGGGCCAGTATTCCAGCTCTTATAATTTGCTTTTTGCCGATGTTATAATTATTACAGTACCAATGTTGATTTTGTTTATCATTTTTAATAAGAAAATAGTGGACGGTATGGTAGCAGGAGCCGTGAAAGGATAACTTTTGTGTCTGCGGCATATTGATTTGGTTGTATTTTATAACTTTGGGCATTATAATGATGAAAAATCATATAAAGGGGAATATTATGCATTTTCGTACGAGAATGATTTTAATTTATACGGTATTTGTTGCTATACTCGCTGCCATACTGGCTGCATGGTACAGTACCTATAGCTTTAAACAGTATAAAGAAAATGAATATCGTAATTTGGAATTATTATCCGGGCAGCTTTCCGAGCAGCTGGAGGAAACGGTTAAACCCATGAAATTTATTACCAATTATCTGCTTTCCGATATGGATGTATTGGACGCGTTAAGAACGCTGGCAGCCGTTGATTCCGGCAATGGGGTTAAGTTACGTTACAGTGAAACTGCAAAAGCTGCCATACGTTCCAAAATTTATTCCGATTATATTATGAATAATTTTTATCGGGTTATAGTGTATAATCAATTGGGTGATGTTATAGCAAACAACAATTATTATACATTAGTGACAGACCCTCAAAAAACAATTGACGATTTGTCGTGGCTTAATCAGATTAAAGGAAGCAGGGGGACTCCAGTCCTTCTTGGACCCCATACCGACGACTGGGGCGCAATAAAAAAACCTGAGGTTTATTCCATTGTAAAGGAAATACAGGGAAAAAACCTGGGTTATATTGAAGTCCAAAAGGTAACAAGTTCCCTGGGAGATTTGCTTGCAGTCCCGAAGGAGGGGATCCGCGTCGTTGTTGTGATCAACGGTAAGGAATTTCTCTATACAAGCGAGGTTAAGGACCGGAATGCCCATTATATCAGCCTGGCTAATGAAAACCTGCAGGGTATTGTGGAAGCCAGCAATCCTTATAGCCGGGAAAATGAAATCGTATCCATTCATCATTCCGGCGAAGAGGGGATATCGGTATTGGTCATAGAAGACACCAGGATCATGAGCAGGGAGGCCGCTTATATAACCCCCATGACGATTTTAATTGCCGGTATCTTTTTTATGTCCTCACTGATTTTTGTTTTCGTTGCAACCACGCTTCTTACAAAACCAATCCGTTCCTTAGTTGCTTTAATGGAAAATACCCGGATCGAAAATCTGGAAGAAGAAATTGTATTCGATAAGACCAACGATGAATTTGAAGCATTAAATAAGTCCTATCAAAAGGTTCTTAACCGGCTTAATGAGGCAATTATTAAGGAAAAACGGATGTCCCTTTTACAGCTTCAAGCCCAGTTTGACCTTTTGCAAACCCAGGTTAACCCTCATTTCCTTTACAATGTATTAAATGTTATATCCAATAAGGGAATTATGAGCGGGGATGAAAGTATTTGTGAGATTTGTGACAGTCTCGCAGCCATGTTAAGGTATTCTACCAATAATAAGAAACGATATGCAAGTATAGCGGAGGAGATGGAATACCTGACAAAGTACTTTTATCTGTTAAAATCCCGCTATGAATACAAAATAGAATACGCGATAGATTTGGCGGAGGAAATTAAGGAACAGATTGTTCCCAAAATTTTCTTTCAGCAAGTGGTGGAAAACAGTATAAACCATGGATTCAAGAAGTCGACGGGAATCATGAAAATAGAAATCACCGGCTGGAAAACAGGTTTAAGGTGGTTTGTTTCAGTTAAAGATAACGGTCAGGGTTTTGGGCAAGAGACAATCCTGCATCTAAATAAAATGATGAGCACAACATATGAGAAATTAATGAAAGAGAGAAACAATATGGAACTGGAAATAGGGGGAATGGGAATTATCAATATGTATGCAAGGCTTCTGCTCTTATACGGAGAGGATATTACTTTAGAATTAATGAACCAAGACGGAGGAGCTAAGGTACTTCTCAGTGCCCCTATGGGAAAGATCAAGGAGGTATAAAAAACATGTATAGTGTTGTAGTAGTTGATGACGAACCGGCTTCATTAAACCATATCTGTGCAATTATTGAGAAAAAATGCAGTCAATTTAACATTGTCGGCAGGGCTGAGAATGGAAAAAGCGGATTGGAAGAAGTTAAGAAAAAAAGACCCGATGTTTTAATCTCAGATGTCAAAATGCCTCTGCTAAACGGTATTGAGCTGACCTCCCTTGTAAAAAAAGAAATTCCGGACTGTATGTCTGTTATTATCAGCGGGTATCAGGATTTTGAGTATATTAAGGGTGCAATTCAGTCGGAAGTATGTGACTATATTTTAAAACCCATTACACCTAATAATATGGCCGCTGTACTGGAGGGTGTTAAACAAAAGCTTGATCAGATATATTACATGCAAAGAAATCAGCTGGTTCGAAAAATATGCCGCGGCTGTGATGCAGATGAGGAAACTTTAAATAAATACTTTCCCAACGGATGTTATTATGCGGCATTAATCAGAAAAAACGGCTTACCGCGGCGTTTTTTAAACGGCTCCGATATTGAGATTTTTTCTGGCATCAATGAGCAGATGTATATTTACGGAAGAGATGAGATGGAAGCACTTTATATCATTCCGGAATTACTTATATTTAAAAAAAGCTTTGAGCAAATGGTTGGTGATATTATTAAGAAAGAAAAAAATGATCAGCAGTATCTTACCTCCGTATTGGTCAGGGAATCCTTTCATGCCGCTGAACTTCCGGCGGTTATGAAAAAACTGTACCGGACCTTAGATACGGGCAGTGTGGTTGGTACGAATCAGATCCTTTTTGCGGAGGACAGAGATGGAATCAATTTTCAATTGGAACTTAATAAAGAAGAAGTTTTGCAGAAGCTGGAATATATGATTAGAGAACATCAATATGATAATTTCAGGTCAGAGATTAAAAAATGTTTTATGAACTGGCAGGCGCAAAAGCGCTGTCAGTTATTTGCGGAAGGTATGGCCAGACAAATACTGTATCTCATACAAAAATATAATAATAATGCAGGGTTCGATAGCAAATATGAGTTCATGATGGATGACGCGTTTTTCTATGCAACTTCACTTGAAGAACTGCTTGAAAGCCTTTATTTTATCTTTAACCTGAACATAAAAGAGGAAAATGTAAACTGTGGGAAAGTGGATTCACCTGAATTTTTTAAATTAATTCAGGATTATTTAAACAAAAATATATCCGAACCCATTACCCTTCAAACAGTTTGTAAAAAGTTCGGAGTTTCGCAGACCTATTTAAGCAGGCTTTTTCGTAAATATGAAAATACCTCTTTTAATAACTACCTTACTAATATTCGTATTGAAAGGGCAAAGAAATTAATTGCGAAAGACTCCGATATTTATATAAAAGATATAGCTACCATGGTGGGCTATAAAGATCAATTCTATTTTAGCCGGATTTTCCGGTCAATAACCGGGATGTGCCCCACGGATTACATGGAAAATACGGGAAAAACAGACGGCCTTCATTGAGCATTGTCCGGGTAAGGCCGCTTCTTCTCTTTTCCCAAGAATAATAAATATGTAATGTGTGAAACAAATTATATTATGAAGTTGAAGAGCGTAGCTTTTTTCCTTCATTGCAGAAATGCAGAAGCACAAGGCTAGTGCACTGGCAAGTTGATATCTTGTCTAATGGCTTGCCTGAATTTCCATCTGCTTCGTTGTCGTCAATCGACGTAGCCACCGCTACGCCTCTTTCATCCGCCTCGCAGAATGAAAATCCATTCTACGCCATTAGTCCAAGTATCAACTTGTCAGCACACTGGAGTGTGTTTGAAAATCATTGCACCGTTTTGACCGCCCCAATGATTTTACAAACACGCTCTGGATTGCCTGTGCTTCTGCGCCCTGGAAAGCTATTTCATATGATTTTTATTGTACAAGTGTTCCGTCATAATACACTTTCAAGACAGGATTGGATATCGTATCATAGTCTGACCAGTCTGCTTTAGCAAAGCGGATATTTACTATACACGTACCGGTTCCTTCCGAAAGATTTACCGTATCATTAAAGGTAACCGTCAAACTAGCATCTGTTATTGTTCCGTTTACGCTGCTTGTAATATCCGTATACCATGGAGCCGTATTCAGCTGTAATGCAGCATTGTCACACCATACATTTTGTTTTTCGCCGCTTATACCGTCTGCCGTAAATACGATTTCTAATTTTGATAAATCGATTGTCCCATTCTCCGCTGTTATCTTATACGTTTGATTTACCGTATTATTATTTTGAGTTGTGGTTACCGTGGTTACCGGTGTTCCTGTTTCGGGAGCCGGGGTTACCGTTGGAGTCGGAGTTATGGTTGGTGTTACGGACGGTGTGGGCGTTATAGTCGGTGTTACACTTACAGTTGGTGTAGGCGTTACGGTTCCTGTAGGAGCCAAATCTTCAATAATGGAATAAAATGCGGGCTTTGCCTTATATTCGCCGTCAAATAGCAGCGGATAGCCGCCAAGCCAGCTGGTTTCATCCGTGATGCCCCAGAAAATGACAGCCGTAATATTGATACCCTCCTCTTTTAAGCTGACGCATTTATTCATTAAGAGCTTATAACGGGCTGCCTGTAAGCTTAATGCATTGGCGCTGTTATCCGGTTGTTTCATATCCAATTCCGTAAGCTGTATCTCAAGTCCTAAGGAAGCATATTTTCTTACCGCCGTTTCGAACATACTGATGTTTGGATAATCCATAGTCCAATGGGACTGCATTCCCATGCCGTCGACTAACCCCTTGCCCTTTAAATTCTCAAGGATATTATAGATAAAATTACTTTTTGTGGTTTCATATTCGTTGTAATCATTGTAAAAGAGCTTACAGCCTTCCGGAGCATATTTTCTGGCATATTCGAACGCTTTCTCAATATAATCCGAACCAATTGTCTGCATCCATGGGGAAGAGCCTGAAGTTGTATTATTGGAACCGGGATTTCTCATACCGGTGGAAGTATTGGGATCAACCGCTTCGTTTACAACATCCCAGGCATAAAATTCAACCGTCGGATAATCTGTTTCTAAAAGAGCCATAAGGTTTTTTATGTAATTTTCCAATCTTTGGAGCATAATTTCTTTGGATACCCATGCAGCGCCGGAATCGGTGGAGTAATTCTCTTTAAAAAACCAGTCCGGGGTCTGGTTATGCCATACCAGCGTATGACCTCTTACCGGGATGTTA
This sequence comes from Clostridiales bacterium, assembly GCA_015655075.1. GTDB lineage: Bacteria > Bacillota > Clostridia > Lachnospirales > Lachnospiraceae > Anaerocolumna. The sequence goes on along the minus strand of JAATFT010000039.1, from coordinate 23,482 downwards.
TTATCTCTTGCAAACTCAAGCAGCGTTCTGGCCGCTCTTAAATTCACCTGGGGGTTCACCTGATCTCCCCCGTTTGCTTCCATATAGGAGGCGGTAGCATCATAATCCAATACGGAATCCGGTTTAAGTTCATTACCAAACGTAATACAATTATAATGCTTTAATATAAGTGCCTTTCCGGGAGCAGGAGCGATTTCACTGGCGGTTCCCGCACACCCTATGTCAAAATAAGGAGCAAAAACGTCTTTTAAACTGGCTATATCGGTCTCTATATCAGGAAGGACAGCCGGAGTCGCCGTAAAATCATCAAGGTAGAAATCCATTAAATCCTGGTCAGAGGGAGAAGTTTTATACTCCGTTTCCACATAGATATTTACATCAGCTGCATCTGTGGGAATCGTGTATTCTCCTTCCAAATATGTCCATTGTCCTTTTGTGACAGACGACGTCTTTATATTTTTATATACATCGGTAACTCCGTCATTATATTGGAGCTGCAGGCTGAAGTTCTGCGTACCGGAATAGGAATCTCCCGCGTATTTAATCCATATTCCCAAATTATAGGTTTCTCCCAGGGTTAAGTCGGCTGTTTTATTACACATGGCCCCGTTCCAGGTCTGGGTACGATCGCTGACTTTAAGGCTTTGCGTACCTGAATATGCCTGTTCTGTGCTGATTGTAACCGTTTCTGAGCCTCTGGGGCCCCAGCCGTTTGAATCTGTTTCAAAATCATCCAAAAGCAGATTACCATAAGATGTTGCCGCCTCAAGTGTTGCCGTGTGGTAATATGAGACGGTTAAAATTAAAGCACAGGTTATCAGAATAGCTAACATTTTTTTTCTTAACATACAATCCCCTCCTAAAGTTTTTATATTATTTCTTTTATATTATTCCATTAATAGAAAATTTATCTTATGAATAAACATATCATTTGGATAAACCTGTCTGTAAATGGAATACATATACATTATATTATAAATAATGGAAAATTTAAAGAACTTTTATAAATTTTTTGACTTTTTATTCAAGAAAATGGAAGATAAAGTTTGCAAAGACCTGTATTTTCCGGTTCAATATTGAAAAAAAATACATAATTTGTTAATTTTTGTTGAAAATGTAATTATTTGGGGGTATAATATAACTTATCGGAAGATGCTCTTTATCTTCCGATAAAAGGCGATGTTTTTTATCGCCGTGCATCCGACTATAGGAACATGTTTTTGTTCCTATAGTATAACTTATCGGAAGATGCTCTTTATCTTCCGATAAAAGGCGATGTTTTTCAATGGGAGTAAGGCTGAAAATCTTCGGAAAGTGCGTAAGCCTTTTAAGGTATTCAGCCTATTTCAGCACAGATTAATAATGATTTGTGCCATTTATAATTAGAAGGGGGAAATAATAATGAAAAGATTTTTAAGAAGGGCAATTGCTTTGGCATTAACGCTGTTTATCGTGTTAATACCGATGAGCGCTGCCGCATCAGGGGAAACAGCAGGAGTATCGCTGCAAAATTCCGTTGATTTAGAGACGGCATATGCGGCGGAAACTTTTCTGTATCGTGTTGAGGCTGAGGACGCCGTAATGTCGGGGGATGTTACAACTGCCACCGCAAGAGCAGGATACAGCGGAACCGGTTATGCCACCGGCTTTACACAGAAAGACGGTAATTCCTGGTCCGTCGAGGTAGAGATACCTGAAACTAGACACTATACTTTTACTGTGCGGACGGCTTCGGACAGCTACAAGGAAAATTATCTTACTGTTAACGGTGCACAGACCGCAATTATTTACAGCAACGGCGACGGAGACTGGCATGATACGACCATAGAGAGCGTATATCTGGAGGCGGGAACAGCTACAATATCCATAGAGGAGTATTGGGGCTGGTTTGATCTGGACTATATTACAATTGAGGAAGGTTCCGGTATCGATCCTTCCGTATATTCCGCCGCGACATCCGTCCTGGTTAATCCCAATGCGAACCAAAGGACCGTGGACATCATGGAGTATTTAAAAAGCATATACGGACAAAAAACCCTGTCCGGTCAGTCCTGTACATTGAATGCAAATACGGAGATTGAGGCAATTCATGACTTAACCGGGAAATATCCGGCAATCCGTATGCTGGATTTTATCTTTTGCGACCCTGCCAGCGACTATCAGTCTTCGGAAGAAGTTAATATTGCTTTGGAGTGGGACAAGATGGGCGGACTTACCACGTTCCAATGGCATTGGCATGCACCGAAGGGAGGAGCTTCCTTCTATACCGAGAATACGACCTTCGATTTGTCAAAGGCGGTTACGGATCTGGATATCGGCCAGATGTCGCTGGAGGAAATCGAAGCTTTATACCAGGCGGGAAAAATTTCAGAGGAATGCTATCTGATAGTCCGAGATATCGACGTGATATCCGGTTATCTGGACAAACTGCAGCAGGCGGATGTAACAGTGCTTTGGAGGCCGCTCCATGAAGCCAGCGGCGGATGGTTCTGGTGGGGTGCGGCAGGAGTGGACGCATATCAATGGCTTTATAAATTAATGTTTGAACGTCAGACCTATTACCATAAGCTGAATAATCTGATCTGGGTATGGAACGGCCAAAATCAGGACTGGTATCCTGGTGACGAATACTGTGACATAGCGGGGACCGATATTTATGCCGAAAAGCATTCCTATAGTGCCCTTCCGGATCAATTTATGAAAACCGTCAATTATTCCGGCGGCAGCAAGATGGCTACTCTAAGCGAAAACGGAGTTATGATGGATCCGGACCTGATGGTGAGGGATAATACATACTGGCTGTATTTTGCTGTTTGGTACGGAGATTTTATTATAGATTCCACGGGACAGGTAGGAGATACCTATACGGAACAGACTATGGTGAATAAGGTCTATAACAGCGACGCGGTGATCACTCTGGATGAGCTTCCAGAGTTTGAAGACAGCGATTCGGACGAGACGCCTACCCCTACGCCTACCCCCACCCCAACTCCCGGCGGGCCTGCGGATGTTACGCTGACACTTAATAATAGCGGTAATGGGCAGACCTCCACCAATACGATTACAAATTCCTTCCGTATATACCATGCCGGCGGAGAAGATATTGATTTATCAAAGCTGGTGCTGCGCTATTATTATACGAAGGAGGGAATTGCACCGGAGAATTTCTACTGTGACAATGCGGCGCTTCAGGTTGACAAGGAGCCCTGGTATGTTACCTATACCGGGCAGGTTACGGGAGAATATTTATCAATGGGAAAAGAAGAGGCCGGTGCCGGCAGATATCTGGAGATTAAGTTTAATACGGCCGATAAATTTATGGAAGGAGCAACCCTGACCATCAATACAAGAACGGTAAAAACGGATTGGAGCTTATACGACCAATCGGATGACTACTCCTATGGGAAAGACGGCAACATTACCGTATACTATGACGGACAACTCATTCTTGGTACCGAGCCATGATATACCAGGCAGCTGTCATCGGCATCCGGTATCAATTCATAGCAGATATTCAAGTTTTCATTTAAACACATAAACATTTAACAACGCCAGGCACTGCTTATATAATAGGCAGTGCCTGGCGTATGTTAAAGTCAAAGCCGATATTCCGGGTCCGCTGCGCTGCTATGCAGGTATTTCAGTCGGAGCCCATTCTACGACTGAAACAGATAAGTTCCCAACCCACCGCTTACACTTCCCTAAGAAGCGGGGAGACTTACCTGTAAGGTTATATTAAGGTTCTATACCAAATATAAGAGTACCATTTTGGTAAGCTGTAATTTTATTCCAGGTTTCGTAAGAAGAACCGGATGGATTGTAGGAATAATCATTGGTCAGTGTATAGTCGGACCAGTCGGATTTTGCAAACCTGGTGTGCAGTTCTATACTCTGATCTACGGCAAGTGACCCGGCGGCACTTAAAAAGCCGATTTCTAAATAAGTGTCGGCTGTCTCCAATGCAGGATTAAGGGTATTAAAGCTTCCGGTTATGTTCTGACTTCCGGCCTGTGACCAATCACAGTAGAAATTCTGTGACTGGGAATCGTCTGCCGTATAGTAATAGCGAAGCTTTATATCGGAAAGCAGAATATCGGAGTCCCCTGTATTAGTCAACCGGAACCTGGCGGCAATACTATTCGTTTGTGCGGCAGTGGAGCCGATAAATTCCACTTTTAAATTACCCTCCTCTATTACGGTACTATCTTTAATAAGGATAGTCAGCACTGGATCCGTACCAGCACTAAAATCAAAGATCAGGGAGGTAGTACCAATACTTTGCAGTGCCAGATACTCCTTATTAATTATTACAGTATTATCCGTGACGGTATAGTCAGTTCCGGCAGTGAGTGCGTAGCTGCCGTTTTTTACTGCTAAAAGGGAATTGCCGTTGGGTTCCATAACCACAGGGATGTCCTGGCTGTTAGCGGAATTTTTATCAAATTCGGCGGTAACAGGTGTTATTACGGAATTTTCAATACCTGTAGTATCCGTTATCGTAATAGTAAAAGTCCGGCTTGCTCCTGCACTGAAATTAAAATTCAGCGTTATGGTTCCTGTGGATTGCTGGGAAAGATATTCTTTTTTTATGGTAACGGTAGTTTGACTTATTGTATAATCTGTCCCTTGGCTTAATGCAAGACCGTTATGGGTAATGGAGCTAAAAGTATTGCCGTTCAGTGTTAATGAAACTGAAATATCTTCCTGCATGGCAAAATTTTTATCAAAGGACGCCGTAACGGGTGTAATGGAAGAGTTGTCAGGCAAATCTTCTTTTATGTCCGCATAAAGGATTCCCCTGCCGTTGGTAGCCAGATAAACACGTCCGTATATTCTTGGATCCCCTGTAATACCGGCATCGGTAATACCATATTGATGGTCATCATCGTTAATCCTAATCCAGGTCGTTCCCCCGTCGTCGGAACGAAAAATACCCCGGGTGCCTTCAATTAATGCGGAAGTATAAAGAGCCATATAGGTCTGTTCCGGTGCGGCTTTACCAAAGCCTATGGTAGAGGCTTCCTCAACCCCTGTTATATTTACAAAGCTATCACCGGAATTTGTGGTATGGAATAAACCGCTCTCACCCGTATCGCCGGCAAGCCATACGTCGCCTTCCACACCGGGCATGGCTTTTATCACGGCGGAATCAGGAAGACCGGTTGTGACTTTTGCCGTAAAAGTAGATCCTTTATCTGTGCTTACATAAAATGTGCCATTATAAAATCCGTAAAATTTATCGGAATTAACTCTGTCTGAAGCTACTATGGCGCCGACGGGAATTCCGCTGCTCTGATTAAAGGAGGAACCCGTATTAGTGGAATAATAAACCGGTTGTCCGTTTGGCGCCCAAACAATGCTGTTGCCGTCCGCAGACATTGCAACATTGCCCCCTCCGGTGGTATCCGAACTGTCGGACTGCCAGGGATTGTTAAGGGAAAACCAGTTATTTCCGGTATCGTAAGAGAGTCCGATTCTTGAACTGCTGCCGGTGTCAACATTACCCACACGTACAAACCGGGTTGGACTAAGCTCTGCATAATCAATGGAAGTATTGGCGAGGAAGGGTGTCAGCATCATCATGGAAGGTACCGTATCCAGATCATTATGTACAAAGCCGCCCAGATCGTACATACCGCTGATTAAATGGGCCGTACCGGTGGTGGGGCTTATGAGTGACTGTACCGCCGTCTGTTCAATTCCTTCTGCGACAACGGATAAATTCACGGTGCCTCCCGTATCGATATCCGTAAGGTTATCTGTTCCGTAAACCGTAGCGCCTGTGCCATACATCATCCGGTCAGAATTAAACGGGTCAATGGATATATTTCCAATCATCCATCCAAGCTTAACCTCCGGTTCCGGCGCCTGTGGATTCTTTCCGAAAGTCAGCCACGGTGATTTAGATATGTCCTGGGTATAACGAAGTGTTCTGTTGGGATATCCGTTCCAATCCCAAAAGCGTACCCAGGTATTTCCTCCGTCCGTGCTTCTGAAAAAGTTGGCGTCAGGCCACCAGGAATTTAGCGTGGATACAATTAAGGTATCCGGATTGTTTGCATCCACCGCTAATCCGCCATATCCGTAATAATTATCGCTGCTTGAGGAAGCTACCGGAGTAATATCTGTCCAAGCCTCCGTATTTGTGTCGTATTTCCATACTTCCCCTTTCTGTCCGTCATAAGGACCTACACCGTTGCTGTAGGGAATATATAAAATTCCGTTGGAAGCAAGAACACCATGATGGGGAAATAGTCCTCTGGTTTCAGACGGATTGTCCGAATCCGGGACTACGATATTATGGGGCTGGCCTTCTACCGCCGACCAGGTGGCACCGCCGTCAAGGGTCCTATATACCATATCCTCCCCTTTTTTGTTGGCTACGCCGATATAAATGGTCTGGCAGGAGGTTCCCGTTGTACTGGATGCGGGATCCGGTGTAACCCATACGACACCGGTAAGGGTATTATCATATAAGGTCGGATCGTCCTCAGTAGGTGCATAATTTCCCACATAGGTAAGGCTGCTTACTTTATTCCAGGTCTTTCCGTAATCCACACTTTTCCATAATCCATTTCCACCCCGGGCACCAAAATAAAGGATATTATTGCTGTTTGGATCCACTGTCAGCCTTTCACCCATAGAGCGGCCTAACATATTCGCCCCGTTTTTAAAAGGCAGTTCGGTTTGTTCCCAGGTTTCTCCGTAATCCTCGGAACGCAGGATATACCCATTTTCATTTGTCCAGTCATTTGTGTAGGTGCCGGCCGCTATATATACCCGGTTGGTTTCTACCGGATCCACCGCAAGACTTTCACAGCCCAGATTGTTCCAGTCATCCCGGCCAATCCAATCCGTTAAGGGTATCCAGGACTGGTTGTCCGGATCGTAGCGGTAAGCGCCGCCCATATCCGTACGGGCATAGATTAAATTTTTTTCCCCTGGATTAAATATAATGTTATCCACATAACCTCCGCCGGTAATCTTAACATTTTTCCAATCGTATGCCTGGCTTTGAACAGCGGCATTTACGGTTGCCGGATATTGGAATATACAAATACCGGACAATAATAACAGAGTTATAGCTTTTTTAATCCCCTTATTTCTCATATGTAATCCTCCTAATCTTAAATGGGTCCCTCATAAACCCATAAGTTTGATGAATTGTAACTATTATTCAGTCACAATAAACCTAATCTGGTTGCTGAACGTATCTTTTTTGCCATACGGTTTACAATTCTTTCATTAATTGGCATCACCTGGCTTTCCGTTAATATTACAGCTATTTTCTGTAATTCCTCAATATAAATGTAGGTCTTAAAGGAGGCTGTAACTTATACATAACATATCAGAGGCGATATGTCAATATTTAGAATTTGCTGGATTATTATTATATAATTTTACTAATATTGGTGAAAAGGAGATTTTTCCGTCATTATACCCTTTTTTATATGGGAAATCAGCTGGAGTGTATTTTTGAATGATAAAATAAACGTAAGAAATGTAGAAAATATTGTAAGAAGTATTGTAATAATTTGGAAAAGAGATATAATTAAATGTAATTAATTGTTAAGAAGGGGGGAGAGAATGGTCTTTCGGGTTGGAAAACCGAAGGGAAGGATTCTTTAAAAAGGGGTGATCGGGAATTGACGGTCTTAAGTGTATTTAGTGTTTAACTTTAAAAACTTAATTTGAGGGAGAGATAAATAAAATGAAAAAATTTTGGATAAAAATGAAGGGAAAGCTATTGCTGTGTTCTCTGGTACTGTTGGTGTTCGCAGGAGTTTTCGTAAATATTACAACTTTAGCTGCAGGCATTTCCGTGTCTGACAGCGGCGGCTGGCTTGAAAGTACTTATGTGGAATGGCTCCCGGTAAATGGTGCGGTGGGATATAATGTATATGTTAAACCTGCCGGTGCAGAGGACTCTGCTTATGTAAAAATTGATAACGAATTAATCAGACAGTATTCGTCAAATTGGAGGGCGGATGCGGTGGGTCTTGCCGCCGGTGAATATGTTATGGAAGTGGAAGCAATACTTTCAGACGGATCAAAGGTAAGTACAGTTACGCAGGCTCTTACGGTAAATGCCAATGACAGAAGCGGCTTTGCCTTTTCAGATGATTCCGATTATAAGACCGGTTCGGGCGCCTATAAGGAAGACGGAACACTAAAAGACGGTGCCCAGGTTATTTATGTAACATCTGAAACGGCAAAAACGGTAGCACTTGACGTTATAGTAAACAGCTCAGGGAAAATACAAACAGGTGTTGGTATTGCTGGAATTTTATCGTTAAGACAAAAAGGCTATGACAAAACCCCGCTTGCTATCCGGCTTCTAGGAAAAATTTCAAGCAGCGACATGAGTGAACAGCTTAACAGCAGCGGATATCTTCAGGTGAAAGGTAAATCTTCCTATACGGAGATGAATATTACTTTAGAGGGCATTGGAGAAGATGCTGCTGCTTATGGCTGGGGTATCTTAATTAGATATTGCGGCAATGTTGAAATCAGAAATATAGGAATAATGCTATTCCCGGACGACGGTATTTCCCTTGATACAGGAAACTGCAATATATGGGTACATAATAATGATATATTTTATGGAACAGCGGGGTCAGACGGTGATCAGGCAAAAGGCGACGGTTCTATTGATATGAAAGGAAAATCAACTTATGTAACCCTGTCCTACAATCACTTCTGGGATTCCGGGAAAAGCTCTCTTTGCGGTATGAGCGATACAGAAGAATTCTTTGTAACATACCATCATAACTGGTATGATCATTCCGATTCACGCCATCCGCGTATTAGAGTAGCATCGGTACATATATATAACAATTATTTTGATGGTACTGCAAAATATGGCGTCGGTACAACAAAAGGAAGTTCGGCGTTTGTAGAAGCTAACTATTTTAGACATTGCAAATATCCTATGATGAGTTCGTTACAAGGTACGGATGCTTTAGGCGACGGTACATTTTCCGGTGAAAACGGAGGCATGATTAAGGCCTTTAATAATATTATCGTAGATGCCGCAAGTCTTATTTATGCAAATTCAAACGCAGGAACAACCGGTGCCGATGCAGAATCATTTGATGCATACCTTGCTGCAACAAGAAACGAATCAGTTCCAAGCTCCTATAAAACCATAGCCGGAAAAACTACCTATAATAATTTCGATATCAGTAAGGATATAGGTGCAGACCAATCAGATATCGATGCTGTAAACGAGGTTGAGGAGATTGTTACGGCAGGTGCGGGACGTATGAATGGTGGAGATTTTACCTGGGAATTTAATAATTCGGATGATGACACATCCGATGAGATTGATACGGCTCTTATGGCCAGAATCAAAGCTTATGCTTCCGGACTTGTAGCAGTCGGCGGCAATTCATCACAGGTGTCCCCGACGGTAACTCCGACATCAACGGCAGCGCCAATACCAACATCGACGCCAACGCCGACAGTAACGCCGGAACCCACATCGACACCGACGCCGGTAGTAACGCCGACAGTAACACCAACGCCGATAACCGCAATATATATTCATAACTTTACAACGGATGGAAAAGACAGTGATTACTTCACAGTTAAAGGTAATCTCTCAACAATTAAGGGAACTGTAACTTATAATGGTTTAACTCTTACACAGTGCTTAAAAATAGAAAGTGCGACCAGTATTCAATTTACTACAACACAGGCTGCAGCATTAAAATTAGTGTTTAACGGTGCAGATGGTAAAAAAGTGAAGGTGGATGGAACGGGTTATGCAATGGCAAATGGCATTGTCAGTGTATCACTTGAGGCCGGTGCGCATACAATTACAAAGGCTGATGTTGCCAATCTTTACTATATGGAAGTACAATACAGAAATTAAATTTAAAAATATATTGTATAGGTAATTGTTAAATGATTTTACCACTTTATGTGGATAATTCTCATCTATATAAGGAGAAAAAACAGTCCAATTATCAGATTGATTTCTGAGTTGATATAAAACAGAGAGTTTCAGCGATAGCGCAGAATTGTGGGATGAAGAGGTAAATAGCAGTACAATTTATCTTCAAAGGCATCTTAAAGTATTCTTTCAATAAACAGCGCTAAGATAAAGTTAGCTATGTGAGGGGCGGAAAAAACTTCCGCCCCTCACATAGCTCTTCAGAAAGTGAAATCAAAGTTACATCTGTACCTAATTCAATCTATTCAATACTAGAGCGTGTTCGAAAAATCATTGCACCGTTCTGACCGCCCCACTTTGCGGTATGCTGCGTCGCAATTTTGGGAGCGTAGCACCACTACGCGCCCAAAATCGCTCCTTGCCTCCCACAATGGAGCATCCAGCCCGGCACAAGCATTTTTCAAACACGCTCTAGTGTGACACACTGACATCTTTGCAATTCCCCATTTAAAATTAAGGAAGATGCATAATCAGCGAGTACGATATAACGTCATATATTTTTAGATTTAATTTGTATATTGGACTTCCATATAGTAAAGATTGGCAACATCAGCCTTTGTAATTGTATGTTCACCGGCACCCAAGGATATACTGACAATGCCATTTGCCATTGAATAATTCGTTCCATCCACCTTCACTTTTTTACCATCTGCACCGTTAAAGACCATTTGTAATGTTGCAGCTTGTGCCGCAGTGAATTGAATACTTGTTGCGCTTTCTATTTTTAAGCACTGTGTAAGAGTTAAACCATTATAAATTACAGTTCCCTTACTTGTTGAAAGATTTCCTTCAATTGTGAAATAATCACTGTCTTTGCCTTCCGCTGTAAAGTTATGAGTATATATTTCTGTTGTCGGCGTTGGTGTAGTTGTCGGCGTTGGTGCAGCTGTCGGCGTTGCTGTTACTGTCAGGTATATTGCCGGTGTGGGCGGGGTTGACATACCGTTTCCCAGAAAGAAGCTTGTGTGTGGCGGCTGGTTGTATGCCACGTTTTGCCAGGCTATACCTAGCCGGTAAACAGGATCGTGCATCAGGGTATAGATGCGGCGGCTGGTAATATCGGTAGTGGTATAAATACGCAGGTATTTATTGTCCGAGGTTCCCCAAACGGCTTCTTCTCTCCAGTCACCAAGGATATCGGCCTGGAGGCTGGGGGTTGCTTTTGTGCCGTTGCTGGAAGAGCAGCCGCTGGCAGAAAGTAAGGTTCCGCCGCCATACTTGGTGATTGAGGTTCCATTCAGTAATTCACGGAGTTCATCGCCGTCCCACCAAATCGCAAAATTCGTTGAAGAAGGTGCGCTGCCTAAGTTTTGTCCCGTACTGCTGTAAAGGGGAGAGCCGGCGGCCCATACTTCCTCACCGGAATAGCTGGCCGTTAAGTCGGCGGAGCATGCCCTGCCCACGTCACTGGTAGAACTGAATTTAAATAATACGCTGCCTGTCTTTGCATCCCGCATGGCAGCCCCCACTCCGCCGTTATTGGCACTGTTTTCAAAACAGCTCCAGATTTCCAGACCCGAGCGGTTGGGATTGAAGTCGCCTAAATGCAGAGCATCCCCGTGCATTAGGCCGGTAGCATACAACCCTTTTCCCGTATTATCTATGGTGCATGCGCCATAGACAATCTCATCCATACCGTCATTATCCACGTCGGCTACACTGAGATTATGGTTTCCCTGTCCTGCATAACCGGAATTACCGCTGCTGTTACTGTCAAATGTCCAGCGTTTTGTAAGTGTGGAGCCGTTCCAGTCATATGCCACAAGTACTGCCCTTGTGTAATATCCCCGGCACATCACAAGACTTGGATGTATTCCGTCCAGATATGCAATGCATGCCAGAAAACGGTCTACCCGGTTACCGTAGGAATCGCCCCAGGAAGATACGGTGCCTCTGGCAGGTTCATAATCGGTAGTATACAATGCTTTTCCGGTGGAGCCCTGGAATACGGTTAAATACTCGGGCCCTGACAATATATATCCGGAAGAATTCCTGTAATCTGCGCTGGAACTTCCAATGACAGTTCCTGTACCGTCTTTGGTTCCGTCCGCCGTTTTGCAGGCTACCTCTGATTTCCCGTCCCCGTCCAGGTCATATACCATAAACTGAGTATAGTGGGCTCCCGCACGGATATTTTTTCCCAAATCAATTCGCCAAAGGCGTGTTCCGTTCATTTCATAGGCATCCAGGAATACGTTGCCCGTATATCCGCTTTGGGAATTGTCTTTGGCATTGGAGGGATCCCACTTCAGGATAATTTCATATTGTCCGTCCCCATCCAGATCCCCCACACTGCAGTCGTTTACACTATAGGTATAGGAAACACCGTCGGGTGTCGTCCCTCCTGATGGTATTTGAAGGGGAATCTGCAGATAATTGCTGCTCCAGACGTTTACCGCCGCCGGCTTTTCCTGTTCCGTACCATTTACCACTGCACTAACGGAATAGGTTGAACTTGAGGTCCCCGACGTATCCGTATAATTACTGGCTCCGGTAACGGTGGCAATTTTGGTGGAACCCCGGTAAAGGTTATAGGAAACACTGGAAGTTTCGGTACCTAATACCCGCCAGCTGATGAAAACACCGTTACTGACTTTTACCGCAACCACTCCACGGTCCAAATTTTCCATCTGCCTTGTTGGGGCTGCCGTTACCCGATACTGGGGGATACTAATAATAAAGAATTGTACCAAAATCAAAATGGCCAATACTGATCTTTTTAACATGTTCTTACCTCCTTATTTTTTAGTTAGGGTTTTCTTACGTTACTTTACACACCCTTTTTACACTTTTAAATTCTCCCCTTAGGGAATTTAATAGAGCGTTCTTCTTATAGTACCAGACAGCAAAATTACTGTCTGGCACTTTGACTCTGGTTTGTTCCTTAAGATAATAACATAGTTCATCAATGGGTTTAATCAGGGAATTGTACATTCCCGGGAATAAAATAGGCTTCGGATGTTCCGGACTCCGGAAGTGAAGATATGGTATCGGTAACTGTCTGACCGCGGATATCCGTTATTCTTACCTGGAAGGCTCCGGTTCCCATATTAGTGCCGAGAAAATGATTGTATTCCGTTTTTTCCAGATTAATCCATTCCCCATCCTTGTAATATTCCATTTTCATCACAGGATACTTATGGTTTCTTACCTGGATTGCCGCCCACCACTGGCTGCTGCCTTCCTTAATGCGGTAAGTAAAATTTCCCTCGACCGGTCCTTTAATTACATGCCACCGGACATCGATTTTTCCTGCCGCCATATCGCCTATTTTGGCAAAAGCGTTTGGCGAAAGATCAAGAGCCCCGTCCGCACCTTCCGGATATTTATCGGTCACATAGACAACAGTTTTTCCCTTGGGACCTTCCACTTCCAGATACGCCCCCGCAAGAGCCGCCTTAACTCCCGAATAGTTATAGTCGGTTGGATTCAAAGCAGTAATCTCCATGTCGGAGGGAATTGGGTCAAGGAGCGCATTGCCGCCCGAATAACCGGAACCCGTATAGGTCGCGTAACTGGACCGCCAATCGTCCCATGCAGCAAAGACCACCACGGGAAAACAAAGCAAAATTGAAATCGCGGCAATAAGAACCGCTCCTGTTTTTTTAGTATTTATAGATGTTTTCTTAATAAAATCTTTCATAGTAAACCTCCCTATCGATTTAACCTTACAAGTAAGTCCCCCGGTTCTTAACGTAGCGTAAGCGTTGGGGAACATACTTGTTACAGTCGGAGCTTGAACTCAGACTGTGTAATACCAGCGAAGCAGGTAAATACCTGAATAACAGGTATGGTTATAAGCAAGTAACACAGCGGACTTGGAATATCCGCATTGACTTTTCTTTTACAGTATTTGTATGATTTCCATCTTAACACCAACAGGCGGAGGAAACCGGATTTCAGAGGAAATCCTTTATTGGTTTTGTGCTGCGGGAGGTAGAATCTTCTGCCAAAATCCGATTGTCCCATACCCATTCAATAGAATCCCTGAGGTATTCAGGCATATCTGTGGTGGTCAATGAATCTGCCTCCGCGGCATATGCAGCTTGTCCTGACAGAAGAGTAGCCGGATCAGAAACCAATAGGACCGTCATAGCCAGTGTGAAGGCTGCAACCCTCCACTTTAACTTTATCATTATTTTCCCCCTCCTGTAATTTGTTTTCCCCTTATATTAATTGTTTCTTTTTTTTCTTACGGTTCCGTACCCCACTGGAGGCTGTCAGCCAGATAACCGGCAATATTTTCCCAGTCAGCATAGCCAGAGCTTGTACTGTTGAAAGAGTAATCATCGGTCTGGGTATAATCAGTCCAGTCTGTTTTTGCAAATCTGGCTTGTACTTCAACTGCCTGGCCGGCAGGAAGATTTCCCGCCCCATCGGTAAATCCGATTTCCAGGTAGTGGTCCGCGCCATCTTTTGGTGTTTCCATCTTTACAAAGGCGCCTGTTACGTTGCCGGTTCCTGCAGATGACCAGTCGCACCAGAAATTCTGGTCTTTTTCTCCGTCAATGGTGTAATAATACCGTATCTTAACATCGGACAGCGCTATGTCCGTAGTTCCGATGTTATAGAGCTTAAACTTTGGCATAATACCGTTGGTAACTGCTGCCGAACTGCCGTTAAACATCTGCACTTTAATGTCTCCGTTAACGACAATGGAAGAGTCCGTTATGGCAACCGCCAGTACGGGATCATTTCCTGCACTGAAGTCGAAGGTTAAATTAATTTTACCGACGGACTGGCCAGCCAGATATTCCTTTAAAATAGTAACCGTATTGCCCGAAATTACATAATCGGTTCCTTCCGTCAACCGTTCGGTTCCTTTAAGGATTCCCTCCAGGGTATGTCCGTTTAATGTAACCTCCACAGTTATATCAGCCTGTTTATCCGGATGTTTGTCAAAAGCAGCCTGGGACGGTGATAGAGAGCCGCTGGGAGTGGAATCCGTTACGGTAACGGTAAGTGTCTGGTCAATACCTGCGCTGAAATCAAAGGCCAGACGGGTTGTTCCTACCGTAAGACTGTTAAGATAGTCTGATAATATTGTCACGGTTTCACCGGATAAAATATAATCGGTTCCCTGAACCAGGGCAGTGTTTCCGTTTTTAATTAGATTCAGGATGTTTCCGTTCAGATCCATTTTTACCTGTATATCCGACGGGTTATACTTATCGAAGGCCGCGGCAGTGGGTGTAATACCGGAACTGCTTTCGGCATTGCCCGGTTCATTGCCGTAAACCTTCACGCCCCCGTCATAGACCGGAATATAAGCTGTCTGTACCGTGTTGCCGGAGGTGGCCCCGCCGATATCCGTAAAGGAATAATCATTGGTATTATCCCAGAAGGAAGTATTCTGCGGCGCTGTAATCCGAAACTGTACTTCCTTACGGTAGGCAGACTGGCCTCCCGGATAGATCTTTGTTCCGGTAAAATCCACATTTATATAATACAGATTTTGGGAAGCATCCCAGGGCAGCAGCTTTGACACGGTTGCTCCCGCATTATAGTTGGTGGATACGGTAAGATCATCCGCCGTATATCCCGCCTTAACCGCTTCCGTAATATCAATAAAGTATTTAAAGGAAAGTTCGTCCCCTACCTTTGCAGGCCAGCCGGAACGGTTGTTAAGCAGTGCCTTGATTTCAATAAAGTTGGAGCCGGAGGCATTGATTCCAGCTTCTGTAAAGAATTCATCATTGGTAATCTCTTCTATGGCAGTAAAGTCGGAAATCGGATCTCCGCCATACAAATCATACATTTTAGCCAGCACACCTACGAATCCTGCATTGTAATCACAAGCAATTTCATTGTTGACGTAGTTGCTGATATCGTCCGAATAGCTGTCATCACTGCCGGGGCCGCCTACAAGTGCTCCATAAATCGTATGTCTGTGATAGGCGGGCACTGTCTGGCTGTCGGCCCAAGAGCTATGGGCGGTCCGATGATGGGGATGCTCCGGCGGATTTGTTCCATAGCCCACTACAAAGCTTCGTCCGGTACTTCCCAGAGCGTAGTCAACCTGCTGTTTGGCAAATTCTCTGTAAACGGAAGCTTTTTGTGTACTGCAGCCGGACCAGTCGGCATATACGCCGGCTAAAAATGCCGTGGTGGTGGCATAACGGAGAGCTCCCCAGGAATCCAGCCAGGCGAGGCCTTTTGGCGTATAAGTAATCCGGCTGCCGTTATATCCGGTTGTCCAATAATCCAGGTGCATCTCCGTACTGGTTTTATAAATCTCTTTATTGGTGATTCTGGCAAGAAGCAGGGCGGCTCCATAATGCACGTCGTCCCAGTTCTGAGCCCATTTGTAAGAAATGGTGGAAGTCTGAGGTTCCGTTCCCCAGTTGGCTACGTAGGTCTCCGCCTTATTTAAGTAGGTCTCATCATCGGTAGCAAGGTATAACCATACTCCGGCCCAGGATAATTCATCATAAAAACCGCTGTAGGAACTATAATATCCGCTGGCTGCCGTATACCCAGCATCACTTTTGGTATTATCGGCAAAGGCAAAGAGCTCCTTGGCGTGGCTGATACAGGTGGCCGCATAATTCGGGTCGCTTTCCTTAAATACTACGGCAGCCGAAGCCAGGGCAGCCGCAGCCTCCGCTGACACGGATGAACCCGGACTGCTCAAATCAACCTTATAAGACGGACGGTTCATCTGCATTACTTCCGCAGGTCCCCACCAGGAATGGTCGGCGCCCCCGTCTCCAACCTGATAATAGAAAACATCGGCTTGCGGATGGCATTTAATCAGATAATCCGTTACCCATTTGATATCCTCAAGCAAATACTCTAACTGTCCGCTGTCACTTAAGGCGTCTTCCTCTTCGTATACCGACCATGCAAGCATGGCGGCAGAATAAGCCATTGGAAGATTAAATTTCACATGATCTCCCGCATCATACCATCCGCCGGTAAGATCCAGGCCAACGTCCGCTCCGTCGTTAAGCCCGGAATCCCCTCTCCAATTATCCCGTTTATCCTCGGGAAGCTTCCCGGAACGCTGGAATTCATAAAACATAATTGCTTTTTGCAATGCTTCTCCATAATTATAAGAAGCCTCCGCCTTAACCGGCCGGACATACATAAGCGCCGTAAAAAGGCTTACAACTAATAATATACTAAGTAATTTACGCATACTTCCAAAACTCCCTTCCTTTAACAAAAGACTGCGGGAAAAGTCCCCTTGAAAACATGGGAGGAATAGATACCTTTATTCGTTTCTTTTCCTAAAAGGGACTTTTTAGCAGTCTCCTTAAACCGCAGCGCATTTTCGGATACCATGATAACCAGTCTGAAACCAGGCCGTGATATTTCTAAAATACCCCTGCTGTTTAAATATTTACTGTTAAATATTTAACATATGCATGGCGGTAAAAAGCACCGCCTTTTATCGGAAGATAAAAATATCTTCCGATAAGTTTTATTATACTAAAACTTACCCCTTAATATCTTGGAATTACTGTTTTTAAGGTTCAGTTCCCCACTGAAGGGTGCTCGACAGATATCCTGTGGTTTTTTCCCAATCTGCATAATTGGAATTGGTTTCATTATAGGAATAGTCTCCTGTCTGGGTATAGTTGCTCCAGTCGGTTTTAGAAAATCTGGACTGAACTTCGATAGCCTGTCCTGCCGAAAGATTGCCCGCGCCCTCTGTAAACCCTATTTCCAGGTAATAATCGGCACCGGATACCGGCGTATCCATTTTTACAAAGCGGCCGGTTACATTGCCGCTGCCTATTGTGGACCAGTCGCACCAGAAATTCTGGGCTTTCTCTCCGTCAATGGTATAGTAATACCGCAGCGTTATATCGGAAAGCTTTATATCCGTGGTACCCGCATTATACAGTTTGATTCTTGGTATAATCCCGTTGGTTACGGCCTGGGTATTGCCGTTAAACATCTGTACCTTAATGTCACCTTCAACCACGGAAGTATCAGTAATTGTCACAACCAGCTTGGGATCAATTCCTTCGCTGAAATCAAAAGTAAGCTGTGTTTTTCCTGTCGATTTAGAAGACAGATATTCTTTATAAATAGTGACTCTTTCACGGTCAATGCCGTAATCAACACCTTCCGTTAAGGTGGCTGTTCCGTCTTTAATGCCTGCGAAGGTATTGCCGTTTAAGGTCATATCCACCGTGATATCCGCCTGATTTTCTGTATTCTTATCAAATACGGCTGTGGTAGGTGTTATGGAAGAATTATTAACGGGCTCGGAATCTTCACCAAATAGAATGGAATAAACTCCGTTGGCCAGAGCGATATCACACTGGGCCCAGAAACGGTGATAATTAAATTCGGGAGCAGTACCGGAATTATAGGCGTCCAGTACCTTTTGGTAATCCGGGTCGTCCTTGTATTTTGAACGGATATCCAGGAAATTAATTCCGGATTCGATCACGTCGCCGTTAGGCATGGTACCTGTCCAGCTTTCCGGTACGTATACATCCTGTTCAAAGAAACGACTGTAATCCGCTCTGGTTTCCGGTGCGGATAAACCTTTATCGTCCCGGTATAGGTTCCACATACGGTCCAGCAATTCCTTGGCAATTGCCCGTGCTTCGTCATCGCCGGAGGCTTTGCTGTAGTACAATAACGCATTGGCAAGGGAACCAGCTACGCCAAGATCCGTCCCGTAATCGGCTACGGTTACATGAAGAGTGCTGTTTCCGGTATAAGTACCTGTCCAGGTATCCGGCTGGCCCGACCAGTCAAGGTTATTGGGTATGGCAAAAGTGCCGTCCGCATTAAGCTCTACAACCGATTTGACCCAGCTTACCCAATTATCCAGCAGGTTTTTTGCACTGGAATCATTGGTTTTATAATAATATTCCGCAACACGCTGCATGGACCACGCCTGATAGCCGAACCACCTGTTGCTGCCGGGGTCCAGATAAACAGGATGTTCTTCGTAACCCATGCCGTAGAAGGTTGCCGTATCTGACGGCCAGGTCTCGTAACGTCCGTTCAAGGAATTACTTGCGCCGCCTGCAATAGCGCCTTCCGCTGATTGCAGCCATTGATAAAATTCCAGCTGCCTGTCCAGGCTTTCTCCCCAATCCCTTGCTCCGTTCTGTGATAGCGGTTCAAAATCCTGATCCGTAGATAATATCCAGGCTGCCATAGGATTCTGGTAACCGAAATGGTTGTGGCTGCTTCCGATCTTCCATGCCCAGTCCGCGCTGATTCCGCCGCCCCATGCGTAATACCAGGACATAAGATAATGGGCTGAATCATAGCCGCTTCCCGCCGTGGATGGAGAACCTATTTTGCGGAAATATTTATCAAACATGGCATATCTTAAATAGTCTCCCATTTTACTTGCTTTACTTACATAAGTGTCAATATCCACACCATATTCCTGTGCCCACTGCTCTGCCCAATAAGTCGCCTGTACGGCACGGGCGTCCGCATCCGGCGCATCGGTGTATTTAAATTGTTCGGCATATTGGCTGTCACCTGTAAAAAGATCCAGGTATCCGTTCTCACCGCCGAAATTCATCTCGTCCCAGCAGGGCTGGGGTATTGTCTCCCAGGTGGATTCCTGGCTTCCCCGTTGGAAGGTATTGATATAGGAGGGTTTTGTCGTACCGTCCCCCCGGCTGCCAAACCCGTACCAGTTGTCCACATCCAGCAGCCAGTGCATGCCGTAAATGGTAGAGGTACCGTAGGCGGAAACCAGTTCATTATGTATGGGATCCGATCCCACCGCAGCTTCGAAATCAAGCTGAGCCGGATACATACTGGGATCCTCCCCTTCAGGCGCATAGGTTGCAGGTTTGCTTGCGGTATACCTGCTCATGCTGGTATTAGGCTGATCCTGTTCCGTGGGAATCATATATGTCTCGGCTGTTTCCCAGGCTTCTGCAAAACCGTTAAAATCACCTGTAAATTTACCATACATGGCTTCCAGCCACATATAGTAGCTTAAGGCCTCGCTGGTTGTCACATGCCCATAGTCGGGCGCCTCAACCATCAATGTTTCAACAGAATGATAGGGTATTCCCTCTTCACTGAAATATCCGTTAGCCGGATCATGAAGGTCTTCCCACAGTTCCAGAAAACGCTCCCGGTAAGTATCCTCCGAGGCCTCGGCAGCTACATGTGCCGGCACAGGATTTGGCAGTGTGGAAACTAATGTGGCAGATAAAATCCCAAATACGAGTACTTTCTTGAATCGAGATTTACACGATACGGTTTTTGAAGCAGTTTTGAATCCTCTTTTCTGACTTTGTCCCAAATTAACACGCAATAACTTTCTAAATTTCATACTATAACCTCCCTTATTTCATTTATCTTACAATTACTCCCCATAAAATATGTATTCGACAGCCTGCAATACCTCTGCGAAATTCCTCCCTTCATTTACAGATTGCTGACGGACATATTAAAAAGAAATAATTGGAAGCCCCCTCTGTTATTTGAATCTAACTCACACTGCATGCCGCATCTGCGGGCAGATGCGGTACTGTCATAAATAAGGACGGGTGAAAAATATACTTTTTATTTTTCACACTAACTTCTTTTACTATTTTCTTATTTTCCCAAAGTTTCCCTTGTTTTTTACAATTATTAATTTTATGTAATATTTATTCCTTTTATGTAACTATTTACCATTACCTTAACATGACTGACTTATTTTGTCAATTACTTCGAGCCAATTAATTACATTATATGTATTTTTATGGAGTTTTTACTTGACATGTAAGTGGATTGAGATCTTGAAGACTTAAAAATAGCGTGATATACTAAAATAGTATTATCCCGATCATTTTAAAAGCTGTCAGGTATGTGAAATTGGTTAACTTATTCACAGCTTTTGGAAAAATTCATTTTGTACGTACAGGAACAAGCAGTACCTATAGAAACAGGAGTTGTTTATGAATGTTAAACATTTAGAGTATATCATTGAAATTGCAGAAAAAAAGAATATGACTAAAGCAGCACAAACCCTTTTCGTATCCCAATCCTCCATGAGCCAATATCTTTCTAAGCTGGAAGCCGAACTGGAGACACCCTTGTTTAACAGGGCTAAGAATGAGCTGACTCTTACCCCCGCCGGAAGCATGTATGTAGAATTCGCAAAAACTGTGGTTCAGTTAAAAAAGAAATTGTACCACAATATAAAGAACCTTTCCGGCACGGGGCGTATCAGTATGGGAATTACCTCCCAGTGGGGCATTCATATGCTGACAAATTTAATTTCCGAATATAAAAAAGCCTTTCCCAATGTTATATTAGAAATCATGGAAGATTCTGTCCCTTCCATTAAGAAATATATAACCTCGGGGAAAATCGATTTTGCCCTTATGTCTGTGAACACCTTGGCGGACCTTAGTGTGCGGTATGAGGTGCTAAGGGAAGAAGAGGTTGTTTTTGCAGTACCCTGCACTCATAATTATTGTCTGATTCATAAAAATGAATTAAAGGAAATTGTTCCGTCCGAATTAGAGAAAATATTTAAAGAAGATAGCTTTATCCTGTCAAAAGAAAATTCCACCATCCGCAATATTGCCGATTCTGTTTTTAAAATAAATAGCTTTTCTCCGGATATTGTCTGTGAATTGAACAGTATGGCGGCTGTCAGAAGGATGGTTTCAAAAGGGATCGGCATTGCCTTTATTCCTGTCTCCTGTGCAAAACCCGACCCCAATATCACATATTTTTGTTTTACTCCCAAACTATACCGTTACAATATTCTAGCATGCCGGACGGACCTTGTGTTAAACGACGCGGAAAATACGCTGGTAAATTATATTAAGAACTATTCTTTTGCGGTGGAATGACAGGAAAAAGCGGCATTATATTTACCTTACCAAAGCCGGTTTCCTGGAATCAAATTTCCAGCCGGGAATCAAATACTGCATAGCCATAGCGTCGTTTCTGTCATGATTGTCCATCTTCCTGTAAAGTGCATTGGCCGCCGTTATTTTTTCCATGTTTGGATAAATGCCAAGACCCGGCGCTTTTGGAACTTCCAGGTAGCCGTCTTTAATTTGGGGTGTATTTTCACAAAGATTCTGTCCGTCCTGCCATATCCAGTGTGTGTCAAGTGCAGTGGGTTTGCCTGGTGCCGCTGCGGCCACATGGGCAAATACGGTTAATGTAATATCAAAATGGTTGTTTGAATGGGAACCCCAGGTAAGGCCCCAGTCATTTAAAATCTGTGCCATCCGGATACTTCCGTTCATACCCCAGAAATGAGGATCGGCCAGTACGATATCGACGGCTTTAAGGGACGCCGCGTGATAAAATTGCCTCCAGTTAGTTGCAATCATGTTGGTTGCCACCGGAAGATTTGTTGCATTTTTAAACTCACACATAATTTCACGGCTGCTATAACCGCTTTCAGGACCGCAGGGATCTTCCACATAAGTAAGAATATTCTTCATGTCTTTGCATAATGCAATCGCTTCCTCAAGACTCCACGCACCGTTGGGATCAATATTAATTCTTCCCTCCGGAAACTGTTTTTTCAGTGCTCTGACTGTGTCCATTTCTTTCTGACCTTCCAAAACACCGCCTTTTAGCTTGAAGTTTCGGAATCCGTATTTATCCTGTAAACCTAAGGCCTGTTCCACGATTTTATCCGCGGTAAGCATTTCTTTGCGGCGCATGCTAAACCAGGGATCGGAGCTGCCGCTCTCATCCTTGTAGGGCAGGGCCTTTGCTTTTTCTTTATCGGACACAAAAAAAAGATAACCTAACGTCTCTATTTTTTCTCTTTGTTTCCCTTCTCCTAATAGTTCACACATAGGCAGTCCGAGATATTGTCCCAGTAAATCTAACAGCGCACATTCAATTGCCCATTCGGCCTTCACAACAAACTTCAGCTTGCCGATATCCAGAGACTGAATGCCTTCACCGTTGTCCCCTTCCGCTTTTTTTGCACCGCTTACTGCTCTGTGAATACTGTTTAAAACAGAACGGTATGCCCCTGTTTCCTTGCTGACAACCAGTGGAATGCAGCTTTCCAAGGCAGCGCATGTGTAATCCCCTCCATGAATTTCTCCGATTCCCGTATGACCTGCATTATCCGTTAGAATTACAAGATTTCTTGTAAAAAACGGTGCATGGGCGCCGCTTAATGTCATTAACATACTGTCATATCCTGCCACAGGTATAACCTTCATATCGGTAACAACCGGACTTCCTGTTTTCATAACAAAATCGCCTTCCTTTCATTGTATTTTTTTACATTACGTTACATATTACATTCAAATTATCAGGCACAGTAAATGGTAGGATTGACCTGCCCCTGATGGATAGCTTTAGTATACAGTCCCCTATGAAAAAAATCCAATTCGCAAATATAATCATAATAATCACATTTACTAATACCATACAATAAATGGAATAAGCACAAAAAATCTGGACACGCTCTAGAGCGTGTTTGAAAAATCGTGAGCTTTAGCTATTTTAACCAAATTAGTATGGACGCAAGTACGATAAAGCCTAAATAAGTGCAGGCAGATTTATCGTATCGGGTAGCAATTCTTCGATAGGCTTTTAATTTTA